>JBCQVH010000011.1:0-76168 GCA_047173185.1 Rikenellaceae bacterium
ACTACATGCCTTTGGAATGACGAAAATGCATCGTCTACAACCGACAAGTCGATCTTCGATCCGTCGCCACTTGGTTGGAAGTTGCCGATAACAGGCACATGGAGCGATTTCAGCACCTCAACGTTCACTTACGATGTTTTCGATGGTCTCACCTACAACGGCTACGCCTACTATCCTGCTTCCGGCATCCGCGGCAGTGCAAGCGGTACTCTCAGCTACGCTGGAACGTACGGCTACTACTGGAGTGCATCGCCCTACAGCGGCACGCAAGGACACACCCTGTACTTGAGTTCGTCGAACGTCAACGCGACCAACACGAGCTACCGAGCAGCAGGGTTTCCTGTACGCCCAGTCCGAGAATAATCCGATTCATTTGATTCATTCCCTGACGACCCCGCTAGGGTCGTCAGGGGGGATTAATAGCGGCGAAGCCGCTCGAATTTTTTTTTGGAAATTGCCATTATGACAACTTTAGAGATTTGTGTGAGTGAACGTCAGAATAGTGACAAAATAGTGCTCTATAAAGAGGGAATATTCTACAAAGCATACGAAAAATCGGCATACGCTTTCTACAACCGTGTGAAAAAGTACGAAGTGAAGAAAAAATATGTCAAGACAATTAACGCATATGGCGTATCGCTAGGATTTCCAACAGCAACACTCCCAAAATTTGAAAACATTATCAACATAACAAGCGGTGACGACAAGACAATAACAATCCAAACCCAGACAATAGATGATGTGGAGTTCAAACATTGGAAAGAGTCAATAGAGATATATGAGCAGAAAACAAAAAAAATAGAACTAGAACTGGAAATACCAGCTCCAAACAAAAATGACGCAATAGTGGAGAAAATAAAAAACTTCAACGTAGAGTGCAAAACCCCACTAGAGTGCATGGTATTTATTAGCGAACTAAAAAAAGAGTGTAACAATGGCGGTATATGATAAATTACCAGTATTCAAAGCAACATATGACCTCCTACTAAAGATATTTAACCTCTCACAACACTTCAACCGCGACCTGAGATATACTCTAGGCGAAGAGCTGAAAAAAGAGACTATGGAGGTGCTGAAACTTGTTTATCAAGCAAACGCCAACAATAAAAAAGACCAATACATATACGACGCACGTGTGCTCGTCGTTAGCATAAAACTGCACATTAGAATACTTTTCGATCTTAAACAAATAACCGCTGGCCAATATGCAGCATGCATCGAGATGGCTGAGTCAATCTCAAAACAACTCGCAGCACTGAGGATACACCCAAAAAAAATATATCTCCAAAAGCACCAAAAAGGTGTGCATTTCCTAGGCGCAATGGTGAAACCTCACAGAATATACTCGATAAACAGAACAATTAAAGGGTTTAGAACAGAGTGCAAAAAAAACAACGTAATACTACTAAACGACAACATCAAACCTGAACAGATGAGCTTGACACTAGCACGCGTGAACTCATATCTCGGACATATCAGAGGAAACAAAACACAGAAAATTAGAACCAACTCGATAACGACAAACGCAAATCTATACCGATATTTCGTATTTTGCAAACAGTACAAAAAAGCATCTCTACTGAGCAAGTATCGACAACTACAAACCTGCCAGACAAAACTACTAAACGCAATAGTCGGTGACTCAATAATTATATGATAATATACACAAAGCGACCGCTCCGATTGGGGCGGTCGCTTGTTGTTAGCGTAATGACAGACTACAAAGAGTAGAGGTATAAGAGCGCAACATCTCAGTTGCCCCCCCCACAAACATAGCAAGTGTATAGTGTGGAATTTTAGAGACCATAAAATGGGGCAAACAAAAATCCCTGCATCATGCGATGCAGGGATTTTTCATAATATGTCGTAAGGATTATGCCTCCAAAGCAAAACGCTTGTAAGCAATAACTGTAGCCTCCTTATCGCACTCAGCGATAGCGTCTGCTACAGACTTCTTCTCACCAACAACTGCCTGTGCAAGAAGTGTGTTCTCCTCGAAGAAACGACGCATCTTACCCTCAGAGATCTTCTCCAAGATAGCATCTGGCTTGTTAGCATTCTTAGGATCCTGCTTCATAGCCTCGATAGCGATTGCACGCTCGTGAGCTACAACTGCTGGGTCACAATCTGCCTCGCTGATAGCGATAGGTGCCATAGCAGTTGCCTGCATAGCGATAGAACGCGCCAAATCCTCGTCGATAGCCTTGTTGAATCCGAGGATAGTACCCAACTTCTTGTTGAAGTGAACGTAAGCAACACAGTAAGGAGCCTCAACACGTGCATAGTATGCCATCTCGATCTTCTCACCTGTCTGCTGTGACTTCTCAGCCATCATCTCCTCAACAGTAACACCAGCCTCGTTCTTGCAAGCCATAGCTGCCGCTGCATCCTCAGCATCTGCTGCGATAACAACATCCAAGATTGCGTTTGCTGACGCCAAGTAATCTGCATTATTTGCTACGAAGTCAGTCTCGCAAGCCATACACATGATGTATGCCTTCTCGCCAATGATCTTAGTCACAACAGCACCCTCAGACGCTGTGCGATCTGCACGCTTAGCTACGATCTGCTTACCTTTCTCGCGGATAATGTCCTGTGCACGAGCGAAATCACCCTCAGCCTCTACTAGAGCCTTCTTGCAATCCATCATTCCTGCACCAGTCATCTTGCGGAGTTTCATCACCTCCGCTGCCTTGATTTCCATAGTAGTATAATTTCTATTTTTATTAAAAAAAATTACTCAGCCTTAGCCTCCTCAGCTACAGCCTCAACTGCAACCTCTGCTACAGCCTCAACAACCTCTGCTACTGCTGCATCATCAGAAGATGCCTTAACAACCTTCTTGATACGTGGCTTAGAGTCCTTCTTTGCTACTGAATCCTCAGCACCATCCTCAGTTGACTCCTTCTCTTTCTCTAGCTTGCGCTCCTCAAGACCCTCAGAAATTGCTGCACACATTGCGTCAAGAACTACTGCGATAGATTTAGCCGCGTCGTCATTTGCTGGTATTACGTAATCAATGTCGGTTGGATCACAACAAGTATCAACCATTGCAAATACGGGGATATTCAATCGCTTAGCCTCTTTAACTGCGTTAGACTCCTTCTGAACGTCAATAACAAACAAAGCTGCTGGCAAACGTGTCAAATCAGAGATTGAACCCAAGTTCTTCTCCAACTTAGCGCGCTGACGTGAGATCTGAAGCTTCTCACGCTTTGAAAAATTGTCGAAAGTACCGTCCTGTGTCATCTTATCAATAGTTGACATCTTCTTAACGGCCTTACGTATTGTAGGGAAATTGGTCAACATACCACCTGCCCAACGCTCAGTAACGTATGGCATAGCGACTGTTGATACCTTCTCGGCAACAACCTCTTTAGCTTGTTTTTTTGTGGCTACGAAGAGTACACGACGACCACTCTTAGCGATGTTTTTGATCGCAGCAGCAGCCTCGTCAATCTTCAAAACCGTCTTGTGAAGGTCAATGATGTGGATACCATTCTTCTCCATGAAGATATATGGAGCCATTTTAGGGTTCCACTTACGCTTCAAGTGTCCGAAATGTGCACCAGCCTCCAACAATGTATTAAAATCTGTACGTGACATTTTAATTCTTAATTCTTTAATTTTAATTCTCTTTTCTTCAACTAGCGAGTAGTGACTCGCGAGAGCCAATCCCATCTAGTTTTCCGCAACTTAGGCAACCATTCGAGCAGTACTTGCGTAGTAGTCTGAATGGTTTGAAAAACCCAAGTTGTGCATGCCGAAATTCGATCTCGTAGGCGTAATATTAACGCTTGCTGAATTGGAACTTCGCACGTGCTCCAGGTTGTCCTGGCTTTTTACGCTCAACCTCGCGTGGGTCACGTGTAAGGAATCCGTTCTTCTTAAGAACTGGACGATACTCCGCGTTGATCTCGCACAATGCACGAGCAATACCCAAACGAGCAGCCTCAGCCTGACCCTTGACACCACCACCATCTAGGTTGATTGTTACATCAAAGCTACCCTCTGTCTCAGTGACCAAAAAGGGTTGCTTAACCTGATAGCGAAGAATCTCCAAAGGAAAATAGACCTCTAGCTCTTTGTGGTTGATTGTAATAGAACCAGTACCCGGCTTCACGAATACGCGTGCCACAGCTGCCTTACGACGACCGACGGTGTTTACAACTTCCATAAATCTCTTACTTAATCTCGTTTAACTTAATTACTTTTGGATTTTGAGCAGCCTGCTGGTGCTCTGATCCTGCGTATACCCTAAGGTTACGCAACATTTGATCGCCGAGGCGAGTCTTTGGCAACATACCTTTGATCGCCTTCTCAACAACGAATGTTGGGCGTTTTGCCATGTAGTCCGCTGGTGTAGCGAAACGCTGTCCACCTGGGTAGCCAGTGTGGCGGACATAGACCTTCTCGGTCATCTTCTTACCTGTGAGCTTCACCTTATCAGCGTTGATGATGATGACGTTGTCACCACAGTCAACGTGAGGAGTGTAGCTAGGCTTGTTCTTACCTCGTAGGATCTTTGCGACCTGCGATGCAAGACGACCCAATACCTCGTCCGTAGCATCGATCAACACCCATTGTTTGTCAACCGTTGCCTCATTGGCAGAGATAGTCTTGTAGCTTAATGAATCCACTTTGTTTACGTTTAATTAATACTGATAAAAATATTGTAATCCAACTCCCACATAATGCGAGAGCGCAAAAGTACGAAAAAATTCTAGTTTATACAACTTTTCACTAAAATATTTAGAAAAGATATTCTCGCACCCTATTTTTCGCTATATTTGCCGCGTGAAAAAGATAGTTGACATACTTCATGACCTATATTTAAGGCTCGACGATTGGGGTTGCTCACCTCAACATCGCGAGGTGGTAGAGAGTGCCATAGCTCAAAATAACTGGTTTTCAGAGGGTGACATAGATTTTGCCATTCGCGCCATTCGAGATGAGATGCTCCACCCTCAAAAGGTGGCGCATTGGCTGGAGGGGTATGAGAATCTTCCGCTACCATCGCCCGAAAATATCCTAATCATCATGGCAGGCAATATTCCGCTCGTGGGGTTCTTTGATCTGATCTGCACATTGGCAGTTGGAGATCGCGCATTTGTAAAGCCATCGAGCAAGGATTCCGCACTTACGAGCTACATGATTGAGCAGTTGAAGGAGATTGAGCCAAATATACCTATATTAATATATAACGAGTCGGAGGATCTACCCAAAATCAATCGAGTGATTGCAACGGGCAGTGATGCGACCGCTAAAATATTCCGCGAGAAATACTCTAAGCTACCAATACTTTTGCGCGGCACGCGACACTCGGTGGCGGTGCTTTCGGGCGCAGAGTCGACGCAAGAGTTAGATCTTCTGCGCGACGATATATATAGGTATTCGGGGTTGGGTTGCAGAAATGTCTCTATGATCTTCACGCCAAGGCTCGACAGATTAAAGTTAGAGCACTACCCTACTCACCCAAAATACAGGAATAACTACCTGCAAACGCACGCTTTGATGACCCTTAAGGGGACAATGTTCTACGACAATGGGTCATCAATTTTTGTCGAGTCCCAAGAGTTTCCAACCTCGTTGAGCGCGATTTCGGTTGTGGAGTACAGCGACTTGGATGAGGTGCGTGATTGGCTCGCGACCCACGACACGGAGATACAGTGCGTTGTTGGAGGCGACAAAGTTAGCCACTCGCGATCCGTGGCTTTCGGTGAGGCACAACGTCCACGCCTCTGCGACTACCCCGATGAGATAGATGTTTTGAAATTTTTAAGGGGAGTTCTATTTTCTCCCTAATTTTAATTTTTGGTTAATAATTGCCCATTTTTGTTTTTGCAAAAGTTGGTTGTAGTGGCTCTACCACCGATTTTTATAATAACAGAAAGGGGTGGTTAGTAAGCGAAAAGTATTTTTGGGAGAAAATAGAACTCCCCTTAAGTTAACACCCCCAAATATGATAAAAAAATATAGCGACCTAGTGAAGTTGTCGCACACGATTTTCGCACTTCCCTTTGCGCTCGTTGGGTACACCTACGCGCTCACAGCTACCTCGCAACCCTTTGAGTGGCTGTTGCTTGTGAAGATTCTACTCTGCATGCTCTTTGCGCGAAATGCCGCGATGGGTTTCAACCGTTGGGCCGACAGGGATATAGATGGAGATAATCCACGCACCGCCATGCGCGAAATTCCGAGTGGCGTTATATCGCCTCGCGCGGCTCTTACATTCGTGATTTTAAACGCATTACTATTTATTGGCGCAGCAGCCTCTATCAACACCCTCACAGCCGTGTTGTCACCAATCGCACTTTTTGTCGTTTTGATCTACAGCTACTGCAAACGCTTCACCTCATTGGCTCACATGGTTTTAGGCTTGGGGCTCGGCATTGCTCCAACAGGGGCATATATCGCTGTGACTGGAGAATTTGCGTTAGCACCAGTGATCTTGTCGCTTGTTGTGATGACATGGTGCGCAGGGTTCGACATCATCTATGCCCTCCAAGATCGGGAGTTCGATATCCAAAGGGGGCTACACTCCATCCCCTCGAAATTCTCACCACGCGGAGCACTATATATAAGTATTGCACTACATGTTGTGTCGGCATTGGCGTTGGTTGCCTTTGCGTGGCTACTTCCACAAAGTCTCTGGATCTGGATCGGAACAGGTATCTTTATTGCAATTATCACCGCGGAGCATATCCTTGTCACACCAACGCGCCAAACCAACATCGGTATCGCATTTGGTACACTTAATGGCATTGCTAGTCTCACTTTTGCTGGATTTGTCATCGCAGGGCTGCTATTATCCTAACAAATGAGGATTGTTCAACTCTCTTACGTGCGCTACCTTTGCAGGCGATGAGATACAGAATTAGAATTTTTTTTACTTTGTTTTTTGCATGCCTTGGAGTTGCGCAGGTGGAGGCTTCGACAGCATCGGCAGACTCTGAGGTGGCAGCACCACAGATCGACACACTTCTTCAGGTGGATCAGGTGCAGGTGACCACCATCAAGCAGGGGCTAAACCTCAAGGCTGAACCCGTCTCTGTCTCGATACTCAACATGAAAGAGATTGAGAACAAGAGGGTTACCACCATGAAAGATGTCTCGTCACTAGCCCCCAACTTCTATATCCCCGACTATGGTTCGCGCATAACATCGTCAATATATGTGCGTGGTCTTGGGGCGCGAATAGATCAACCAGTCATAGGTCTCAACGTCGACAACGTCCCGTATCTCAACAAGAACGGCTTTGATGTGGAGGTTGCGGATATTGAGAGGGTCGAGATTCTCAGAGGTCCACAGTCGACTCTCTACGGACGCAACACAATGGGTGGCGTGGTCAATATCTACACTCTCTCACCATTTAACTATCAAGGAGTTAGAGTTGGGTTGTCATATGGTTCGGGCAATACATACAAGATCAACGGCTCAATCTACGAGAAGTTTTCAGATAAGTTTGCCGCCTCACTCAGTGGCTACTACAACTCCACGGATGGGTTCTACACCAACGAGTACACAGGCGAAAATTGCGACACGGAGAGGTCGGCAGGAGGTCGACTTCGCATGCAGTACCGTGCATCGAGTCGCACACGCCTAGACAACACGCTGTCGGTCTCGACTGTCGATCAAGGTGGTTACGCCTACAAAAATTTGGAGCGCGGAGATATCAGCTACAACGACCCATCGAGCTACCTACGCACGTTGGTGAACAACGGTCTCACGGTGCAACACACCACCGACAAGTTCAAAATTTCGAGCATCACAAGCTACCAATATCTCAACGACATAATGACCCTCGATCAGGATTTTTCGCCCGAGTCGGTCTTTACTTTGCAACAGAAGATTCAGGAACACTCTGTGACTCAGGATTTTGTCCTACGCAACAAAAAAGAGAGCTACGAGGATGGGTATAGCTGGATGGTCGGAGCTTTTGGTTTCTACGACCACAAGAACATGCAGGCTCCAGTGACATTCAAGGAGGCTGGAATCAACGATCTGATACTCGAAAATATCCCAACAAGCACCGATTATTACGTGTGGGATAGCGACTCATTCCTGCTCGACAGCGACTTCACCAACCACACCTTTGGCACAGCACTATACCACGAGTCGAGTTACCGTTGGAATCGCTTGAAGGTGACGGCTGGTATTCGCCTTGACTACGAGTACACCATGCTCGACTACCACAGCTACACCAACACAGGTGCAAAGAAGTACAACTCCGATGATGAGCTGATATTTGTGAAACCCATCAATATCGACCTCACAGGCAAGCCAAACCAATCATTTTTGGAGTTTTTGCCCAAGATCAACGCTATATATCAATTCGGTGAGTATCAGCAATCGACCATCTACGCCACCATCTCAAAGGGCTACAAGGCAGGAGGTTACAACTCTCAGATGTTCTCGGATATTCTACAACAAGAGATCACTAGTCTCTTTGGACTCTCGGCACTCTACGAGGCGGAGGATATCATCTCCTACAAACCAGAGTATAGCTGGAACTACGAGATTGGCACACATCTTGAAAATAAAAATCGCACTCTCTCAGCAGATCTATCGCTCTTCTACATCGACTGTCGCGATCAGCAACTTACCATATTCCCCGATGGGATGGTCACAGGTCGCATGATGACCAACGCAGGTCGCTCACGAAGTTATGGAGCGGAGTTTTCGGGGCGCGCAACACTTGGCAACTTCACCATAAATGCCGCCTATGGCTACACCAATGCGAAGTTTATCGAGTATGACGACAACGAGGAGGACTATGCAGGTAACTACGTCCCCTACGCGCCACAACAAACCATGTCGGCAAGCATAGACTACACCATTCCACTCAACAGAGGGGTGATAAAAAATATCGTTCTCAACCTCAACACCAATGGCGTTGGCAGGATCTACTGGAATGAGAGCAACTCTCTTTCGCAACCATTCTACGCGCTCGTGGGCAGTGAGGTTCGCTTTGAGGCTGAGAGGTTTAACTTCTCGATCTGGGGCACGAACATAGCGGATAAGAGTTTCGACACATTCTATTTCATGTCCATGGGCAACGAATTTGTACAGTGCGGACGCCCACAGATGTTTGGCGTAAATTTGAATATAAACATTTAAAATAAAACAGATTAGATTATGAAAAAATTTCTTTCGATGCTAATGATTGCATCTTTGGCACTTGCGAGTGCAGTATCTTGTAGTGACGATGATGCAGAACCACAGCCAGCAAAAGAGGGTCAGTTCTCAGGAATGGTATCAGTAGAGGATGCTGATAGATACTCAACCTACACAGGTCAAGACTTTATATTTGAGACTGAGAAGGGCGAGGATGATTCAATTACAGTAACAATGAACCAAGTTATATTTGACTCAGGTATGCCTTACTCAATGGATATCGTTCTTCCAAACGTTACTTACATTTCTGACAACGTATACGGCACAGATACTATCACAGCAACAACCATAGATGGAGATCCATATACTGTGGTAACAGTCTCAAACGTATCTGTATTAACTGTTGGCACAACACTCACAGTAACGTTTGACTGCTTTGTCGGCATGAGCTTGCAAAAAACGTACTATGCAACATACACAGGCAACGCGGTTACTGAGTAACCACACACCCCACACATTAAAAAAGAGTCTAATACCTTCGGGTTTTAGGCTCTTTTTTAATTGAAAATTATTATATTTGCAACGCATTTTAACACGAAAATATAACGATTAAATATAAAGATATGATTAAGGCAGAATACCTACCATTCGTAGAGGAGCTTATCGAGCTATGTATTAAAGAGGATATCGGTGATGGCGACCACACGTCACTCTGTTGCATCCCAGCAACGGAGCGCGGAAAGATGAAACTTCTCTGCAAGCAGGAGGGTGTCATCGCAGGTATCGAGATCGCACAGATCGTTCTCAACCGCCTCGACCCAGAGATGATATTCGAGCAGATTCTCAACGATGGTGATCGCGTAAAGAGCGGTGATGTAGCGTTTTACGTATCTGGAGGCATGAGATCACTTCTTCAGGCGGAGCGTGTACTTCTCAACATCATGCAGCGCATGAGTGGCGTGGCTACACAGACCGCAGTCTATGCCGCGGAGTTGAAGGATCTTCACACCAAGGTTCTCGACACTCGCAAGACCACACCAGGAATGCGCGTCTTGGATAAGATGGCGGTTAAGATCGGAGGTGGCGACAACCACCGCATGGGTCTATTCGATATGATTCTCCTCAAAGATAACCACATAGACTTCGCAGGTGGCGTGGGTAATGCTGTGCGTGGCGCGAGAGAGTATCTTGCGGCTAAGGGCAAGAATATCCCTATCGAGTGTGAGGTTCGCACATTGGAGGATATCGACGAGGTTTTTGCCGCAGGAGGTGCTGATCGCATTATGTTCGACAACTTCTCGCCTGCAATGACTCGCGAGGGTATCGCTAAGGTTGCAGGACGTTGCGAGACAGAGTCAAGCGGTGGCATCACTTTTGATACACTTCGCACATATGCTGAGTGTGGCGTAGACTTCATCTCGGTGGGTGCTCTTACGCACCAGATCAAGTCGCTCGACATGTCGCTAAAGGCTGTCGAGGAGTAGAGCAAACAACGAAAAATGTAGGAGCATCCTACGAAATATTTCACCCACATACCTATGAAAAGTTTATTGAAGAGTGAGGTGGTAATGGTGGCATGGCGTATAGTACTTCTTTATGTAGTTCTAACGCTGTGCCAAACTATATTCTACCTCTACAACCAATCCCTAATCGAGGGGTTGACCATACAGGAGATCGCACACCTTTTTCCAGGCGCGTTGAAATTTGATGCGCCATCTATCCTCTATACCAATGCGTTATGGATAGTGCTGTCGCTGATACCACTTCGACTGCGCGCTAAAACGTGGTACAAGAGGGGGCTTTTCTGGTTATACATGGTGACAAACACCGTTGCGATCATCGCAATAAATTTCGCGGATGTGGTCTACTTTAGATATACCCAAAAGAGGATATCTATGGAGGAGTTGCTCTTTGCCGACAACGACAACTCCGTTGAGCTGATGGGGCAGTTCGCACTCGAAAATTGGTGGCTGATTATCATCATGATTGCGATGGTCTACCTACTCGCCAAGGCTTACATGCTGCGCGTTGAGTCGCCCAGCACTCCTAAATCCAGCTGGCTCTACTACCCTACTCACACGGCAATATTGTTGGTTGCGGCGTTTTTCGTTCTGAGTGGCGTGAGGGGTGGATTTCCAAGTAGCGACACACGCCCAATAGCACCATCAAATGCCACGATCTACACCACGGACATAGCAAAGGTAAACCTCATATTGAGCAATCCGTTCTGTATAATTAGATCTATCGGGCATACAGCACCGCGCAACGTTAAATTTTTCGATAAAGCGAAAGCTGACTCGCTCTTCACACCATTCCACTACCCTGCAAAATACATTCAAGACTCGCTGGTCAAGTATAAAGGATATAACGTCATGGTGGTAATAATGGAGAGTTTCTCGGCTGAGAATTCAGCATTCCTTGCTCCACACCTCTACGAGGCTGGAGACAAGGGATATATGCCATTCTTGGACTCGCTCATGCGCAATGGTCTCGCACTGAAACAGATGCACGCCAATGGAACTCGTTCTATACAAGCTATGCCATCTGTTTTGGGTAGCATGCCATCCCTAACCGAGACATTTGTGCTGATGCCTCAGTCGATGGGCGAAAGTCGCCACATGCCTAAAATTTTGAGAGACATAGGCTATACAACATCTTTCTTCTGCGGGTCTTCGCGCCACTCAATGGGCTTCGCGGCATATGCAACGATGGCAGGTGTTGAGCACCTCCGCAGTCGCGAGGATTACGAGAAAAAGCATGGCAAAAAAGATTTTGATGACAACTGGGGCATCTGGGACGAGCCATTCCTCCAATTTATGGGCGAGGAGTTGACCGAGATGCAAGAGCCATTCATGGCGTCAGTGTTCACCCTAACGGCACACCACCCATTCTCAATACCTGCGGAGTACAAAGATATCCTACCTAAAGGCAAAACAAGGATTCAACCAGGCACGGCATATGACGATATGGCGATAGGTAAATTCTTCGAGCGATTCAGCAAGGAGGAGTGGTTCAACAGAACAATTTTTGTCTTTACAGCCGACCACGTATCATCCGAGAAGATGGCTCCCGAGACAAGACACTACCCTGGTAACCACCATATTGTAGGATTTATCTACACACCCGATGGATCTTTGCAAGCGGAGATCAACGACGTGACACAACAGATAGATATCATGCCGACAATCCTTGGACTCCTTGGCAACAAAGAGCCATATTTTGCATTTGGACGCGACATCCTAAACGAGCCTGAGCGTCCCAATTGGTCGATGGTATACAATGGCGACTTCAAGGCAAACACGAACGACGGTGTAGTGACAATCAACGAATCGGAAACCCTTAAGGCTGCTGTACAGCAATACTACGACCATATCGAAAAGCGTAGCTACGTGGTTGAGTAGGGGGTGTTATAATTTTTAGAGAGTGAGTGATTAGAGAGAGTTAAGATGATAGATTTCAAACCATTAAGGATCGAAGATCGCCAAATAATTGAGAGGTACACACTGTGTGCAACACACCAAAATTGCGACCTTTCGTTTGCTAATATGTTCTGTTGGCAACCTGTTTTTGAGAGTGCGTGGGCTGAGGTCGAGGGGTATCTTATAATTCGTTTCCGTATCAACGGAGGTAGCGAATTGGGATATATGCAACCTATTGGTGGCGATGGATCTTTTGACTTTTCGCACCTCATACCACTCATGGCTCAGGATGCACACGCTAATGGTCAGCGACTTAGGGTCATTGGACTCACCGAGATGGGACGAATAACGCTCAACAACTCTCATCACAACAATTTCGCATTCCACTCCGACCGCGACTACGAGGATTATATCTACAATCGCAAAGATCTAGAGTCGCTAACGGGCAAGAGGTATCAGCCTAAACGCAACCATATCAACCAGTTTGAGGCGAAGTACAGCTACGAATATCGCGAACTTACTCCCGACCTTTTCGATGACTGCCTTCGTCTCGACAACGAGTGGCGCGAGTCGCAAACCGACACCTCCGAGCGCGTAGCTATTGAGCAGGCTTTTCGCCACTTTTCATATCTTGGATTATTCGGTGGCGCGATAATCATCGACAACAAAGTCGCGGCATTTACATATGGCTCAGCGATAAATAGCCATACATTTTGCACGCATATCGAGAAGGGAAATCGCAACTACATAGGTGTCTATTCAGCTCTGAACAAGCTATTTGCACATAGTCTACCACAACAATATACCCACATCAACCGCGAGGAAGATATGGGAATCGAAGGGTTGCGTCGCGCAAAACTTTCGTACAATCCTGCATATCTTCAGCCCAAATACACTGCCATATATATGCACCACCACGAGGCTGAGTGCAAAAAATTGTGGCAACGAGTCTTTGGTGACGATGACCAATTTGTCGACCATTTTCTGATTAAATACTTCTCCGACAAGGGGTTAATATCATTCGTTGATGTCGACAACCGCTACATTGCGATGCTTCACATCATCCCAATGACAACGCCCGAGGGTCTACGCGTAGCATACATATATGGTGTGGCGACACATCCTCAATTTCGTGGCATGGGTTACGCCTCGAAGCTGATGGAGGCTGCAATAGAAAAGGTCACAACCGATGGTTATGACCTTGCTATGCTCATACCTAGCGAGGAGAGCCTATTCGACTTCTACGCCCGATTTGGCTTTCAACGTGGCGACTGCATCTCATTCTCAACCCCCGACTCATTCGACTTCGGAGCGGATGATCCTTCGCGCAACATCGCAATGTATCTCCATATCTCAAGCACAACAGCTCAAGAGATCAAAGAGTTGATATTCAAACAAGTAGATACACACTAAATCTTAGTTATACGAACCTCTTTCGTATACAAAACCTGTGTTAATATCAATAAGCCAATCTCTATAATCATCGTACTCTAGGACATAGTTATCATATCGTCCATAAAGATATACCATATCATAAGGGTACTCATAGTCATAATCATACGTGCCCCAATCATATACATCTCCACTATTATTGTCATACATAGTGAACTTATTGAGATCGAACTCTATATAATAATCATTATTGCCCGAATTCTCAGTCACCCATACTGTGCGATCCAAAGGATATACTATATCGTGTAGCTCCTCACATCCTACAAACGAACAAGCAGCGACAAGGACTACCGCAATCTTTAACAAAAAATATTTCATAGTTTTATCTGTTTATTTTGCAAATATAACAAAAATATCCGATTGCGCAACAATGCACAATCGGATATATTTACGTCAACAATTGAGCCATCTAGCACAACTGTCGACCTATTTATTGAGAACGTGACTACTCAACAACCTTTGCTGCCAAGAACTCACGGTTCAAACGAGCGATGTGAGAGATCGAGATCTTCTTAGGACACTCTGCCTCACAAGCACCTGTGTTAGTACAGTTACCGAAACCTAGCTCATCCATCTTAGCAACCATCGCCTTAGCACGACGAGCACCCTCAACGCGACCCTGTGGCAACTTAGCAAGTGACGATACACGCGCAGCAACGAACAACATAGCCGATCCATTCTTACATGTCGCAGCACATGCTCCACAACCTACACATGCAGCAGCATCCATACTCTCCTCAGCATCAGCCTGAGAGATTGGAATTGCATTAGCATCAGGTACTGAGTTTGTACGTACCGAAACGTAACCTCCAGCCTGAAGAATCTCATCGTAAGCATAACGGTTTACAACCAAATCCTTGATTACTGGGAACGCTGCTGAACGCCATGGCTCGATAGTGATAGTCTCTCCATCTTGGAACTTACGCATGTAGATCTGACATGTCGTAACCGCGCTCTCTGGTCCGTGTGCATGACCATTGATGTGCAATGAACACATACCACAGATACCCTCACGGCAGTCGTGGTCGAATGCTACTGGCTCCTCGCCCTTGTGGATCAACTCATTGTTCAAGATATCCAAAGTCTCCAAAAACGATGTGTCAGCCGAGATATCCTTGATTGGATACTCTACAAACTTACCAGCAGATTTTGCGTCTTTTTGACGCCATATTTTAAATGTAAAATTCATCTTCTAAAGAATTAAATGTTAACGTCCAAAAAAACTTAATCTTTGTAGTTACGCTGTGCTGGCTTAACAAACTCGTAGTTCAACATCTCTTTGTGAAGTACTGGTGCCTTATCCTCACCCTGATACTCCCAAACAGCTGCATATACAAACTCCTCGTCATTACGCTTAGCCTCACCCTCAGCAGTCTGGTGCTCCGAACGGAAGTGACCTCCACATGACTCCTCACGGTTGAGACCGTCACGCGCCATAAGCTCACCCATCTCCAAAGCATCTACAAGACGCAAAGCCTTCTCCAAATCCTGGTTGAAGCCCATAGCCTCACCTGCAACCTTCAAATCCTTCCAGAACTCCTTGCGAAGTGCCTGAATCTCAGAGATCGCACGCTCCAATGACTCCTTAGTACGAGCCATACCTACATTCTCCCACATGATGTGACCCAACTTCTTGTGGATATCATCAACAGTCTGAGTACCCTTGATTGAGAACAACTTCTCGATCTTAGCCTTAACAGCTGCCTCAGCCTCATCAAATGCCTTAGTATTTGTTGGAACCTTAGGTGCCTGGATCTTCTTAGCCAAGAAGTCACCAATAGTGTAAGGAAGTACGAAGTATCCATCAGCCAATCCCTGCATAAGTGCAGATGCACCCAAACGGTTAGCACCATGGTCTGAGAAGTTAGCCTCACCGATAGAGTACAAACCTGGGATTGTAGTCATCAAGTTGTAGTCAACCCATGTTCCACCCATTGTGTAGTGAACAGCTGGGAAGATCATCATTGGCTCGTTGTATGGATTAGTATCTGTGATCTCCTCATACATATCGAAAAGGTTACCATAACGCTGTGCGATAACTGGCTGACCCAAACGCTCGATAGCCGACTTAAAGTCAAGGAATACCGCCAAACCTGTCTCGTTAACACCGAAACCTGCATCACAACGCTCCTTAGCTGCACGAGACGCAACGTCACGTGGTACCAAGTTACCAAACGCTGGGTAACGACGCTCCAAGTAGTAGTCACGATCCTCCTCAGCGATCTGAGAAGCCTTCAATGTTCCTGCGCGCAACGCCTTAACATCCTCCAACTTCTTAGGAACCCAGATACGTCCATCATTACGCAATGACTCCGACATCAAGGTCAACTTACTCTGCTGTGTTCCGTGAACTGGAATACATGTAGGGTGGATCTGTGTGAAACATGGGTTAGCAAAAGCTGCTCCCTTGCGGTAGCACTGGAATGCTGCAGAACCGTTAGAGTTCATCGCATTTGTCGACAAGAAGAATACGTTACCGTAACCTCCCGTAGCCATTACAACTGCGTGTGCAGAGAAACGCTTCAACTCACCTGTGATCAAATCACGTGCGATGATACCGCGAGCCTCGCCCTCCTCAACAACGATGTCCAACATCTCGTGACGTGGGTAGCTCTTTACAGTACCTGCTGCGATCTCCTTGTTAAGTACTGAGTAAGCACCCAACAACAACTGCTGACCAGTTTGACCACGAGCGTAGAATGTACGTGACACCTGAGCACCTCCGAATGAACGGTTGTCAAGCAAACCTCCGTACTCACGAGCGAAAGGTACACCCTGAGCAACACACTGGTCGATGATTAGGTTCGACACCTCAGCCAAACGGTATACGTTTGCCTCACGAGCACGGTAGTCACCTCCCTTGATTGTGTCATAGAATAGACGATATACTGAGTCATTATCGTTACGATAATTCTTAGCTGCATTGATACCTCCCTGTGCTGCGATAGAGTGAGCACGACGAGGTGAATCCGAGATACAGAAGATCTTAACATTGTAACCCAACTCGCCTAGTGAAGCTGCTGCAGAGGCACCTCCAAGACCTGTTCCGATCACAATAATGTCAAGCTTACGCTTGTTAGCTGGGCTAACTACCTTGATTGCCTCTTTGTGGTTGCTCCACTTCTTAGACAACTCTCCTGCTGGGGTTTTAGAATCTATATTTAAAGCCATATCCGATTATATTTTATAATTCTACATTAATATAAATTAGGCACCACAACATGAGCCACAACAAAGTGACTGCACGAAGGTTACTACAACAACGACTGCAAAGCCCAAGAAGATAAGTGTAGCTACGATGTTAGCCAAACACTTCAAGCGTGGGTACCATGTGTCGTTAGCAAAACCTGCACTCTGGAACATTGACCAAACACCGTGTGTCAAGTGGAACCACAACGCTGCGAACCATACCAAGTAAGCTACAACATAGTACCACTGTGAGAATGTGTACTTGATGAGGAAAGCTCCATTTGTAGGCTCAATAGTTGTACCACCAACAACAACCTCGTGGTGACCCAAGATCTCGACAAGCTGCATCTTAGCCCAGAAGTTAAACAAGTGAAGCAACAGACCGCCCACAACGATGTAACCGAGAACCAACATGTTCTTCGATGCCCACGATACGCCCTTCTCTGTAACAGTGACAGCGTAGCGAACATTACCACGCGCTGCGTAGTTGTTCATTGTGAGGATAATTGCATAGGCGAAGTGAACCACAACGCCAGCGGCCAAAAGCGCAGTTGCTGCCAAAGCATACCAGTTAGCACCCAAAAAGGCACAAACCATGTTGTATGCCTCTGCACTGAAGAGGGCCACTAAGTTCATTGACATGTGAAAGAGGATAAAAAGTACTAGGAAAGCTCCCGAAATACTCATAACCAACTTCTTGCCAATAGATGAATTAGTTAAGAAACAGCTCATAATTGTGTGAATTTTGTTTTATGAAATTAAAATTTGTTTACTTTTGCATACAAAGATATACATTGTTTGCCAAATAACAACAATATTTACCACAAAACAACGTTTTTTTTTCAACTATGAAGAGGCAGATTAGACGCTCAATGAAAATATTGAACCTAGAGGTGAGCGCACCCACGCGCGCAACTTACGCTAGATCAATATGTGAGGAGATTGAAACGCGCGATTTTTTTGATCGTAGCGAGACAATAGCCCTCTTTGCGTCGTTGCCCGACGAGATCCCCACTGATCTGCTGCTCCAGAGGTGGGCATCATCAAAGCGACTTCTTCTTCCACGCGTCAATGGCGACACAATGGATTTTTTCGAATATTCACCATCAGAGATTGCCGAGGGTTCATTCGGAATTTCTGAACCACAAAGCTCAACTCTATTCCCACTTGAAAAGATAGATTTAATGATTGTTCCTGGTGTTGCATTCACACTCCAAGGCGATAGACTCGGGCGCGGAAAAGGGTATTACGATAAATTTTTATCCAACAAGCTATTCAAGGCTACAACTGTTGGCATCTGCTACCCTCACCAAATCGTTGAGACGCTGCCCACTGAGCCTCATGATGTTAGACTCGACTACGTAATTTCGACAATTGATTAAAGCGAGCGAGCCAACTCGATATCGCGCAGAACCTGATCTCTCAGCTCCTCGACACTCCCAAATCGTCGTTCATCACGAAGTTTGGCGAGTAACTCAACCTCGATAGTCTCGCCATAGATATCACCCTCAAAGTCAAAGATATAGCTCTCCACTCGGCGACCTTTGTCCGCAACAGTGGGATTTGTCCCAACATTTGAGACTGCTCGATACTCAACCCCTCCGACTACGACTCGCGACCGATAGACGCCATTATCCACAGCTAGATCATCGCCGACCATAACATTTGCCGTCGGAAATCCTAGCTGTCGACCCAACCTCTTGCCCTCGACAACAACACCTCTGAGAACCACCATAAACTGAAAATTATATCTCCTTGGTTAATCGCTGGACAAACGAGAATTGCGAGAAGAACTCCTTAGCAAAGACCCTAATAACGGTATATGATGGGATTGCCAACAACATTCCCAAGATTCCTGCAACATGTCCCGAGAGCAGAATAACCAAGAACACCTCCAATGGGTGAGCCTTGACCCTCTCGGAATAGAGCGTAGGTTGCAACAAGAAATCATCCAACCCCTTGATTATCGACAAAGTACAGATCACAAGCATCACTGTTCCCCCAACACCCATTGATGCAATAGGTGAGAGAACAGCTAAAAATATCGAGATCACATATCCGATAAATGGACCTGCGTAGGGGATGACATTCAGAACTCCCATCACCAGCCCGATGAAAAGGCTATCCTGAGTGGACATGCCGAAGCAGATCATCACAATCGAGATCAACGAGGCGATGATGGCACTCTCCGTGAGTATACCTATAAAATAGCGCGACAACAAAAAAGATATTGAGTCCAGCGCGCGAACGACATTCTCAGTATATCTCTGAGGAAAGAGCGACGACACCATTGACGAAAATAGACCATCATCTTTTAAGAAGAAGAAGGTGATGAACGAGATGGAAAAGAATGCGATAACAGATGACATTGCGACACCGACAATGGATGAAAAGGCGTTATTCACCATATTCATATCGACAAAATCGCCTACATACTTAACCAACGAATCCCCTAAAGCGAAATCCGACTCAGGCAGCGAGAGGAGATTTTGGATATAGTGCTGTATATAATGTATCGGCTCCTCAACTGAGTGTAGCGCACTCGAAAGGTTGAGGTTCGACAGCTCATGCAACTTTGAAAATATCAACGGAACCAACAGCGCAAAGAGCATCGCAAAAAGCCCCCAGATGGCAAAGAGGGTAAAGACAGCAGCAAAACCGCGAGACATCTCCCGACCTGAAATCTTGATTTTTAACATCAAAGCAACGACACGTCGAAACATCACCGCCAACACCGCTGAGATCAAAATATATACCACAACCGAGCTAAAGAACCACACAAGGAATGCCACCAATGCCGCTATTGCAACACCGACAACAAATTTGAATACTCCCTCAAATGTGATACTACTCATCATATGGCGACACTTTTATTTTACTCTATCTATCCTTAAATCTAGCGAGTGGCGTTTGTGACCCTACGACCCTATCGCCAATCTCAACCAACAATTCGCAATCCTTTGGTATCAAGACATCTACGCGAGAACCAAACTTTATGAATCCCGTGATGCTATTCTGTTTCGCCTCGCGACCGACCTTCATATACGAGACAATGCGTCGCGCAACAAGTCCAGCGATCTGTCTAAAGAGAATCTTATCGCCCGAGGCTGTCTTGACAACTGTCGTAGTTCTCTCATTCTCAGTCGATGACTTAGGGTGCCACGCAACCAAGAATCGCCCAGGGTGATATTTGAAATATTCGATCACACCTCCAACAGGCAACCAGTTGACATGAACATTGGTAACCGACATAAATATCGACACCTGCATCATCTCGCAGTTCAAATACTCATCATCCCTAACAACCTCCGTAACAACAACTCGACCATCACATGGCGAGAAGATCAAATCGGGGTCGTGGATAACAACGCGCCTTGGCTCTCTAAAAAATGCAACGATGAAGAACCAGAAAAATAGAAACACAACAGCTCCAAACCAGACAAAAATCTGATCAAAACTATCAGCTATCATGCTGTAGAATGCATACCACAAAGCTAAGCAGATAACTCCCGAGACAGCAATTATTGTATATCCCTCTTTATTAATTTTCATAACTTTACAACGCCTTTACTTGGCGAAATTGATTAATAATAGGTAGACCATCACAAACGGTGCTGACAAGATCAAAGCGTCGAACCTATCCAACCACCCTCCATGTCCAGGCAACAACTTACCTGAATCCTTGATATCAACCGAACGCTTGAACATCGACTCCACCAAATCACCAAAAATACCCGAGACTGAGATCACAACAGCCATTCCGCCCCATACATAAAGATCTCCGTCCAACAGATGTGCAGCCGCGACAGCAATACCAATAGAACCCACGATACCTCCAACAAGTCCCTCCCAAGTCTTTTTAGGTGAGAGTCTTACGCAGATGTGGTGACGTCCACAACTAACCCCTACCAAATATGCAAACGAGTCATTAGCCCACACAACAAAGAAGTAAGCAACCATAATGAGCGGATTCCACTCACCTCCGCCCAACTGAACAGGAACACCAACCATCAACGCCATAGGTGCTGCAATGTACAACAACGGCATCAACGTCAAGGCGATATTTACCATCGGCTGCTTGCGATCTCTGAAACACTCCACAATAAACATCAGCGGAACAATAGCCATCAAAAAGAGTGCAATAGGAATACTCAGCTCGCTAGAGTTGAAGAATCCATCGACACCAAAACCCACAACGCAGATAGAGGCAACAACACCCATGACCGTCAATGGTTCATATCCAGCCACACGACTCATATTATAGATTTCGACCATACATCCGATGGTTATAGCGAGCATCAACGCTCCAAAGCTCCATCTGCTTAGGAGGATCGCACCCATAACGACGGCAACAAGCACCGCTCCACTAAGTGTGCGAACCACAAGGTTTTTCATTTTAGACTCCATCTGTTTACTCAGATTTGGTTAAGTTAGTAGTAGTTACATCGAGGCAACTGGGTTAAAATTGGCTCGACTCATTCAGTTTATTTGTTCGGAGAAGTTCCAGACTAGAGCTAAGCCTCAGCCACCTTCAACTCAGCATCAGCATCAACCGTCTGCTCAGCATCCGCCTCAGCACTCAACTGAGCCTCTTTCTCGTCTTTTTCAATATCCTTCTTACGACGACCAAAGATATTTTCGACATCCTCCGTAAAGACAACCTCACGCTCCAAGAGCAACTCGGCTAGCTTTGTCAATCCATCTTTGTGGCTGGTCAAAACATCCTCCGCCATCTTATATGCCTCCGCCAAAAGATCCTTAGTCTCAGCATCAATAGCCTGAGCTGTCAACTCCGAATATGGTTTGGTGAAGCCCATATCGCTCTGACCCGTAGAGTCATAGTAGCTCATGCTGCCCACCTGCTTACCCATACCGTAGTATGCGATCATGGCATATGCCTGCTTCGTCACCCTCTCCAAGTCGTTCAACGCACCTGTCGAGATCTCGCCAAATGTCAACTGCTCCGACACACGACCTCCCAACGTTGCCGCCATCTCGTCCATCAACTGCTCACGCGTATTGATTTGACGCTCCTCGGGAAGATACCACGCAGCACCCAACGCCTTACCGCGAGGGATGATGGTAACTTTAATAAGCGGACTTGCATTCTCCAATATCCAACTTACCGTGGCGTGTCCCGCCTCATGGTAGGCAATACGACGACGCTCACTCTCGGTGATGATCTTGTTCTTGCGCTCCAATCCGCCAATGATACGATCCACAGCAGCCAAGAAGTCATCCTTCGAGACAAACGATTTATCATGTCGAGCAGCGATAAGTGCCGCCTCATTACATACATTCGCGATATCAGCACCCGAGAATCCAGGGGTCTGACGCGCCAAGAACGAACGATCCAAATCTGGATCAAGTTTCAACTTCTTCAAGTGAACATTGAAGATCTCCTCACGCTCCTTAACATCGGGCAAACCGACATCAATCTGCCTATCAAAACGGCCTGCACGCAACAACGCCTTATCCAAGATATCGGCACGGTTGGTTGCCGCCAAGACAATAACTCCAGTGTTTGTTTGGAAACCATCCATCTCTGTAAGCAACTGATTGAGAGTATTTTCACGCTCATCATTACCCGAGAAACCTGCATTCTTACCGCGTGCACGACCGATGGCGTCGATCTCATCAATAAACAAGATACATGGCGACTGTTTCTTAGCCTGCTCAAATAGATCCCTCACGCGCGACGCACCAACACCAACAAACATCTCCACGAAATCTGAACCCGACATCGACAAGAATGGAACATTTGCCTCACCAGCGACAGCCTTAGCCAACAACGTCTTACCTGTTCCTGGAGGGCCCACCAAGAGTGCACCCTTAGGAATCTTAGCTCCCAATGCGATATATTTATCCGACTTCTTCAAGAAGTCGACAATCTCCATAATCTCGACCTTCGCCTCCTCAAGACCTGCGACATCCTTGAAGGTTACTCGCTGTTTATTATCCTTATCAAAGACCTGCGCCTTAGCCTTGCCGACATTCATCAAGCCGCCACCTGCGCCACCGCCACCACGCGACATACCGCGCATGATGAAGATCCAGACTCCTATAATTAATATCCACGGCAACACCTGCCCCAAGATCTCACCCCAGCCTCCGCCACGGTTCTCGTAGGTCACTGGGATAACATGTCCCGACTGCGTCATCGCCATCTTCAGATCCTCGCGAAACGAATCCACAGATCCGATAGTGAAGTAGAGCTGCATTCCCGAGGTGGGCATGTTGGAGTAGATATTTTGACTCTTCTCTACCTCCGTAGCCTCCTCATCACCTCTCAACTCTTTGATTGCCGACTTTGTCAAAAAGACCTCTGCCGTCTCGCGGTTGGCAACAACGATACGCTCAACATCTCCCTCGACAACCATCTGCTCAACAGTAACCCAGTCACTTTGAACAGCCTGACCGCTATCATTGCTGTAAAAGTAGTAACCGACCATTGCAACACCAATCAAGACATAGATCCACATCCATGATGGGTTGGCTAGCTTAGGATTACCTCCCTTATTTTTACTCTTCTTAGCCATAGTTTAACTTCTTATTCCTCACTCTCGTACTTTGTAAGTGGCGCATCAGCCCACAACTCCTCTAGTTTATAAAAGTCGCGCAACTCACTCTGAAAGACATGAACCATAACATCCACATAATCCATAGCGACCCAAAGAGCCATTTGACGCCCCTCGACTCTCCACAACTTCTCACCGAGCTTCTCCTCCATAGCCTCCTCGACACCACGAGATATCGCCTCAACCTGAGTTGTCGACTCAGCGTTACAAATCACAAAGTGAGAACATATCGCCCCATCGAAACCCGATAGATCCAACGATACAATATTCTTACCCTTTTTATCTTGAATTGCCTCAACAATTGTCCCAACCATCTTATCCATAAAAACTTTACTTCTTTTTTTAATTCTACTTCTAACTTAACCTTTTTCGTGCCATCAAAAACAACGTAAATATTGCCTCATAAAACATGCAAAGCTACAAAAAAGTAATTAAAAATAAAACTCAACACCACACAATAAATATATTAACCCTACTCCACAGATGATAATATCGTATCACTCAGAGCTTTAATGATTCTATTTTTAACAAATGTTCTTCTCACGGCAATCGAAATTTTGCGCGATGCCGTACCTCGGGACAATGTTTTAACTCTATCACGCCTACTCGCAGGGATATACTCCAACGCCATCTCGGGGATGATCGTGACACAGTGCGTACAATCCACAATGCGCATCAACGTATCCAGCGATCCCGAGACAAACGAGTAGTGCGACAACACCCCCAACTTAGCCCTACACAACTCCACAATCTGGTCGCGCATACAGTTTCCATCACTCAGCAGAACCAAATCCTTGAGGTTGATATCATCAATCATTATATTCTTGCGACTGAATAGCGGATTCTCAGGCGAGACATATACAAAAAATTTGTCATCAAAGAGGTCGTGTTCAACGATTCCCTCACCACACGTTCCACCTGCAACGATGGCGGCATCAATGCGATCATGTTTCAACGCCTCGATAATATCTGCCGTCACCATATCGGTAATCTCCAACTCCACCTTCGGGAAACGACTCACAAAGGTTGGGATAAATTTATGTAACAGATATGGCGAAATTGTCGGTATCACCGCCAAACGCAACTTACCCGTCGTCTCACCCTTCAACTCCGCAACCGTCTCCTTGATCTTGGCATACTCCATCAAAGTTTGACGCGCCTGTTCCAACACCAAAGCTCCAGCCTCGGTGGGAATAACTGGCTTGCGAGACCTATCCAACAACACAACACCCAGCTCCTCCTCCAGAGATTTAATCTGCATACTTAAAGATGGTTGCGTCACAAAACTCCGCTCGGCAGCGGCTGAAAAACTACCACAGTTGGCAACCGCCAAGAGGTACTCTAATTGAATAATTGTCATAGAAGTTAGGTTCGATTTAGGTTCTGTTACTATATGCTTTGGTTATTTCGCATATCAAAGATATAAAAAAAATCTATAAAACAACAGCCCCAACTACTTTTTTTATATCTTTGTGGCAAATTTAGACAATAATTATATTTTTATAGAAACCAGAAAACATCAAATGGAGACAGTACTCAGCGGAATCCGCCCCACAGGTCAACTACACTTAGGCAATTATTTTGGCGCACTTAAGAACTTCACTCGCATGCAGCATGACGCCAATTGCTTCTTTTTTATTGCTGACTACCACGCACTTACAACACACCCCGACCCAAAGTCTCTACACACAAATATTCGTGGCGTACTTGCCGAGTATCTCGCTGCTGGTCTCGATCCTGAGGTGGCGACAATATATGTTCAGAGCGATGTTCCTCAGGTGACGGAGCTTTCGACACTGCTCTCAATGCACGCATATCTTGGCGAGTTGGAGCGCACAGTATCCTTTAAGGACAAGGCGCGCAAGCAACCCAACAATGTAAATGCAGGATTGTTGTGCTACCCAGTTTTGATGGCAGCAGATATCTTGTTGCACCGCGCCGCAAAGGTTCCCGTAGGTAAAGATCAGGAGCAGCACTTGGAGCTAACTCGCGTATTTGCGCGTCGTTTCAACTCGACATATGGCGTGGACTTCTTCCCTGAGTGTCAAGCATATAACTTCGGCGCTGAGACTGTCAAGATCCCTGGGCTCGATGGTTCTGGCAAGATGGGAAAGAGCGAGGGCAACTGTGTATACCTCAGTGACTCAGACGCTGTTATTCGCAAAAAGGTGATGAAGGCAACTACCGACTCAGGACCAACAGAGCCAAACTCACCAATCAGCGAGCCTGTACAGAATATCTTCACCATCATGGAGTCGGTATCTGAGGCGTCGACAATTGAGTTCTTCAAGGATAAATATGCTTCGTGCGAGATCCGCTACGGAGATCTTAAGAAACAACTTGCTGAGGATATCATCAAGTCGGTAGCCCCTATTCGTGAGCGTATCGAGGATATTTACAACAACGAAAAATACCTTCATGAGGTGACCGCTGCAGGTGCAGAGCGCGCACGCAAAAGTGCCGATGAGACTGTTCGTGCCGTTCGCGAAATCATGGGTATCTACCACTTTTAATCTCCTCATTTAGAGGCGAAAAACAAACAAACGCATATGCGCACACGACTCGATAGAGCATACCATCTGGGGTTAAAACTCAGCAGACGCCTAAGCAACCGACAGACGATGATTATACTAGCTATAATCGTCGGCTCGTTGGCCGCCTTTGCAACCTACATTTTTGAGTTGATGCTCCACACCATCAAGAGTTGCCTTGTCAACTGGTTTCCAATAGATCAGTCACATCCGCTCTTCTTGATCTACCCCATCATCGGTATCATCTTGGTGACGCTCTTCGTGAAATTTATCGTGCGCGACAATATTGCCGAGGGTGTAACTCGTGTGCTGTATGCCATATCCAGACGCAACTCACAGATCAAACCCCACAACACATGGAGTTCAATTGTTGCATCATCCACAACAATCGGATTTGGAGGTTCGGTAGGTCCCGAGGCTCCTATTGTCCTCACAGGTGCAGCCATAGGTTCTCAGGTGGGACAGATCGCACGACTCAACTACAAGAACACCACCCTACTGCTTTGTTGCGGTGCGGCGGCGGCATTGGCAGCAATATTTAAAGCCCCAATCACAGGTCTCGTATTTGTCTTGGAGATCTTGATGCTTGACATCACTGTTGGCTCAATCATCCCGCTCGTAATCGCCTCTATCACAGCGACAACTATAGCCTTTACACTGCATGGTTTTGATCCAATCTTGGCGGTTACGTTGATGCCTGAGGATAAATTCCATTTGGGCGAGATACCTATATTTATTATACTTGGTATCTTGTGTGGACTAATGGCGTACTACCTCACCTCGGTGAATGAGAAGATCGGAGGGTTCTTCTCCAAAATCAAAAAGCAGTACAACAAGTGGATCATTGGAGGTTTGATTATCGGAGTCCTAATCTACATCTTCCCGCCACTCTATGGTGAAGGTTATGAGGGAATTACAGCACTCATGAATGGTCGACCTATAGAGCTTTTCGACAACTCATTGTTCTTCCAATTTAGGGAGATCGACTGGGTTGTGGTGATATTCCTTATCGCTACAATGTTCTTCAAGGTGATCGCCATGTCATCGACAAATGCCGCAGGTGGTATCGGAGGAACTTTTGCCCCCTCGCTGTTCATCGGTGCTTTTTCGGGTGCTACGGTGGCTCTAGCTTGCAACGCAGCGTTCGGATGGGAGCTGTCGGTTGTCTCGTTTACATTGGTCGGCATGGCAGGTGTAATGTCGGGAGTGATGAATGCTCCGCTTACCTCGGTCTTTCTTATCGCGGAGCTGTCGAGCGGATACGGACTATTCATCCCCTTGATGCTTGTCTCATCTATCGCCTTTGCGGTGGATTACTACCTTGAGCCTGAGTCGATTTACACCAAGCACCTCAGCAAACAAGGCGACCTATTGACACACAATAAAGATCAATCAGCTCTAGTTTTCCTAAAGTTGGAGGATCTCATGGAGACCGATTTTGTACGTATCAAGGAGTTCTTCACTCTTGGAGATCTTGTACACATCGTATCAAGTGCACACCGAAATATCTTCCCTGTCATCGACAACTTCGGAACACTCATTGGCGTTGTGCAACTCGATGATATTCGCGAAGATATGTTCAAGCCCGAGAAGTATAAAAACTCGATTCGCCACTACATGATTCAACCTCGCGACAAGATCCTTTCTCACGAGAATATCCATAGTGTCCTCGCCAAGTTCGAGAGCAAACACACTTGGATGCTACCCGTTGTAAACTCAGAGAATAGATTCCTCGGATTTATCTCTAAATCGCAGATTCTCAACGAGTACCGCAAGCAGCTTATCAAGATTTCGCAATAGGAGGAGAGAGGTTATTTTATCCTCTCTCTAAGGCGTTCAACTCTCACGACAGCGCGGTCTAGTGTCTCGGTGGTGACCTTACCGCTTTTGACCCCCTCAACGATGGTTGAGATGAAACGTTCAACGATGTCGAATGATTCGCGCTTAATGTTGCCTCCGATGATGAAGAGGTCGAGACCTGCGTTGAGACCCAAGATTATAGCCTCCTCGAAGCCGTAGTGGTCGACAATCGCCTTCATCTGCATATCATCGCTAATGACAACGCCATCCCAACCTAACTCCTTGCGCAACAATCCATCAATTGTCGCATTGGATAGTGTTGCAGGGTATTGGGAGTCAATATCGCTATTAAAAAGGTGGCTTACCATCACGGCATCGCACTTACCGCTCTTGATTAAATCTATGTATGGTGTTAGCTCACGACGCCGCCATGTCTTAGTGATATCTGTCAATCCAAAGTGACTATCCACCAATGAGTTACCATGGCCTGGAAAATGTTTTAACGATGTTAATACCCCCTGTTTATGGTGTGCATCAACATAGATATCCGCATACTTAGATACCAATTTTTCATCCGCAGAAAATGACCTCTCGAAGCGACCAATCACTGGGCACTCGGGGTTCACATCGACATCTACGCATGGCGAGAAGTTGATATTTACACCTATTGATGCAACTTCACTAGCGATAGTTTGGGCATTTTTTTCAACGACTGCGACATCATCGCTCGCACCAACTTTTTTCTGTGACAGCATCTCCGCAAAGCCGTACTTGGTTTTCATGCGATTGACAAAACCACCCTCTTGATCTATTGTGACGAAGATGGGCGTTGCGCTCTGCGCCTTAAGATCTGCGATGAACTTTTTGAGATTTTGGCGAGGATCAAACCCTTCGGCTGGCTGCGCTATGTTTCGTTCAAAGAGTATCACGCCCGACACTCCTCGCTTTGAGATATCTGTAATTATCTTATTGCTAGGCGATAACGATGTACCGTCTAGCCCGACAATGAGTAGTTTTGCCGCCTTTTGTTCGAGAGTCAGCCCCTCAATAAGTTGTGCATCGCTCTTTGGTGCTGCGGCTCCGCACCCTACGCATATAAACAAACTGGCGAATAAAGTTAATATTGATCGTCTCATAATCTTTAGAATCTGTTTAAGTTTTACAAACAAAGGTAACTAAATTTTACAAAAACACAAAGGGCACCCAATCGGATGCCCTTTGTATTAAGTTGTCGAGAACTCTCTCGCCACTTAATGCTCAAATATATCTTCTCTGAAGTGTAGAATTACTTCTTACCCTCGAAGAAATCTTTGATCTGGTCGTTAAGTACTACGCTCTCCTTGAAGATGTATGCACCAGTCTTCTCAGACTTAACCATCTTGATACACTTTGTGTACTGCTTACCAACGCCTGTTTTAAGGGTTGCAACTACTTTCTTTGCCATAACTCGCTAAAACTATTTAATTTCACGGTGAACTGTAACCTTCTTCAAGTATGGATTGTATTTCTTACGCTCCAAACGATCTGGGGTGTTCTTCTTGTTCTTTGTTGTGATGTAACGAGACATTCCCGCAACGCCACTCTCTCTTTGCTCAGTGCACTCTAGGATTACCTGAACTCTGTTGCCTTTCTTAGCCATTTTTACTTAAATCTTGATTAGTAAACCTTCTTGGGTGCTACTGCCTCACGCAAAGCTACGGCCAAACCCTTCTTGTTAATTGTCTTCATTCCGGCTGCTGATACCTTCAATGTGATCCAGCGACCCTCTTCCTCTGACCAGAAACGCTTAGTCTTAAGATTAGGACTAAATGTGCGCTTGGTCTTGTGGTGTGAGTGAGAAACGTTGTTGCCCACCATAACCACTTTACCTGTGATTTCGCAAACTTTCATTATTCTTTTTATTTGTTAACCCATCATGCACATGCACAACGGAGCGCAAATGTACGAATTTTTTCGCATTATACAATACTTTGAGCCTCTTTTTTGCGACTAAAGTTCATTTTTTAGCAACGTTATCGCCTCAGCCGTTGCGCGACCTATCACCTGACCTCGATCTGTTCCGCAATTTTTCATCACTGCAAAAGTTCGCTCAGGGGTCGAAACTCCAAACCAAACTGTGCCCACAGGCTTCTCCTCGCTGCCTCCCGTAGGACCTGCGATACCCGTTGTCGAGATTCCAAAATCTGCTCCCGAACGCAATCTAACGCCCTCAGCCATCTCACACGCAACCTGCTCACTAACAGCTCCGTAAGCCTCCAACGTAGATACTTTGACACCCAACATCGTCTCCTTGGATGAGTTGCTATACGCCACCACGCCACACATGAAATATCCCGACGCACCCGACATAGCTGTGAATTTCGTCGCAATAGCTCCACCTGTACAACTCTCTGCCACCGCAATTGTTGCTCCGCTCTCCACAAGTCTATTGTGGACAATCTCCTCGATTGTAGCCCCCTGATAACCAAGCACATGACCCTCCAAAATCACCTCCAACGCCTTAAATTGGCGATCTATCTCCTCGGCAACACTCGCACCATCGACCTCATAAGCCGACAATCTCAACCTAACTCGCCCATAACTAGGTAGATAGGCGAGTTTCAAGTAGCTTGGCAAAGCACTCTCCCACTCCTCAATCTGCAACGCCAATTGCGACTCTGGAACTCCTGCCGTTATCAGCGTGCGGTGAACAATTTGTTGCATCTCATAACGGGTCTTCAATCTTGGAAGAACCTCATCATCAATAAGATGCTCCATCTCGAACGGAACACCAGGCAGTGATATCACAACCTTACCATCCCTCTCGAACAACATTCCAGGAGCCGTTCCGTGGGCATTGAACAACACCTCGCAACTCTCAGGAACCATCGACTGCGCCTGATTGAGAACATTATACTCCAACCCACGCTTAGCAATCAACGCCTTAACATGCTCCGCAACCATCTCGCTGCGCACCATCTCGCCACCAAACATCTCCGCCAAGGTGGTCTTGGTGATATCGTCCTTCGTTGGTCCGAGACCGCCTGTGACAATAACAATATCGGTTGTCGCCATTGCCGACTCTATGGTATCAATGATCTGTTGGCGACCATCTCCGATAGTGAAACGTTGCGTCACGACACAACCTATTGAGTTGAGCCTCTGAGATATAAACACAGCATTGGTATCGACAATCTGTCCAATTAGGATCTCGTCACCGATAGTTATAATTGTAGCTTTCATAATTTGAATATTATTTTTCTTTTTGATCCTTTGCCACTGGGGTTGAGACCATTGCTTTACAGATATCTTTTACAAGCTTTGGACCTTCGTAGACAAATCCGCTATAAAGTTGAATAAGGCTAGCCCCTGCCTCGAACATCGCCTGAGCATCCTTGACCGACATAATTCCTCCAACACCTATTATAGGATATGCACCCTCCGTACGAGCATAAACGCGCTTAACAACCTCCAAAGCTCTTTGGGTGAGTGGCTTACCAGTCAAGCGACCACGTCCAACACGTGTAATTGTCGCGTCGCTACTCTCAAGCCCCTCCCGATGATTTGTTCCTGTCACCGCAACAATACCATCCAGCGGAGTCTCAATCATAACATCCGTCGCAATATCAATCTGCTCGTCGGTCAAATCGGGCGACAACTTTATCAAAATAGGTCGATACTCACTCTGTCCACGTCTAAAGTCACACAGTGGCATCACCACCCTTCGCAACGCCTCGTCACTGAAAGCAACAACATCAGCCTCAACACTTTGAGCAGCAATATTTACTGTGAAGTAGTCGACATATTGGTAGAGGCTTCTAAAGATTTTGAGATACTCCTTGGGGCTATCATTCGACGGTGTAAACGAGTTACTAGAGATATTGCACCCTATGAGCGTCCCCTTGCCATAGCTCTTTCTAAGATTCTCAATCGCACACATCCAGCCACGATTGGGCTGACCAAGGCGGTTTACAATAGCTTGATCCTTATGGAGTCTAAAGACCCTCGGCTTGGGGTTACCCTCCTGAGGCTGAGAGGTCACAGCCCCCACCTCGACAAAGCCAAATCCCAAAGCTCCCAGCTCCTCGACAACCTCACCATCGCGATCAAACCCTGCCGCCAAACCTATAGGGTTGCGAAACGACATACCAAAGACATCTCGCTTTAGCGCAGGCTCCTCAACCGCGTAACACCTCGACAGCAATCTATGCCCTCCAGGCATTACACCTAGAATGCGCAGAATCCAGATAACCAATCTGTGTGCCTGCTCGATATTGAGGCTAAAAAGCAACGGCTTTATAATTCTATTATACATCTCCGACCCATAAAAAATATGGGACAAATATACAAAACAAATTAGAAAAGGCAAGTATACAAAACTATTAAAAGAACTTTAACCATAATTATCCCCCCAAACTTTTTAAAATCCAAAGAATTTACCTACATTTGCACAAAATATTATAACATAAGAGAATATAATTATGGCAAGTCTAAGAATTTTGAAGAAAGAGATCGATTACGCCCTTGAGGAGGTAGTTTTCGACTGTGATATGGCAATCTGTTTTCAGCCAACTAAGGGCGAGGATATCTTCGCTCTAATGCAGAAGGCTGTGGAGATCCGCAACGCTATGTATGTTAAGGCTAACAACCCTGCTGAGCCTAAAAACCGTTCACTCGTTCGCAAGCACTACGCTGCTCTTCGTAACGAGATGGCTGAGGCTTTCGGAGAGATCTTCGAGAAGTTGAGCGAGGTTAACGAGGCGTAAGCCACAACCAAGGTAATACAAGACAGATAGAGGAGATATGCAAAAGCTTATCTCCTCTATCTATTTGGTATCTGTTATTAGTCATTCACCTGAGCATCCTCGGGCATTGCACTCTTAAAGAAGGCATCACGACGCTTGATATACTCAATGTAGTTGAACATTCGTGATGGCACGTTTGACTCGTTCCACTTGTCCCACTTTGCCAAAAGCTCCTTAGCCAACTTAGGCTCCTTCTCAATGAGGTTGTTCTTCTCACCGATATCGGCTCTCAGGTCATAGAACTGCTTACCTTGACCATGACGTAGATACTTTTTACCCTCAGAATCCACAGCTGCCATAGCCCCCTTGCCACTTCTCCAGAAGATAGCATCGTGGGGAGTACCCTTCTTCTCACCTGTAACATATGGAACTAGGTTGACACCCTCCATCTCATTACCGTTCACTGGGTCACCACCAGCAACCTCAACCGCCGTGCGTGAGATATCAATCGCCTGAACTGGATAATCTACACGAATGCCGCCCTTGATCTTTGCTGGCCAACACGCCATGAATGGCACGTGAATACCACCCTCATACATAAAACCTTTACCTCCGCTAAATGGGAAGTTAGATGAGCCATTACCTGCTTGTGGGCTCTTTGCCGAGGGCTGAGGACCACCATTGTCGCTAAGGAAGAAGATCAACGTATTCTCATACTCCCCAGCCTCTTTCAACGCTGTGACGATCTCACCAACTCCTCTATCCATAACATCCACCATCGCTGCATATGTGCGACGCTTTTTATCCTCGATGTGCGAATATCTCGCAATATCCTCCTTGGGTGCTTGAAGTGGCTGGTGTGGCGCATTATACGCTACATACATAAATAGAGGCTTGTCACCCTTGACATTCTCCTTAACATACTTCACCGCATCACGACTCAACGCTGTAGTCAAGTAGCCATCAAAATTTGCCGACTTCTCGTTGCGGATTAGAGGTTGTTTATACGCCTCACCCACAGGCACTCGTGTATCAATGGTGAAATAGTCGTGACCACCGCCCAAGAAACCGTAGAAGTAGTCGAAACCACGCTTGTTGGGGTGGAATGGTGCTGCTGCACCCAAGTGCCACTTACCAAAACCTGCCGTCTTATATCCTGCCTCCTGCAAACGCTTAGGAAATAGTTTTTCCTTTACACAGATACCCAAATGTGGATTGGCTGGATCATACGCTGGATTGGTCTCAAAGCCAAAGCGGTGCTGGTAGCGTCCCGACATAAGGGCTGCGCGACTAGGTCCAGAGTATGGGTGGTTGGAGTAACCCTGAGTAAAGACAACTCCCGAGGCTGCCAAAGCATCCAAGTTGGGAGTAAGGATATCTTTAGCCCCTGTAAATCCAGCGTCGCCATAACCCATATCATCCGCCATGATAACGATGACGTTGGGGCGATCTGCTGTTGCCGCCATTGTGGATTGCGCACCAAATGCAACGGCACTAAGTGAGCACAAAAGTGCGAGGTTTTGATTTTTGATCATTTCGTTAGATTTATTAATTAGGTTTTCGCAAAGATAACAATCTAATCCAAAATATCAAAATCTCATATATTAATAGTAACAGGTGGATTTTTGGGTTGCTTAGCTCCATCACAGAGGCTGACATTCAAAAGCCTCTTACCTCGCCACACAACCTCACGATGGTTGCCCTCATGCGCGTGACCACAAATAACATAGCGTATATCTCGATTTTCAATCGCGCGCGTAAGCTCCTTGCTACCCTTGTCGATACCCTTTTTGATGGAGTAACCAAGCCCCTCAATGCCACATGGAGGGTTGTGAGTAACAAGAAAATCCACCCTCGCAGGGATCATATTGAGGGTCTGAACAAGCGTATCGCCACTGAGGGTAAACTCCCCCTTGCTCTTGTTCTTCGCCAATGCAGGAGTTCCATAAATCGTCACCCCTTGCAACTCAACCAAGGAGTTACATAGGGGGATGATCTTACTCTGCTCGGCGATATCCGCACGCCAAGGGTATGGTTTCGAGGCATCGGGAAAAAGCTCCGTATATAGCATATCATGGTTACCAGGAACAATGACTATGTCTCTACAATCCACAGCATTAGCCCACACCAAGAAGATCTCACGATACCACACCTTCTGCGCCTCCAACTCACCATCGAGGGCTTTGGGGGTTATGTCACCTGCGATAATCAATATATCGCAACTCTCAATCTGAGGCAGGTGACCATGCAGATCCGATGTGGCTATGATCTTCATTGCTACTCGATTTATCTTCTACGTGATGATGACGAACGCCCATTACCACTTTTGTGACCATTGCGACTCGCCACAGCATCTTTGCGACAGCTGAGGGTTTTGCGTCGCGCGTCGTCATTTTTCGCCTTGGTGATCTTTCTCGTCTCTGCCGCCTCAGCAGTCTCGCTTGCCGAGAATGGCTTACCTCCAGCAACCTCAATGCGCTTACCGATGAGCTTCTCGATATCTCGAAGCAATGGCATTTCGTCAGCCTTGCAGAATGAGTACGCGACACCTGTACGACCTGCGCGACCTGTACGTCCAATACGGTGGACATAGGTCTCAGGGACATTGGGCAACTCGAAGTTAACCACATGCGTAAGGTTGTCGACATCAATACCACGCGCGGCAATATCGGTAGCGATCAACACTCTTGTCGTCCTCTCCTTGAAGTTGGCGAGCGTCCTTTGACGCGCATTCTGGCTCTTATTTCCGTGGATTGCCTCGGCTGTAATCTTCGCTCTATTGAGGAGTTTCGCAACCTTATCCGCGCCATATTTTGTGCGTGTAAAGACCAAGACAGACTCCATCTCAGGGTTCTGAAGTAGCTGAATAAGTAGCTCGTTCTTCTTCTCCTCGAAGTAGATATATTGATCTATGCGCTCCACAGTGGATGATGCAGGGGTCACCTCCACCTTGCGTGGGTCGGTGAGTATTGAGTTTGCCAACTTCTCGATCTCGCGCGGCATCGTAGCCGAGAAAAAGAGGCTCTGTCTGCGCTTTGGCAACATCGGCAAAATCCTCTTGATATCGTGGATAAATCCCATATCCAACATATGATCCGCCTCATCGAGGACAAAGAAGTTGAGATTCTGCAACTTCACAAAGCCCTGATTAGCAAGGTCTATCAATCGCCCTGGTGTAGCAATCAACACATCAACTCCTGCCCTAAGAGCATCGGTTTGAGGCTTTTGACCAACACCACCAAAGATCACCGTGTGGCGCACGGGTGTAAACTCACCATATGTTGCGAAGCTCTCCCCAATCTGGATCGCTAGCTCGCGCGTTGGGGTCAAAATCAACGCCTTGATGCCCGAAAAGCTCTTAGAACTTTGGCGCATACGCGTAATATGTTGTATTATTGGAATCGAAAATGCAGCTGTTTTTCCAGTTCCTGTCTGTGCGCAACCCAAGAGGTCGTGCCCCTCTAAAAGTATTGGAATTGCCTCAGCCTGAATAGGTGTCGGCTTCTGGTAGCCTGCGTTAACTAGAGCCTTGCGTATCGGCTCAATAAGGTCTAAATCGTTAAATGTCATCTAAAATTTATTCATGATATAATGTCGCTAATACCCACTAAATCAGTGGTATTGCAACTACTCGCCTGTCGTTGTTGTCGTCTTTGGTTTCTTATTGAATCGACGCTTGGGACGACGTTTCTTCACCTCAGCAGATTGCTGAGTCGGTGTAGAGTCTGCTGGGACTGCTGAGACATCGGGGCTCTTGGGAGTTGATTTTGGTTTTGAGCCTCTTGAACTCTTAGAGTTTCTTCCGCCTCCTTTTTGTCCTCCACGACCCGATCCACGACCATTGCCGTTGTTGATATCGGGGCGATACTCAGGGGCTTTACCCAACTCCTCGGGGATCTCCAAGAGCTTAACATCCTTCTCGATAAAGTCCTCAATACGCTTAAACTTACCCTGCTCCGCCTCGCTCACAAAGGTGATGGCGCGACCCGTAGCACTTGCACGACCTGTACGACCAATGCGGTGGATATAATCCTCGGGATCGTGCGGAACATCGTAGTTGACAACCGTGGCGATATCGTCAATATCAATACCTCGCGCAACGATATCCGTAGCCACCAAAATATTGATACGTCCATTCTTAAACGCCAACATAACCTCCTCACGCTTGCTCTGCTCCAAGTCGGAGTGCATAGCTCCAACATTGAGTTTCATGCGCTTGAATTGAAATGCCAAATCCTTGACCTTCAACTTCGAAGATGAAAAGATAATCGACTTCTCATCCCCATCCTTACCCTCAAAAAGGTGACGAATGATACCCATTTTCTGACTCTCGTAGCAGACGCATTTGCTCTGGTCGATAGACTCACTAGGCTTCGAGATTGCGATATTGATCTCCACAGGTTCATTCAAAATCTGCTTTGAGAGCTGACGGATTTTTGGTGGCAAAGTTGCCGAAAAAAGTATTGTTTGGCGACTCTTGGGCGTTCGATTTATCACCTTCATGATATCATCGAAGAATCCCATATCGAGCATACGATCCGCCTCATCGAGGATGAAGTGCTCCACGCCCGAGAGGTCGATAGCTCCACCCTCCAAGTGCGCCAACAGTCGCCCAGGTGTAGCCACTACAATCTCTGCACCACTGCTGAGACCCTTGCGCTGAATATCCCACGTCTTACCATCACCACCGCCATAAACCGCAGTGGATGAGACTGGTAGATAGTATGAAAATCCCTGCAACTGAGTGTCAATCTGCATCGCCAACTCACGCGTAGGCACCATAATGATAGACTTCACCTTGGAGCTATCGTAGTTTGTTGAGTTGCGAGCATCCATCAACATACTCAAAAGTGGCAGTGCGTAGGCTGCCGTCTTACCTGTACCTGTCTGTGCGCAACCAATAAGGTCGTCACCATCCAAAATAATTGGAATTGTCGCCTCCTGAACGGGGGTCATATTCTCGAAACCCATCTCCTCGATAGCATCGAGAACATCGTAGTCGAGATCTAACTGATCGAAAGTCATAACTTTAACTCTTTACTTTTGTGCTTTGACGCACCCCATTCTCACCAAAGTACGCCTCGTCCATTTATATTTCTTCTTCCTTATTGTGCCTCAACAACATCTCCAAAGAGAGTTGCCGAAGAGCACGAGGTGATACGCGTTGTCACGTAGTCACCCACCTTGATATCTCCGCGATCGAAGATAACAACTTTATTTTGAGATGTGCGACCAAACATCTGCTCCGCACTTCTCTTAGACTCACCCTCAACCAACACCTCGAAAATCTTACCGACATCGCGCTTATTGCTCTCTGCCGAGAGTTCATTTTGCAAGTTGATGATCTCCGTAAGTCGCTCCGTCTTAACCTTTTCGTCAATATTATCGGGGAGGTTCTTACTTGCGTATGTCCCTGGACGCTCCGAGTATTTGAACATAAAGGCGAACTCGTAACCCACCTCTTTCATCAGCGATATTGTCGCCTTGTGCTCCTCCTCCGTCTCGCTCGAAAATCCAGCGATGATATCGGTGGTGATGGCACAATCAGGCATATAGCGTCTGATAGCTGCAATTCTATCGAGATACCACTCCCTTGTATATCCACGGTTCATGCGCTTCAACATCGCCGAAGATCCCGACTGAGCAGGCAGGTGTATAGCTCTACAGATGTTAGGGTTACGCGCCATAACCTCCAACAACGAGTCGCTCATATCCTTGGGGTGTGAGGTTGCAAAACGAACCCTCAACAGCGGAGAGATCTGAGCCACACGCTCCATCAAGGTTGGAAAATCGCAATCATCGCTAGAGTATGAGTTGACATTTTGACCCAGAAGAGTCACCTCTCGGTATCCATTCTCAACAAGGCTCTTCACCTCGTTTATTATCGTCTCGGCACTTCGGCTACGCTCACGACCCCTCGTATATGGTACAACGCAGTATGAGCAGAAATTATTACACCCCCTCATGATCGCCACAAAGGCACTCACACCACTCTTATCGAGGCGCACGGGTGTAATCTCCGCATAGGTCTCCTCAGTAGACAACAGGACATTGACACCCTTGTCGCCACCCTCGGCAGCCCTCAACAGCTGTGGCAAGTCACGGTATGAGTCGGGACCAGCAACGATGTCGACCCCCTTATCGGCAGTCAACAGCTCCTCCTTAAGTCGCTCCGCCATACATCCGATGATGCCGACAATAAAGTTCTTCTTCGACTTACGGATATGTTGCATCTCACGAATACGCCCCCAGATACGCTGCTCGGCATTGTCTCGAATGGAGCAGGTGTTAATAAGGACAACATCCGCCTCCTCGATGCTATTAGTATATATGTAACCCTCTTTTTGAAGTATCGAGACAACAATCTCGCTATCTCCAGCATTCATCTGACAGCCATAGGTCTCGACAAAGAGTCGTCGTCCCTCACCCGATGTAGGGCGCAATGTGTTGATTTTAATATTAAAGTCCAAAATAGATACCTGAAATTTATTAGTGCACAAAGGTAGACATTTTGTGCGAATATTCACAATGTTTGTCGATAATCTTTAATAGAGTAAAAACATTGCATTTGCTTATGCCAAAAATATTTTGTATTATTGTGCTTTAAACCGAAACCAAACTAACTAAATAGATGAAAAAAATCTCTACACTTATCACCTTAACGGTGGCGGTCATCCTATCGTTCGTAGCCTGCGGAGGGGGAGAGACCAAAGATTCATTCACAATTGTAGATGGCTCAGGAGCTAGACAGATCTACATCTCTGACTCTGCGCCTCGACCTATTCAAATCGCCGTGGAGTACCTCCGTGACGATATTGAGGCAATATCGGGCATTCGCCCCGAGGTGACAAACGACCTCTCGAAAGCAAAGTCGGGGGCTATTGTCATCGGTCTGCACAACGACCCCACTGTGTCACCATACATCGACAGCAAGGAGCTATCTTCGGGAAGTGAGCGTTTCCAGATCAAAAGTTTTCAGGGGGCAGACTCTCCATCGGTGGTAATCAGCGGTAGCGACCCACGAGGTGCTGTCTACGGCATCTTTGAACTATCTAAGAAGATGGGCGTCTCTCCACTATACTGGTGGTGCGATGTTGCCCCCAAGCAGAGCAAAACAATCTCTCTACCCAAGATCGACACCATATCTAAAGAGCCATCGGTGCGCTATCGCGGAATCTTCATCAACGATGAGGAGGCGATGATTAAGTGGAGCGAGTACACATCTAAAGATAAGAGCCAAGGAGCTATCAGCCCCGAGAGTTACAAACGCGTCTTTGAGTTGATGTTGCGCCTCGGAGCTAACACCATCTGGCCATCTATGATGGAGGCAGGAAGCTACTTCTTCGAGTTCTGCGACCCCACAACAGGTGAGGCGATAAACCCTCGCAACGCCACCGACTATGGTATATATATAGGTACATCGCACTGCGAGAATATGGCGCGCAACAACTACTGCGAGTGGTATGATTGGGCTAGAGCCAACAAAGAGAAGTACAACATCAACGACCGCTTGGAGTGGGATTACACCATCAACCCAGTAGCCATTGAGGCGTATTGGATGGAGCGACTAGAGCAGAGCAAAAACTTCAACATGATCTACACCATGGGTATTCGTGGCGTTCACGACTCACCATATCAGTGTCGCAAGCTCCCAAACCCAACCCTCGCAAATAGGGTTAAGTTCCTGCAACATATCATCGACCGCCAGCGCGAAATGATCGCTGAGGTCTTTGGAGCGGAGGATGCTGTGCCTCAGATCTTCGTTCCATACGAGGAGACTGGAGAGCTCTACAATGGCGAGAGCAAGGATGGCAAGGAGCAGTGCGAGGGTCTCAAACTCCCCGAGGATATCATGATCGTAACCACGGAGGATAACCACGGCTACCTACGCCAGACACCAACACCTGCGGAGCTAGCGCGCAAGGGGGGTAACGGTTTCTACTACCACCTCGCATACCAAGGAGGTCCAAGCCCATACGACTGGCTCACAACGATGAACTACAGCCTTATGCGCGAACAACTCTTAAAGGGTTATGACGCTGGAGCTAAGGATTACTGGATTGTCAATGTTGGAGATATCAAACCTGCGGAGTTGGGATTGTCGTACTTCATGGCTATGGCTAAGGATATCGAGAGTTGGAGAGGTCACGAGCCACGCGAATTTGTTGTGGAGCAGAGCCAAGCACTCTTTGGTGTGGACGCCTCAACAGCTAAAGATATCACAGCTCTATACACTGAGTTTACACAGGTTGCGAGTGCACACCGCCCCGACTTTATGTCATCGTTCCAGAGTGTCGACTTCTTGGGTTACAACGCTGAGGCACTATATTACAGCGTCTTTGACCATGGCGATGAGGCACAGAGCGTCATCGAGCGTTACGCCTCAATGGAGCGCAGAGCTAAGTATATCAACGAAAAACTTGCAGCAGAGCAACAAAAGCCATTTTGGCACTTGGTGTACTACCCTATTCGTTCGGCACACAATATGGCGGAGAAGGTATATTACTACCACAAGAACCACTTCTACGCGGCACAAGGTCGCTTAGGTGCAGTGAACAAGTATAAGCAACTTTCGTTGGAGGCGGCGAAGAGAATCAAAGCCGACATAGAGATCTACGAGGCTATGGAGGATGGCAAGTGGCGCGGAATTACCGACCCTTACGGCTACTACAACCTCACCGAGCGCGTATACGACATCGCAGGTATTCCTGAGCATCTCAACTACGTGACTCGCTACGCTGAGGAGGCTAAGCAGGGTATCGGCTCAGTTGCTGAGGGACAACAGACAAGCAAAGAGAGGGTTACGCTACGCATATCACGCGCAGAGGATAACCGCAAATTTATAGATATATTCAACCTCGACACCAAACCCACAAACTGGAAGATATCATCTGACGCTGCGTGGGTTAAGTTCGACCAATCAACAGGTGCACTATATGAGGAGCATCGAGTTTGGGTCTCTGCCGACTGGTCAAAAGCTCCAGAGGGGATAGCCAAGGCAACCATCACCGTAACCGATGGTGCAGGTTCAGAGATTAGCTACAACATTGAGGCTGAGAACTTCAACGTCTCACTCAAAGAGCGCAGCTACCTAGAGGGTTCGGGATATGTCGCTATCGAGGCAGAGCGTTACAGCCGCGTGGCAGATGGTGCAGATGGCGCGAAGTGGATCGAGTACAAAGATTATGGACAGAGTGGCTCTTCGATGTTTGTCAAGGGTGGCTCACAGAGCAAGGTCGAGAGCAAGGGTGCTCAGCTAGAGTATGACATCTACTTCACCTCGACAGGAACTTTCCAAGGCTACATCTTCCGCATACCTACTCTTAATGAGGGCAAGGGAAAGAGTTGCGAACTTGCCGTTTCACTCGACAACGGAGCTGAGGCAACTCTTGAGGGTGTACGTCACAAGGGTCAACGCATCACAAAACAGCTCTCAAATGGAGCTTGGGATCGTCGCCTTTGGGGTAGAAACACATTCACACAGATCGAGAAGATACCTTTCGTAATTGAGGTTAAAGAGGCTGGTTACCACACCCTTAAAATCTCGCAACGAGACAGCGAAATTGGATTTGACAAGATCACCATCGCCACTAAGCCCGAGGGTGTCACTGCAATACAACGCTCGATATATGGCGCACCTGAGAGCTACAACAGCTTTGAGGGTGGCTACGCAAAGCGCAAATATGCCGACATACCTAAGCTAAGAGGCGTAGATGTAGAGTCATATCCTACATTTGAGCCATTGATCTACACCAAGTTCTGCTTCTCGAAGTATGGCTGTCCAGAGGTTTGGGGCTTCAACGTCATCAGCAACTGGAATGTCTACGATCCAAATCAGAATCAGTGGGGTTGGAGTGCTGAGAGCGTGAAGAATGTCAAGGTTAAACACCACGAGAGCATGCGCCACGTACCACACTGGAAGCGTGACAGCAACTGCGGAAAGGCCCCTGCGACATTCTGCGTCAACCTCCGACAAGGACAGTATGAGTTGACCCTCTACGCGGGCGACTACTTCAACGAGTTCGCACAACGCAAGGGTGTCGACTACAAGATGAGCGTCACAGCCAACGGCAAAGTGTTGGAGAGGGATGTTGTCATCAAGGCGGACAATGCGCTAATGAAGTGCTACGAGGTGAAAGTTGGCGAGGATAATCTACTTCAGGTGGAGTTCAGTGGTGACTGGAGCGTCTCGGCAATGGAGATCTACAGCAAGTAAATTTTTCGAAATAATTTGGAGAGATCCGAGGTTCATTGAGCCTCGGATCTTTTTTTGTCATAGAGCAACATCCTACATTTTTGTATTTGTTTCCTACATATATGTAGGAAGCAAATAGACTCTTATTGCCAAGAAAGTCCTTTATTAAAATTTATTATTATTCTCGCGGTTGATTCTCTGCGTATTAAGCACTACAGAATAGACTATTTTTACACAGCGAATACATTTTGGCACACTTATTGGTCGTTTGACTATATAAAATAGCTAAACAGGTAGATTATGAAAAATGTATTTTTAAAAATTTTCGCATTTTGTGTGGTGTGTGGTGTGAATATCGTAGCCGTTAGTGCACAGAACGTCATAAAGATTGCAGCAGCGGCAAACCTAAGGTATTCACTCGGAGAGATTGAAAAGGTCTACGAGTCAAAATTTAAAGGGGTAGATCTCCAGATCAACTATGGAGCGTCGGGAACATTCTACCAGCAGATAGTCAATGGCGCGCCATATGATATATTTCTCTCCGCGGACGACATACTACCCGACAAACTCAAAGCCGCAGGTATAACAGATGCCAAAAGCCACATATACGCATGTGGAAAGTTGGCACTTTATGGTCTACGCAGTGACGTAGGCGAGAAGGGTTTTAAACTTTTGGAGCAACCTAACGTAGGTCGCATATCGGTTGCCAACCCTCGCACTGCGCCCTACGGAACACGTAGCGTGGAGCTACTCAAAGCCCTGGGGTTGTGGAGCAATGTAGAGAAACAGATTGTATATGGCGACTCCATAGCTCAGGCAGCACAGTTCGCTATGACAGGCAATTGCGCTTTGGGATTTGTCGCACTCTCGCTACTCCTAAATCCTGAGACCAAACTCAAAGGTAGCTACTACATAATTCCAGAGAGTATGTACTCGCCCATCGCTCAGTCGGGAATCGTGCTAAAAAAAGGCACAGCAGAGAAGTTCTTTGAGTTTATATTGAGCCCCGAGTGCAAAGCGATCTGGGATAAATATGGTTACTCAACGGCAAAATAATTGACAAAAAAATTAAGCATCAATAATTATGGGAAGGATTAGATTTATATCTGTGGCGATTGCAATATTGACAGCAAACATAGCAAATGCACAGAGTGAGAGCGAGAGATTGACAGCTCAGATAGAGTCGCTAACAAAGCGATTGGAAGCGTTGGAAAATAAGCAAGAGCAGTCGAAAATAGATAGTTTCTATACCCCTCAACTCTACGGTTCAATGATGGCGTACTTCAACGTCAACACCTACGATGGAGATCAACGTTTTGCAGTTCGCAACGCACAGATCGGAGTTAAGGGAAACGCCTCAAACAACGCCTCTTACTGCATACAGGTCAACTTCAACAACCTCGCCAGCATTTCGGTTTTGGACTCCTACATTCGCTACAAAGCGAAGAGTGCAGACCTCACCCTTGGACAGCAGTGGATTCACATAACATCCGACTTTGATCGCACGGGCCCCAAAACAAACATCTTCCCATCACGCAGTTTCGGAGTGGTATATATATCATCATACACCAATGGAACAGCAGTCAAGAGCTTCGGAATTCGCGACATTGGACTATACGGAAACTACACCTTCAAGGGTGAGATTCCCATCACCCTCAGCGCAGGAGCATTTAATGGCGCAGGGGCAAACAGCATTGCGTGGGATAATGATATCAACCTCACGGGACGAGTTCAGATTGGAGGCAAAAAAGGTTTGAGCGGAGGTGGTAGCATCTATGGCGGAACAACGGCATACGACCAAAGCGTCATGATATTGAGTGGCGAGCTACGTTACGTCAACAGCAAAATCTTCGTGGAGGCCAACTATCAGCACAAAACTGTCGAGATGTCGAGTGACGACAATCAGACCACAACAACGGGACTAATTCAGGGTTACTACACCATCAAGACCCCCAAGAGCAAACTCCTTGACAGCTACGCACCAACGTTGCGATACGACTTTGGAGAGGGGATGTTGTACTCCAACCTGAGTAGCGGAGAGGTTGAGGAGCAGTCGGCAGGTCGCATCTCGGCATTGATGAGTTTTATGTTGAAGGGTTCGAAGATACGCTCACGATTTAGCCTCGGCTACGAGAAGGTGTTCATGGATGAGAAACCATCCGATTATGCCGATAACCCACTATTCCAAGATAGATTCACTGCAGCTATGACTGTTGTATTTTAGTAACATCTAAGGTCGATTTTTGGCGATTTTAGTTATAATACGTACCTTTGCAACGACGAGTAGTTGTGTTGAATGATTTATATATGATGAAGTATGATGACATTAATAAGAAGCGGATGTAATAGTTTTGACCGCGCAAATTGTGAAGGAACTCGCGAACTAGATTTAATTTTAGAGATCACATCCAAACTGAGTAGCAAAGATGTTGATTTAGATGGCGTTGTAACGCTACTTGCCAAACACCTTAGTGCAAATAGGCTCTACCTCACGGTGCTCAATCGTGATAGTCAGAAGATCTACATCGAGGGAGCTTATGGCTTGACATCCAATGAGGCGAAGGGTTGGGAGTATAAAGTTGGCGAGGGGGTTATCGGTCGTGTGATAGAGAGCGGTTGTGAGATCTTCGTACCAAGTATTGCCGACTCCAAGGAGTTTCGCAACAAAACCAAATCGCCACTCAAAATTGACGGTAACGATGTCTCATTCATCTGCACTCCAGTGACCTATAAAGATAAGGTTATCGGCACATTGAGTTTCCACAGAGTCAAGTCGGCAGAGTGTGCCTCAGATACAAAATATACAACACGCCTACTCCGCATTGTCGGAGGCATCATAGGTCGCGCACTAAAACGCAGACAAGAACATGCCGAGGAGATGGCTCAGCTAAAGGCTGAAAATGAGTCCCTCAAAGGCGATTTCATAAGCAAACTGCCAACAAATATGAAGGGACGTTCGAACCAGATGAACGACCTGCATGCACTCATAAACAGCGTTGCAAAGACCGATGCCACGGTGTTAATCCGCGGAGAGAGCGGCGTTGGAAAGGAGCTTGTGGCGGATGCCATCCACAACAACAGCAATCGCAAGGATAAACCATTCATCAAAGTTAACTGCGCCTCACTACCCGACACGCTTATTGAAAGTGAGCTTTTCGGACACGAGAAGGGTGCATTTACAGGTGCCTCGACACGTCGCGTAGGTCGTTTCGAGGCGGCAAATGGAGGCACTATATTTCTCGATGAGTTGGGAGATATTCCAGCATCGACACAGATTAAACTATTACGCGTTCTTCAAGAGCGAGAGTTGGAGCGACTGGGCAGCACCCACACCATCAAAGTGGATGTGAGAGTTATAGCAGCAACAAACCGCAACTTGGAGCAGATGATCCGCGAGGGTGAGTTTCGTGAGGATCTCTACTACCGCCTCAACGTCTTTCCTCTCTACATCCCTGCACTGAGGGAGCGCATCAGCGATGTTCCGATCTTGGCAAACCACTTTATCGAGAAGTTCAACACCCGTTACGGAAAGGATATCAAGAGAATAACCTCCGCAGCGATTGATATATTGATGGTCTACAAGTGGCCAGGCAACATTCGTGAGTTGGAGAACTGCATCGAGAGAGCCTGCATCCTCAGCACAGATGATGTCCTCAGGGCGCACAATCTACCTCCGACACTCCAGACAGCCGACTCCTCGGAGACCATAACAACGGGACGTCTCGATACGATTGTCGGCAACTTCGAGAAGCAGATCATCACTGAAGTGCTCACCTCGACAAAGGGAAATATGGCGAAAGCCGCGGAGTCGTTGGGTGTCTCGGAGAGGATCATGGGACTTCGCGTTAAGAAATATGATATTGATATCGCAAGATTTAAACTACTCAGATAATGGCAACAGAGTACTCTTTCGAAGTGTGTGACTTCACAAATCCAGCGCACCTAAATCTACTCGTTCAACTTCATGGCGAGTATATGGCTGATCCTATGGGCGACCATCCACCACACAACAAACTACAACAGCTGCGTCTGGTCGATGCACTCAACAATCGTGAGGGTGCAACGGTGGTATTTATCGAGGATGGAGAAAAAGGTATCGGAATGGCGATCTGTTTCGAGCTATTCTCGACATTTCACATCAAGCCATACCTATATATACATGACTTCATCGTCACAGGCGAGTATCGCAACAGAGGCGTGGGCAGGGCGTTGATGAACCACCTTGTGGAGATTAGTCGAGAGAGAGGCTACTGCAAAGTGACCCTAGAAGTTAGAAGCGACAACCCCTCGGCACAGAGTCTATATCGCTCAACAGGTTTTGAGCCATGCACTCCCGATATGTACTTCTGGACAAAGAGTCTAAACAGATAACAAAGAGAAAAATATGAGCATACAGAACGCAATGAATTTCATCGAGCGCGTACCTCAAGACGATGATTTTCGCACAGCTTGCTACCGCTGTAAAGGGGGTGCAGAGCTTATGGACTACCTCGAAAGTGAGGGGTATAAATTTGATGATAACGAATTTGAGAATGCCTGCAACATGCTACACATGAAGTGCGCCGACGCATCGGCAGCCTATGACCTACACGAGATCAAGAGTTGGTTCCTGATACTCGCTTTACGATAAACGCCTCCACCTCATCGAGACCCTCGATCATTCGTTCGAGTTGCTCGTCGGTGGGGGTTTTGTATCCAAAATCCTCAATAGAGCAGATTCCCTCGAATGACCCAATCAACACTGCGGTCTTTTTGATGCCATCACCCAACTCGGGCTCGAAATCCAACGCCTCACGGTAGAGCATAAGAGGCAAGTGACTCGATGCAATCCAGTCGTGATAGGCAAGCAATCCAACCATAAACTGCTCGAAACTTATCGAGATTATATTGTAGATGAGATCGTTATCAAAACGCCTATTTGCTGAGTAGTACATCGACTTCGCGCTACCAAGGTAGCTGACTCCATAAGCAAGAGATTGCTGAACATCTTGTTCAAGAACCTTATCGCCCGCCTTGAGCTTTGCCATCTCCGCCTCCTCAATTCTAAGGCGCGTGATCTTCTTTTGTAATTCACTTCTCATATCAACTCTCCGTAAATCTATTATATAACTTTATCAGCTCACTGGGTTGCATATCTCGCTTCTGCGCCGTGCAGATCTCGCGCACGCTATCTGTCAATCTACGCAGAACCGCCATGTCACCCTTACAACCCATACTCTGGAGGATATAACTCATTGTCGATGCACCCGTATGTTTACCAATACGGAACTCGCTCTCCTCCAACCCCAAATCAGCCGCCGATATAAGCTGATATGAGGAGCGATCTTTAATCATGCACTTGGTGTGGATGTCGCTCTCGTGGGTCAAGACCACCTTGCCAACAACAGGCTTCGAGAGGCTATTCTTGCGCCTCGATATCTCCTCAACATAGCGACATATCGGAGGAAAGACCCTCTTGTTAAGGTTGCACTCAACACCTGCGCTCTTCTCGAAAGCCAAGGCAACCTCCTCCAAAGCGGCATTTCCTGCCCTCTCGCCCAAGCCATTCACTGTAGTGCTAATTGACTCCGCACCAGCAAGCCACGCTGCCAATGAGTTGGCGCACGCCATACCTAGGTCGTTGTGGGCATGAAACTCCAAATCGAGGCTTGGCGCAACATCCTTAACCACCCTCACCAACTCCTGCGATGAGAATGGATTGAGCAACCCCACGGTATCTGCCAAGCGCAGACGGCAAGCTCCGTTATCCTCAACCGCCAAGGCGAACTCTTTTAAAAAATCGTGGTCCGCGCGTGAAGCATCCTGAGCACCAATCGAGACATATTCAAACATATCGAGTCCAAATGCCACCAGTTCCCGAAGCTGTGACAAGACCCAGTATCTCGACTTTCCCATCGTGGTGAGCAACTTCTCCGAGACTGGCAAGGAGAGGTGCACACCATTGGTATTTGCTTTTGAAGCCTCCTTGATGTCGCACAACATTGCGCGGCACCACGACAACGTCTTACAGTTCAACCCCAACGATGTTATAGCCTGCATCTCAGCCAAAGCGACACGACCCATAGCTGGTATTCCAGCCTCAATCTCGTCAACTCCTACCTCGTCCAACATCTCGGCAAGGCGGATCTTCTCCTCCAGTGTAAAGGCTACACCAGGGGCTTGCTCGCCATCACGAAGCGTTGTATCTATAAAAATTGGGGTTTCCATTATCTCTACTCGCTAATCAAATACTTCTCGCAAGGTACACCCTCTTCGAGTGCGTCCAAGATCTCGTCAACAACATCTGTATCAACGACTTTACCATACCACTCATTGTTGGGCTGGATGACAACGATAGGTCCCTGAGAGCATAGGTTTAGGCATGCTGTGCTACTTACAGCGACATCAAGACCTCTATCAGCAGCCTCCTCCGCAAAATACTGAAGTAGATTTACTGCACCCATTTTATTACATGCGCCTTGCGCCTCTCCTGCAACACGATATGAGTTGCATACTAGAATTTGATACTGTGGCTTTTTCATAATTGTGAATGGTTAATTATAAATTATTAATTTTCTTTTGACTCCATGCAATTCGGTTGTTGATAGGTGGATGAAATTTTGTAGATCGTGGAGAGGTCTGCGAGGGAGCGTACATTAGTACGTGACCGAACAGACCTCTTCAGAATCTGCGAAATTTCGCCGCCTTGCAACAACCGCTACGCGCAACCTTGTGCATTTCCTTTGCAATTTGAGCCACAACGGAATGCGTCTTGTTTGGCGATTGAACGGATGACCTTGTTATTGTAGATTCCTTCCAATCCCTCGTCAATGAGACCCGTCATCTCCACGACATGTATACCGTTCTCCTTAAGGATTGCCGATGGTGAAGGTCCTACCCCACTCACAAGGATTGCGCGACAATCTTTGAGCAGATCAGCAAGCTCCAACCATCTACTGACACGACCGCCCTTCTCGGGTGTCTCGCGCTCCTCAACCCACTGGTAGCCCTTGGGTGTCTGGCGATATATCTGCAACTTCTCAGCCTCGCCAAGGTGAAGATTTACCAACATTCCCTCGGCAGTTCCAACAGCTACATATGGTCGATTCTCCGTATTGATGGCATCTTCGCGCTCCACAAACTCACGCATTAGGGCGTGTGTACCCTCCATATCTTGACCCAAGAGACCAGCAGCATCGGCACGACAGCGCGCACAGTGGCTCATGAGTTTGAGGTGGTCGCTCGCCAAGGTTCTAACCTTGAATATGAGCTTCGGATCGGGTTTCTCGACATCGGCAAATGGAGTGTCAGCAGTGGGAATTAGTGGAATACAGTTGATGACATCCGCCCCCAACTCAGCGCATTTCTTAGCAACTTTTGGAATCTCATCCTCATTGACACCAGGAACAAGGACGCTATTAATCTTGACTGTGATGCCCTTAGCTTTGAGCTTAGGGATACATGCCAACTGTCTATCCAGCAACAGCTTCGCACCCTCCTCACCACGATACAGACGCTTCTCAAAGCGCACCCACTTATATATCTTCGCCAACACCTTAGGGTCGAGGGCGTTGATTGTGATGGTTACGTGGCTAACATTTAGCTCCGCAACCTCGTCAATATATGGCTCTAGGTTGAGACCATTGGTCGACAAGCAGAATATCTTCTCGGGGAACGCCTCGTGCGCTAGTCGCATAGTATTAAGCGTCTCCTTAGGATTTGCGAATGGGTCACCAGGACCTGCGATACCCACAACCGAGAGCTGAGAGATACGCTTGTTAAGCTCACCAAGGTAACCAACCGCCTGCGTAGGCGTTAGGACTGACGAAACGACACCTGGGCGCGACTCATTGACGCAATCATATTTTCGGTTACAGTAGTTGCACTGTATGTTACATTGTGGTGCTACGGGTAGGTGTACTCGTGCGTGTGTGTGTTTTGCCTCCTCATCGAAGCATGGGTGTTTTGCCGTCTCCATAATATTATCTATTTTTCTTCCTTTATTAAGTATCTATAGATGGATGAAATTTTGGACATCGCAAGCTGGCGGAGGAGGGAGCGTACCTAAAGTACGTGACCGATACCGACAGGTTGGGATGTTCGAAATTTCGCCATCTATATGTACTTATAGCCCACAGGCGAATTTTCTTGCTTGTATTCGATGAGTGCGTTGACCACTCTATCAAATAACTCTTGTGTACCTCTATATCCTATGTGGTGCATGCGTGACGCTCCAAAGCGGTCGTGAATTGGGAAACCAACACGAATGAGCGGTATCTTGCGCTCACGTGCTATGTAGTAACCCTTAGAACTTCCAATCATAAGGTCAGGTGCGATCTTGTCAAGGCTATCCTTGATACTCTCGAAATCGGTATCTTTACAGGGGTATGGCTCAACACCAATCTCTCGACACCAATTAGATAGCGCATTGACAAAATCCGCCTCACCATAAATGACTGCTTTCTTTCCAAAGAGATATTTGTGAGCATCGACATAGGCGTCAATCAACCTACCACGCTCCATCTCATATTTGTGTGGCATCGGCTTGGCGTAGATCTTAGATACTGCATCCATAAATCTATCTGTTGCCTCTATACCTATCGGAATTGGCATGGCTAGATTCTCAACTCCGCACTCCGCCTCCAACCACTCGCCTGCTGTCGGGATTTGACCCTGAGCCGAGGAGTTTTTGTAGTTCTTATTAAATCGCTCACCAAACTCGATGACGCCACAAGAGTCGCCCATCGCCTCAATCTCCTCAATGGGAGTACCTCCCGTAGGAATCAACTCATACTCCGCAGTGTAGACATTGTCGAGCGTGGTGCTGTAATCGGGAAAAACTGTCGCCTTAACACCGTAATCCTCCATGATCTCCTTCAAGTAGCGGATATCCGCAGGCGAGACCATACCTGGAAGTATCGAAAGGTGCTCACCACGTTCACTATGCTTGGCAATAGTCTTCATCACAGCCAAGACTGTATTATGAAATCCCTCAGCGTGTGAGCCACAGTAGCTCGGTGTCGAGGTGTGGATAAACTCTGGTAGCTCCTCGCCAGCCTTCGCCTCACGATAATTAAATATGTGACCTCCGATATCCTCACCGATAGTCTCCGACAAGCAAGTCGATGCAATACCGATAACCTTTGGGTTGTATTGCGAACGTATGTTGTCAATACTGATGATAAAATTTCGACTTCCTCCGTATATTGTCGTATGCTCCGAAAAGCTACTCGATGCGATATCAACAGGCTCTTTATAGTGGCTAATCATATATCGGCGGATATATGTTGCGCAACCCTGAGAGCCATGAATGAGCGGAATACACCCCTCTATGCCTTTGAAAACCAACGATGCACCAAGCGGAGCACACAACTTACAGGCGTTTCGTGATGGTGTATATGTTGGTTTCACCTCTTTTTTCTCTTTCAACTCAGCCATCTTCTACTCCTCCTTGCCGTTAGTTCGTGTAAATTTCCAGATTGGGGTTAGAGCCGTTGCGTAGATCTCCTTTGCGAAGTTCAACATACCCTCATACCCTGCAAGTGCCTCCTTGCGCTCGTGGTTGTGGTCGCAGAATCCCAAGCCAATCTTATGGGCAATAGGACGCTCCTTGACACCTCCGATGAAGATATCCGCCTTCTTCTCCTTGACGAAGTGCGACAGCTCAATAGGATTCGAGTCATCGACAATCACAGTACCCTCGTCGGCGAGTTTGCGGATCACCTCATAATCCTCGGGCGTTCCCGTCTGAGAACCGACAATCACCGTCTCGACACCAATCAACCTGAGTGCCTTGATGAGCGAGATCGCCTTGAATGCGCCTCCGACATATATCGCTGCGCGTTTTCCAGTGAGTGCCTCCTTGTATGGAGCTAGAGCAGGAAGAAGCCTCGACAACTCGGTGCGAACCAACTCCTTAGCCTTATCCATCAACTCATCCGACTTAAAGAACTTCGCAACATCGTAGAGTGCATCGCTCATATCCTCGATTCCGAAGTAAGAGACGTGCATATATTGCGTGCCGTACTTCTCCTTCATCATCTTCGCCAAGTGGATCATCGAACCCGAACACTGCACAACATTGAGTGCTGCATTGTGAGAGTTGCGAATATCATCCACTCGACCATCTCCCGTGATTGTAGCGTTGATATGGATACCCATACGCTCATAATAATCTTTCAAAATCCACAGCTCACCTGCCAAGTTGAAGTCACCCAAGATGTTGATGCTGTACTTTGGCGTCGGTCTGTCAAGCGTTCCGACCAGACGAAATATCGCCTCACACGCCACCTTGTAGCCATCTTTTTTTGAGCCTTGGAAACCTGCCGACTGAACTGGAATAACGGTAACACCCGTCTCCTCGGTCGCCAAACGACAGATCTTCTCAACATCGTCGCCAATAACTCCAACGATGCACGTTGAGTAGACGAATGCCGCCTTTGGCTGGTGCTTCTCAATCAACTCAATGAGTGATTTGTGCAACTTAGTCTCGCCACCAAAGATAACATCAGTCTCCTGAAGATCTGTGCAGTAGCTCAGACGGTGCAACTCAACACCCGACGACAACGAACCTCGAATATCCCACGTGTATGCCGCGCATCCGATAGGACCATGAATAATGTGTATAGCGTCGCAGATCGGATAGATCACAACTCTCGAACCGCAAAATACACAAGCTCGTTGGCTCATACTTCCTGCCAACGATAACTTTCCGCAATCGACTATCGCTGTGCCCTCTCCTGCAACAGCGACCTGTCTTTCGCGCTCTTTTAATAATATACCTGCCATAATAATATTTACCCCTTAAATATATACCTGTGTGAGTATGGGAGCGATCAAACTCCCATACCCTATATTAAATAGTGTAAAACAATTATTGCCATATTTTTAAAAGCACTCTTGAAGCGATATTTTTAACTATTAAATCTCAATGTAGAACCACTATATTTTCAATTCAATAGCACAAAAATATCATCTCCAATAGCTCTCTTAAAAACACACCAAAATTATTTTACCCTACTTACATCTGGAACTCGATAGTCTCCTCAGTACACTCTCTGTCACGGTGTGACAAAAGCTCGTGGATGATCGAAGTAACAATGTTTGCAGCACCCTTGTAGCCAGTCTTTGCAAAGTAGTTGTGACCTGCGCGATCTGCGATTGGGAATCCCATACGGTAGAATGGCGTATTCTCATCACGTGCGATATACTTACCATAAGTGTTACCGATCAACAAATCAACACCCTCCTGCTTGATCCACTGGTGAAGCTGGAACATATCGGCATTAGCACCGCTCTTCCACTTAGCCTCAGGAATATCCTTCAAAAGCTCAGCCATACGCTCATCGAACTCCTTACCTGGAGTACCTGTAACGATGTAGACTGGACGCATATCCATAGATACAAGGAACTCAACCATTGGGATCAATGTATCGGGATCACCCCACAAAGCTACACGCTTGCCATACAAGTGAACCGAAGCATCAGAGATAAGGTCAATCAACTGACCACGCTCGTATGTCAACTCATCCGAAACTGGAACATTTGCGTGACGGCTGATAGATGTCAAGAAGCGATCCGTTGCCAAAAATCCGATTGGAATATCCAACACCTCGAATGGCACTTTGCACTTGTTCTCCATCTTGATACATGCGTCTGTTGTACAGTATGAACCCAAACCAAGAGAGATCTTGTTGTCACCCGAAAGGCGAATATCCGCGATCTTAGCACCTCCATCAGGATACATCTTATATGTACCAGTCATAGGTCCATCAAGGACACCAGTCATATCAGGGAACATAAATGTGCGACTCTCCATAACCTTGCACATGCGCTTGATCTCACCCTGATCTGATGGCTCCATCCAACCCGAAAGAAGGTTGATGACGTTGCGTCTCTTACCTGTCTTTGCAGAAAAAGACTTCACCATCGAGGTCACCTGATTAGCGTAACCTGTAACGTGAGTACCTACGTAACTTGGAGTGTTGCAGTAGATTACTTCCTTGCCTGCTGGGATCTTGCCATCCTCCTGAGCCTTAGAGACAATCTGAGTCAAGTCATCACCGATAGTCTCAGACAAACAAGTTGTGTGGACTGCGATAACCTCAGGATCATAAGCTGTGAAGATAGTATCAATCGCCTGAACCAAGTTGGCAGAACCTCCAAATACTGAAGAACCCTCCGAGAATGAACTTGTAGCTGCCATTACTGGCTCCTTGAAGTGACGTGTAAGTGCACTTCGGTGGTATGAGCAACATCCTTGTGAACCGTGGCTATGAGGCAAACATCCGTGAATACCGAGTGCTGCGTACATTGCACCAACGGGCTGACAAGTCTTTGCTGGGTTGACCGTCAGAGCTTTTCTTTCGATCTCCTTATCTGTTGTGTGTCTTAATAACATAATTTTACCCTCTTTAATTTAAAACATAACTTGCCTCAACATAAGCCTCACTCTCCCAAGGTGCCTTCAAATATTTGCGGAGTGAACTGCAAGAGATCATTTCAATATCGTGATAGAAGTTGATCGCACCTGCAAAACCTGCGTAAGGACCTCCCGAATCGTAGTTGTGAAGCTGCTTCAATGGAATACCCATCTTCTGAACTACAAACTTCTCCTTGATACCAGCACAGAATACATCTGGGTGGTACAACTCAATGAGCTTCTCCATCTCAACGTGGCTCAAGTCATCAATAACAAGCGTACCCTTCTGCATATCAGCCATAAGACCCTCGTACTCGTTGAACTCCTTACCATCTGAGATCTTAGTCAAGTGCTCGTCTGGCTTACGCTTGTTGTAACGTGCCTCGTCCTTGTATACTGTGATCTCCTCAATGTTACGGCTATCGGCGTCGATCTGGATTGTTGGAATCACACGACGACCCTCATAGTCATCACGGTGACCGAACTCATATCCAGCAGCTAAAACTGTCATGCCCAACTCGTTGAAAAGCTCCTGATAGTGGTGAGCACGTGATCCACCAACAAACAACATCGCTGTCTTACCAAGAGTCTTTTTGCGAGCCTCAGTAGCCGCTGCCTCAACACGCTTCATCTCCTCAGCGATAACCTCCTCGATCTTATCGATAAGCTCCTGATCCTCGAAGTACTCGCCAATCTTGCGGAGTGACTTCGCAGTAGCCTCAGCACCGATGAAGTTACACTTAGTCCAAGGAATACCAAACGAAGTGTTCAACATCTCAGCCACGTAGTTGATTGAACGGTGACACATCACCAAACTCAAATCAGCTGTGTGAGCACGCTCATACTTGTTGATAGTACCGTTACCCGACATTGTAGCGATTAGCTCAATACCACAACGCTCAAAGAGATCCTCAATTACGAAAGCATCACCACCGATGTTGTACTCACCAAGCAAGTTAACACGATATTTGTACTTGTTGCTGATAGTATCATCAATACCGATACAGTTCTTGTACAACTGGTTGTTGGCGATGTGGTGACCTGCCGACTGAGATACTCCACGGTAACCCTCGCAAGAGAAACCGATGATATTTACCCCAGGGAACTCCTCCTCCATCTGACGCGCAACACGGTGTACATCATCACCGATAAGTCCCACTGGACAGGTTGAGAAGATACCAATCGCCTTAGGGTTGAACAACTCCATCGCCTCACGAATAGCCTGCTTAAGCTTCTCCTCACCACCAAATACGATGTTCGAGTCCTGCATATCTGTCGAGAAACAGTATGGGATGTAGTTCTCCTCCATATCTGTCTCGGGACGAGTCTGGTTACGACGTGTCAACCATGAGTAGAAACCACAACCGATAGGTCCGTGAGTGATGTTGACAATATCACGAGTTGGACCCATGATTACTCCCTTACAACCTGCATAGGTACAACCACGCTGTGTGATGATACCTGGCACGGTACGCACGTTGGCTTGGATCTTAGGGATCAGATCAGGGTCGTTGATAACAATCGCCTTGGTACGTTTCTTAGCTACCTTTTTCGGATACTTATCAGCTACAGCCTCTGCAAACTCCGAAAAATCTGGTAATATTTTTGTCTCTTCTTTCATAAGTCTCTTCTGTTAATCGAGTGTTAAATCTCCTGTCTCACCCGTGCGGACACGAACTGACTCAAATGTGTTGACAACGAATATCTTACCATCGCCACTCTTACCCGTCTGGTTAACCTTCATGATTGTCTCCACTGCCAAATCCTTCTTGTCATCAGTCACAACCAACGTAATCATACGCTTTGACTTAAGACGTGGGATATCTTGGATATGCTCGTGGTGCTCAGGGTCGATACCCATCGCCTTCTCCTTATCACCGTGACCCTTACCACGACCCACAACTGGAAGAGCTGTGAACGATGGTAGATCAACCGCAGAGAGTGCCTCCTTGGTCTCGGTCATCTTGGCGATGCGGATTATTGCCATTATTAATTTCATAGTGATCTGCTTTAATTATTTTTCCATAAATCCTGAAGAAATTGTGTAACACTCCTCTACGGGTGTTACGAAGATCTTACCATCTCCAAACTGACCTGTCGCACTCGAACGTGCTGAGTTCATAATTGTCTCGATCACGAAATCTTTATCCTTCTCCTTGATGGTGATCATCAACATCTCCTTTGGAAGCTCATCATAGGTAACGTTACCTGCCTTGATACCACGCTGCTTACCACGTCCATATACTGAGATCTTTGTTACGGCTGGGAAACCTGCGTCCATCAACGCCTTCATTACCACTGCCGACTTCTCGGGTCTTACTATTGCTCTTAACAAATACATAATTGTCTGATTTTTTTATTGTTTTTTTACCTTTTTCAAAAGTTGATAGGTGGATGAAATTTTGTAGATCGTGGAGAGATCTGCAAGGGAGCGTACATTAGTACGTGACCGAACAGACCTCTTCAGGATCTGCGAAATTTCGCCGCCTTGCAACTTTTAATTAGTTCATGATACCGAATGACACCAACAAAGTCTCCAACTCCTCCATTGCGAGTGGTGTAGGGATCACGTGCATTGTGTTGTCGTTGATCTTCTTAGCAAGCGAGCGGTACTCGTCAGCCTGAGCGTGCTCTGGAGCGTAATCGATAACTGTCATACGGTTGATCTCAGCGTGCTGAACCATATTGTCACGTGGTACGAAGTGGATCATCTGAGTACCCAACTTCTTAGCGAACTCCTCGATCATGTTAGCCTCGTTGTCCACCTTACGTGAGTTACAGATAAGACCTCCCAAACGAACTGTTCCAACCTTACCAAACTTAGAGATTGACTTACAGATGTTGTTTGCAGCGTACATCGCCATCATCTCACCTGAACATACAATGTAAACCTCCTGCGCCTTACCATCACGGATTGGCATTGCGAAACCTCCACATACAACGTCACCAAGGACATCGTAGAATACGTAGTCAAGTTGCTTGTCATCATCATAAGCACCCAACTGCTCCAACAAGTTGATAGATGTGATGATACCACGACCTGCACAACCAACTCCTGGCTCTGGACCTCCCGACTCTACACAGCTTGTGTTCTTGAAACCTGGCTTCATTACATCGTCAAGGTCGATATCCTCACCCTCGTCACGAAGTGTATCAAGGACAGTCTTTTGTGCCAAACCGTGCAACAACAAACGTGTTGAATCGGCCTTAGGGTCGCAACCCACGACCATGACCTTCTTTCCCATCTCAGCCAAACCGGCTACTGTGTTCTGTGTTGTGGTACTCTTACCGATACCACCTTTTCCATAAATTGCAATCTTTCTCATCACTTAAAAATATTAAAGGTTTTTTGAATTTTTGTTTTTCAATTTTCTTAGTATGTTGCATATAGCGTGCCAAAAGTATTATCACAAACATCGTTTTGTTGCACAAAATGCGACAATGTGCAAGATATTAGCTGATTACGGGGCTTTTCTTTATTAAAAATATTTTTTAATACACTGTATTTATTTTCTTCTCGCTTATCGAGTCTACTCTCAATCCTACAATTTTGTAGCCCATCACAACGAAAATGTAGCACCGAACTCGCCATCTGCTTGATCTCCTCCTCATCGTGGCACACCATCATAGAGATTGTTCCCAACTCCTTGTGAGCATTGCGGATCTGCTCCATCAACGTGAGCTTGATATCCCTATCAAGAGCCGACAGTGGCTCATCGAGCAACAACATCGTTGGGTTGGATGCCAAGGCTCTAGCCAAAGCCACACGCTGACGCTGACCTCCCGAGAGCTGATTGGGTCGACGCCTAGCAAGAGCCGTGAGGTTAAAGGAGTCCAACAGCTGAGCAACCCTCTCTCCATCCCTCTCACGCTGAGCATAGCGGATCTGCTCCTCAATGGTCATATTTGGAAATAGCGCGTAATCTTGGAACATCAGAGCCGTGTGACGCTTGCGAGCCGATACATATATATTATGGTCGGTGTCGCACCAACCCTCACCATCGAACTCTACAACGCCACTCTTGGGCTTAATCAACCCCGAGACAATGCGCAACAATGTTGTCTTACCAATACCCGATGCACCACTCAAGCAGACAAACTCACCCCTCTCAACACTGATATCAACTTTCAGGGTCGAGCGACCATACGAGGTCAACATTGGGTGTTCAATATCAATCCTTAACATAGCTCTCTCTCCTATCTTTTCTGTTGAATGTCTGAATAATTGTGAGCATCAAGAGCGACACCACAAAGAGAATTAACGAATAGCAGTTGGCTGTATCGAAATCGAGAGCCTGCACCTCGTCATAAATAGCGATGGAGGCGACACGCGTCTGCGATGGCATATTTCCGCCCACCATCATAATCACACCAAATTCACCGATAGTTCTCGCAAAGGTCAACGCAATAGCCGAAACTATTGATGGTATCATATTGGGGAGTAATATTTTAAAAAAAATACTTAACTTAGATTTTCCCAAGGTCTGCGCCGCCATTGAGAGGTTCGATGGGATTGCCATGAATCCACTCTGCAAGGGTTGCACCATAAAAGGGAGACCAAAAAGGACGCTAGCGAGCAATATTCCCTCGAACGTAAAGGCGAGACCCGATCCAAAAATATCAATCCACACACCGCCAAAGATGGAGTTGGGGCTATATGCCATCAGAAGATAAAAGCCTAACACCGTGGGAGGTAGCACCATCGGCATCGAGATAAGTGCCTCAACCATAGCGCGCCCAAAGAATCGCCTAAATGCCAAGATATAGGCTATAGGCAGTGAGATCACAAAGAGTATCGAGGTTGAGACAACCGCCAACTTTCCAGTCAACAGAAGCGTCTCAAAGAATTCTGCATCCATTATTTTGAGTCTTTAATATATTGTATATAGACCAAATAATGTGCCAAAGCTATTGCAGAGAGCAGTTTCATCCGCCTCAAAACATCGCTATCAAACTGCTAGACAAAGAGATATTTATTTAGATTTTTTAATAACACTAACATATGGGCAAAATAAAATCATACTTATATGTAGGATGTTGCTACATTTAAGTATGATTAGTCATTGATAAATACCAAAAAAAAGCCACCAATAATCAATGATTATTAGTGGCTCACAGCGATCTTATTCGCTAGAGGTGATCCCGCTGGGGCTCGAACCCAGGACCCCAACATTAAAAGTGTTGTGCTCTACCTGCTGAGCTACGGAATCATCGTCACCAAGGGCAATTCTCAGCACCTTCACAAAGTTAAAAAAACCTCGTTCATGCCACTGTTTCCTTGTTTGGTGGTGCAAAGATAAGCACTTTTTATTTATAAACCAAATTTTACAGGATATATTTTTCAGCGCAACGGACTAATCCATCTTCAAGACTGCCAAGAAAGCACTCTGTGGAACCTCAACAGAGCCGATCTGACGCATTCGCTTCTTACCTGCCTTCTGCTTCTCCAGAAGCTTGCGCTTACGCGAAATATCACCTCCGTAACACTTCGCTGTGACATCCTTACGTACCGCCTTGACAGTTTCACGCGCGATAATCTTAGCTCCAATAGCCGCCTGAATAGCGATATCAAACTGCTGACGAGGGATCAACTCCTTAAGTTTCTCGCACATCTTGCGTCCGAAGTCATAGGCACTATCGGCAAAGATCAACGACGACAAGGCATCCACAGGCTCTGAGTTGAGCAGGATATCCAACTTCGCCAACTTACTAGGCTTATATCCCGAGCGGTGGTAATCGAACGATGCGTACCCCTTAGAGGTGCTCTTCAACTTATCGTAGAAGTCAAAGACGATCTCCGACAACGGCATCTCGAAGTTAACCTCCACACGATCCTGCGTGATGAAAGTCTGGTTGGTCATAACACCTCGCTTGTCGATGCAGAGCTTGATGACGTTACCCAAGAACTCCGACTTCGTGATGACCTGCGCCTTAATATATGGCTCTTCGATCTTGGCGATCTTCGTAACCTCGGGGAGTCCCGATGGGTTGTGAACCTCCAACGTCTCGCCCATAGTCGTTGTGATGAGGTACGAAACGTTCGGAACTGTGGTGATGACATCCATGTCGAACTCACGGTAGAGACGCTCTTGGATGATCTCCATATGCAACAGACCCAAGAATCCGCAACGGAAACCAAAGCCTAACGCCAACGAACTCTCAGGCTCAAAGGTGAGCGACGCATCGTTGAGTTGCAACTTATCGAGCGACGCACGTAGATCCTCATACTGATCCGCCTCAACGGGGTAGACTCCAGCAAAGACCATCGGTTTAACATCCTCGAAACCTGCAATAGAGCCCTCGCAAGGCGTTGCAACAGAGGTGATTGTATCTCCAACCTTGATATCCTTGGAGTTCTTGATACCCGAACAGATATACCCCACATCTCCAACACTTACAGTATCCTTGGGTTGCATCTTCAACTTCAACACACCAATCTCATTGGCGTCATACTCCGCACCTGTATTGAAGAACTTCACCCTCTCGCCCTTGCGGATTGAGCCGTTGAAGATACGGTAATATGCGATAACGCCTCTAAATGGGTTAAATACAGAGTCGAAGATCAACGCCTGAAGTGGAGCATCGGCATCACCCTTAGGCTCGGGAATACGCTCAATGATAGCCTCCAACACCTCGGGAACACCCTGACCTGTCTTGCCCGACGCCATGAGAATATCCTCTTCCTTGCATCCGATAAGGTCGATGATTTGATCCTTAACCTCGTCAATCATAGCCGACTCCACGTCGATCTTATTCATCACGGGAATGATCTCCAAGTCGTTACCCACAGCGAGGTAGAGATTGGAAATCGTCTGAGCCTGAATACCTTGCGTAGCATCCACCACCAACAAAGCACCCTCACACGATGCAATTGCGCGCGACACCTCATACGAGAAGTCCACGTGTCCAGGGGTGTCGATCAGGTTGAGCGTATATTTCTCGCCACTCTTAGCGACATAGTCCATCTGAATTGCGTGGCTCTTGATGGTGATACCCTTCTCTCGCTCAAGATCCATATCGTCCAACACCTGAGCCTGCATCTCTCGCTGACCTAGCGTGTTAGTTGTCTCCAAAAGACGATCTGCCAAGGTACTCTTACCGTGGTCAATATGGGCAATGATGCAGAAGTTACGGATATTTTTCATATGGATATTTAATGCAAATTCAAACTAAGCGACAAAGATACAACAAAAAAGTGAGAAATTACACTCTCTTTGTGTGAAACATACCCTCGGCAATGGCAATCATCTCGCCATTCTGATTGGTGATGGTGGTGCGACAGTTATACATACTCTTGCGACCAAAGACCCCAACAGCCTCAGCAATAAGGGTGTCGCCCAACTTCGCCGCAGCCAAGAATCGCATATCCGACTGTATAGATACCGAGATGGGTTGGTTGTAGTTGGCAACCGCCGCCATCGAGATATCCGCCAACGTGAATATCGCACCTCCGTGGGCTACGTGTCCGCCATTGAGGTGGCGAGGTTCAACACTCAACGTCATCACTGCGTGTTGGTCGTTGAGCTCCGAGAGGGTGATCCCCATCTCATTGGCAAAGATATCATCCTTGTATATATCTTCAAATTTCATGCTGTAATAATTTCAGGTTAAGCCATTATTGACTATCCTACAAAGATATAACAAATTTTATCACATTCAACCACCTATATAATATTTTTTATTTGCGATTTATTCCTACCTTTGCAAGTGAGACAGCGACACACATATATATAAATATAACAATACCATGATAATCTATAGATTCAGAATGCTCAGCGATGAGAACGACCACTTCGTGAGAGATTACGAGGTGGGGTCGGAGATGACACTCCTTGAGCTACACAACTTCATCATCGAGAGCCTAGAGTACGAGCCTTGCATCGCCTCGTTCTACACTGCCGACAACCGTTGGGAGCGTCTCGCTGAGTTCACAGCCGAGGATATGGGGTTCGAAGATATGGAGGACGAGGAGCTGATGGAGGGCGACATCCCCACCAAGCCGATGGAGGGGGTGAAGTTGAGCGACATTATGACTCACCTTCACGACCGTCTGATCTACCTATTCGATATGTTCGGCAACCGCGCCTACTTCCTAGAACTTGTTGATTACAAGGAGGTTGACAAGGGCGACTTCCCTCGTGAGGTATTTGCTCACTCGACAGCTCCCGACCAGTACGACCCAAACGAGAACGAAGAGGGGGCATCAATATTTGATGAGATGATGGGCGACTTCTCCGACTTTGACGAGGAGAGCGGATCATACGAAGATGAGTATTAGAATGGCTGGACGTAAGCGACTCATCGTGATAGTGGGACCCACAGGTTCGGGCAAGACGGATCTAAGCATCTCTGTTGCTCGACACTTTGACGCACCCATCATATCCACCGATTCGAGGCAGTTTTATCGAGGAATACCCATCGGAACAGCGCAACCCTCACCAGACCAACTCGCAACTGTGGAGCACCATATGATAGCTTGCAGGGAGTTGGAGGATGAGTTCAACTCGGGGGCATACGAGATTGAGGCTTTGAAGTTGCTGGAACACCTATTTGAGACCCATGATAATATTGTCGCTGTGGGAGGTAGCGGACTCTATATCAAGGCGTTATGCGAGGGTTTGGACACACTACCTGATAGTGATCCCGAGGTTCGAGAGGCTATTCGCACGCAGTACGCCAACGAGGGTTTAGAGCCTCTACTGGCGGAGCTACAAAGGTTCGATCCTGCGTTTTGGGAGGTTGTCGACAGGTGCAATCCATCGAGGGTAATGAGGGCATTGGAGGTGTGCAGATCAAGCGGAGCAACCTACTCGGAACTTCGCAAAGGGGAGGCAAAGAGTCGACCATTCGAGATTGTCAAGGTGGGCATCGACATTCCGCGCAACATCCTCTACGACCGAATAAATCGCCGTGTGGAGATTATGGTCTCCGAGGGTTTGGAGGCTGAGGCGCGCTCGGTATACCACCTCCGAAATCTCAACTCATTACAGACCGTAGGGTATCGTGAGATGTTCGACTACTTCGATGGGACAGCGACCTTTGAAGAGGCAGTGGAGCTTATCAAGCGCAACAGTCGTCGCTACGCCAAGCGACAGATGACGTGGTTTCGACGTGACGCAGATATACAGTGGTTCACGACTTTAGATGCCAATGACGTCATCAAACACCTATAATGTTCACACACTACCATACAACCGAATAGAGAATAAAATATGTATAAACACTACCTAATCACACGATTCAACATCATACAAGAGGGGTTCAACATCCCTGCCGACAAGGATAGAAAGATCGTTCACTCAGAGAGTTGGCTATCACGTAGGTTTGAGCTTTTTGAAACATACACGATACCATCAATCGAGAACCAAACGTGTGACGACTTCACTTGGCTTGTGCTATTCGACACAAACACACCTGCGAAATACAAGGAATTAATCGACTCATACAGACAAAAACTGCCGCTGTTTACACCTCTCTACCTAGATGCCTTTGTCAACCTCAACGAACACGTAAGCGACTACATCCGCAAAACATCCACCAAGGAGTATGTCATCACATCGAGAATAGATAATGACGACATGATCCACCGAGACTATATTAAAAGGGTACAATAGCTGTTCACCCCCACAGACAATGTCTTTATAAGTTTTAGAAGTGGCTTGCAATATATGGTTGCAACAAAGACTCTACTAAGGTTTAACTATATCAAAAACCACTACACATCAAGAATCGAGAGGCTAACCACTGCCGAGACTGTAATTCGCAACCACACACGAATACATAAGATAGGAAAATTACAAGTATATAGCGATGACTATATGTGGGTTGAGATCGTTCACGGAGGAAATGTAAGCAATCAAGCAGGGCTATATCCAGCTATAAATATCGCTAATTGTACTGAAATATATGGATACGATTTAGAGCAAAAGCCAATATGCTACTTCAGTCCTAAGTATCTAATGGGGCTGATAAATCTAGCACTAAAAACCCTAAAAGAGAGTATTAAATACAGATAATAGAATGTCACCGTTGAGACACAAGATATATGTAAATAATTATCTCGACCAACACAACTGATTATTAAAAAGTTACATAGCCACCAACATCTTGACGAGGGATATATTTAAGCCATAAGTTTTGGATATTTAGATTTTTTTTCTACTTTTGTACCCCAGCGAGGCAATCTCGCAAATAGCAACAGGGCTCGGATGGTGAAATTGGTAGACACGCCGGACTTAAAATCCTGTGATCAGTAATGGTCGTGCCGGTTCGATCCCGGCTCCGAGTACAAAAAAGCGTTGTATATCAAACTGTTTGATATACAACGCTTCGCTTTTGTTCTGAAACTCACCCCTACTTGGGATAGACCATATTGGCTTCGGTCATGTGGCTGAGTACCTCATCGACATATTTGCGAGCCTCGTATCTCGCCATTGGAAGATTGTGCAACAGGTAGTTACCGCAGTCACGTGCCGCCATTCCTGGAACTTCGCCATCAAAGGTTGCAATGAACTCGAAGGTCTCACGCATAAGCTCAACGATATCCCGAGCCTCAAAATCCCCCTTCATAAGGAAGTAGTTGCCCGTGCAACAACCCATAGGTCCCCAAAAGACAATCTCACTACCCCACTTCGGGTGGTTGCGCAGAAATGTCGCCGCCAAATGCTCAATGGTGTGCAACTCGCCACATCCCAACGCAGGCTCACGATTGGGCTCTTTCATCCTCACATCAAAGGTCGTAACAACTTCACTACCGAGGTAATCCTTGCGTGACACATATACTCCACGAAGTAGATCATCGTGATTAATCGAAAAACTTGGAATCTTCTCCATATATAAAATAACTCTTAAATTACAACTAACAAGCGGCAACAATCTGCCTCAACACCTCAAATGTCGTCTGCGGTGCCTCGCTCCAAAAATCCTCATATTGAGCATCGTGGTTATCGACCCCTGGGGTGTCGCTTATGACCCTCACCGACAGAAAGGGAACTCCCTTCAAATGACACACTTGCGCTATTGAATTGGACTCCATATCGACAGCCAACACCTCCTCGAACCTCGCCTTCATAAGGTTGAGTTCTTCGCACGATGTGATAAAGCAATCTCCGCTACATATCAATCCGCCGTGTAGAGTGACCCTGCTGTGACACGCCATTGCAACATTGTAAAGCCTCTCATCAGCCCCAAAACGAGCTGGCAAGCCTTGAATCTGCCCCCACACATTACCATCTCCGCACCAAGCATCGTGATAGGTGGTCTCACGTCCAACGACAACATCCATAACCCTCAACGAGCTATCCAAACCACCCGCAACACCTGTGTTGATAACCACCGTAGGCTCAAACAAAGATATCATCTCCGAGGCGCACAGTGCCGAACAGACCTTGCCAATACCGCTCTGAGCCACAACAACTTGACGCCCATTCATCTCGCCCCTCACATACTCTATCGCACCAATCGAGACCCTCTCACAAGATGTCATCTGCGACACAACAAGCTCCAACTCGCGCCCCATCGCAACTATTACCCCTATCATCCTCTGTCTATTTAAGTGTGGTAAGCAGTGCTGTATTATATAGGTATCTCTTGATACTTCTCTTTGGCGTCTTTTCGAACTCCGCAGGGAAGATCGTGATCGAGGCAACCTTTTCGTAGTTGGCAACCATAGTATTAAGCTCCTTAAGATTCTGCTCCATAGCTGCCTGCACCTCACTCTCGAGGATATTCTCCCTCTCGACAACCTCATGGTCGGGCACAACCAACGCCGCCAAACGACCATCGTCCTCAATGATGAGCGACTCACCAACAAGGTACATATTATTGAGCCTATCCTCAATCTGCTCAGGATAGATATTTTGACCACTTGCGCTGAGAATCATAGTCTTACAACGTCCCTTGATATATAGTGTTGAGTCAGGCTCCATGACTCCCATATCGCCCGTGTGCAACCATCCCTCATCATCAAATACCGCATTGGTATCCGCCTCATTCTTGTAGTAGCCCAACATCACGTGCTCACCCCTAACCAAGATCTCACCTGGAACATTCTCTGCATCACGAGAGTCGATCTTCACATCAAGGTAACCATCAATAACCTTACCGCACGAGCTCGCCTTAAACAAGTCATCCGACGTAAAGCTAATCAGTGGCGCGCACTCCGTCATTCCATATCCGATGGTCAACGGGAATCCGATCTTCAACAAGAACGCCTCCGTCTCTTGGTTCATCGGTGCACCACCCACAATAAAGAGGTTCACCTCGCCACCAAATGCCGACATCAACTTACTCTTGATAACGGTATGTATAGCTGTGTTGAGCAACGGAATCTTCATCGCAATACTCATAGCACCCTGCTCCAACATTGGTGCAACCTGCTTACGATATATTTTCTCCAAGATCAACGGCACACAGTTGACCACCGTAGGTCTTACAGTCGCCATCGCCTCCAACAATATCTTAGGCGTCGGGATACGTCCCAACAGCGTAATATGCCCTCCCACAGCGACCTGCGTCAAGAAGTCGAATGCACAACCATAGGCGTGAGCCAACGGCAAGAACGACAACGCCCTACCTCCACGACAGAAGAACGGATCTCCAGTGCGCGAGTTGATACACGCAGCACCCGTAAGAACGTTACCCATCAAGTTGTTGAGTGTCAACATCACACCCTTCGAAGATCCCGTAGTTCCCGAAGTGTAGTTGATAAGGCACATATGGTCGTTGGGTAGCTCGGGGTAGCTGATATCCTCAACCCCAAACTCCTTACTCACAAACTCTGTAGCTATCTCCGCCTGACGCTGAGTCAAAGCCTCACCCTCACGCTCGTAGATAATATCGAAAGCTGTCAACGAGATCACCGCCTCAATATTTGGGACTCTATCCACCTCGATGATATCCCAAAAGTTGTCCGACAAAAAGAGCAACTTACTGTCCGAGTGGTTGATGATATGTATAACATCGTGAGGGTTGAAATCCTGCAATATCGGCACAATCACCGCTCCATACGTCATCGACGCTAGGTAGCTGATACACCATCTTGGGTTGTTACGACCTATGAGCGCAACCTTGTCGCCCACCTGCAAGCCAGCCTCCTTGAACAGAAGATGCAACTTTGCAATCTCCTTAGCCATAGAGAGATATGTGAATGAATCGCTCTTGAAGTAGTCGCTCAGAGCTTGTAGCTCCGCATTATAGCGGAAACTCTTCTCAAAGTATTTTACTAAATTCTCTTGAATCATCTTGTTACTATTTATTTAAGGTTTTTAGGTTTTCATTTTTGGTACTCTACACCGCCTCTTATCGCTCTGGGTTGCAACGATTAATCCCTAGGATTTCTAGGTTTTATGATGTAGATTTTGGACTCCGTCCCCTCCCTGAGTCGCTCGATGTTCTTGCGGTGCGTCCATATCAGCAACAACGCCACCACCACCGAGAAGATGATGAATGGAATAGAACCATTAGTGCGAGGTGATATGATGGTGAAGATCGGGAAACAGACCCCTCCAACCATCGACGCCAACGAGACGTAGTGAAAGATCAACATCATCACAATCCACACCCCAAAGCATAACATGATAATAGGTGGGTGAATACCCGTCACAGAGCCTACGAGGGTTGCGACACCCTTACCACCCTTGAAGTCGGCAAAGATGGGAAAGATATGCCCCAACACCGCAGCAAAGACCGCAATGATACTGAGGTTTATGATCCACAGCTCACTCACGTTAGGGTCATATTTAAGGTAGCCAATCAACGTCACAGCCACAAACCCCTTGAAGAAGTCGAGGACAAAGACTGGCAACGCCGCCCTACGCCCCAACACACGCAGGACATTGGTAGATCCTGCATTCTTACTCCCGTGCTCACGAACATCTATACCGTAATATCTCTTACCAATCCACACCGCACTAGGTATTGAGCCCAACAAATAGGCGACTAGAATGAGTGCTACGGATAGTATATATGTTATAATCATCTTTATATTCTGTTAATTGACCTTGACAAATATAGGAAAAATTTTCTAAATCTTGCACATTTTCCACCCTAATATACCACAGACCACACCAAATGGCACAAATTTTCGCAAAAAAGTTGAACAGCAAGGGCTAAAAATTAAGAGTTTTAAATAGTCTATGGACGGTAAATCTTAGGTCGCATCATTAACAAAAACCGAGAGAATATCGCTATTCTCTCGGTTCTGTATATTATATCTTGCTTGGGTCTAATCCATAATAAAACTATCATATCCAGCTACAGCCTCAAAATCCGTACTCGTAATATTCATGTGAACATCATAATAGCTACCACTAACGAAGTTAGCATTACCCTCACTTGTTGGGAAACTATCAGTATACTTCAAGTTGTTACACGTCAAACTAGCTGGTGTCATATATGCAGAGACATTACCATCTTCGTCATACAAGCGAATTCTGAACTTCAACTGACTTGCTGCGAGGTAGTTCTTCTCATCAGGCAATGTGGGTAGATATGTTGTGAAATAGCTGTTATTTTCCAACACGGGTGAACTTCCATCAGCCTCCTGAGGAACAATATAGAAATCTGCATATCTCGCAACATCTGCATCATAATATACCGACCAGGTATCATCCGTAGTACGAGTTCTCAAGATCGCCTCAGCAGGGTGAAATTCACCATTACCAGAATCTCCCGTAACCGCAATACGAATACGATCTATCTTCAACTTATAACCTGTTGTGTTGTAGACATAGATACGCAAAAAGGCTGGAATGATTTTAAATGCGTAGTCCGTTGCAAATGTGTATGTCAATGTAGAGGTATCATAAGAGCCTCCATCCAACTCACCCTCGCTGTAAACGTAGAGATAATCTTGGAGGTGATCGGCACTATTGATTGTCACTGTCATAGGTGATGTCGGCATCTTCAACTTAACCTCAAAGAGCTTACTTGTTGGCGTTGAATAAAAATCAGACTCCGTAACAGGTGAAACCATATAAGCCTTAGCAGCACTTGACATCAACTTATAGTTCGAATTTGTCATTCCAAAGCTAGGTGTAAGAATAGCACTCTTACTCTGAGTACCCTCACCTCCTGCATCAACATTGACAGTAGAGTAGCGAGCCACAGATCCACTGTAGTCCTTAAACTTTGCCAACTCGGGATTTGTCGCATTCTCGTTATCAATAGTCAACAACATATCTTGCTGGTGATCCCACTTAAACGTCAATGACGAAAGGTAACCATTGTCAGTCAAAGCACCCTTTGTACCAACCTCTGCATCCTCAATGCCATCTGTGTTGAACTTAAAGTAAACAAGCTCGTCATCCTCGCTAAATTCAGGATCTGAATCACCCTTATCGCACGACACAAACGCACTCAACACGATTGCAAAACAGAATATAACTCTAAAAATATCTCTTATATTTTTCATAACTCATTATTTAATTGCCCCAGATATCGCTATTGCCTGTAGAGGTTGTGGTTGAAGTGGTTGAAGTTGTTGAACTCTGCATAAAATCGGGAATATCACCGATAGAACCTCCACCGACTAGATCCTCAGTTGTACCTGTACCAGACCCTGCCAACACAGCGTCCTCAATATCTAACTCCAGTATATCTATCATAGGCTTGACATATCCCCTCTTATCACTCGCACAATTCATAGTTTTCATACCTTCTTTTTATTACTTTTTAATATATAAATATCTACTTTGCGCGCAATATGTTCTTTTTCATATCTTAACACGCTACAAAGTAACACATTTTAAATTATTTTTACAACTTTTTATATGGAGATTTTATAACAAATTTACAACATTCGAACAATATGTAGCAATATTTTCACGGTGCGTGACCATTATCACCGTCCTTTCACCAACATATTCACCTAACCTTGACAAAAACAACAACTCCGTGGCAGAATCCAACGCCGAGGTCGGCTCATCCATAACCACAACGCCACCGTCACGCAACAGACCCCTCGCAATAGAGATGCGTTGTGCCTGACCCTCACTGAGTCCTGCACCCCCCTCGCCACACATCGTACTCAGACCATCAGCCAACTCAGCAACAAAATCCGCCGCCGCAACATGCAACGCCTTCATCATATCTTCGTCACTCGCAGTAGCACAACCCAAGCGCAGATTGTCACGTATCGTTCCACTCACAAGCGTAGATCCCTGAGGCACATACACAATATTAGATCGTGTGGCAATGGATGCCTCCACATCACCATCCGCACCACTATACAACACCACTCGCCCTCGGTCGGGACGCAACAGTGCCGCAATAAGTCGCAAAAGCGTACTCTTTCCAGCCCCAGTCTCGCCAACAATGACACCGAAGCTACCAGGTTCGAAATCGCAATCGAACCCCTCCAAGACCAACTTATCACCATCGCTATACCCGAAGTCGACACCCTCAAATCTCACACCGACACCTCCGCTCAATCGTCTCTCAGCATCACAACTCTCGACATGCAGACCCTCGATATCCAAGATCCTATCCACCGATGCAACGACACCAAACAGCCCCGAGACCCTCTGTCCCAACTCGACAACGGGGCTTTGAACCTGAGAGACCAACTGCAAAAACGCCGCAACAGCACCAAAGCTCAAAACACCTCGATCCAAGCCATAGACGCCCCACACCAGCACAACGACATAACCTACTGCAAAGCCAGCCTGTACAACGGTGCGCGAAAACATCGTATACCTCACACGACTCAACAGATTGGTTCGAAGATCATCTTGATGACCTCCAAATTGTTGCAACGTATACCCTTCCGACTCCAACAGATTTATCGTGGTGCGGTTGCGCAGTGACTCCTGCATATACGACTGAACTCGACTCTCGGAATTTCGAATTGCATGAGTCAAAGATCTGATCCTTCCGATATATACTTTGCTTATAATCAACACGATAGGCATGATAGCTAACAGCGTCCACGACAACGAGCTACTCAGCAGATTGAGGTATATGAACGACCCGACAAGTTGCACCCCCGAGGTCACGATACTTGGCAAGGTGAAGATTACCGCACCGACAATGCTACCAAGATCTCGATCCAGACGATTCACAGCATCGCCCGTGTGGAACTGCTCACGACCACTCCACGCGCTACGGAGCACCCTATCGAAATATTTATATCTCAATCCATTCAACAGTGCGATCTCGCTTTGGGAGTCGATCCACTGGCGAACACATCTCAACAGCAACTGTAACGCCACTATACCTATTAATATATATACCCACAGCGACAGCTCGCCATCCGCAACCTTAGTCGCTATATCAACAAGCATCTTGCTCGCAAAGACAAACGCCAAAGCCAACAGCGCGTGCACAACACCCAACAGCGTACTCAAAACCACACGCCATCGAACACCACACGCTGAGCTCCAGCACCAATATATCGACCTAAAAAAGTTCATCTATTATCTCTATTTATCTATCTGCCTCTCTCCAAAATAGCCTTACAAAACCACTTCGCATAGATGCCAAAAAGTACTCCACAGCATAGCGACGATCCACACCCCACAGCATCATTGAGCACCTCCACATCTTCGCAATGGAGGATAGTTTACCACCAAACGAGCCATCCGCATTCTTAGAGAATGTTGATCCGTGAAATCCGAAATTGCCTCCGACATATATCTTTTCAGCCAAGGTATCGGGAATTTTCATATCATTTTCACTCCAGAAAGGGGCTTTCGCATGGTCTAGCCCCAACCACTCAACACCCACTTTCTCAAATAGATACCACGCCCGAAGAAGTCCGTATCTCTGAAGTCTCGTTCGCACCTCCGCCCAATCGACACTCTCCATATCTCTGTTGAGCATCAACGTCCAGTCGCAAATCTGCCTAAAGCCAAGACCATCACTCTCAAGGTGTTGCCATCCGTGCAGAAAAAGGTAGACGACACCGCACCCCTTCGACAAGAGAGAGAGTTGCGCACCCTCAATTTCAGCACTCTCGAAGTTCTCACGCCTCATCAACCCCCTTGTCCACGCCTCAAAACTAGCTCGTTGATGCAGTTGTGCCAACTCACCGACAACATGATCATGCAACTCAATGGTCACACCATCGACCACCAAGGTGTCGTGTTTCTCCATCGCCTCACGCTCACGCGGCTCAACGCCAATCTCGCGCAACAGCCTCAACGCCCTCTCATAATTCTCAGCATCGACCCACAGGTCGACATCTCCACACGTCCTCAATGTCGGGTCACAGTAGAGCTTCGCAACCTCCTCGCCCTTAAGCAGAACGACACTCTCAGCCTCGACACCCCCCTGCGCAAGATGGTTAACAACCTTAGCGATAACCGCTCGGTGCAAAGCGTGTGTCTGTCGAGTTCGCGCAACGACACCGTAGAGACGCTTATAGCTCTCCGCGCTGGGTTGCTTATCGCGCGGAAGTTCACCTATTGCAACAAAGAGCAGTCCCAGAACAGCGTGGTTCTGCGCCATAGTCAAGATCTCACCCCAAGGTATCACCTCATCGACATCGAACCGCTCGACACCAAAAGGTCGCCCCCATAGCGCAGACTTCAGTAGCTCGACAAAAAGCTCCCTCGACCTCTCCGACATCCCTACTCCTCAATTATCTTAACATCAAGCCACTGAGCAATGATATCCTCAGCATCCGCAATCGCTGTGTCGTAATCCACAGCAAACTCCCAAGTCAGTAGCTCAGCCAACAGCTCCGCATCGAACTCCTCACCACCCATAACCTTCTGCCACAGAAATGCCGCAGAGCTATTCAGCGAAATAAGCTTATTGTAGTTCGTCTGCTTGACACCCTCGCCACTAACGATCCACTCATCAGCAACTTGACGAAGTTTGAAACCCTCGATTACTCTCATAATTATCTATATTTGATCTATTTTATCACGATTAAAAAGGTAATACACTCTCAACAGCAGAGGTCGCACACATCTAAAACTGTTCCACACCCGCCACCAAAATACTCCTCCGCCACCAAACTCACGATACTCACCATCTTCGCTTTCAACTCCCCTCACAACACCAATGATCTGCTCCCAAGAGACTCTCTCAACAGCGCGCTCGTTACCATCACCCATAAGGGAAAACTCCTCACGCCCTACACCTATATTATAAATAGCAATAACTCGATGAATCACATAGACCCCCTCACCTAGTCGCGCAAAGACAACATCACCGACTCTGCAACTCTCGTCATCACGATATCGCTCCAGCACAACACTATCCCGACCTCCAACAATAAAAGGTAGCATACTATTGCCTCGACACCTCAGCGTAACACGCTCACCATCAAGCAAAAGGCGTTCTACATCCGCCAAAAGTACCGCATTGGAAACTACTCGTCTACGCATACAACACCCTCCATAGCTACCTGCGCAGCCTCAACATTTGGCAACGCCTCCATCTGCCAACACGCCACCCTCGAAATTAACCGATTCAACAGCTTAGATTTCAGATCATTAAGCTCCTCACACCAGTTGAACATCGAGGCACTTGTTGTCAACGAGGCATATGATGCAACACCACCCAATCGCTTTAGTCGATTCTCACTCGCCTGCTTAATGCGAATAACACCGCCAACAGGTGCCGACAGATTTCGATAACAAGGGGTCTTTCCACTCCATGGCGAACCATATACTCGCACCTCACCACCATCCTTGATCCTCACTATTGGGTGGTCGTCATTAAGCAACTCAACCTCCGAGCTACACCTCATCCACATCTGGCTGTGGGTACTCTTGCCCGTTCCGCTACGCCCCAAAAAGAGGTAACCGCAACTACGGTAGGTCACAACCGAGGCGTGAAAAAATATTGCATCACGCATCAAACCTGCCGACATAAATGACAAGATCAGCGCATTGTTGAGTACAAAGAGGCGTTGTTGTAGATCACCATTAGCCACCACCACCCCACCGCTGAAGTCGCTCCGCAGATGCAATATCGAGGATAGAGTTGGTTGCTGAGGGTGGAAAATATCGAAGATATAACCTCTCAGTTCTTGACTCTCGCCCACCTCTCGGTAGATATCGACCTTGACCATCTTGGGGTCATCGCCTCCGTTGCTAAGTACAAACTCGCGCTCACACTCTACATCATCTTGAGCGACCTCGACCCTAAACATAATATCACTACAACTCTCAGCCTCAACCTCGAATGGCTCATATGCACCGATAGCCCCCCAAAGAGGATCATCAGAGAACATCTCCAACGCAAAGGTAAAATCGGCAACGGCAAAGTAACGAACCATAGAATATAATATTTAGCAACTTATACAAAAATAGTTAATATTTTACAAATTCTCACCAATTACAAAAAAAATATCGCACGCCACAAATAATAATTAATACAAGTTATAGATAGATTAAAAATATTGATAATGGAAAAATCGGTCACAATCATCGCCAATTACCCACCGAATGGTGCAATATTAAGAAAATTGAATGAAGTTTGGCTCAATTAGTGATAATATATCAAGAAAAGATTGCATAATACTATTTTGTATTATACTTTTGTATATTATTACAATATACCAATAAAACATGAAGGTATAAATGAATTTTAATTTTAACACCAATTATGGAAAAACCAACAAACAAGACAAGCGAAACACCATCAATTACAAGGTACACATCGACACACAACAGCGGAATAGAGTGCATTGTATACAATAATCGAAAAAAGGGCCACCAAAATAATTGAAAAGTACACCACTATCGCGCCCTTAAGATATTTGCAAAATTAGTTATTATTTTGAATTTTCATCTCATTGCAAACTAAAAT
>JBCQVH010000016.1:0-24379 GCA_047173185.1 Rikenellaceae bacterium
TCCAAACTTCTTTCTTGACATAAAAATATCCTCAATTATTCAATATTGATGATGGAGGATATTTTTATTATTTAATTATAATTTATTTTGGACACGATTGGGCTTGACCCGCAATCTCTATCCGAACATCGGCTTCAGATATCCGAACATCAACACCGCAAGAACCAACGTCACCACAATATTGAACGCCTGAGCCACTAAAAAGCCCCACAGCAAGTTACGGTTCTCCTTGGAGATGATATCCTTGAGTCGCGTCTCCAAGCCAATGCAGACAAACGCCATCGAGAAGAAAAAGACGCGAAACATATTTGCAGTAGATTTTCCGCCCGTCTCCGCCAACAGCGTTCCGTTCATCTCCAACATGCTGTAAACCAACGAGGCAACGACAAATCCCAAGATAAACCTCGGGAACTTCTCCCACACAACACCGATGCCGATCTTCTGCCCCTGCTGGCGTTGCTTTTCATCCTCGCCATGAATAGACAGGTACAACGCAATGAAGAACACCACAAATCCGATCATGATATTTTGGGTCGCCTTAACGATCATTGCCGTAGCATTTGCTGCATCTCCGATCATGTCGCTCGATGCCGCAACACCCGATGTGGTATCGATTGTTCCACCAATCCACGCACCCTGCACCTCGGCAATAATCTGAGGATCAGAGAATATCGCAGGGACAATCCTCTGAGCCAACCACGGCATCAAGTAGATCATCGGAACGACAATAATCAAGATTATCGAGACTATATAGGATAGCTTCACAGGGTCGGCATTGGCAGACTTCTGAGTCGACACCGCCGCCGATACTCCACAGATTGTCAAGCCACTAGCCGCTACCATTGACGAACGCATATCGACCTTGAAGAGTCGGAGGATATTGTATGCCGAGAACCACACCACCGCGACACCTATAATAGATTGTCCCAATCCAAAGAGTCCCGACTTCATGATGTTGCTGAACAAAATCTCGGCACCCAAGCAGACTACACCTATTTTAATATAGTACTCATTGAGAATTGCAGGTCGCAACCACTGTGGCAACGTGAAGGCATTGCGCAAGATGATACCCAAGATCACCGAAAAGAATACCGACTCAAAGCCATACGCCTTGATAAAAGGTATTGACGCCAACACCTGAGCCGCCACCGTAAGCAAAAAGACAAAGACAAACGAAACAAATAGCCCTTTGATTGGCTTGCCAAGAAGTCGCTGTCCGACATAAAGCACAACGAGGCATGTCGCAAAGAGGTAGAACCCCTGCCCCCACATCTCCCACGTCTTTGGGATTGTCGGCATATACGCCTTGGGAATAACAGCTGAAAGTGTCAAAAGGATAGTTCCCATCAGGGTCACCACCCAATCCTCGGTTTTGAATTTCTGTAATAAATTTGTCATTATAGTTGAAAATTAATTGTTATCAATCTCATTTTGATGACAAATTTACTACAATTTACCCCTCCAAAGATCAGTATTTATACCTAAATTTTGGTTTAATATGCGGTGTAAAATGCCCCTCGCACAGCAACCTCGCCACTCTCGCGCGATATAGCAAAGATGTAGCCATCCTCGACATCCTCAACTCCGACGCTCAGCACCTCACCAACATAGCACTCATGTTGAAACTGGAGGTCGAACTTGAATCTTGTAACCTCCGCAATCACTTCCCGAGGCAACATATTGAACATCATGTCGATATATCGCATTGTGTTGACATGACCATTGAAGTCGATATCGCTATACCACACCTCGCGCGTCATGGTGCGGTGCGGCTCAATATCTCTGATTTTTCGCATACGCGGAAGAGGCGAGCGATCTGGAATAACAAAGTTTTGGCGATACTGCCCCAACTTCGAGAGATCCACAGCCGTGCGTGTCGTGAGATCCAACATACACCACTGCGATGCGGCATCACCCACAGCAACGCCACCAATGGTTGTGGAGAAGTTTCGCGACGAGGTGACACGGTTGATATCCTCAATCCATGTCGTAATCTCATACGACTCACCGCGCACCGCACGACGCTCAAATGCCATTGAGAAGCGCGTCAACACCCACGTGTAGTTCTGTGTATTTAGCTCCCCCACACCGAAACCATTACGATTGGCATCGCGACCTGCGGTTTGAAGCTGAACATTGACCATTGAGGAGATTGTCGCGTGTTGCGAAAAGTCCAGATCCTGCTGGGCAATCTCATAGATATAACTATTTTTCTCTACCATAGCATTAGTATTTTTTCAAAATCATAAAGCAAATATACAATTTTTGCGAGATATATGTATGATTTTGTTATCTTTGTAAACAGAACAGTGATTTTTAATCGACAGATGACCACCCAACCCACACCCCCTGAGCAGCAACATTGGTACGCTATGAAGGCGACATATGGCAGAGCAATGCATGCCAAATGTCTCCTCGACGCGCTGAGTGTGGAGTCGTTTGTCCCTATGATACAGCGACCTACATATCGCGGCAACAGAGGCGAAGTGGAGCTTATGCCTGCAATATCAAACCTGATATTCATCCACACCACCAAGAGCGAGATCGCCAACATCATGGTGAGGATAACATATCTGCGTCACACTTTTTCGCACGCCAACGGCAAGAGCACACCCCTCACCGTACCTAGCGAGGAGATGTCGCAATTCATCGCCATAACTCAGAAAAACTGCGAACTCATAACATATATCGACCCCGAGAGCATCGACCTCTCCAAAGGGGATCGCATTCGCATCACGGCAGGAGCTTTCTCAGGGCACGAGGGTATCTTGATGAAGATCAACGGCAAACGCAGCCGTCAGGTCGTGGTTGCCATAGAGGGGGTTGTCGCCGTAGCTCTCGCCCGCCTCTCACCTCGCGATGTCGAGAAGGTCTAGTGCAACCAACGTCTAAGCACCATCCAAACGCCCCACGACAGGGTGACACCGATAACACCTGCAATGAGATCGTTGATGTTGTAGCCTCGATATGGAATTATCGCCTGCAACACCTCTAGCCCCACAACGGCTACGACACCCATAAAATACCATCCCAAGGTGTTAAATCTCTTGCGCAAGATCACATCTCCACATGTCATCCACGGCATATAAACCAGCAGATGGACAACATAGTCGCCTCGAAACCCAATAACATCTACCCTCTCGATCCCAGTATCCCCAAGATACGCCACCATCGAGGTCACCAATAACAGTATATATGCCAGCGCGGTATACCTATTTATCAACAACTTTATCATCTTCACTTTTTTATATTAAACATTCCACACGCAAAAATAGTACCGCCTAAAAAAAGAGAGGTTAACTTCCCGATGTCATCATCTCAAAGCTAACCCCTCTCTATCTCAAACTATTATAAAATCCTAGTACTTACGACCCTCAACAATTGGTGAGCTACCTGCTGTCACTGGAACAATCTTAAACGCGTAAGAGTAGCTGTTCTCCAACAAACGAGCATTCTCCGATGGTCGCGCCTTCATACTCCAGCTATCTGTACCTCCAACACCCGCTTGGATTGCGTCGATGTTGAGTGTCAAATTACTCTTCATATCCACGATCTCGTTGATATGCTTAGCGTTGTAGAGACCCTCTTGGGTTGTCTCCCATACCGATACCGATAGTGGCTCAACTCCGATGATCTGGATACCTCCGCGATTCTTGCTCTTCATCGCCATCCATCTAACATCTGTGCGGTTACCATTCTCCTGAGGCACGATATAGTCAAACTCCATATCCTTAGCTGTCGTCTTGTAGACCGCAACCATTGCCGACGCCTTGCGATCCAAGTAGTTCTCCCAAGGTCCACGACCATAGTATGTTATGTCGCTAACTGCATTTGTCGTCTCGCACTGCAAACCGACTCTCAACATCTCCGACACCTTAGGATCTTTGGTCAACGAATATTGAACATCGACAACGCCATCAGCTGTGATTGCGTAGTTCAACGTCAACTCAACATCTGTTCCGATCGCCTTAACAACCTTAACCTCAATCTTGTTACTACCACTCTTGCCTACGACATCAATAGATTTAGTCTCCAACTTATCAGCCGCTGTCTTCCAGAAGCCCAACCAACGGTCAACCTTCCAACCACGCCAATCATTGTCGGTCGTTGCGCGCCAGAAGTTTGGTTTCAAAGGCGAGGTGATGATCTTCTGACCATTGAAGCTATACTCCGCGATATAACCATCCTTGATCGCAACGCTAAAATTCTTTCCCGTAAGCTCAATATTATCAGTGCTCTTATCCTTGATGACAACATCACCCTTCACCTTCTTCAATTTAGCAGGCTCTATACCCTTCACTGGATAAGCAAACTGATCCCACGCAACCTCGAAACCTGCCTCAGCATAGAAGTTATCGCTCTTCTGCTTAGCACTCACGCGAATCCAATACTCAGCACCCTTAGTCGCCTTAAATGACTTGATTGGTAGCTTTATATTTGTACTCTCGCCAGGCACCAATGCAGGAACTGTGATGTCGCCACTCTGCAATACATTTGACTCATCACGAAGTTGCCAAGTGTATGTGTATATATCACTCTTTACAAAGAAGTTACGATTCTTTACAGTCACAATACCATCATGAGCGTTGCTCAATGCAAACTCAATAGGCTGAACAACATACTTGCACTCCCACATTGCTGGCTTGATAGAGCCATCCGCCCCAACAACACCATTGATACAGAAGTTCTGATCGTGGTGCTCGCCCTGCTCGAAGTCGCCACCATACTTCCAATATACCGTTCCATCCTCAGCTACAGCTCTCAATCCTTGATCCATCCAGTCCCAGATGTAACCTCCCAAGAGACGTTTGTGCGCACGAATAGCATCCCAATACTCCTTGAAACCTCCTGTAGAGTTACCCATAGAGTGGGCATACTCACACATCAAGATAGGACGATTTACAATTGGAGCTGTCGCCAAGTAGATCAACTCGTCAACCATAGGGTACATACGACTCAAAACATCTACATACGCTGGGTCATCGGGGTTAAGATACTGAGCACCACCCGTTAGCGCGCCCTTCTTAGCCTTAGCATTTGGATCTTCGTCGTGAACAATCTCACTCGTCACGATAGATGCCTCCTTGCGTCCAATTGGACGATATAGTGGGTGTTGAGGTTGTCCCTGCGCACCCTCGTAGTGCATAAGTCGCGTTGGATCGTAATCCTTAATCCAGCCAGCCATAGCAGCGTGGTTCGGTCCACATCCCGACTCATTACCCAAAGACCACATAAATACACATGCGTGGTTGCGATCACGTACCGCCATTCTTGTAGCACGCTCCAAATATGAGTTGCTCCACTCGGGACGGTTCGCCAAGTAACCCTTCTGGTGGTGAGACTCCAAGTTTGCCTCATCCATCACGTAGATACCATACTTGTCGCACAACTCATAGAAATATGGGTCGTTAGGATAGTGCGACGTACGTACTGAGTTGAAGTTAAACTGCTTCATCGTAACGATGTCGCGCTCCATCTCCTCGCGAGTGACTGTCTTACCACCCACCTCGCTGTGGTCGTGACGGTTAACACCATTGATCTTGACCGCTACACCATTGACAAGCAACTCCTCATCTTGAATCTTGTAATCGCGGAAACCAATCTTCGTGCTACGAACATCAACCACCTTGCCGCTCTTATCGGTAAGAGTCAAGACCAAAGTGTAGAGGTTAGGCTCCTCAGCATTCCACAACTTAGGGTTGAGGACAATACCCTCCATCAATCCATAGTATACATTGTCGCGCTGTGGATATGGCTCCTTCGCGATATAGTTCGCTGGAACTTTGATATCCTTAGGGAATACCGCCTTCTGGTCGGCATCATCAAAGAGCTGAGCAGCAACGTGCCACCCTGCAAGGTTCAAACTCTCGTTATTCGCAATCTCGGGACGAATTTGAAGTGTCGAGCGATTTTTCCCCCAATCGACAAGTGTCCTCACACCGAAGTCATAGAGCGACACCTGAGGTATCGCCATGATATATACCTCACGGTGAATACCACCCATACGCCAATGGTCGGCATCCTCCAAATAGCTACCATCCGTCCACTTCAAGACCTGAACAGCAACTTTATTTGTACCCTCCTTAAGATAAGATGTGATATCAAACTCCGCAGGCAAACAGCTATCCTCAGAGTAACCAGCCTTCACACCATTGATCCATAGGTAGAAACCAGAATATACACCTCCGAAGTGCATAATCACGCGCTCACCACTCCATGACGCAGGCACTGTAAACTCACGCACGTAGCTACCAGTGTGGTTCTTACGGTCGATATATGGAGGATTTGCAGGGAACGGATATGTCGAGTTGGTGTAGATTGGGTAACCATACCCCTTCATCTCCCAACACGATGGCACTGTGATGTTATCCCACTTTGAGGTGTCGTAATCAGTCGCCTCAAACCCCTTAGGAGCGAGGGTGATATCCTCCACAAAGTTAAATTTCCACTCGCCATTAAGAGATACCATCTCCGCATTGTCGCGATCACATCCCTTTGCCACCTCTGTGTTGCGGTATGAGTAGGATGTTGCTCGCGCAGGAAGTCGATCTACCTGGTTGATGTTAGGATTTTGCCACTCGGGCTGATTTGGTCGCCATACCCCCTGAGCTGTTGCCGACACTGTAGCGCACAACGCCACGGCAAGAGCTCCAATAGAGAGCATTGATTTAAAGACTCTTCGCATAGAAAATATATTTAGGTTATTTAATTTAAAGTTTGGTCTATATCAGCACAAAGATAGTAATTTATGCGATAATTTCCATGATTTTCTGTGGGATTTTTGCGACACCTAATCCACCGTCACAGGCAGGCTACCCCACCATGAGGCGTTGGGTTGCCACGTGGGCGACAACATCTTCTTGCGCAACGACTCCTGAGAGTTCAAAATCCTACTCTGCATCTTTAGTTTTGTTGCGTGCTCTAGCTTGGGGTCGTATGTCGGGTCAGCCTTTGGGGCTACAGCACCCGTATCCTTTAGCCACGCCATCAAATCCGCCCTCAGCGTCTCCACACGCTCGGGGTAGAGGTGGTTCAACGTCTCACTCTCCCCCAGATCAATATCGAGGTTGTACAACTCCAAACGTCCATCCTCCCAATAATATATCAACTTCCAAGCTCCACTTCTTACTATTGACGATGGCTCACCGCCCTGATTGCCGTAGTGAGGATAGTGCCAATATAGATTTCGAGACGCAATCTCGCCACCCCTCACCAGAGGCATAATATCCACGCCATCAACATGTTGCTCAGGCAGAGGCTTCAACCCTGCATAGCTCAATATCGTTGGGTATAGATCCATTCCAATTGTCGGGGTATCGCACGTGCGACCGCCCTCGCTATTAGGGTCGTAGACGATAAACGGAGTTCTCGTTCCACCCTCCCACTGTCGACCCTTACCGCCACGCAACGGAGCTAAGCATGTCGAGTAGCTATCACCCGAGACCACACCGCCATTGTCGCTAACGAAGAACACCAACGTGTTTTTATCAATTTTGAGACGCTCCAACTCATCCAACACATGACCTATCGCGCTATCCATGTCGGCGATAAGACCTGCATAGACTGGATTATCCTGCTGTGTACGAACAGGTAGCGTGCGATCAACCACAAAACCCGATGGCGCAACCCCCGTCTTATTTGCCTTATCCCGGAAATACTCCCATCGGCTCTTTGAGGTCTCGATATTTCCATGCACGGCATAGAACGACAGATATGCGAAGAATGGCTTTTTGCCATTTTTCTGTTGACCCTCCATGAACTTAGCTGTCTCCTGAGCGAGTCGCATTGACAACTGCTCACCATCCTCGCCATCCTTGAGCTTGGGGTTTTGGTATGGCGCGAAATATCCACCCTTAGGACCTCCAGCCTCCCAAGCTCCGACATTTACCTCGAATCCATTATCCTCGGGTGTGGAGGTTTCGCCACGCCCAAGATGCCACTTGCCAGCGATAAAAGTTGTGTAGCCATTATCGCGCAGATACTCAGGCAACGTCACCTCCTCATCCTTAAGACCCAAGGCATAAGGCGCAGGCAACAACTTAGAGTGTAATTTTTTCTTACGCCACTCCTCACCTGCTGGATCTCCAATCCACGAGGTGATGCCGTGACGAGGCGTCGACTTACCAGTCATGATACTTGCGCGCGAAGGGCTCGATACCGAACAGGCGGAGTAGCCACATGTAAATCGCACACCCTTAGCCGCCAAGCGGTCGAGGTTGGGCGTCTCATAAAATTGACTCCCCATGCACCCTAGGTCGTTCCAACCGTAGTCGTCAGCGAGGATTATTAAGATATTGGGCTGTTTCTCACTCTTGGCTGTTGCTGTCGAGGCGCAACAGAGACCTCCTAGAGCAAGCAGAGTTGTGGTGAATGTAGTTTGATTGAGGTATTTAGACATCTGAATATTTGTAATTTGTGGTTATGACTCGAAAGTTACGAATAAAAAATTACAAACGGTTCGTATAGGGACAAAAAAAGTGAGGTAAATCGGGGGTATTCAACTTATTCGGGTAACCACTCCCTTGTAAGCCTTAGCAAAGATAGAACTCTTTGCAACCTGCCGATCTCCTCAACCAACCTAAAACTACTAACCTAAAAATGAACCTTAAAACTTCACTGCAAAGATAAGGCAACATTTTGAGTTTTGCAAATCTTTTTCTTAAAATTTTATTATCGCTATATAAGCAGAACTTATAACAAAATACTATTTACCTGATATTTAGGTAATTACCAAATATGCGTCTTGCAAAATTTCTTAAAATAATTTACAAACAAAATTACCTTCTTGGCAAAAATATCGCCACAATACCCAGCAAGGGCAGAAAGGCCGACAGATTAAAGACCGCCTCAACACCATGAGACTCAGCATATCCACCCCAAAATGCCGCCGCAATACCTGCGACACCAAACGCACATCCGAAGAACAATCCAGATATCATACCAATTCGGTTAGGCAGCAACTCCTGCGCAAAGATCACAATGGCAGGAAATGCCGATGACAGCATCAATCCAGCTCCAAAGCTATAGGCGACCATCCACCACAAACCTACGTGAGGTATCGCCAAGGTGAATGGCGTAGCTCCCAAAATAGATGCCCAGATTACATATTTGCGCCCGATCTTATCCCCCACAGGTCCTCCAATCATCGTTCCCAAGGCGGTTGCGAAAATAAAGACAAAGAGCGCGTATTGAGCCTGCTGAACATCCAAACCGAACTTCTCCATCGAGAAAAAGGTGTAGAAACTTGTGACGCTCGCCATGTAGACATATTTCGAGAAGATCAAAATCAGAAGAATACCTATATAAAAATAGGTTCTGCGGTTTGTGTATGGGCGCGGAATCCAACCCTCATCTCCAGGTTGCACCGCTGGTCGCGACTTTTTAGAGCCTACCACGCCACCGTTTTTCGCTGCCGCCTCCTTCAAAAGTCGTCCATACCATCTAGCAATAATCGCGCTCACACCAACGCCCACAAATGCCAAGCACGCAACGAGCGTTGTATTTTGACGCCCATAGGGGGCGATGACAAATGCCGCCAAGAGTGGACCTATCGAGCTACCTAGATTTCCGCCAACCTGAAAAACCGACTGCGCCAAACCCTTATGCCCTCCCGACGCAAGCGAGGTAAGACGAGACGCCTCGGGGTGAACAATCGAAGAGCCCATACCCACAACGATGACCGAGCCGATGACCCACGCATAGTTATCGGCATACGCCAAAGAAGTTAGTCCCGAAAATGTCAACACCGCCGCCAGCATCAAGAACCATGGATTTGGTCGCCTATCGAGATATGATCCTGCGAGGGGCTGCAACACCGATGCCGACATCTGGTAACAGAGCGTTATCACACCAATCTGCACAAAGCTCAACGTGAGGTCATCCTTTAGGATTGGGTAGAGAGCCGACACCACCGCCTGAAGTGCATCGTTACAGCAGTGGCAGACACTGAGCGATATGAGAATACCCATCAAGGGGGTTGTGAGATTTGTTGTTGAGTTGTTAGTTTTTGTCTCCATCTATCGTGTAAATTACTTTTGTGGGTGCAAATGTAATACAAGTTGGGCGGAATTGTCCACATTTGGGCAAAATAATATCAAAAGTGAAATACAACGCCTTGTTATTAAAAAATATCAATAAATACAAAAGCGAGGTGATTATTACATTTTATTGATTTTCAGCATCTTATATGATACCAGCTTTAATATTATGCAAATTAATGAAATATTTTTAATAAAATACTTGCACAAACCAAAAAGTTGCCTTATCTTTGCAGTGAAGTTTTAAGGTTCATTTTTAGGTTAGTAGTTTTAGGTTGGTTGAGGAGATCGGCAGGTTGCAAAGAGTTCTATCTTTGCTAAGGCTTACAAGGGAGTGGTTACCCGAATAAGTTGAACACCCCCGATTTACCTCACTTTTTTTGTACCTATATCTCACCAAGCAATCTTACTCAGGGTTCATTACGTGTGCAAGATGTATTTCCGACTCGTGAAAATGACCATAATTTCTCAATGCCAACGCTCCCACAGTAATTAACGATGCAGGCAACAAGATCTGATGGTAGTTGAATTTATAGGGGTCATTCTGTGTGAGAATATTATTATCGCTCGATAAATTGGCTCCCAAAACTCTACTGCCACTCACCGTTGTTAATAGACAAAAGATTACGACCAACTTGAATCTCCATATTAAATATGAGCTATTCATTGGACGCAAAAAGAGACTGCATCCAACCTAAGGTCAACCCTTAGATCGAATGCGCAGTCTCTGTAAGTTTGCTCTCTAGCCTAGTTTACGCGTGTATATGCCTGAGTATAGTTTTCACCATACTCATTGGATGTAATATATAGTGTGTTGCCACTGATTGCAAGCTTTACTGTGACAGTATCGTAATAGTCGTCACTACCATTAATCAAGGTTAAAGTTAACACGCCATTACTATAAGTGTAGTTCCAAGAGGCAGTGTCGCTATCTGTAAAGTTTACATTTCCATTTGCATCATAGTCAATATCTTCATACGTCATAGTCATAACGCCATCGCTACCAAAGGTCATCACCTCTGTGTAGACCCAAGAGTCTTCATCGTCGTTATATCTATCTACATATTCCCATGAACCAATAATATCATCCGAACCAGGGACAGACTTTCCCTCATCATCATTGCTACAACCCACAAAACCCACGCTCACTGCACAAAATAGTGCCATAAAAAGTATTTTAAATCTCTTCATTTTCTTAATTTTTTTGTTTGTTTATAAAAAAAATGCCCGATTTCTAAGTTGTGGAGAGACAGCGTTGTACTGGGCTTTCAACAAATATTGTCGAAATTCTACTTCGTGGGGATTTCACTAAAGTGTTCAAGTTTCAGATACCCAAAATATCCGTTGTTACAACGTTGCTAATCTCTGCTGTGTGGGATTTACATAGGCTGCAAGTCATTATATGATACAAAAAGTGCAGGCATTATTGCCATATTTGGTATCTGCGGTCTTGAACTACCTTAATCCCCGAATATTGGAATAAAGCCCACACTGAATTACAGCATGGGCGACAAACTTTACTCCACGGGGATATTAAGAAAGTGTTCAAGTTTCAGATACCCGAAAAAAAGCTTTCGCTCTGTTTAAAATATTTTTGACAAAGGTACAACTTTATTTTTAAAATAAAGTTGTAATAAAGAAAAAAGACACTCAGTGGAGTCTCCTCCTCTAAGTGTCTTTTCTTCTTAAGTAGCGGGTCCGAGACTTGAACTCGGGACCTCATGATTATGAATCATGCGCTCTAACCAGCTGAGCTAACCCGCCATACTTTCCTTTAGCGAGTGCAAATATAGAACAAAATCTGCTACGCTCCAAATTTTATCGCGCTTTTTTTGACTCTATATTAATCTATTTTGTTGTTGGCATTGATTTTGAGTTGGTTACCACGGTGAGAATTTTTACTCCCTGCAACGCTAACAGCTATGATTCTTCGTTTTAAAAAGGCTCTCGACCCCATTGTGGTTATTGCAAGTGTCGTGCTACTTGTCGCGCTCTCTGTCGAGATTATCAATGGTCGAGGTGGGCACTTCTCGACTTGGTATGTCCACCTACAGTTTGTGATATGTCTACTCTATATTATCGACTTTGTGATAATGACCGTCACGGATAGACGCCCCATGCGATACTGTGCCTCGCATATTGTCATCCTGATAATTTCGTTGCCCTACCTCTCCATCATCCCCCACCTATCGCCCGAGGCGCACCGCGAGTGGGGTATCTTCATGGCGATAATGCCTCAGTTGCGCACCTTTGTAGCCCTCTATATGGTGTTGAGGTGGCTGATGCGCAAAGATAGCGTGGCGCGACTCTTCTATGCCTATATCCTCTCCGTGGTGGCATTGACATATATCTCCGCGCTGATATTCTACGATTGCGAGGCGGTTATCAATAGCGACGTTAAGAACTTTGGCGATGCTCTGTGGTGGGCAGGGATGGGGCTCACAACGGCAGGGACAACCATAGATCCAATAACCTTGACAGGTAGGGTCTTAGGGGTGATTATGCCACTCATGGGTATGATGATGTTGCCTATCGCTACTGGATATCTTGTTTCGCTTTATAAGCATCAATGATGGTGCGGCAACCATCTTCGAGGATGTCGAGAACTTTATAAAATCCCTCGCGCCCCTCGTAGTATGGGTCGGGGACATAGTGGACATCGGGGTGGTTGCGGCAGAGATCTGCGAACCTCTCGATCTTGGCGCGATCCTCGGGTGAGGGTGCTAGACGCTCCACATCGCGGAAGTTGTTGTCATCCATGACGATGATGCGGTCGAAGATGAAGAAGTCCTCCTCCTCGATACGTCGCGAACGGTGGGTGAGAAGGTAACCACGAGAGTATGCAGCCTCACGCATGCGAGGGTCGGACATGTCGCCTGCGTGCCCTCCGTATGTTCCTGCGGAGTCGATATCGAAGTGTTCTGCAAGACCTTCGCGCTCAAGCATGGTGCGTAAAAGTCCCTCGGCAGCTGGGGAGCGGCAGATGTTACCGAGGCAAACAAAGAGTATTCGCTGTTTCATAGTGCAAAAATAGTAAAAAATAATCTGGAGAGATTGTTTTATCTATAAGAAAACACTATTTTTGTAGTGAAGGGTGTAATAGTTTTTGGCTATGCACGTTTTAAAGATAGATGGGCGAAATCCGCTTATACGTTTTCGGGAGTGGATTTTGAGCATCTGTAGTTATAAATTTTTTAAACTTTGAAGCTATGAAAAGTGCAATTTTTTATGGAGTGGTGTCGCTTCTGATTCTGGTCTCGGGATCGGTGCAGGCGAAGAACTTCTATGCAGGCGACGATATGTATGAGACCACAACATCATCTAAAAGTGCAACGGTTGAGTCTGTGGCTCAGCCCCAAAGCGTTGTGGCGTCGTCAACAAAGACATATGTGCAGGGTGGTTCAGTTGTGGCGAGCGACCAAGTTTATGCGTCAATATCCAGTGGCGACAAGCTAGATTTTACAACGGTACAGTATCAACGTCCAGCAAGCTACTATCAGTATGGTGGCGGTGATGAGGGTAACGTTGAGTATGTCGGCGCAACAGAGAGTCAGGTGGTTGAGCAACCAACAGTGACGGTCAACTATGTTGTTGGTTGGGGTATGGTGTCGCCTTACTACCGCAGTGGTTGGGCATGGAGTCCTTGGAGTCCTTGGGGTTACAGCAGTCTCTACTACTCGCCATATTATTATAGTGCGTGGGGGTGGGATCCTTGGTATTCGCCATTTTATAGCCCCTATTACTATCGTCCGCCACATTACCACCGACCACCAGTTCACCACCACCCAACTCCGCGACATACTATTGTGCGTCGACCTTCGAGTTCGGTATCGCCCTCATCTAGGAGTGGAGGCTCTTCAGTATATACGCGAGGAGGTACAACAGTTTCGCGTTCAGGCTCTGTGAGCAAGTCGGCAACCACAAGCTCAGGGTCGAGTTCGCGAACATCGGTGAGTAGTACATCTACCAAGTCAAGAAGTAGTAGTAGCAGTAGCACAAAGTCGACCGTTAAGAGCACTGTTCCCTCTGCGCCCTCGACAAGATATTCGACTCCGACAACGACATCTCCAACGTTGCGCGCGCCATCGACACCAAGTTCGAGCGGTTCGAGTAGCGGTGTGTCAACGCGAAGTCGCAGGTAGGGTATAATAGTCTAAAAAATAGTTAAGATCTGGGTGTAAACTCAGATTTTGGCGTAAATGATGTATTGTTGTTTCATAAAAACAGAACAGCCGTATGAAGAGAATTTTTGTAACAATATTGGCTCTTGTAGCCCTAGCAACCTCTGGTGCACACGCTCAGTACAGTGGTCTTTTGGCGAACCGTAGTGATATGACGGTTGGCGATATGGCGAATATTTCGCAGACGCAGTTCCAGTATGGAACGGCACGTAGCATGGCGATTGCTGGAGCTATGACATCGTTGGGTGGCGATGCCACATCCATGGCGATAAACCCTGCTGGTATCGGAATGTATAATGGTAATGAGTTCACCATCACCCCGATTTTGTCGATACACTCGGCTAAGAATAGCGCACCCGTGAGCTATGGCGATAATGGCAATACCAACTTCGGATTGAGCAATGTCGCTGCGGTGGTCAACCTCCACAACGCCAAGAGCAACTCGGGGCTGGTGAGTGTTAACTTCGGATTTGGATATACCAAGTTGGCGGATCTAAACTATAACTATTCGTTTCAATCTCAGTCGGTGGGTTCGAGTAGCTCAATCGGTCAATTCTTTGCAGATCAGCTCAATAGCGAGGGTTTGAGCCTCTCGACAGTGAGCGCGTCAAACAACTGGAGTAACATCCCTGCAACGGCTTGGGGTGCTGCGTTGGGATATCAGGTTGGATGGACAGACTATGATTCAGGCAGTAGCTCGTGGGGTGCAGGGTGGATCGACTCGGGTGCTACAGTTGACCACTACACTACAATCGAGAGCCGCGGATATGTGGGTGAGTATGATATGTCGTTGGGTATGAACTTCGGCAATAAGTTATATATTGGTGCAACGGTGAGTCTTATGGATCTCTCGCAGACGTTATATTACGACTATGCCGAGGAGTTTCCCGATAACAACAATGCCGACTATGCGATGAACTACGCCTATTACAATCAGGCGGTGGTTTTGTCGGGTTCGGGAGTAAACTTCAAGTTGGGTGTGACATATCGCCCAACGCCTGAGTTGCGTATCGGTATGGCGGTTCACACCCCGACATACTACTCCGTAGATCGTGAGTATCAGGCGGCAGCCTCTTCATCGGTGTATGTGTCGACATCGACACCTGCGAGTGGTATAAATCCTGATAATAGCGGCAATGCATATTTTTCTGAGGAGACGGAGATCTTGGCGGACTACGCCGAGTATGGCTGGGAGTTTACCTCGCCAACGCGTCTGATGTGGGGAGTGTCGTATATCATCGCCAAGAGAGGTTTCTTATCTGTGGATTATGAGCGTGCGTGGTATAACGGCATACGTCTGAAGTCGGCTCCATATGGGGTCAACACCTACGACTATAAGGTGCAGGCTAAGAGCTATTTCCAAGGGTCGAATACTTTGCGCATAGGTGCGGAGTTTAAGGTTACCCCAGCCATGGCGGTGCGTGCAGGATATGGCTTCAATGATGGAATGTTGCAGAGCAGTAGCGCAACAACATATTCGGTCGACTCGCCAACGGTGGAGAGTGTCAACTACTACTCGTGCGGTTTGGGATTTGTCTTGAGCGACTACGCCTCACTCGACTTCGCATATATGTATCAGAACTACTCATTTAGCGACTATCAGCTATTTAGTGTAGAAGGCGGCGAGGTATTCTCGACTGAAATCAATACACATAATATCGCAATGACCTTGGCTCTAAAGTTCTAAGCGATCTGTTGAGTATCAACAAAAACCTCCGACATCAGGGATTATCCTAATGTCGGAGGTTTTTTGTTATGTTGCTAGAGTCTTATTACCCTAGGTAAGATTTCAGCAACTTGCTTCGTGACGAGTGGCGAAGTCGGCGTATCGCCTTCTCCTTGATCTGACGCACACGCTCGCGTGTAAGGTCGAACTTCTCACCAATCTCCTCCAGAGTCATCTCCGAACATCCAATTCCGAAGAAGTTCTTGATGATGTCGCGCTCGCGATCTGTCAAGGTGTCGAGTGCGCGATCCACCTCTGTTGACAACGACTCATTGAGCAAGCCGCGATCAGCATTTGGAGAGTCGCCATTAACCAAGACATCGAGTAGCGAGTTATCCTCACCATCCGCAAATGGAGCATCTACCGACACGTGACGTCCTGCAACACGCAGTGTATCAGTCACCTTCTCCTTTGGAAGCTCTAGCTCATTAGCCAACTCCTCGGGTGATGGTGTACGCTCGTGCTCCTGCTCGAAACGCGCCAATGCCTTGTTGATCTTATTGAGTGATCCCACCTGATTGAGCGGTAGACGTACGATACGCGACTGCTCAGCCAACGCCTGAAGGATCGACTGACGAATCCACCATACAGCGTAAGAGATGAACTTAAAACCACGAGTCTCGTCGAACTTCTCAGCCGCCTTGATAAGACCCAAGTTACCCTCGTTGATAAGATCGGGAAGGCTAAGACCCTGATTCTGGTACTGCTTAGCTACCGAGACCACAAAGCGAAGGTTCGCTTTTGTGAGTTTTTCGAGAGCCTCCTGATCTCCTTTTCTTATTCGTTGGGCAAGTTCCACCTCCTCCTCAACGGTGATAAGCTCCTCTTTACCAATCTCTTGAAGGTATTTGTCTAGGGAAGCACTCTCACGGTTGGTGATGGACTTCGTAATTTTTAATTGACGCATCTATGTATCTATAAGTTATTAAATTAAATCTGTTTAACAAACCTCGCGAGCCCCAATCGAAAATTACGAAGTCTCGACTCTACTGCACGAAGTTGTAGCTAGCACTCTTACCGTCGGGGTAGACTCCATCAATAGAGCTCACCTTGTCGATAAGTTTTGAGAGATCTGCTTGCGACAGAACCTGCTTGTCGTTGATGTGTGTGATGACAAAACCTCGTCTCACGCGCGCACGACTCAATAGTCCCCCCTCACTTACGGCAGTCACCTGAACACCGCCCTCAATCTCCAAACTCTTGCATAGCTTTTGGCTGGCATCGCTGAACCTACCGCCCAACTCGGCTACCACATCAATGTTCGATTTAGATAGCAACTCTGCCTTACCTGCTCTATTACGCAAAGTGACATCAAAATGTTTCACCGATCCGTCTCTTTTTACTGTAATTTTTACCTTGTCGTTTGGTCTGTGCTTACCAATCTGCTCCTGAAGGTTGACCTTTTCTGTCAATTTCACACCATCTATATCTGTGATGATGTCGCCTTTACGGATTCCAGCCTCCGATGCCGCGCTACCATCCTGCACCGATGCAACATAGACTCCGCCAACCTCTTTGATGCCTAGCTCCTTGCCTTGGGCGTCGATAAACTCCTGATTGATAGGGGTGAAGCTAACGCCCAACATTGCGCGCTGAACAACGCCAAACTCCTTAAGGTCGGTAACAACTTTCTTCACAATGCTCTCAGGAACAGCAAATGAGTAGCCGATGAAACTTCCTGTCTGCGACTTGATTAGGGTGTTGATACCAACCAACTCGCCATGCGTATTAACCAGTGCGCCACCTGAATTTCCAGGATTCACCGCCGCGTCGGTCTGAATAAACGACTCAATGCGGAACTCACTTGGGATGACATCGAGTTGTCGCGCCTTAGCACTCACGATACCTGCCGTGATGGTCGACTGCAGATCAAATGGAGATCCGATAGCCAATACCCACTCACCCAGACGAAGTGCATCCGAACTGCCAAATGGAATTGTTGGAAGATTCTGCTTGTCGATCTTGATTAGGGCGATGTCGGTCGTAGGGTCTGCCCCCACCACCTCGGCATCATATGTTCCTCCATCGTAGAGCTTTACGCGAAGTTTCGATGCCTTGTCGATAACGTGATTATTTGTCACGATATATCCATCCTGCGAGATTATCACACCCGAACCACCGCCTCGCTGCTCACGATATTGGGGTTGCTGTGAACCACCTCGTTGCTGTTGCTGTGGTATGCCGAAGAACTCCAAAAATGGATCATAACCTCCGCCACGTTGTTGCATCTCGACCCTTTGGATAACCTCGATATTAACCACCGCACGCACCGCATTCTCGGCAGCGTAGGTCAAATCGGGATATTTACCCTCTTGATATGCAGTGAATTGCGCGCCAAGTTGTGGAGTACGCTCCACCTCTTGGGTGATGTATTCGACCTGCGGATTATTTCGCGAAATAGCGTACGAGGTTACTCCTCCTGCTGCTGCCGCTGCGGCAACAACACCTAAAAATAATAGTGCCTTTTTCATAAAAAATTCTAAGTAAATTAATTTTTAAACAAATTTAGGCTAGGTTCTACATAGGCAAGTTATCTAAGTTTGAATACCAAACGCAGAGCCTCAAAGAATTATTATTTTTAGAGAGTTTTTTTTGGTGGGACAGTGCAGACTACTCAGCCCTGAACTCCTTGATCTGACCACTTCGATAGGCAAACAGCAACTCCCGAAGATCGGCAATTTTGAGTGCTAGCTCCTGCCCAATATTGGTATCTTTCACCTTGATGCGGTTGCTGATCCTCTCCACAACAACGCGCGTTGAGAGGATATCGACCCCCTCCTCTATCGCCTTTTGTGTCGACTCAAACGGTTGATGCTGAACTAACTGCATACCATAGGAGTTGAAGATCAACGTAAAACCTGCAATTCCCGTCTCGGGCTGATACGCCTTGGAGAATCCGCCATCAATAACCAACAGCTTGCCCCCTGCCTTGATTGGTGTCTCGCCTTTGGTGAGTTTGACAGGAACGTGACCATTTATAATGTGCGACTCCTCGGCAGAGAGTCCAAAGTTCTCCAAGATCATCTTGCAGATCGCCTTGTCGTCAATCATGCGGTAGTAGTTGCCCTTGATCTCCTTGTGCGCTGCGATATCCGAGATAAAGTACCTCTCGAATGTCCTCATGCGATCCTTGCCAAAGAGCGGAGAGTTCTCGCCACACCAGAGATACCATATATAATCGTGGGCAAATTGACTCTTCTTGTCGCTGCTGTGTCCGAAATATGCACGACGCACCACACGATCAATCTTATCCAACAGCTGCTTTCCGCAATACATGTGGTCGTCACCCACGCAGATCTTCTTCAGCGTGCCATCATCGTTGAGAGGTATTGAGGCGTGGTAGACAAGGTTGTTGTTCATCGCCAAGTAGACACTTCCGCGCGCAAAGAGGCAACGAATATGTCGGTGTAGCTTGTCGCTATTGGAGAATGATATAGCCAGCTTGGTCATCAAATCGCGCTCCTCCTCGGTTAGAGTAGTTGGCGACACAGGGTCAATGGTTGGCAGATCCATGTCGTTGAGTTGATATGTCACACCATCAAGTTCGATTGTGCCTTTTTCGTAGTCGATTATATTGAGAAGATCGCGATCACCCATGTTAAACTCTGGTCGGCGGTGGATAATCTCGCTCTCCAACTTAAACTGAATTATAGATATCGCCTTGTGCATCTGAGCCATCAGCTTGATGGTTCGAGCAGGGTAGGGCGTCCCTGAGCTGAGCTTAGGGATAAAATTTTCACAATTTTTATCTCCATACCAATCCATGGCGAAGGTAGCAAGGGGCAGCAGATTGATACCATAGCCATCCTCGATGACATCAATGTTGGCATATCTCAGCGATACGCGTATCACATTGGCGATGCTGGCGAGGTTACCCGATGCTGCACCCATCCACAATATATCGTGGTTACCCCACTGAACATCGAAGTTGTGGTGACGCTCCAACAGATCCATGATATGGTGAGGACCTCCACCCCTGTCGAAGATGTCGCCAACGATATGGAGATGATCCACCGTGAAACGCTGAATGACATTGCACATATCTATAATAAAGCGATCTGCACAGCCATTCGCAACGATGCTGGTGAGGATGCCACCCAGATAGTCATGTTTGTTGGGCATCTGCACAGTCGACTCATTGAGAAGCTCCTGAATGATATATGAGAACTCCTTAGGCAGAGCCTTCTGCACTTTGGAACGTGTATATTTAGATGTTACTGAGCGTAAGATATCACAGAGTTGGTTGAGGGTAATTCGATACCAATCACCCAACTCCGCCTCCTTAAGTTTTATCAACTCGATCTTACGTTCGGGATAGTATATCAAGGTGCAAAGCTCCTTCATCTCGCTCTCGCGCAGTGTGTTACCAAATATATCGTAGACCTTTTGGCGAATGATTCCCGAGGCGTTGCGCATCACATGTCCAAACGCCTCATGCTCACCGTGTAGATCGGTGAGAAAATACTCCGTACCCTTGGGTAGGTTCATGATCGCTTCGAGGTTTATAATCTCGGAGCTCGCGCTCATGATTGTTGGAAATCGCTTGGCTAGTAGCGTGAGGTATCGCAGTTCCGACTTGTCGAAATGTTGCTCTTTTAATATATCGTCCATCTCTTAGAGGTTATTATTCTAAGACAAATATAACAAAAACCAGAGATATTTCGATGGAAAATTTAAAATATTTTCACCACTTTGGTTTAAATTTTAATTTATGTGACGATATATTATAAAAATATTATCTTACCACTCTATTTTTTCGCTCCCTTGACTTGCGAGATATGCGTTTGCTTTGGAGAAGTGTTTGCACCCGAAAAACCCTCGGTAGGCAGAGAGCGGCGAGGGGTGAACACTCTGAAGAATAAGGTTTTGCGACTCATCCACGATGCTACACTTTTTCTGAGCATACGAGCCCCACAACATGTAGACCACCCCTTGGCGACTCTGCGCCACCGCCTCGACAACTGCATCGGTGAATTTTTCCCACCCTTTGCCTGCGTGTGACGCTGCGGAGTGCGCCTCGACAGTGAGCACTGCATTGAGCAACAAAACCCCCTGCTCCGCCCAACGCTCCAAGGAGCCATTGAGGGTTGGTTTCGAGAGTGTATCCTCGTGCACCTCGCGCAAGATATTGCGCAACGATGGCGGAAACTTCACACCCTCGGGCACCGAGAAACTTAGTCCATGCGCCTGACCATCACCATGATATGGATCTTGACCCATAATGACGACCTTGACATCCTCGGGCGAACAGACCTCCAACGCCTTGAAGATATTCTCACGTGCAGGAAAGACCTCGCGCGTGGTGTACTGCTCCTCGACAAACGCCTCCAACTCCTGAAAGTAAGGTTTCTTAGTCTCGTTAGCTAATAGGTGATGCCAATTTTGTGGGATATTGAGTGCCATGGTTTTGCGTTGTATTTACACATTAAAAAATATTGAGCGTAAAGGTAATAAAAAATCCGATGTATTTTGCTATCTTTGTGCCATTATGGAAGAGACTAATTATGATGTAATAGTGATCGGAGCGGGTGCTGCGGGGATGATGGCGGCAGGTACTGCTGCGCGCAACGGTAAGCGTGTGCTCCTGATCGAGAAGATGGAGAAGTCGGGACGCAAGGTGCGCATCTCGGGTAAGGGACGTTGTAACGTCACAAACGCTCGCCCTGCTGAGGAGTTTGCGGAGCATGTGAGAGCCAACGCTGAGTTCTTCGAGGTGGCATTCTCGGAGTTCAACAACCGCGCAACAATCAAATTCTTCGAGAAGATGGGTTGCAAGCTCGATATTGAGCGCGGTGATCGCGTATTTCCTAAGAGCGGCAAGGCGTGGGATATCGCCAACGCACTACTAGAGTACTGCGTTGAGAATGGCGTTAAGATAGTCTACGACACCCCCGTGAGCGAGGTTCTCACGGTGGCTGGTCGTGCCTATGGCGTTAAATATATCAACAAGCGAGGTTTCGAACGTAAGGAGGAGGCGCGCCAAATTATCATCGCTACGGGTGGTGTTTCATACGCTGCAACAGGTTCTACAGGTGATGGTTACGCCTTTGCAGCAGATCTAGGTCATGAGGTTGAGTCGGTGCGTCCATCGCTCACACCACTCATCTCGTCACACCCCAACATTCGTAGAATGGAGGGTATGATGTTGCGCAATGTTCGCGCGCAGTTGGTCGTTGATGGCGAGATGGTTCGTGAGGAGTTTGGTGAGATCGGCGTTTCGGATCGAGGTGTTGAGGGTGCTGTGGCGTTGCGTCTAAGTCGTAACGCTGTGGACGCGCTCATTGACGAGAAGGAGGTGAAGATTATTCTTGACCTTAAGCCTGCTCTTGATGAGGAGATTATCCGCGAACGCATCGCGCGTGAGGTTGCCGATATGGAGCCTACGGATATGTTTGCTGATCTTATTCGCAAACTCGTGCCGAAGGCTCTTGTGATACCTATTTCGGACGAGGTGGGAACTCACTCTCAGGCATATATCACCAAGATTTCTCAGGAGGAGTTCGAGAAGTTAATCACTGTGCTCAAGGCGTTTACACTCCCAATCGAGGATTACGCACCATTTGAGTATGCCATTGTTACGGCTGGAGGTGTCAGCTGTGAGGATGTCAACCCCTACACTATGGAGTCTAAGAAGATCAAGGGTCTCTACTTCGCTGGCGAGGTGTTGGATCTCGATGCCGACACAGGAGGTTATAACTTGCAGATTGCATTCTCGACAGGTCGCCTCGCAGGAATGCTCAAAGAGTAAAACGGGTGAAAAAGTGGAGAGGATATAGAGAGAAGAGGTCGAAATTGGTGAGCCGTATTCAACGCTCTATCACACGCCTCAGACACCGCCATGGTCATGGCGTCCACTCTCCATATATATATAGTATCGTGCGAAATGTTTTCATGTCGCGTGGCTCTGTGGAGGCGGAGGATGGATTATACAAGGAGTTGAGATCTACATCCCTTCAGAGTGGTTACGCCTCGGAGCTATACAATCTCAGAAAACATTGCGTCTACAAAAGCTACTGCATAGATATGGCGGAGGAGACGGATATGGTTATCTGCACAACAGAGGTTGCGGAGTCGCGCACGTTGGAGCTAATCAAATATGGCATGGATCACGGCATAACTATTGTTCTGCTTTCGCCATATGAGACACCCGAGCGAGAGGAGATGTGCGAGAGCATCATCAAGAGCCACACCTCGACAACCCTCGACCGTCGTGCATATCTTATAATTTTCAATAACCACCTTCCAAAACAACATTTCCAACTATGAAAGTATACACCAAAGGGGGCGATAAAGGCAAAACCTCACTCATTGGAGGTAGTCGCGTAAGCAAATGCGACAGTCGTGTTGAGGCGTATGGCACTGTTGATGAGCTATCTGCATTCGTTGCGCTCCTCGCTGACCGCATGCGTGACAACGAAAAACTATCCATATATGTCGAGGATCTGGATCGCATCAACTCGCAGTTGATGACTGTTGAGGCGCACCTTGCAGCGGATGAGAGTTCGGTAAAGACGCTCCCCGAGATATCGAATTCGGCAGTGGAGTATCTCGAAAATCGTATTGACGAGATGCAGGCGAAGTTGGAACCTATCACGAAGTTCACAATACCTGGAGGTCATGAGCTTGTCTCGTTGAGCCATGTATGTCGCACGGTGTGTCGACGTTCGGAGCGTAGATCTATCGCAGCGTCCGCGGAGTATCCGATCTGCGAAAATGTTGTTGTCTACCTAAATAGGCTCTCCGACTACCTCTACCTTATTGGTCGTTCATTGAGTGCCGAGCTAGGGGCGAAGGAGATTTTGTGGATTCCGTAGAGAGGTAATATTTTCTAAAAAAAAGTTATCCAAAGGTGTAGTAAATTGATATTTATTTATATATTTGCAAACCGTACGAAAAAATCGTAAACTTCGTACAACGCTACTAAGCAAATAATTAAATTAAAATAGGAGAGTAATATGTATTGGACACTAGAGCTAGCATCTAAATTGGAGGATGCACCATGGCCAGCAACAAAAGATGAGTTGATCGACTACGCTGTGCGTTCAGGCGCACCATTGGAGGTTTTGGAGAATCTTCAGGAGATCGAGGATGAGGGTGAGGTTTACGAGTCTGTTGAGGACATCTGGCCTGACTACCCATCAAAGGATGACTTCTTCTTCAACGAGGAGGAGTACTAGAGACAAAATCTCTAAGAGAGATAAAAGACCGCAACTTTCACGAGTTGCGGTCTTTTTGTATGGTCTATGTGTTGATCTTTCTCAGCGTGTCATTGCGGACTTGATCCGCAATCTCTAAGCGAGTTTGTATTGTTTCTTAGAGATTGCGGGTCAAGCCCAATCGTGTCCAAAATAAATTATAATTAAATAATAAAAATATCCTCCATCATCAATATTGAATAATTGAGGATATTTTTATGTCAAGAAAGAAGTTTGGAA
>JBCQVH010000019.1:0-3747 GCA_047173185.1 Rikenellaceae bacterium
CACCTCCTGATCTACACCCATCACCTCGTTGCCGAAGATGACGGCATATTTGGTGTCGGGAGTTGGGTTGAATTTGTCGAGCATTATAGCCCCCTCGACCTGCTCAATGGCGAAGAGGGTGTAGCCAGCGGTTTTTAGCTCAGTGGCGCACTCAACGGTTGTGGGGTAGTACTTCCAATCTACGGTAAGCTCCGCCCCAAGTGCAGTTTTATGAATGTCGCGATTTGGGGGTGTTGCGGTGATTCCGCAGAGCATGATGCTCTCCACGGCAAAGGCGTCGCAGGTTCTGAAGAACGCCCCGACGTTTTGGAGTGAGCGAACATTGTCGAGCACCACAACGACAGGTAGTTTCGTCATTGTTGCAAACTCCGATGCTGAGGGTCTCCCTAGCTCTTGATTTGTGATTTTTCGCATATCTAATATTCGATGTTCAGTAGTAGGCGACAAAAGTAGCTAAAATCTAAGAATATTAAGAATCTGTTTAAAAGTTTCTCAGTTTTTTTTTGTAGCTTTGCGATATTGAGTTGTATGGAATGCCGCGAGGAAGTGAGTGTAGACAGCTTAATGAGTTGTAAATCAAACAAAAGGATGTAATTTATGTCAGTCGAAAATAGCGAAACAGTTAAGGAGAGATCGTTGAATTTCCTAGAGGAGATTATTGAGGAGTCAATCGCAAAGGGCGAGAGCCGTGTTCAGACACGTTTTCCACCCGAGCCTAATGGATACCTTCATATAGGTCACGCAAAGAGTATATGTATCAACTTCGGTCTAGCTAAGAAGTATGGCGGAAAGTGTAATTTGCGTTTCGATGATACCAACCCCGTGAAGGAGGATACTGAGTATGTTGACGCCATCAAGGAGGATATCAAGTGGTTGGGTTTCGATTGGGCTATTGAGCGTTATGCTTCGGACTACTTCGAGCAGCTTTACACTTGGGCGCAGGATTTGATCCGCAAGGATTTAGCTTTCGTTGATGACCAGTCGCAGGAGCAGATCCGCGAGGGTAGGGGTACAGTCTCTATCCCAGGCACTGAGTCGCCATACCGCAACCGCTCCATTGAGGAGAACTTGCAACTCTTTGAGGAGATGCGCGAGGGTAAGTATGCCGATGGCGAGAAGGTGTTGCGCGCGAAGGTCGACATGGCACACCCTAATATGTTGATGCGTGATCCGATCTTGTATCGTATTCTTCACACTAGCCACCACCGCACTGGCGACAAGTGGTGCATCTACCCGATGTATGACTATGCTCACGGTCAGAGCGACTCTATCGAGCAGATCACACACTCGATTTGTACCTTGGAGTTTGATGTTCACCGCCCTTTGTACGATTGGTTTATCGAGGCGTTGGAGATCTTTCCATCTCACCAATATGAGTTTGCGAGGTTGAACCTTACATATACGATGATGTCGAAGAGACGTCTGTTGAAGTTGGTGCAGGAGGGTGCTGTTATGGGTTGGGATGACCCACGTATGCCTACAATCTGTGCTTTGCGTCGTCGTGGCTACTCGCCTGCATCGGTAAGAGCATTTGCCGAGATGGTGGGTGTTGCTAAGCGCGATAACACTATTGACTTGGGTAAGTTGGAGTATTGCGTTAGGGAGGATCTCAACAAGATCGCTGAGCGTCGTATGGCGGTGTTGAACCCTTTGAAGGTTACGGTCACCAACTTCGATGAGTTGTCTAAGACGATATTCAGTGCTGTAAACAACCCTGAGGATGCTGAGGCAGGAAGTCGCGAAGTTCCATTCTCTAAGACGTTGTGGATCGAGAGGGATGACTTCATGGAGAACCCTCCAAAGAAGTTCTTCAGATTATCACCTGGAGGCGAGGTGCGTTTGCGCTACTCTTACCTCTTGAAGTGCGATGATATGGTTAAGGATGCAGAGGGCAACATCACGGAGTTGTTGTGTAGTGTTGACCCAATGTCAGGCAATGGATCATCTAGCGATGGTCGCAAGACTAAGGGCGTTATCCACTGGGTGTCGGCAGAGCACGCTGTTGAGGCGGAGGTTCGACTGTTCAGCCCACTCTTTACCAAGGAGAATCCAGACGATTGCGCCGAGGGTGAGACTTGGGAGAGCAATCTCAATCCCGACTCGTTGGTTAAGATCAAGGGATACCTTGAGCCATCGTTGGCGGAGGCACCTATCGGTCAGCCATTCCAGTTCGAGCGTGTGGGGTACTTCTGTGCGGACAAGGAGTCTACAGCGGATCATATCATCTTCAATCGTACAGTAACGTTGAAGGACTCTTGGGCAAAGGTTGTCAAGAAGGGATAATCGCTGAGAGGTTTAACAAATTAAGGGGAATTCTAATAATTCCCTTATTTTAATTTTTGGTTAATAATTGCCCATTTTTGATTTTGTAAAAGTGGGTTGTAGTGGCTCTACCACCGATTTTTGAAAAATCGAAAAGGGGTGGTTAGTAACTGAAAAGTATTTTAGGGAATTATTAGAAGTCCCCTTATAATAGACGGAGAGAGTTTCAAGTAATAGAAAACTCTCTTTGTCGTTTTAATGAGGATAGAAAGAGAGTAGTAAATTTATACCTATATTATATATATGGAGATTAAGAGTGAGAGTATCGTTGCTTTGCGCGCGATATTGGAGAGTAAGAGTAACCAAAATATAGTGCTTGTTGCACACACAAATCCCGATGGCGATGCCTTGGGATCAACGATGGGGTGGTCTAAGGTGCTCCAAAGGTTGGGGCATTCGGTGACGGTGATCGCGCCAAACAAATACCCTTACTTCTTGGAGTGGATGGATGGCGTGGCTCAGATGCCAAATTTCAAGCACCACCCAGAGGTTGTTGAGGCGGCGGTGAACGCAGCAGATATCATCTTCTGCATGGATTTCAACACCACATCGCGTTTGGAGGGGTTGGGTGATCTAATCCAAAACAATGAAACAGCTAAAAAAGTCTTGATTGACCACCACCTTGCACCCGATGAGGAGAGCTTCGACCTCGTATTTTCATACCCCGAGGAGTCGAGCACCTGCTTTGTGGTCTACTCAATCATTGAAAAATTGTTGGGCACGGAGGCTATCGACAAGAGCGTAGCCGAACTTTTGTATGTCGGCATGATGACCGATACGGGAAATTTCTCCTTCGCGAAGCTATCTCCTGCGTTGTATCGCGCCTTGGCGGTGTTGGTGGAGAGCGGTGCAAATGTGCCCGAGATCAATAATAGAGTCTATAATTCGTCGAGCGAGGGTAGGGCAAGACTGTTTGGTTATGTCATCAATCGCAAGATGAAGTTCATAAAAAACAACACTGTTGCCTTCATGTCGCTCACCGAACGCGAGATGAGAGAGCATAATTTCCAACAAGGCGACAGCGAAGGGTTCGTAAATTACCCACTCACGGTGGCTTCAATGAAGATGTCGGTGATGTTTTTGGCGCAGAGAAAGTTCATTCGCGTCTCTATGAGGTCGCGCGGAGATATAGATGTTAACGTTTTTGCACGTAAATATTTCGGTGGTGGAGGTCACAAAAACGCCTCTGGAGGTAAATCTTTCGTCACAATGCGCGAGACAATCGACTATTTTTTGGAGTGTATCGAGGAGTTTTCCAGAGATGGCGGACTCGGAAAATAGCTAATTTCAAGGGGCTATATAGCATACCTATATTATATATAGCTGCAATTACCCAGCCCTACTCAGCTAGTAGCACAATTTTTTTATTGTGTAAAGTGCTGAGCAGTAGCCGAGGAGAGCTGCGTAGTAAAAAAGGTTGCGAAA
>JBCQVH010000004.1:0-179827 GCA_047173185.1 Rikenellaceae bacterium
ACGAGGTGATGGGTGTAGATCAGGAGGTGGTCGACATCTGCGACTCGGCAATCGAGATTCCACAAGCTGGAACAAAACACTCCATAAATGTCTCAGTAGCAGGTGGTGTAATTTTATGGGAGTTTTTTCACAAAATCCAAATAAAATAGATATCTTTACAACAAACCAATAGATACACCTATATATTATAAGTATGTCAACAGAGAATAAAACTAGAGCGGTCACTACATACCGACTCGCAGAGATGAAACAACGCGGCGAGAAGATCTCAATGCTTACATCATACGACTACTCTATGGCGAAGATTGTCGATGCCGCAGGTATAGATATCATCCTCGTAGGTGACTCCGCCGCCAACGTAATGGCAGGATATGGAACTACCCTACCCATCACCCTCGACATGATGATATATCATGGTCGTTCGGTCGTGAGAGCCGTGGATCGCGCACTTGTCGTTGTAGATCTTCCATTTGGAGCGTATCAGGGAAACTCCAAGGTTGCCCTTGACTCAGCTATTCGTATCATGAAGGAGACCGAGGCGGATGCTGTAAAGCTCGAAGGTGGCGAGGAGATCCTAGAGTCGGTGCAGCGTATCCTTTGCGCAGGTATTCCAGTGATGGGACACCTTGGACTCACACCTCAGTCGATAAACAAGTTCGGAACATATACCGTTCGCGCTCGCGATGAGGAGGAGGCTAACAAGCTCAAACGCGACGCTAAGCTCCTTAGCGAGGCTGGATGTTTCGGCATCGTCTTAGAGAAGATACCTGCTAAACTTGCCCAAGAGGTGGCGGAGTCGGTGCCCACGCCAATTATCGGAATTGGTGCTGGTGGTGGCGTGGATGGTCAGGTGCTCGTTATTCACGATATGCTAGGTATCAACAAAGGTTTCTCGCCTAGATTCCTACGCAGATATGCCGATCTTCACACTGTGATGACCGATGCCATCTCCCACTACATTGATGATGTCAAGAGTTGCGACTTCCCCAATGAGTCGGAGCAGTACTAACAACCAAACACAAACCAAAAAAAATACCAAACACAATGAATCTTAAAAGATCAATCTTTGTTGCCTCAATGGCGACATCGTTGCTTGCGCTAACACCTTGCCAAGCAGAAACAAAGAGTTACGACTGGGATAAGTACGAAATCCCCGTTAAAATCGAGAAAGGCGAGAAGTGGACGCTCCTCACCAATGTCTCAGACGACTTCAACTACACAGCCAAAGCCAACAACAAAGGCAAGCAGTTCTTCAGCAAGTGGGAGGATTACTACCACTCAAACTGGTCGGGTCCAGCACCAACAATTTGGCAGCGCGACCACAGCTATGTCGAGGGTGGCGAGTTGAAGATGAAGGTATCACGTCCAAAGAATGTTGAGCAGAAAAAGACATCTTCGGGAGCTGTAACCAAGATGATGGATGGAACATACGCTGGTTGCATCTCGTCAAAAGATCTCGTTAAGTACCCAGTATATGTCGAGACTCGCATGAAGATCGCCAACTCAACAATGGCATCGGATGTCTGGATGCTTAGCCCCGACGCTACACAAGAGATTGATATCGTGGAGGCTTACGGTTCGGATCGCGACAATGGCGGATATGGTGCTGATCGCATACACCTCAGCCACCACGTATTTGTTCGCAAACCATTCCAAGATTATCAGCCTCGCACACCAGATACATGGTACAAGGCTAAGGATGGCAAGATCTGGAGAGAGAACTACCACCGCGTGGGCGTATATTGGAAGAACCCAACACACCTAGAGTACTACATTGATGGTGAGCTAGTTCGCACAGTGAGTGGTATGGATATCATCGACCCTAAGGGTTTCACCAACGGCACAGGACTATCCAAAGAGCTTCATATCATCATCAACCAAGAGGATCAGAGTTGGCGTGCACTCAAAGAACCATCGCTCTCACCAACACGAGAGGAGTTGAAGGATGTCGAGGCAAACACATTCCGCGTGGATTGGGTTCGCGTCTATCAGCTAGAGAAGAAGTAAGAGGTTTTTGGGACAAAGAGAGATCGGGACATTGAGATTAGGTTAATACCCTCTCAATGTCCCGATCTCTCATTTCCCAATATCCCCAAGTCACTAACTCTCCTCGACCTTTGCCTTGACGTAGCTGTAACCCAAGAGGTGAAGTCCCATGGCGATACCCACCTTATAGAACACCTTAGTTGTTCGTGCGAAGATGTGAAATGCCAAGACGCTCTGAGCCTCGATATTCTCCTTGTGGATCATACCCTGCGCTGTGTGGGCGATGCTACGCATTACCGACTCCAACTTCTGCGCCTCCTCGCTGTCGAGCTTCATCCCCAAGAGACCCTCCATAACATATTCGTCCATCTCGTCAAAACCGCGTGGCTTCGAGATCAACGAGTAGAGATCCTCAACCTCAGCGTAGCTCTCCCAGTCATTGTCCCATATCGCTGCTGCGCCAACACCGAGGTAACCTGCCCATGCAATCGCAACGGCTGGATACTCTGCAATTTGAGGCACTGCGGCTGCCATATATTCGGGGGCTGATGTTCTCCATCGCTCCTCTAGCTCCTCAACAAACAACAACTCACCCTTTAGTAACCCCAAGTCGGTGACCTGACGCAAGATGGTATCTATCAATCGCGCCTCATACTGTGCCAAATATTGGCTCTGCTGCTCTTCCATATCTATAATTTTCTTTTCTACTTTGTTGAATAGTCGCGCGCCCCGAAAATCATTGAACCAACTCTAACAGATGTTGATCCGCACTCCATCGCCAACGGATAGTCGTCCGACATACCCATCGACAAGGTATCAAAAGCCTCACCGAAGTGCTCTGCAAACTCCTCCTTATAGGCTCTAAGTTGCTCAAAATCGGCACGAACCACCGCCTCGTCATAGGTATTTGAGGCGATACCCATCACGCCCCTAAGGCGAATATGAGGCATGGCGTCAAAACCGCCACCCTGCACAAACGCCCTCAGCTCGTCGATATTCCACCCCGTCTTGCTCTGCTCCTGAGCCACATGGATCTCCAAGAGACAATCCACCACGCGATCACACTTGCGCGCCTCAGCCTCGATAGCCTCAGCCAAGCGAACCGAATCAAGCGACTCAATCAAAGAGACATAGGGGACAACCATCCTCACCTTATTGGTCTGGAGGTGTCCGATCATATGCCACTCAATATCCTTGGGCAACGCCTCCCACTTAGCCTTCATCTCCTGAGGTCGGCTCTCACCAAAGTGACGCTCCCCACATGCGTAGGCAACCTCAACAGCCTCAATAGGATGAGTCTTAGATACAGCGACCAACCTAACATTCGGGCGCAACGTGAGACGCACCACCTCGATCTGTGACTTAATAGACATATTCGTTTTCTCAATAAAATTCACCACAAAAATAGACAATTTTTTCGCAATCTACAACGTTTGCTTTTACTGAAACATAAAGCAAAGATATTTTACCACATAACGCCACAACTCGCCACCGACGTAGAGCAATGAAGACTAAGATGTTGAGGAGTTGAAACTCTCGTTTCGACATACTAAATTGATGGTGACATTCCGAAAAAAAGTGGTGACAAAAGGATAATGGTAATATATTTTTTCTATATTTGCGAAGTTAATATCACACATAAAACGGTCACGTATGGCAAAAATTATAGGAGATCTCCAGATCGAGAGAGAACGATGCAAAGGATGTGGCGTCTGTGTCACCGCCTGCCCCATCAAGGTTCTCACACTCTCGAAGGAGGTGAATGGCAAAGGATACCCCTTTGCGATGATGGTAGAGGGCATCCAATGTATCGGGTGTGCGTCGTGTGCAATAATCTGCCCCGACAGCTGCATAACAGTGTATCGTCAAAAAGTTGAATAGAGAGAAGGATATGGAAGAGATAAAACTAATGAAGGGTAACGAGGTGATTGCCCATGCAGCTGTTAGATATGGTTGCGACGCATACTTCGGCTACCCTATCACTCCGCAATCGGAGGTGATGGAGACCCTCATGGAGCTAAAGCCTTGGGAGACAACAGGAATGGTGGTCTTGCAGGCTGAGTCTGAGATTGCATCTATTAATATGGTATATGGAGCTGCCGCAACAGGCAAGCGAGTTATAACATCTTCGTCAGGTCCTGGTATCAGCCTTATGGCGGAGGGTATGAGCTACCTCGCAGGTGCTGAGTTGCCTTGCGTCATCGTCAACTGCCAACGTGGAGGTCCAGGCTTGGGAACAATCCAACCCTCACAGAGCGACTACATGCAGGCTTGTAAGGGTACTGCACACGGTGATTTCCACCTCATAGTTCTTGCGCCAAACTCGGTGCAGGAGATGCACGACCACGTGGCGATGGCTCTTGACCTAGCGTTCAAGTATCGCAATCCAGCGATGATTCTTGCCGATGGTATCATCGGTCAGATGATGGAGAAGGTGGTTCTTGCGCCACAGCGTCCAATAAAGACATCTGAGGAGATCGAGGCTGAGATGGGAAGTTGGGTAGCATCGGGAAACCTTGAGGCTCGAAAATCTAACGTTGTCACTTCGCTAGCCTTGGAGGCTCCCGACATGGAGCGCGTCAACCAACGCCTTATTGCCAAGTATGAGGCGATGCAGAGCGAGGTGCTTTGGGAGGAGATGGAGTGCGAGGATGCAGAGTATATCATCGTAGCGTTCGGATCATCGGCTCGCATCTGTGCATCGACAATGGAGATTGCTCGCGAGCAGGGGTATAAGGTTGGACTTATCCGCCCTATCACCCTCTATCCATTTCCATATGAGGCGATTACAAAGCTAGCAGATCGTGGAGTGAAGGGATTCCTATCCGCGGAGCTCAATGCTGGACAGATGATCGAGGATGTGCGTCTCGCGGTGGGTGACAAAGCCCCAGTTGTGCACTACGGTCGTCAAGGAGGTATGATTTTTAGCCCCGACGAGGTGTTTGAGGCACTAAAAGCAAAATTGATTAAAGAGTAAGGATATGGCAGAGGTAGAGAAGATTAAGGTTGATATGAAACCTGAAAATTTGGTTTACGGTAAGCCAAACCTAATTATAGATAAGGTGATGCACTACTGCCCTGGTTGTAGCCACGGCACAGTGCACAAAATCATCGCAGAGGTTATTGATGAGATGGGGGCAGCTGGCAAGGCTATTGGCGTCTCGCCAGTGGGCTGTTCGGTATTCGCATACCACTACATCGACACCGATTGGATTCAGGCAGCTCACGGTCGCGCTTGCGCCGTAGCTACGGGAACACGTCGCGTGCATCCCGACCGCTTGGTATTCACGTATCAGGGTGATGGCGACCTCACAGCGATTGGTACAGGTGAGACAATACATGCCGCAGCGCGCGGTGAGAGCATTGCCGTGATATATGTCAACAATGCGATATATGGAATGACTGGAGGTCAGATGGCTCCCACAACACTCCTAGGCATGAAGACAGCAACGACACCCGAAGGTCGTAAGCCCGAACTTAATGGCTATCCGTTCAAGATCTCGGATATGATCGCACAGCTCGATGGCGCAACGTTTATCTCGCGTCAGAGTGTCCACACCGCAGCGAACGTTCGCAAGTGCAAGGTGGCTATTCGCAAAGCGTTCGAGAACGCCTTCTCGGGAGGTGGTTTCTCGATGGTTGAGATTGTCAGCACATGCAGCAGCGGTTGGAAACTATCACCCGTCAAGTCTAACGAGTGGCTCAGCGACAACATGTTGCCATACTACCCTCTCGGTGATATCAAAGTGTCTAAATTAAAGTAAGCCAGAGATGAAAGAGAGACTTATTATAGCAGGATTTGGAGGTCAAGGTGTCCTCTCAATGGGTAAGATTTTGGCTTACTCAGGAGTTATGCAGGGTTGCGAAGTGACGTGGATGCCATCGTATGGTCCCGAGATGCGTGGCGGTACAGCAAATGTTACGGTCATCATCTCCGACAAGAAGATATCTTCGCCCGTGTCGCATGAGTTCGACTCAGCGATCATCCTCAACCAACAGTCGATGGAGAAGTTCGAGTCCAAAATCTGCGCTGGAGGAACGTTGATATACGACACAAACGGTATTTCTCAACACCCCACACGCACAGATATCAATATATATACTATTGATGCAGCATCGGAGTGCGCCAAAATGGGTAACGCAAAACTGTTTAACACACTCATACTCGGTGGCTACCTCAAGGTGAAACCTATCGTGGAGCTCGAAAACGTAATGCTCGGACTCAAAAAATCTCTACCCGAACGCGCTTGGAAACTGCTTCCTCAGAATGAGCAGGCAATCATCCATGGCGCAGAGATAATTACTACGAAGTAACCCTGAGGTCGGCTGAGTAAAACTGTGTATTACTCAGTAACTCTCAGCCTTTCTCAGTCCTACTCAGTCCTACTCAGTCCTACTCAGCAATACTGAACAAGTATAGAGCGACTATATATTGAGTGGTGGAGGTTCGGCATGTGGCACGCTACGCTAGTAGCGTGAAGTTTAAAGAGATAACTCTTGGATTGAGAGCCGACCTTAGGAGGCTTTCAAAATCCAAGAGTTATCTCTTTAAACTTAGCAGTTTTCCCTAGAAAACTGCGTACCGCATGACCGCTAGGAAAAAGTTCAGCTCCGCGGGGAGCACCCCGCCGCCGTCCGCGCAGGACATGCCCCAGCCGACCTCAGCCAACCTCAGCTGAACCACTCAACTGCACTTTTCATGATATATATACCCTCCAATGATTGCGGTTAGTGGGGCGACAAGTACCAGACCGAAGCTTCCAACCATGGTATGCAGGATTTCGGCTGATATGAATGCTTTATTGACGATGCTTGTCATTGGTATACCTTGAGCCATGAATGCCATAAATGCGAACATGAAGCTACCTGAGTATGCGAACAGGAGTGTTGTTGTCATGCTTCCCACCACTGGAGATGCTATGTTTAGCCCCGACTTAATCAGCTCATTACGTGACAGATGTGTTGCTTGTGTCGACAGTTCGTCTTGTGCTGCGGCGATATCCATGGCGACATCCATCACTGCCCCTGCCGATGATATAAAGACGCACGAGATGAACATCTCCGAGAAGTTGATATTAGAGAATCCTGCGAACAACAGCGACTCGGAGTAGTCTTGAACTGTTCCAGGTATTTTGAAGTAGTGACCAAATATCAGGGCTAGCGCGGCAGTTGTCACCACACCCAAAGTTGCACCTGATAGAGCGACAAAACCTTTTCGGGAGATGCCGCCGACCAGCAATATTATGACCGATGTTGTCAAGATAACCACTCCGATAGAGACCCAGAGTGGGGAGTAGCCATTCAGAAATGCAGGGATCAGCAACTTCCAGAATGCCAAGGCTGTAAATACAAAAGATAGAGCCGCCTTAGCACCTGTCCACCCTGCAAAGAGAACCAAGCAGATAATAAATGCCGCGATTAGTATCAGCTCCAGATCTTGGCGGTAATACTCCTCAGCCCTCGCCTCAACGATGGTATCACTCACGGGGTTGACCCTCACCACGGCAAGAACATCATCGCCCACCTCGAAGAGTTTATCGACTTTTTTGTCTCCAAGCAGGACATTTCGCGCCGCTACCGTATCGCCACGAAAGCGACTCGACCTCAACACAAGCTCCAGATCCTGCGTTCCAAGAGTTGTGATTGCAATATTCTCGATGTCGCTATTATCGACCGAGACAACCTCCGCCTTTTCATACAGCAGATTTGTTGTCATTGCATGATTTTCGTAACCTGTGGGCATAAAAATCAGAGCTACGACAGCGACTACAACAACAATTACAAAATATAACTCTCTACTACACAAGCTTTTAAACATATTTTAATGATTAATTAAGGCGTATCTTCATTCTCTGGATCACACTTGCTCATCGTGGCAAGCTCCTGACAATAGACCTCAAAAAAATTACGATCTAACACGACACAGACTCTCATCAGCATAGCTGTGTCGATGCTTGGACGCTTGAAAATAGAGTAGACATTCGTCCTGTCACAACAGAGTTCCTTGGCGAACCATGTGATCCCCAAACCGCGACTACGAACCTCAGCCTCTATAATTTGACCTATATGTATCATATATTTGGTTTTTGTAATATTACACTACTCATCCCCCAACACAACCACACCTAGAAAAAAATAACTGCGTGGACAACACTCATCTGCTGAAAGGTACGACCAAGCACCACGCCACAACAAGTATAGCCCACGCAAAGCGCAGGCATTCGACTCATTGTCTCTGTGGCTTATTAAATTGGTCGTTTTTTCAGCACGAAACAATAGCAAACGCTAAATAAAAAAATATACACAGTGCTTACCTTAGTTCACACCGACCACAAATATAGATAATTTCCCGCTGGTTTCCTAACACTCTCAGCGATTTTATTGAAAAGATCGTGCCAAAAGAAAAAAGAGAGATAGCTTTTAACCATCTCTCTATCTCAATAGAACCTCTCAGCTACTCCTCCAACCAAGGTATAGCCTCGATAATTCGCGACACCAAGCGTTTTGATATTGTTGGGTTGTTATACTCGCGACCAAACCAATTCTTCATCGGCAGGTCATACCCACGCCCCTGCATATAGTTGTGTGTCGCACTCTTGAGTGCCTTGCCGACACCCTTCCAATCCACCTCGCTACCATCCACGAAGTCGACTCCGTTATTGGCAAATGGGTTGGTAGTAGATCCCGTGATCTCGGCACTATACCTCTTTGGATTACAGCCTGTTGGACTATGAACAGTCATTGCGAAGTGGTGCCAAAATGCCGACTGAACAATACCCTCCTCGAACATCTGCCTCACAATCTCCAACGACTCAACAGCCTCCTCTGCCGTCTGTGTCGGAAAACCATACATCAAGTAGGCATGAACCATGATGCCAGCACTGTTGAACGCCGTACAGCTCGCCACCGCCTGCTCGATGGTCACACCCTTATCTATGAGTTTCAAGATTCTAGGTGCCGCAACCTCCAGACCGCCCGACACCGCGATACATCCAGCGCGCGCCATAAGTTGGCACAATTCGAGGTCAAAACGTTTCTCAAATCGGATATTTCCCCAAAACGACACCACCAATCCCCTCTCGATGATGATCTCCGAGATCTCACGCAACAGCTTAGGGGGCAACGCCTCATCCGTGAAGTGAAAACCCGTAATCCCCGTCTGCGCCATTATCGACTCCATGCGATCCACCACCGTCACCGCCTTAGCAGGGGAGTAGCGACCGATATAGTCAAGTTGTGTATCACAAAATGCACACTTAGCGTGGTAACATCCATGCGCCACAGTCATCTTATTCCACTTGCCATCGCTCCAAAGTCGGTGCATCGGGTTGGCGATCTCCACCATCGAAATATATTTATCAAGTGGAAGATCCGAAAAATCAGCCGCTGGAAGTGTATCAAAATCGAGGGCGTTATCCCAATTCGCAGAGTCGACAACCGCCCCACTCTCGCCATCGAGATACTTAGCCGAGACAATCTCCTCCTTCGCTATATCTCCTGCGACATAGTTCGCCAAGGTCGAAATCGGCAACTCACCATCATCAAAAAGCAGGAAATCTATAAATTCGAAGAGTCGCGCCTCCGTAATACTCCTCAGCTCCGTGTTGACATAGCCACCGCCCATCGTCACCGTAACCGCCTCACCTCGCGTAGCCTTGATATGTTGAGCCATGCGAAGCCCCATCATCAACGTTCCAGGGAATGGTATCGAGAACCCAACCACATCGGGATTGGAGGCAGCAAGCTTCTCCTCCAAGATCTCAACCGCCATCTCCTCAATGATATTGCGTGGCTTGGCAAGATCTTGATATATGTACTCAAACGTTGGCGCAGATGCCGTGAGCCTCTCGCCATAGCGTATCACCGAAAAATCGCACCCCACGATCTCCGCAACAAAAGCCGACAGATCCTCAATGTAGAGTGTCGCAATATGTTTAGCCCTCTCAAGCGTTCCCGTAGTTCCGTATGCCCACTCTAGGTCGTCATCCTTTACCTTCTTCAAGATATTCGCCTCGGGCAGAAACTCTCGACTCGCAATTCGCGTAGCCAGCGTGTTATCCTCGCCTCGAAGAAATCTCCATACATGGTCGATGGTCGACAGAAACTCCGAACGTTTCATCGCAACCTCCTTGCCCTTAGTCGAGAGACGCTCAAATTCAAACGCCTTGACAAAGATATCCTCCAAAAACGCACGACAAAAAATTCGCTCCGCCAACTCAATGCCAAGGTCACACTGCAACACCTCATGCCCCCTCTCTCGAAGGTATGCTTTGAGTTGGGTGGTGGCTGGATAGGGGGTGTTGAGCTGCACAAATGGCGGCGTGATAAGGCAAAATCTCATGCGTCTTACGTTTGGATATATATTATATAGGTATCTTAAAATTTCACAGCAATTGCCTCAATCTCGACCTTGACACCCAAGGGCAACTTTGCGACCTCGTAACAAGCACGAGCAGGCATATTCTCAGTAAAATATCCAGCATAGATGGCGTTCATCGCTGCAAAGTCATCCATGCTGTCGAGCAATACCGATGTCTTGACAACATTGTCCTTCGAGAGACCAGCCTCCGACAAGATAGCGTCGATATTCTTCAACACCTGTATCGTTTGATCCTCAATAGTTGTAGCAACCTCACCCGTAGCAGGGTTAATCGCAATCTGTCCCGATATGTAAAGTGTATCACCAGCCATCACAGCCTGAGAGTATGGACCAACAGCCTTAGGAGCGTTGGGTGTAGATATGATAGTCTTCATATTATTATATAGGTATTATGTGAAAATTATTCCGTCACAAAGATAACACAATTTCGCAAATCATCGTCCACGATTGTTGTAGATTTTCACTACTTATCGTTACGATCACGCATGTCAAAACTCTCACATGTGTTGTCATCATAGAACAACATCACCCTCAAAACGCGCGGTCTCTTAGGATCAATAATTGAACTAACCGTTGATAGTTTCTCTCGAACCTCCTCAGATCTCTCGGATCTCTCGGATCTGGAAACATCTTCATTACGAACGGGCGTTGGCTCTTGCTCCGCAACAACATCCTCGAAAAGTCCTAGAATAGGCTCGTGACGCGACACCGAAGCTTCGACTCTTGGGGTGGATCTCTCATCATGTATCGGTCGCGAAAACTGAGGCGAGTTTTCGCGAGAGGAGTCCACCGAGAGACTCTCAGTAGACTTGCTCATTGGAGCAACTAGATCCGATCTATTTTGTGACGCTGTATCATGATGAGTCTTGCCATCGGTTTTGGGCGGCAGGGCAGAGGCGTCAGCTCGATACATCTGATCTGAGTCGAGCAACAACCAGTCGGGGTTGATTCTTGGAAATCTCGCGAGGATCTTTTGAAGAAGATCAAAGCCTGGTTTGTTTCGCCCCGAGACAAGGTGAGAAATTCCTGATGGCTGGATCTCTAAAATCTCAGCCAACCGCGATGGGGTGAGCCCCTCGCTTTTCATCAAATTTATGATTTTGTCCTTCATTTGCGTGAATTTTCACAAAGATAACGATTTTTATTTTGCAAAACAAGGTTTGGTTACAAATGTAATTATATTTGTTAAAAACAGATATAATGAGCAAACCATAGAAAGGGTAGGCGAGGGGTTTTTACTAAATAGAGGCATACTACACAACCGTGTAATTCTTTAGGTAAAAGTATCTAATTATCTAGTTTTCAATTTATTTTATTTGCATTCATATAGATAAATGGGCAATATATAGCTAGAGAAGATATAGGCATAGTGTGTAGATTATGTATATATTGAGATAACCCATATAACTATCTGAGTTTTTGATATTTACAAATCACTTTTAAACTATTTAACAACTCTACTATCCGCTATTGGGTGGGCTGTTTTTTACTCTTGTAAAGATTTACATTTGTGGGGGATATTCTGTAAATTCGTTACAATTGCATTTACATTTGTAATATACTCGTGTTGTTTAGTAGTTATGTTTGTTTTACATCTGTAAATACATTTGTGGGGTCGCCTAACCTTAGAGCAATATAGCTCTTTTACGATTGTAACCCTCACAATTTACAGCTGTCATCCTATGGACAGCTACATTATGTTAAATAGAGAAAGGTGGGTAGAGTGCAATAACACTCTACCCACCTTTAAATTAAGTAGTTACAGATCTACTATCGACCTGCTATTTGCTCAGCTTTGATGCAATATCTGAAAACTCTTCTGGCGTCAATTTGACCCTCTCACGTCTAAAATCGACGTCACTTTCATCATTTATAGGTATCAAATGGATGTGCGCATGGGGAACTTCCAACCCTAGAACCACAACTGCAACCCTATTACACTCCTCGTTTGCCTTGATTTTTGATGCTACCTTTTTTGCGAAGATCATCATCCCCGAAAGCGTCTCATCATCGAGATCAAAAATGTAGTCCGTCTCGCACTTTGGGATCACCAACGTGTGACCTTTGGCGAGTGGGTTAATATCCAAAAATGCAAAGTAGCGGTCATCCTCCGCCACCTTGTAGCAAGGGATCTCCCCTGCGATAATACGTGAAAAAATCGTTGCCATCGTATCTATATTTTTAAGTTAAGTTTTCTTGTTGAACGCCTACCCTCCTACTCCTCATCTTTGAATTTGGGTTGCAAAATCTCAGACATAATAACTGCCTGACGAAGATCAAAATCCTCGACATCGAAGCCATCATCTCCTACTTGCTCTGCACTCTGTCGTTCATAATCGTAGTCATGATTACTTTTTGCAACAGGCGAAGTTTGTACAAAAGTTGAACTATGCTGCTTGACTGCTGGAGTTACAAACTCCTGATTTTGGCTCACTGTGTCAACCCTCTGCCTCTGTGTAGATAGATCATCAAGATCGTTATCTAACTCCTCACGATACTCCTCGACATACTCTCCGCCGACACCCTGCTGAGCCTGCTGCTTCAAAAAACTAACAAGCCTAATAATGGCGTAGACAACTGCGAAAATTACAAAAAGCGGAATGCTTAAAATGATTAATAAATCCTCCATACCTTTACACATCTATGCGAGCGACACTCTCAAACCCTTTGATCGCCCTCACCTTGGCAAGAACGATATTGAGGCTCTCCGAGTCGCGGACATACAGACTGAACGTCCCCTCGAAGATGCCATCATGGCTGTGAATGTTTACCTCGCGAATATTTATATTACTGTCGCAGCTTACAACCTGCGCCAAATCTAGTAGCAGACCTACCCTATCAATTCCGCGTATCGCAACGCGACAAAGATAGGAGACACTCTTCTGGTGCGTCCACTTAATCTCCTCTTTTACAATGTTTTGACCAAACTGTGCTGCCAATCTATGCAGCTCATTGCAGGTCGATTTATGCACCTCGATGGTGTTATTGGCTGTGTTGCGATATCCAACCACAGGGTCGCCTGGGATAGGCATACAGCACTCCGCGATAACAAAATCGGGACTAACAGTACTCTCGACATCCATACGATCTTGCTGATCTAACGGTGCTACCCCATCCTCGTTTTCATCGTCATCTCCATCCTCGCCATCACCCTTTTTCTTAGAACTATTGTTGATGAAGAATGTCCAGAACTTCAATATCTTCATCTGAGAGTTCTCCTTCAAAATCTTATCTAAGTTCTCCAACGTGACAATTCCAGCCCCAAGTTTACTGTAAAACTCATCCTTGTTAGCAAGTCCATAGGCTGGTATCACTTTACGTAACACCCTACCACTCACTGGGATACGCATATGGTTCATCCTGCGCTCAAAGATCACCTTACCGCGTTCGATGTTGTTCTCGGTCTCGCTCTTTAAGAATGCTTTGATCGCCTGCGACGCCTTCGATGTCGAGACATACTCCAGCCACTCGGGCGAAGGTCGTCCGCTGTCAGCTGTGATAATCTCAATCTGATCGCCACTGTTGATCTTCGTGGTGATAGGTTGTATCTTGTGATTTATCTTCGCTCCAATCGCCTTGTTACCGACATTGGAGTGAATATCATATGCAAAATCTATCGCGGTGGCGTTGTTCGGCAATTTGCGCGACTCACCCTTGGGCGTAAACACCACAATCTCAGATGTATACAGTGACATCTTGAAGTTGTCGAGAAACTCCACAGCACTCGTCGTTGGAGAGTTCAACGCCGCGCGGATCTTCTTGAGCCACTTGTCGAACTCGTCATCCTCATACGAAGCACCCTCCTGCTTATATTTCCAATGCGCCGCGAAACCTCGCTCCGCTATTTCATCCATTCTTTTGGTGCGCACTTGCACCTCCACCCAAACGCCTCCAGGACCCATCACTGTGACGTGAAGAGCCTCGTAACCATTATCTTTGGGGATGCTGATCCAGTCGCGCAATCGCTCAGGGTTTGGCGCGTAAATATCTGTAATCAAAGAGTATAGCTGCCAACACTGAGTCTTTTCAGTTGGGAAAGGGACAGGTTCAAAGACGATACGAACTGCAAAAAGATCATATATCTCCTCGAAGGTAACCCCCTTGCGTTGCATCTTATTCCATATGGAATAGGCACTTTTAACCCTCCCAGAGATCGAATATTTTATACCGCTCCTATCTAAGGTCTCAATTATCGGCGTGGTGAAGCTCTCAATAAACTCATCGCGCTCCGATTTTGTAGCGTTGAGCTTAGCCTCGATCTCCGCGTACTCTGTCGGGAAACGGTACTTCATGCAGAGATCCTCCAACTCGCTCTTGATGGTGAAGAGTCCTAGTCGGTACGCCAACGGAGCAAAAAGATAAATCGTCTCGCTCGTAATCTTGATCTGCTTATTTGAGGGCATCGACCCCAAGGTGCGCATATTGTGAAGTCGGTCGGCAATCTTAATCAAGATCACCCTCACATCATCCGACAGCGTCAAGAGCACCTTGCGGAAATACTCCGCCTGCTGCGACGTGTCGGCATTAAAGACCCCCGACATCTTGGTGAGACCATCAATCATCGAGGCTATCTTAGCCCCAAAGATCCTATCCATATCCTCGACCGTGTAGTCGGTATCCTCGACAACATCGTGTAACAAAGATGCCACCACCGCCTGAACACCCAACCCAATCTCATCTAAAACTATGTGTGCCACAGCAATAGGATGCAGGAGGTACGGTTCGCCCGAACGGCGACGTACCCCCTGATGAGCCTCTTTGGCCAAAAAATATGCGCGTTTAATTAGATTCCAATCCTCCTCGCTCTTACAAACCTTAGCACAAGAGGCGGATAATTTTTTCCACGCGTCATCTAAGATTCTCTCATCTTCCGCGCTATTTTCCATACGCTACTCTACTTTTCTACTCCTCCTTTTTAGTCATTGCATCGCGAACCTTAGCCTCGATCTCGTCACGAAGAACTTCGTCACTCATCATGAGATTCTTCACCGAGTCACGACCCTGACCGATCTTGCGCTCTCCATACGAGAACCACGATCCAGCCTTCTTGATGATGCCATAATCTACACCTAGATCAATAATCTCACCAATCTTCGAGATTCCTTGACCAAACATAATGTCAAACTCCGCGCGCTTGAATGGAGGCGCAACCTTGTTCTTCACAACCTTGACACGAGTGCGTGTTCCGAGCTGCTCCTCGCCATCCTTGATAACTGAAACTCGACGGATATCTATACGCACGCTGGCATAAAACTTCAAGGCATTACCTCCCGTTGTCGTCTCAGGATTGCCATAGACAACACCAATTTTATCACGCAACTGGTTGATAAAGATGCAGACAGTCTTGGTCTTTGAGATGCTAGCCGTCAACTTACGCAACGCCTGAGACATCAACCTCGCCTGTAAACCCATCTTTGAGTCACCCATCTCACCCTCGATCTCCGCCTTGGGCGTAAGTGCTGCAACAGAGTCAATTACAACGATATCTATCGCGCTCGAACGGATCAACGAGTCGGCAATCTCCAACGCCTGCTCGCCATTATCGGGCTGCGAGATCAACAGATTGTCGACATCAACACCCAACTTCTGAGCATAGTAGCTATCGAAAGCGTGCTCCGCGTCGATGAACGCAGCGATACCGCCCAACTTCTGAGCCTCCGCAATAGCGTGAATCGCTAAAGTTGTCTTACCCGACGACTCAGGACCGTAAATCTCAACCACACGACCCTTGGGGTAACCACCCACTCCGAGAGCCATATCCAACGTCACCGATCCCGTAGGAATCACAGGCACCGTCGCCACCTCTTTGGAGTTCATTCGCATGATTGATCCCTTACCGAAATCCTTCTCAATCTTATCCATAACAGCACTCAACACCTTGAGCTTGTCGCTGTTAACCTCTACTTTCTCTGCCATAATATTATATATTTTTTTACTTTTTATCTAACGTTCTTCGCGCAGTGCACAGTCTCCCAAAGATAATAAAAATTTGCGGACTGTCCTCACTTTACCCCAAGAAATATCACAATGACACCCGATTTTAGATCTCGACAACCTTAACCTGCTGGCGATAATCATCTTCCGTGTTATTCAACCGACGTAGACACCCAGGGCATCTAATCGGTATCTGCGTCTCAACATATACCTTTGTGCTCGCTGCGTGTTGAGTCTTTGCTGTCACATCACTCGCCCCATCTCCGTAATGGTCAAACTGTCCGCCACAATAGCGGCATCGCATCTTATAAACTGTTCCCATGGCTCACCCTGTTTTTTAGTTGATAATTGGTTGCTTATCGGTCTCACTCTCCCCCGATGACAATACAAAGGTACGCCCCGAGAGTGTCAACTTGTGACACTCCAACAAAAAGATGCAAAAAAATGTTGATTTTTTATTTTTTGGTAGCTACTCATGCGCCATAAACGCGAAGAGATAGTTGCGAAGATACTCCTCCAGATCTGGAGTATCTATAATTTTGATGTCGTCAATCAACCCCACAACGAAACGTCCAACGCCCCTATAACTAGCCACTTCCGTATCCAAGAGCCACCTATCACCATCTAGCTTAACAACCTCTCGCTCCGCCAATGGGTACTCCTCAATGAGCAGATTATACGCCAAGATTCCCAACTCCAACTGAACTCTCTGTCGCCTCTCGCCCGTCATCCTAAAGAGGTCAACGAAACCCTCTCGATGCTCCGCCTCATATGCCCACTCCGACGCCAAAACCTCAACCGCAGAGATACGCGCCGTCTTAAATTGCTTGTTGCGCCCATCCTCCAGATCGTAGCACCACACATGTACATAGTTGGTCGTGAAGGCAAAAGGCTCTACCCTTCTATCCCTCACCACACTTCCGTTAGCCGACTGATAATCAACAAGAACCGACTGCTTTTTAGACTCAATAGCCTCGACTAATTTATGGATGTTAGCTCCGTGACGCCCCTTGACAACTGTATTTGCCAACACCTTGCTATCGTAGACCGAATATAGTTTTCGTTTGAGATTCTCTTTCAATAGGTTGGAATCGTCGATATTTTCGATGGAGCGTTTCAATATCACCGCCTCCTCCTCGGTGAAGTGCACCAGCTGAGATATATCCTTGAAGTAGGGCGACTCCTTGCTGAGACGTATGCACTCCCCATCTTTTTTGATGACGAAACCAGCCTCACGAAAGGTGTCGATATAGCGATAGATCGTTCGCCTCGACATCTCCAGTCGCTGCGCCAACTCATCAACACTATATGTAGTGTTGGCTGTGAGCATCTTCATCAGACGCAGAAGTCTCTCTATCTTAGGCTGATCCATATCTTATCTTTTTTATACATATAAAAAAAGGGGCTTCCTTTCGGAAAACCCCTCTATATCATAATCTCGTTAACTATGTACCATAACTTTTAGTTCAAAACAATCTTCTCAATCTCCTCGACAATATGTCTGAAACTCTTGTCTGTCTCCATCATATTGACCACCGACTTGCAGGCGTGAAGAACCGTTGCATGGTTACGACCTCCAATCGCAGAGCCAATAGATGCCAACGGCAACTGAGTATGTTGCTTTGCCAAATACATTGCAATCTGACGCGCTTGAACAACCTCGCGCTTACGCTCCTTAGAGAGCAGACGTTCTAACGGTTGACCCAAATATTTACAAACCTCGTCATTTATCAACTTGATTGTGATCTCCTTATGGTTCAACTTCACATAGACCTTCAACACCTCACGCGATAGAGCGATATCTATTCTCCTCTGCAAGAATGAGGCGTTAGCGATAAGTGACGACAAAGCACCCTCGATCTCGCGAACATTAGCCTTGATGTTGTTAGCTAGGTAATCAACCACATCCTCAGGCAATTCTGTCTTAAGCTTCTTCGCCTTCGCCATGATGATCTTCACCTTTGTCTCATAGTCGGGAAGATTCACTGGGGTAGCAAATCCCCACTTGAAACGTGTAAGCAGTCGCTGCTCAATATCCTTCAACTCCACAGGTGGCTTATCCGAAGTTAGGATAATCTGCTTACCCGAAAGTTGCAGGTGGTTGAAGATATTAAAGAAGGCATTCTGAGTACCAGTCTTGCCCGTAAGCTCCTGAATATCGTCAATAATCAAGACATCTATCGTCTGGTAGAAGTGTATGAAATCTGGGATCTCACCATTCTTGTATGCCGTCTGAAACTGAGCCTGAAACTTATTCATCGAGACATACAACACCTGAAGGTCGGCATGACGCTCACGGATCTCGTGACCCACCGCCTGAACGATATGTGTCTTACCCAATCCCGAGTCACCATATATATATAGTGGGTTGAATGGGTTGTTACCCGGATTGACCGCCACCGCCATACCTGCCGATCTCGACAGACGGTTACACTCACCCTCCACGAAGTTGGCAAAAGTATATCCAGCGTTAAGGTTGGGGTCGATGTTGATCCTCTTCAGCCCAGGGATTACAAATGGGTTCTTGATATTTGCCGTACTTGTCTGCGCACTAAAACGCTGAACCTGAGTAGCATCAGCATCTGCCGTAACAACAACAGGGGCTTTATCCGACTTGGGGACTGCATAGTAAAGACGAGTCTGCTGACCATAAAGTTGAGCGATGATCGGGCGCAAAACGGGGATATAGTTCCTCTCGATCTGGTGCACATAGCTCTTGTTTGGCACTCCCAAACGCAATGTTGTACCATCATACTCCAATGGCACGATAGGCTTGAACCACTTCACAAACTCCTCTTCAGTCGTTTGTGACTTGATGCGGTCAAGGCAATCCTGCCACACTTGTCTATATGATGTATTTGTCTGCAACATTGTTATATTATAGGTCTCTTTATCTTCTGATTATTTAAACTCAATCCTCCATCTCACAAAGAAACTTGAGAGTTAGGGCGATTTCGGCTTTACAAATATCGGCATAAATTTTCAAAAAAAAACTATCTTTGCTATTGCATTTTTACTTTTTTTTGATATGTATATTTCTACATTTTTTTTAACTCGCTGATATTGAATATTGAGAAAATTTTTACTACTTTTGCCAATAATTTTTTAGTCACACGAACTCGAAAAATTATAGGAAAAACCTATAACATAATTTGCGCGAAAAGCCGTTAATATATATAGGTATAATACCACATGACAAATTTAAATATTTAGATACACTATTTTACAAAACAAACGATGGCAAACGAACTAGAACAAATGGTACTAGCTAAGGCACAGCAGTGGCTAGATGGAGCTTATGACGCTCAGACCAAAGCAGCAGTTAAGGAGTTGATGGAGAACAACATGCAGGAGCTTGTAGAGTCTTTCTACAAGGATCTTGAGTTTGGAACAGGAGGTCTTAGAGGTATCATGGGCGTAGGTTCTAACCGCATGAACATCTACACAGTAGGTGCTGCGACACAGGGACTTTCAAACTACCTTAAGAAGAGTTTCTCGGGCGAGATCAAGGTTGCTGTGGCGCACGATAGCCGCAATAACTCACGCCTTTTCGCTGAGCATACAGCTGATATTTTCGCATCAAACGGCTTCACGGTATACCTCTTTGACGCATTGCGCCCAACACCTGAGTTGAGCTTCGCAATCCGCGAGTTGGGTTGCCAGTCGGGAGTGGTTGTTACGGCATCTCACAACCCTAAGGAGTACAACGGATATAAGGCATATTGGGAGGATGGTGCACAGGTGACTGAGCCACACGATATGAACATCATCCGCGAGGTGCAGAGCATCACAGATGTCAACATGATCCTCACTGGCGCAAACAAGGAGAAGATCACAATGCTCGACACTAAGTTCGACGATATCTACCTCGATATGATTAAGGGTCTTTCGTTGTCACCAGATAGCGTTAAGAAGTTCCAAGATATGAAGATCATCTACACCCCTATCCACGGTTCGGGTGTTGACTTGATCCCTCGCTCACTTAAAAAATATGGTTTCAACAACGTTCAGCTCGTTGCTGAGCAGTCTATCGTTGATGGAAACTTCCCAACTGTAGACTCTCCAAACCCTGAGGAGCGCAAGACAATGTCTATGGCTATCGAGTTGGCAGCTAAAGAGGGTGCAGATCTTGTCTTGGCAACAGATCCAGATGCTGACCGCTTGGGTGTTGCTCTTCGCAACAAGCAGGGTGAGTATATCCTCCTCAACGGTAACCAGACATTGGTTCTCATCCTTAGCTACCAGCTTACACGTTGGGCTGAGTTGAACAAGCTCGATGGCAACCAGTTCATCGTTAAGACTATCGTTTCGTCACTTATGGCTAACGCTGTGGCGGATAACTTTGGTGTTAAGTGCTACGACTGCCTCACAGGATTCAAATATATCGCACGTATCATCCGCGATCAGGAGGGTAAGACTAAGTATATCGGTGGTGGCGAGGAGAGCTTCGGTTACCTCGGAGGCGATCAGGTTCGCGACAAAGATGCTGTATCGGCTTGCTCTTTGGCAGCAGAGGCTGCAGCTTGGGCTATGGACACAATGGGTCTTACGCTTTATGAGTGGTTGCAGGATCTTTACGTTAAGTATGGCTTCTTCCGCGAGGGTCTAGTATCTGTTGTTCGCAAGGGCAAGGAGGGTGCTGAGCAGATCCAGCAGATGATGGTTGACTTCCGCGCAAACCCTCCTAAGTCACTTCTTGGTTCTGACGTCGTTAAGATCAACGACTTCAAAACTTCTGAGTCTTTGGATGTTAAGAGCGGCGTAAAGACAGCTATCACAGAGGATTCAAGCAACGTGCTCCAGTGGTTCACCGAGGATGGAACAATCGTTTCGGTACGTCCATCAGGTACAGAGCCTAAGATCAAGTTCTACTTCGGCGTTAAGTCTCCACTCGCTAGCGTGGCTGAGTACGACACAGTTCTTGCTGAGTTGGATGGCAAGATCGAGAGCCTTAAGAAGGAGCTTAACCTAAGCTAAAGGTTTTCGTATTTTCAACAATAGGGATAATGAGACAAAATACAGTCTCATTATCCCTATTGTTTTTGTTGTTATGCAACGCGGAACTTCAACCCTGCAACGGCACGATGTTTCTCAATAATTATCGTTGTGCCGTGGTGTAGCTCGCCGCTGATTATTAGATCCGATATCGGCTCTTCGACATGATCTATCAGTGTTCGCTTAAGTGCGCGCGCGCCATACTCGCTCTTAAATCCAAGACGCGCCAATTGACGCCTTGCCGAGAGGGTGACTCTAACATTAAACCCAAGGTGCTGAATTCGAGAGACAATCTTGGATAACTCCAGATCCACAATTCGCTCCAAGTCACACTCCTCCAGCGATCTAAAGACCACAATATCATCAATACGGTTGAGAAACTCGGGTGTAAAGCTACTCTTCAACACCGTATGGTAGAGCCTCTCCTGCTCCGACTTGGAGTGCTGCCCATGCCACGAACGAAGGTTTGTCGCCTTGGCTGGATTTGTCGCCACCTTAGCCGCACTGCTACTCATGTCGTAGCCCATTCGCTGACGCTGTGACGCAGCTGCCGCCATCGCCCCAGTGTTGGATGTCATGATGATGATGGTGTTGCGAAAGTCAACACGCCTTCCACTTCCATCGGTGAGGTGCCCCTCGTCAAAAAGCTGCAACATAACATTCAACACCTCAGGGTGAGCCTTCTCAATCTCATCCAACAAGATCACCGAGTATGGCTGTCGACGCACCGCCTCTGTAAGTTCACCGCCCTCTCCATAGCCGACATAACCTGGAGGCGATCCAATAAGTCGCGCCACAGTATGCTTCTGATTATACTCGCTCATATCGAGACGCACCAGACCGCTGTTGTGTTCAAACATCCACTGCGACACCTCCTTAGCTAGCAGGGTCTTACCGACACCCGTAGGTCCAACAAATAGAAAAACGCCTATCGGGCTAGCGGCATCTTTAAGCCCAGCACGCGCTCGACGTATCGTCTGTGCGATGCTCGACACCGCCTGTGGTTGCCCAATAATCTTGCGCCCAAGGTCGCTCTCCAAGTGACGCAGACGCTCCATCTCCCCTTGCGAAAGTCGCTCCACAGGAATTCCAGTCATGGAGGTTATCACCGCCTCAACAGCAGCAACATCCACCTCCTTGGCATCACCTCGCATATGGAGACGCGCCCCAACCTCATCGAGAATGTCTATCGCCTTGTCGGGCTGATGCCTATCGGTGATATATCGTGACGAGAGTGCGACACACGCCCTAAGAGCCTCATCCGCATACTCAACACCATGATGCTCTGCATATTGTGGAGCTATGCGCCTAAGTATCTCTAGGGTCTGCTTATCGGTCGTTGGCTCAACGACAATCTTCTGAAAACGACGTTCCAAGGCTGAATCAGACTCGATATCGCTGCGATACTCGTTTAGTGTTGTCGCGCCAATAACCTGCAACTCTCCGCGCGCGAGGGCTGGCTTTAGGATATTCGCGGTATCGAGACTTCCCTGCGTAGATCCCGCCCCAACGATGGTATGGATCTCGTCGAAGAAGATTATCGAGTCGTTGGATTTTCGCAACGCCTCCAATAGCTCCTGCATACGCTCCTCGAACTCGCCCCTGAATTTTGTTCCAGCGACAAGTGCCGAGATATCAATTGAGTAGAGTCGCTTATCACGAATAGATTGCGGAACATCCCCCTCAGCAATCCTCAACGCGAGACCCTCCACCACCGCGCTCTTTCCAACGCCAGCCTCACCAACAAGGATGGGGTTATTCTTCTTGCGTCGCGACAATATCTCGATTAGGCGGTGCGTCTCCTCCACGCGTCCAACCACAGGGTCTATCTTCCCATCGGCTGCCAAGCGCGTCATATCAACACCAAACTTATCGAGGGGATGAGGCGCAGCGATTGCAGGAGAATCCACCCCCTTGACCTCAATAATCCCAACGCCATTTGTTATCTGACTATCAATATATGGCGCATCTACTTTGCGTTGCAACATCGGATCTAAACCTCCATGCAGGAGATCTGTCGTGACGCTATACTGCAACAACTCCATACTCAAAGCTTGTGCATCGAGACCATAAAGTTGCAAGTTTTTAGCTATTGCTGTTTGAGCGTCCGAGACTATAAAGCAGAGCGCATGAAGTGTCGTTATGCGGTGTGTATCAGTATTATATACAACGAGTTTCTCCACAAACTCGCGAAAATATAGTTCGGGATCGACATCCTTATTTGGCGTGACATTTGCAGCAGCAATATCATTTTCGAGACGTAGTCTCAGCTGATACACCTGCCACGACTCCATCTTTGAGGATAGAGCTTGAAAAGCAAGCGTATGGCTCGATGACAACATCTCCACAACGACACAATCCTTCAAAGCATTGGTCGTTCCATGCTTCAAGGCGTTGAATGTCGAACGTGCAATGAGACCGTCGAGGCTACGTGAAATAGTACTTTTCATAGTTACAAGTATTATAATTATATCGAGATAACGCGACATTTGTTCTAAATATTATGTTAAACACAATAAGCGACTAAATTTGCTACTTAAAAAAAATCCCCTCGACAATACAATAAAATCAAAAAAAACACCTTATATTTATATACGATTTTACGAAGTAGTAAATCAGCGAAAATAAAAGAGAAAAAGATATGGTAAAGATATTGTGGGTTGACGACGAGGTGGAGCTATTGAAGCCCCACGTGCTATTCCTCAAGGGCAAAGGCTACGAGGTGGATACATGTAACAACGGCTATGACGCTATAGACATGGTGAGCGAAGGGGCTTACGACCTCATCATCCTCGACGAGATGATGCCGGGAATGACTGGACTAGAGACCCTACCCCAGATCAAGGAGATCCGCCCCAACACCCCCATCATCATGGTGACCAAGAGCGAGGAGGAGAATATCATGAATAAGGCTATCGGATCGAAGATTGCCGACTACATCATCAAGCCTGTTAATCCAAATCAGGTTCTGCTGTCGATAAAGAAAAATGTTCACTCTCAGCAACTTGTGACGGAGCAGACCACAGCAGACTATCGCGCGGAGTTTGGACGCCTCAGCTCGTCACTGCATATGGCATCGACATTTACCGATTGGTGTAACCTCTATCGCCGTCTTACATCATGGGATATTGAGCTTTCGGAATCCAACGATGAGAGCATACGTGAGGTACTATCATATCAGAAAAATGAGGCAGACCAAGCATTCTCGAAGTTCGTCTGTCGCAACTACTACAACTGGATCAACAAGAAGGATGACGACACACCGATCATGTCGCACACACTCATGCGTGACAGCATATTCAAGGTTGTCGAGAGTTCGGAAAAGACCACCCTACTGCTGATCGACAACTTCCGCCACGATCAATGGCGCGCAATTGGCTCTCTACTTCAGGGGTACTACGATGTCTCGGTGGATGATTTCTACTGCGCAATACTTCCCACAGCGACACAGTACGCCCGAAACGCTATCTTCGCAGGTTTGATGCCCCTCGCGATATCTAAACTCATGCCCGACAAGTGGCTCAACGACAGTGACGAGGGGGCTAAAAACAACTACGAGGAGGAGTTCCTAAGACGCCTGATGCAGTCGAGCGGCAAGACACAGAAGATGACATATGACAAACTTATTCGTCCAGAGCATGGTCGCAAGCTGATCGACAATATTTCGAGAGTCTACGATGCCGACTTCTCGGTTATCGTCTACAACTTCCTCGACATCCTTTCGCACGCACGTACCGAGACCGATATCATCCGCGAACTTACCGAAGATGAGGCGTCATTCCGTTCGCTTACGCGTTCGTGGTTCCTCCACTCCGAGCTCTTCACCATCCTAAAGATGCTCTCAGAGAAGGGTCACACCGTCATCATTACCTCCGACCACGGAACTGTTAGAGTCGACAACCCCGTCAAGGTGACTGGAGATAGGCAAACATCTGCAAATCTGAGATATAAGACAGGTCGCAACCTTGCATATAACTCACGCGATGTCTACGAAGTGACGCGTCCCGAGGATATTCAGCTACCATCAAGCAACCTCACATCGAGCTATATATTTGCATACAACAAGGACTTCTTGGTCTACAACAACGATGCAAATCGCCACATCCGCTACTATCGCAACACCTTCCAACATGGAGGTATCTCGATGGAGGAGATGATCGTTCCATATATCGTTTTGAAGCCCAAGGCGTAAATAAGAAAACAGATAACATTTCATATCTCGACAAAAATTACTACTTTTGTCGAGATATTTTTAAATACCAACAATGAAGAAATTAGAGATTAGTTCACTCTCACAGCTCGACACCGTAGCCGACGCTATACTCTCGAACCTCAACGGTCGCAACATCGTGCTCCTTCAGGGCGAGATGGGGGCTGGAAAGACAACACTTGTCAACGCCATTGCCGCAGAGCTGGGATCTACGGATAGCGTGTCGAGCCCAACATTTGCAATCGTCAACCAATACCTCACCCCAGACGAGAGGTCGATATATCACTTCGACATGTATCGCATCGAGAAGATCGAGGAGGCTCTCGACTTCGGTATCGAGGAGTATCTCGACTCAGGCGAACTATGCCTTATCGAGTGGTCGGAGAGGATCGCGGAGCTACTTCCCGACGACTGCATGGAGGTTAAAATCAATATCGACTCACCCACAGAGAGAACATTTACAATAGACTAAAATGGAAAAATACGAATCACAACAACATCAAATCTTTCTACCTGCAGAACAGATATTTGCACTAATCAGCCGTTTCGACAACCTCACCCCTGCCGTAGCCGACAAGGTCGAGGAGTGGCAAGCGACAGAGGACAACTGCTCATTCAAGGTCAAGGGCTTCACCCTTAGGCTCAAAGTGGATGAGCGCGTTGCACCCAAACATGTCAAGATCACCGCAGACGAGAATGGCGCACCCGTAGATTTCGCCTTTTGGATTCAGCTACATAGCGTTGCCGAGTGCGACACGCGCCTAAGACTTGTTCTTCACGCGGAGCTTAACATGATGATGAAGATGATGGTTGGGGGCAAGCTCAAAGATGGTATCAACCAGATTGCCGCAGCACTAGCCCAAGGGCTCAACCAAGCGGCATCAATGCAATAAACAACCAACGATGAAATTTGCGCGATATCAAACCGCTCTTGGCAAGATAAAGATAGGCTATAAGGATGAACACATCACCCTTATAGCCTTTACTAATTCTAGCGATTGCCTCGGTGAAGATAGTGCGCCATGCAAACTCACCGACCTTGTGGCGGAACAGATAAACCACTACCTCCAAGGCAATCTCAAAACCTTCGACCTACCAATATCTATCGAGGGAACAGAGTTTCAGAAACGTGTTTGGCACGCCCTGCTCGATATTCCATATGGCGAGACTCGTAGCTACAAAGAGATTGCGACAGCCATAGGCGACCCCAAAGCCTCGCGAGCTGTCGGGATGGCAAACAACCGAAATCCGCTACTCCTAGTAATCCCCTGCCATCGTGTCATCGGTGCAAACGGATCACTCACAGGGTATGCAGGAGGTTTAGAGATAAAGCGTGCCCTGCTTCAACTAGAAACAGAGCACACCCCCAAATTTTAGCTATTTACTTGAGCCGTCCTGAGACTCTTGAGTCTCGACATCCTCAACACGCTTACCATCCTTATAGAGGTAGCGCTTGATCTTGAGCGTGGGAGTCTTAATAAACTCCTCCTTCTCCTCAACAACCTCCGAGATCTTCGAGAAACGGTTCACCTTAGCATTGACATATTCGCGAATATCGCGCATAACCTCCTCTTTATACTGCTCTAGCTCACCTTTCTTAGCCTCCCACTCCTCACGCAACTCCTCGAATTTTGCCTCGATAGCATCGGTGTCGAAATAGACAAGGGCAACCAAGCGACCCTCCTTCTCGGTCACAAGCGACTCCGTGATATAAACGTGTGAATTGAGGACATTCTCAATCTCCTCAGGGTAGATATTCTCGCCACTAGGACCAAGAATCATATTCTTCAGACGACCTTTGAGGTAAAGGCGACCCGTCTCATCAATATATCCGATATCGCCCGTTCTAAACCATCCATCCTCTGTGAATGTCTCGCGCGTAGCCTCCTCATTCTTATAATATCCACGCATCACGCATGGTGTCTGAGCGACAATCTCGCCCTGCTTAGTTACAGGGTCAACATTATCTAGGCGCAACGTAACACTCGATGGCGCAAATCCTGCCGATCCAAGCTTTGTCTTTCCAGGAACAGCTCCCGAAAGCAATGGCGCAGTCTCCGTAAGACCATATCCAATACCATACTTTATTCGACCATAGTGCAAGAACTCCTCAGTCTGCGAGTCGAGCTTAGCACCTCCGATACCCATAAACCTAACACGTCCACCAAAGACCTTATTGAGTTTGTTTCCTGCAACTTTATATAGGTAGTTGCGGATAAATCCAACCTTGCATATCGTCCTCCAGAATGCCGTGGAGTTAAACTTCGCCTGCACCTGAGCACGGAAGATCTTCTCGATAATCAACGGCACAATAAGCAATACTGTAGGTCGCACCTTCTTAAACGCAGGCAACAGAGTCGACGCTGTAGGTGGACGATCCAGATATGTCACCCTTGCACCTGCCGACATTGGAAAGATCAACCCCAACGATGACTCGTAGGTGTGCGAAAGAGGCAGTACTGACAAGAATGAATCATGCTCGTTAGCCGCAAAAAGCTCCTCACAAATCTTACACTGCTCCACTAAATTATGGTGCGTCAACATCACACCCTTAGGCTTAGATGTCGTACCCGAAGTGTAGAGGATAACGGCAAGATCTTGTGGCTTGGGTGGCGTTGTCGTACCCTCCTCAACACCCTCTTTTTTGCGGAGCGTCAAAAGGTTCTTAGTACGAATAACGATATTCAACGACTCGATAACCTCCTTCGAGATACGAGTATAAAGCTTATCTGACACAAGCAATGCCTTAGCCTCAGAGTGGGCTATAAGCATATCAAGCTCCTCATTCGAGAAGTCTGGAAGTATCGGCACTGCGACCATTCCTGCAGTTGTCACTGCGAAGTAGCAGACGCCCCAGTTGGGCATATTACTACTGAGTATCACCACCTTATCACCTGAGCTAAGCCCAGCCTCGCGAAGCGTCTGTTGCACCTGCGCGATTCTCTCTCCCACCTCCTTATAAGTCACATCTTCACGCTCAAACATAGAGTAGGCGATGTTGCTTGGATACTTCTGGAGGCTTCCCTGAACAAGGTCGTATAGTGTCTCTCTGACCATAAAATATTGTTTAATGCGACATATTTAGCAATCTATTGATACTAAACGTATTGACAGATTGTTTGTTGCGCAATTTGAAATAATAGTTACAAATATAGTCAATATTTTTATAAATTTAACTATTTTTGGGTAAAATTATCACTATGCTTAACGCTTACACTATCAAAAACATAGCCACACAGATGGGATTTGACCTCTGTGGCATTACCCCGGCGCAACATCTCAGGGTTGCGGAGTCTCGTTTTCGGGAGTGGCAGGCTTGTGGATATGGCGACCCATTGGAGTATCTATCCAAATATGAGGATGTTAGGTTTGACTGCTCGAAACTCGTCCCCAATGCGAAGTGTGTCGTGGTCTGTGCGGTGAGCTACAAAAGCGAGTATAGCGTGAGCGGTCAAGCCAACTCCGACAACCCAAAGATTGCATCCTATGCCCTCAATCGCGACTATCACAAGAGCATAAGGCATCGACTTAAAGCGATGTTGACCGCCCTTAAATCCGAATATCCTAACCTCTCGGGACGTGTTTTCACCGACTCCGCACCCCTACTCGAAAAACAACTCGCCGTCAATGCTGGACTAGGCTGGATTGGTCGACAGTCGCTACTTATAACCCCTGAATATGGATCCTTTATCCTCCTCGGTGAGCTAGTATTAGATATGGCGTGTGACACATACGACTCTGAGCAAAAAGAACTTAGCTGTGGCTCTTGCCGTCAGTGCATAGATCACTGCCCCGTCATCGCCATCAATGACAATCGCACCATTGACGCCCGTCGTTGCATCTCGTGCCGCACCGTGGAGGTCGACAACCCTAGTGATGATCTCACCCTCGCAGGGTGGATCTTTGGCTGTGACGAGTGCCAAAGTTGCTGTCCACACAATCAGCGCGCACCGATGCACACAAACCCAGATTTTGATCCGATTATCCATCCAATATCCGCCAGCGAGTGGCTCAGGATGGGGGAGTCTGAGTTTATCGAGAAGTTTGGGACAACGCCCCTCAAACGCGCAACACTTCTGCGACTCCAACGCGCAGTGACAGGGACAAAGCGACAATGAGACAAAAGTGCGTACCACATGACCGCTAGAAGATCAGCTCCGCGGGGAGCCCCCCGCCGCCGTCCGCAAAGGACAGTCCTCGACTCAACCTCGACTCCACTCGCCCACCTCCATGTTTGTGGGCTTACCATCAACGATATCGAATCTCACTGCGCTACGCACCTTATGTATTCCGTAGTTCCCTGCGGCTCCGGGGTTGATGTGTAGCAGGTTATGTTGCTGGTCGAAAATCACCTTAAGGATATGCGAGTGCCCTGCAACAAAAATCGTTGGGCGTGCCCTTAAAATCTCCTCTATCGCTTGGGGTGCATATCGCTTGGGGTAGCCGCCTATGTGGGTCATGAGGACACGTGCCCCCTCGCACTCGAAGCTCTCGAACTGCTTGAATGCGCGACGCATATCTCCGCCATCAATATTCCCCCACACGGCACGCAGTGGCTTGAATGCAGCAATCTGATCAGCAAGTGCTAAAGTCCCGATATCACCTGCGTGCCATATCTCGTCGACATCGCGGAAGAAGTGTCGCAACGTCTCATCGAAAGTTCCGTGCGTATCGGATAGCAACCCTATCTTTTTCATATTCAAATGTTTACTTAGAGTATTTATCACCCCAAAGTTGATTCATACGCTCCGCAATCTTCGCCTCCGTAGCATTCTCAACATTAGGCTCATAGAACCTATGCCCACTCAGCGAGTCGGGCAAAAACTCCTGCTGAACAAAGCTACCTGCATAATCATGCGCATATTTGTAGTTCTTGCCGTAGCCGACCTCATCCATCAACTTGGTGGGTGCATTGCGCAGATGTAGCGGCACAGAGCGATTTGTTGTATCATTCTGAACCATCGCCAACGCCCTATTTATGGCCATATAGGCAGAGTTAGATTTTGGGCTTGTTGCTAGATATATCGTCACCTCCGCTAGTGTTATTCGCGCCTCGGGCATGCCTATCTTGTGCACCGTATCGAAGCAGGCATTCGCCAAGAGTAGAGCGTTGGGGTTCGCGAGCCCGACATCCTCCGATGCCAAGATCACCAATCTGCGCGCAATAAATCGCGCCTCCTCACCCCCAGCCAACATTCGTGCAAGGTAGTATATCGCAGCATTGGGGTCACTGCCTCTGACCGACTTGATAAATGCCGAAATAACATCATAGTGTTGCTCTCCGTTTTTGTCATAGAGGGCGATATTTTGTTGCAGAGAATCGGTAACAGAGTCGTTGGATATTATGATCTTACCCTCTGTCGCCCCCGATATTATATCCAAGATATTGAGCAACTTACGTGCATCACCGCCCGAAAATGTAAAGAGAGCCTCAGTCTCCTGAACCTCTATCTCGCGATCCGCAAGACCATCCTTGGAGGTCAACGCGCGATCAAGAAGCCTCTGCAAATCGGCATCCTCCAACGACTTCAGGATATAGACCTGACAACGACTCAACAGTGGCGATATCACCTCAAAAGATGGGTTCTCGGTTGTTGCTCCGACAAGTGTGAATACCCCCTGCTCCACAGCCCCCAACAGAGAGTCCTGCTGTGACTTATTGAAACGGTGGATCTCGTCGATAAAAAGTATCGGCTGCTCGGCATTGAAAAATCGCCCCCTCTTTGCCGACTCAATAACTTCGCGAACATCCTTTACTCCCGAAGTAACTGCCGACAAGGTGAAGAATGGGCGATCCAACGCCCCTGCAACCAACTTCGCGAGCGTGGTTTTTCCCACCCCTGGAGGTCCCCAAAGGATAAATGAGGGCACGTTGCCACTATCCAGAAATTTTCTGAATATTCCATTCGCGCCAACCAGATGCTCCTGACCAATATATTCGTCTAACGTCGTGGGACGCAGACGCTCTGCTAAAGGTGCTGCCATAGTGATTAAAGATATATAAAATATGGGGCAGAGGAGCTTACATGCAACCCTACCCCACAATATCATAGGCTTGATTAAAAGAATACTTACTCCTTAGCGACCTCCAAAGTAGCCAAGTGCAACTCGTCGAGCTGTGCTTGGTCAATCAAAGATGGTGCGTCGATCATCATATCGCGACCTGCGTTGTTCTTTGGGAAGGCGATATAGTCGCGGATAGACTCAACACCTCCGAACAATGAGCACAAACGGTCGAAACCGAATGCCAAACCTCCGTGTGGTGGCGCGCCAAACTTAAAGGCATTCATCAAGAAACCAAACTGCTCCTGTGCCGCCTCGGGTGTGAAGCCCAAGATCTCGAACATCTTACCCTGCAACTCCGAGTCGTGGATACGGATAGAACCTCCACCAATCTCGACACCATTACATACGAAGTCGTAAGCATTGGCGCGAACACGCCCTGGATCTGTCGCCAAGAACTCAATATCCTCAGGCTTAGGAGAGGTGAATGGGTGGTGCATAGCGTAGAAACGACCAGTCTCATCATCCCACTCAAAGAGTGGGAAGTCAACAACCCACATAGGTGCGAACTCACCCACCTTGCGAAGTCCCAACTTCTCGGCAACCTCCAAACGAAGTGTACACAACTGAGTGAGAGCCTTGAACTTCTTACCACACAAGATGAATACCATATCACCTGCCTTAGCTCCCGCCTTATCAGCAATAGCCTTAACCTGCTCGGGCGTGTAGAACTTATCAATAGATGACTTCGTAGCTCCATCAGCCTCGACACGAATCCACACAAGACCCCTAGCTCCAACCTGTGGACGCTTCACGAAGTTGGTCAACTCGTCAATCTGTTTGCGAGTGTATGATGCGCAACCATCTGCAGCAAAGCCACATACATACTCCACATCATCGAAAACCGAGAAACCATGACCTTGAGTTAGCTCCGTAAGATCTGAAAACTCCATGCCGAAACGAATATCAGGCTTATCAGAACCATACTTCTCCATCGCCTCAATCCATGGCATGCGTGGGAACTCACCCCCAAGCTCGATGCCCATAACATCCTTGAACATATATCTCGCCCAACGCTCAAATGTCGCCAAGACATCCTCCTGCTCCACGAACGCCATCTCACAGTCAATCTGCGTAAACTCTGGCTGACGATCAGCACGAAGATCCTCATCGCGGAAACATCTAACGATCTGGAAATACTTGTCATATCCAGCAACCATCAAGAGCTGCTTAAAGGTCTGTGGCGACTGTGGCAACGCGTAGAACTCATTGGGGTTCATACGGCTAGGTACAACAAAGTCACGCGCACCCTCAGGTGTCGACTTAATAAGATATGGAGTCTCTATCTCCAAGAATCCCTCGCTATCGAGGAATGTACGCACTGCGTGAGCCAAACGGTGACGCAAGATCATCGCGCGCTGAAGTGGCGGACGACGAAGATCCAAGTAACGATACTTCATGCGAAGATCATCGCCACCATCCGACTGCTGCTCAATAGTGAATGGAGGCGTCTGAGCAGCGTTCAAGATCTTAAGAGCTGTCGCAGCGATCTCAATCTCACCCGTAGGCATCTTGCTATTTTTTGAAGATCTCTCGATCACACGCCCCTCAACCTGCAACACATACTCGCGACCAAGTTCGGCAGCGATAGCCTTAGTAGCCTCGTCTGAGTGCTCCTCAACAACGATTTGAGTGATACCATAACGGTCGCGAAGATCAATAAATGTCATCGCACCGAGGTTACGAACCTTCTGTACCCAACCCGAAAGGGTCACAACTTGGTCAACATTAGCGGCACGAAGTTCACCGCACGTGTGTGTTCTATACATAATATATTGTAAATTTTATTTGTTATTCGTAGCTTTGCAAACGTACAAAGATAGTAAAATTTTAGATTATACATATCACATTATGGAGAATAACGACGAAAAATATATGCAACTAGCCCTCACCGAGGCACGCAAAGCCTTAGAGATGGGCGAAGTACCCATTGGTGCGGTTATTGTTGCAATGGGGCAGATCGTAGGTCGAGGGCACAACATGGTCGAAAATCTATGTGACGCCACCGCCCATGCCGAGATGCAGGCGATCACCGCAGCAGCATCGACTCTCGGGGGTAAGTACCTACAACAGTGCACACTATACGTCACTGTCGAACCGTGTGCCATGTGTGCTGGAGCCATCGCATGGAGCCAAGTTGGACGCGTAGTATTTGGAGCTGCCGACCCCAAGCGCGGATATAGATTTTACAACGAAAAGATGTTTCATCCCAAAACCCAAATCCGCGAAGGAGTTTTAAAAGAGGAGTGCGAGGGATTAATGCGTGATTTTTTTGCTAAATTGAGATAGTCATAGGTATTATGTTTGGAAAATAGATAAAAAAAATCTACATTTGTCTTATAAAAAATAGGGGGTGGGCGATTTTGATACCATTCACACCACAAATTAAAACGGATAACAATACTAAAAAATAAACATTTACAATGAAAAAATTAATTTTATCAGCAATGGCATTGGTTCTTGCTGTTGGAGCTATGGCTCAGGAGGTTACAGCAAAGTACAACGAAGCTGCAAAGGCTTTTGGCGAGAAAAAATTCGACGTTGCGATCCCTGCTTTTGAGGAGGTTATTGCAAAGGGTGTGGACGATGAGAGTGCTACACAGCAGGTCTCGACAGCTAAAACATACCTACCTAAGTGCTACATGTCTTACGCTATCGTAGCGGCTAAAGGTGGCGACCTCGCTACAGCAATCGAGAGAAGTTCTAAGTCAGCTGAGCTAGCTGAGCTTTACGGAGATATGACAACCGCAGCGAAGGCTAAGAGTTTGACAAGTTCACTGTATCAGAAACAGGGCGGTACAGCTTTCAATGAGAAAAACTATGCTGAGGCTGCTGTAATCTTCGAGAAGGGTTATGCTATGAACCCTCGTAACACACAGATGGCTAACTGGTTGGGCGTTTGCTACTGCGAGACTGGTGAGTTAGCTAAGGGTATGGATATCTTCGCTAAGATCGTAGCTATGGGTTCTAACCCTAAGTATGCTGAGGCAGCTGATGAGGCTAAAAAGAATATGGCTCTATACATCAACAACGCTGTTGCAGCACTTCAGGTTCAGAAGGATTACGATGGTGTCATCAAGATGGTTGACGAGTTGATGGCTAAACAACCAGACTCTCCAATCCTTGCTAAGGTTCGCCTTCAGGCTTACAGCGACAAGAAAGATTACAATAAGGTTATCGAGCTTGGTGAGGCTACTGCAACAATGCAGACTGAGCCAGAGGAGATGAGCAACGTATATTTCATCGTAGGTGCTGCATACAACGCTAAGGAGCAGAAACCACAGGCTATCGCTGCATTCAAGAAGGTTACTGAAGGTCCTAACGCTGCAACTGCAAAAGCTACAGTGGCTGAGCTTTCAAAGTAAGCAACCAAACATCACAAAAAAACCTCGCGCATCATATTTTGATGCGCGAGGTTTTTGTTTGTGAATTAGACTGTCTGGGGTCGACTGGGTTCGGCTGGGTACTGCCCTAACGCCGGGCGGGCGGTGCGAGCCGCACGGGCAATCTTCTCTAGCGGCTTTGGGCTTTTCGCTACGCTCAAAGATTTTAAGAGAGCCAATAAAATCACCCTCAAATAAATTTGAGTGATTTTATTGGCTCTCTTAAAATTTATCAAACACTAGCGTGTTTGAACCCAAAGCCGAGGCAGCCAAAATACAAGCCAAAGTCTCTGCGCCTCATTACTCCAACATCCCATTGTCCCAATGACACGCAAAGCAGAAAGGAACTTTGGGACAGTTGGACAGAGAGACAATACTGTGAGCGGTGGAACGTCGGCATGTGGCGCGCTACGTCCCCAAGTGGATTACTTCTTATTCTTGATGATCCACTCAGCGATTTGCACTGCGTTAAGGGCAGCACCTTTCTTGATTTGGTCTGCTACGCACCAGAAAGTCAATCCGTTATCGTTAGTGATATCCTTACGGATACGACCTACGTATACTAGATCTTTACCTGCGATAAACAATGGCATTGGGTAAACCTTGTTAGCTGGCTCATCCATTAGGATTACACCCTCGGCCTTAGCGAACGCCTCGCGAGCCTGCTCTGGAGATACTGGAGCCTCTGTCTCCAACCAGATAGTCTCAGAGTGAGCGCGCATAACTGGCACGCGCACGCATGTTGCAGAGACCTTAATATCTGAGTGCATGATCTTGCGAGTCTCGTTATACATCTTCATCTCCTCCTTAGTGTAGTCATTCTCAGTGAAGACATCCACCTGAGGGATAACGTTGTAAGCCAACTGGAAAGCGAACTTGTTGATTGTAGGCTCCTCGCCACGACTCAACTGACCCTGCTGCTCAACCAACTCATCCATACCTGACGCACCCGCACCACTCGCTGACTGGTAAGTAGATACGTGAACGCGCTTGATATGCGACAGCTCCTCGATAGCCTTAAGAGCCACAACCATCTGGATTGTTGTACAGTTAGGGTTTGCGATCACGCCACGTGGAGCGTTAAGTGCATCCGCTGCATTAACCTCAGGAACTACCAACGGCACATCGTTATCCATACGGAATGCGCTAGAGTTGTCGATCATTAGAGTTCCATATTTTGTGATGGTCTTCTCGTACTCCTTAGATGCACCTGCACCTGCCGATACCAACGCGATGTCGATACCCTTGAAGTCGTCACCATGCTGCAACAACTTAACTGTCAAGGTCTGACCCTTGAACTCATATGTGCTTCCTGCACTACGCTCTGATCCGAAGAGTACCAACTCGTCGATCTGCAAATCCCTCTCGCGGAGGATACTCAAAAATTCTTGTCCAACTGCGCCACTCGCGCCAACAATTGCAATTTTCATCTTTGTACTTTAAAATCTATTAGGTATTATTTATCTGTTTTTCTCTCTCTTTCTTACTCTTTGTGTCACCTTTGCGCAATCACTCCTACTCGAAGAAGTCGGGCTCTTGCACCACCTCGGCATCTATTTTGGCTTGGGTACTAGCCTCGCGCTGCTCCTCTTCACAGTTGTACTTTGGCAGGTTGGCGGGTCTAAGGAATTTATCCTCGCGCGCTACTCCCAACGTTCCATTTTTATAGACGCTATTGAGGAACTCGCCCACAATCGGCAACGCCATCACGCTACCCTCACCCTTCGCCAAGAGGTGCACCACCTGATCCTCGCCTCCAACCCATGCTCCAGCAACGAGCTTAGGCAATACGCACATAAACCATGCGTCGCGGTTCTTCTGCGATGTTCCCGTCTTACCTCCAGCCTCGAAACCATACATTCCATACATCCAGTTGAGGCGTCCTGCCGTACCTCCATTCACAACACCTTGCAACATTCCAAGCATCGTATATGCTGTTCTCTCGCTGATGGCATCCTGCGACTTGGGCACAAACGACGATATCAAGTTACCCTGACGATCCTCAATTCGTGTAACAAATATCGGCTCGGTATACACACCTCTATTTACAAAGGTACTATATGCACCCACCATCTCGAAAACATTGGACTCCGCAACACCCAAACACAACGATGGCACAGGGTCAATAAAACTCTTAATGCCGACGTTGTGGATAAAATCCGCCACCGCCTTGGGTTGCTTCGCCTGCTTCATCACCCACGCGGAGTAGTTGTTACGACTCATTGCCAATCCCCAACTCAGAGGTTTCAACTCACCATCGTAGACCACATTTCCCGACTCCTTAGGCGACCATGGCGTACCATTCGTAGTCTCTATTGTAACGGGCAGGTTAGGCACTTTAGTACATGGCGCAAAACCAAGGTGGTCAATTGCAAAGGTGTAGATAAACGGCTTAATGGTAGAACCCATCTGACGCTTACCCTGCTTCGCCATATCATACTTGAAGTAGCGGAAGTTTGTTCCTCCAACATACGCCTTGACGCTTCCTGTTTGAGGCTCCATCGCCACGAAGCTAGCCCTCATCATTCGTTTCATATGCAGCACCGAGTCGCGAGGTGTCATCACCGTGTCGCGCACGCCTCGATATGTAAAGAGCTTCATCTTCGTCTTGTTGTCGAAACTCTTCAACACATCGCTCTTGCTAATGCCCGCCTTCAACATCTGGCTATAACGCTCAGACCCTGATATGGCGCGACTGATAATCGACTCCTTCAACTCCTTATCAGCATCTATAAAGATTGTACCCAACTGTTTATATTGTTCATCCATCTTGGGCTGAATCGTTGAAACCATCTGTTTCTGAACCGACTCCTCGGCATATGCCTGCATCACGGAGTTGATCGTTGTGTAGATCTTCAAGCCATCGCGGTAGATGTTGTAGCTACTTCCATCCGCCTTTTTGTTCTTGTGACACCATCCGTATATCGGGTTCTCGTTATACTGTTTCAACGCCTGCTCATAATCCCATTCGTAGAAGAACTGAGATCGCACAGGTGGCGTTGCTGTCATCGTGAGCCTCAACATCTCTCTGAAGTAGGTAGCCTCACCTGCGTTGTTCGAGACTGGAGAGTAGTCCAACTCGATGGGTAACTTCGACAGCGAGTCGCACATCTGCTCCGTTATCGCCCCTGTCTTAGCCAATCGATTAATCACGACATTGCGTCTCGCCATGGCACTCTCGGGATTTCGAACTGGCGAGTAGCGCGTCGGAGCGTTCACCACACCGACCAAAACCGCAGCCTCCTGAATATTTAGTTCGCTAGGCAACTTATTGAAAAAGGTCTGCGCCGCCGACTTAACTCCGTAGGCGTTAGATCCATATGTCACCGTGTTGAGGTACATCGTCGCGATCTCCTCCTTGGTGTAGTTATACTCCAACATACCTGCTGTGATCCACTCCTTAAATTTGGATACAACAAGTTTACCTACCTTTGCCACCTTACCTTGGTTACGTGCCGTATCACGAGGGAAGAGATTCTTAGCGAGCTGTTGAGTGATTGTCGAACCTCCACCCTGCGAGGAGTTTCTCAGCGCGATGGTCTTGATTCCAACACGAAATAGAGACGGAACATCAACACCTCCATGCGTCCTAAAACGCTCATCCTCTGTCGATATCAACGCTGCAATGATCGGAGGAACTACATATCCATCAAGGGTGAGATTTGCCGACGAGTCGCGAGCAAACAGCTCTGCATACTGCATATATGAGCGGTTCTCAATATAGAAAGTACCCAACACCTTGCCATCCTCAGAGAAGATCTCCGTCGCGATGTTACTCTTGGGATTCTCCAACTCCTCAAACGATGGCAGGCGACCAAACGTTCCCATCGCGGTCAATGTCAACATCAGCAACAACGACACAATGGGGGTCAAGACTATGATCCATAGCCAATTGATTCGCCTAGAAATAGCTCTATTATTTTTAGTCTTCTCGCTCATAACTCGGCAAAGGTACAAAAAATTTGTTTAAAAAGGAAGTGCCAACCCCGCTTGTATATACAATTCTCGATTCTGGGGTTTATACACCGAAAACTCAACAGTCGTAGTTCCCGATGCAGGCATCCTTAAGAAGTTAATATCCAACGATATATCACCCCCTACGGAGTACAACCTCTCAACCACACCATTCGCGACACTACCTATATTATATTGCGCATAATCGACTCCCACACCCACAGTAACGCGTTTGAGGTAGGCAACGCCCTTGATTCCGCCCTCTGGATACCACACAGGAACCTTGTAGTTAAACGTCGACGCCAGATAATTATTATTATCGACATCCGTCAACTGGTAGCCTCGCGGCAAAATATAGACCGAACTATACCCCAACAGTGGAACGTCATTAATACGATAGCCACCAACTTTCGTCTGATAATTAACCGCCAACGACACCGCGCTGTGGGGCAATCCACCTCTAAAACCTACCGATCCATATGTCATTACCAAAGAGCTAAAGTCGCTATTTGTCGGATTTAGAGAGTAACCTCCACTCACCCAATAGCTCCACGGAGAGGCGATATCACGATAGGCACTTCGCGCCGACGCTCCATATCCGACACTCATTGACAGCTTGTGCAGACCTATATTGTAGCCCACTGTCCACGGAGCAGCCATCTCGCCTTTATAGTTGAACAATATATTGTCGAGATCCGCCACCGCGCCATTGGAGTAGTTCCAACTCACCGCCACAGAGAGTTGTCGCGTCATATATCCGCGCGCAAAGATCATAGGCAACGATGCCGACACCGACACCGATTTATAACACTCCGACGTTGGGCTTTGTTGCCCCGAGAGCGCGTAGACCACCCTATCGCCTCCATATGTCGCACCGACACTGAGGTTGACGCCCAAGCCGTTATAACTCATCAGACCCTTAACCACCGAACCCTGTTGCGCGCTCCATCCATACGTCAAGTACCCCTCCGTACTCGATAGTTGATTTTGGTTCAACAATGTAGCTCCCAACGTGAGATCCACAACCTGCTCATCCATAATCTCGTAAGGGCTAAAACTCACTGGTGCCCAGCTATGTATATCGAATAGATGCAGAGCCTTGTGATACCTCTTGGCGTGCGATTTATGCTCCATCTCCACCGAATCGGATAGCTCATATCGCACCGTATCGAGGTTCACCAACCCCAACGATCTACTCTTAGGATTGACAAGATTACTCGGAATCTGCCCAACAGCTCGCTCACCTACGGCATCCGCAACATCTTGGCGCGAAAGACGGTAACCATATCTGTCATAAGTAGTTCCGTAGATATATCTTTTGAGCGAAGTCCCATTTATCTCCCCTTTGACATCAAGGGATGGCTGAAAAGAGCCGAACTTCGACTCTGAGATTTGACGCTCCACGCCACTCTTAATATTGCGACTCCACAGTTCATCGCGCCCCGATGCAATAGATCCATAGTAGAGAACTCCATCACGCGCCCTGAGGTCGCTGATTGTGATAAATCGCCCCTCATGTAGCGGTTCAAAACCATCTGCTGTACACTTAGCAATCCACATTCCATCCTCGCCTGTCACGATAACATAAAGTGCATTGGTGAGATTATCCCACGCCAAGCCATGAATCTCATTATAGTCGGGCATAACAACCCTTCGCACCTCGCGATCTGCCCCCCTCTCCACAACAAAGTATTGACCACTAGGGAGATACTCAACATAGGCTACACGATCTCTCGAACTGCCTATCGGTGTGGGATATAGAGACTTCGTAACTCCATGAGCGCGCTGAGGCTTAGCCCCCGCGTCAAGATCCATATAATATAGCTGCGAATTGACCTTCTCGGAGAACAACATCGAGCGGCTATACTCCGTCCACCAGACGCGCCCCAACGCCTCCATTGGACGTGACGACACCGACCCCGTTCGCGCCAAGATCTCCTCCTCGCCACTCTCAGGGTCAACCGCCACAAAGCGCGACGCCCTTTCGAAATCGGACTTCAAGGCGATAACGCGACCATCAAGCAGAGCTATCGGGTGTGAATATGTTGTGTAGTTTTTTGTGTCGCACTTCGAGATTGGCGACATTGTATTTTTGGTCTCCGCGAGGGGTCTCCACAGCTCCTCCAACTCCGAAAATGACTCGCGCGTCAGCTCGTCAATCGAGGTGTCATAGTATTTTTTGAGACCTGCATAGGTCGTAAATAATAGGTAGGGATTGCGCACGGCATGGTTCACAACCTTGTCCCAAACATTTTCATCGAAGCGATTATAAGAGTGTCTAACTATCTGATAGCCCAACTTATAGTGGTCGGGGATATTTTGACGATACGACCCACAGAACCACCTGTCGAGGTTTTTACCTCGCATAAGATCACCGACCAACGCGCGATACTCCATCGTAAACTCGGGTTGCAGTGCGCGTCCATATGTCGACATCTGGGTCTCCACCATCACCGCGTCACCCTCCATAGCGTAGACTGGCATAAAGAGCAACCCCACCGCTGCACCCTGCTCACCCAAGAGATAACTCAACCCACGAACCCATCCGCGATTGAGGTTGTTGTACTGCACCGCGTGACGATACTCATGCGCCACAAGCGATTTTCGCCACAACATCGAGTAGCCATCCGCGGCAGGTGTCGCCAAGAACTCCACCCTCTTGGGCATCCACATAACGAGTCCATTAGAGCTGAAATTCTCGGGGTGCATAACAAACGGAAGATCCAACGCAGAGTAGCGAAACCCCTCGCTCACAGAGCTTTGAGCGTAATTTATATAGTGCAGAACTCGACGCGCCACGCCATCCAGCGTATCGGGATAGATCACCGACACCCTATCGCCATTCATTTGACTCCACGTCAAGTTGGCAGCATCAGCTCCCCACGAGTAGTATTGCGCATGAGCAGATATCGCTGTGGCAACAGACGCAACAACCGACAACCAAACCCCTCGAAAGATCGCTTTACACATGAACATATCCGTTAACCTCCAGCTCGTTTACACTTATATCCGCTCTTGGTCAAGATCTCAACTACGCGGTCGCGATGGTCGCCCTGAACGATAATCTCACCATCCTTAGCCGCGCCACCTACGCCACACTTTGTCTTTAACATTCGCCCAAGCTCCTTGAGGTCATCATCGCTACCCACAAAACCCTTGACAATTGTCGCCACCTTACCGCCTCGTTGCTTGCGGTCGAGCCACACCCTAAGATCCTGAGCCGCAGGGGCTAAGGTCTCAGCACTATTATCATCATCTGTTGTATAGTCGAAGTCGGGGTTTGTAGAGTACACCATCCCAAGTCGTGATTTCCAATCGTTGTTGCTCATATTCTCGTTGCTTTTCAAAAAAGGGCATTATATAATGCACAAAATTACGCAAAAATTATTATATTTGCCTACAACCCCCTCACTTTATTTACCATGGACTACTCTGTAACTCACAAAATAAAGAGGCTCAACCTCCTTGCCCCAAAGTCACAACGCAAGGATCTACCTAAACCTCTACCCACAAACCCCAACCAACACCTTATCGAGGTATTTGTTGAGGGGTATGATGATGTTGCATTTTGGAGGGGTATCTTCGACCACTTCTCAAATCCATATCTCCGATTCGAGATCTCGGTACCTACGCGTAGCGACCTGCCCAAAGGCAAGAAAGTGCTGTTGAGCATGATCCCCGACTCGTCTCCCGACATGATTCTTTGCGTTGACTCCGACTTCGACTACCTCTTTCACAACAAGACACCGCAATCGCAACTCGTCAACGCATCGGAGTATATGTTTCACACCTATACCTACGCCACCGAAAACTACCTCTGCTACGCGCCATCGCTCCACAACGTATGTGTCAAGGCGACAAAAAACGACACCCGAATTTTCGACTTCGAGCTATTCATGGCGCAATACTCCGAGGCGATATACCCTGCATTTCTCTGGTACAGCTACTCAGCACAGCTCTCCTCAGAGCATGTATACATCTTGACGGATTTCAAAAATACCGTCCGCATAGGGTATCTCGACATCACCGACAATGGCGCGAACACCATCGAGTGGGTCAAGAGAAATGTAGAGAGACGCATCAACAACCTTAGACGACAACACCCCGAGATGGTTGAGCCTCTATCTGATTTTGCGCAGTGCATAAAGTCGCGCGGAGTAACCCCCTCGACAACATATCTATATATGCACGGCCACACGCTGATGGATAGCGTCGTCCTCGTGATTCTCAATGTCGTCTGCGAAAAACTTCGACAGATCGCCACAGCCCGAATTATTAGCTCCTCGAAACAGGGCGTAGCATTCAAAAACGAGATGAGCAACTACACCAATTCGCAACGCTCAATAAAAGATGTTCTTCTCGACAACGAGAACTACACCAACTGCCCTATATATCAGCGACTTCACGACGATATAGAGCGGTATATTATTCGTACCGTTTGGGAGATGAAGAGCCGTGGCGAGATCCCCGAGGAGTCAATCGTCGAGGTGCTCCGCAAAATAAAACATGGTTAGAGAGTCATACAACTGCTCTTATTTCTCGCGTTGGATTGTGTAGATGAAGTTGCCGTTTTTATCTACGAAGTGCATGAGGAGCGATTTTTGGTCGATAGAGATCACTGAAAATCCTGCCGCATCGGAGAAAAACTGCGTGCCCTCGATAGGTTTTGCTGGACGACACAGCGCGCCTGCTGAGTTAACAACATAATCCATATCTGTACCCTCCTTGCGAATATGTTGGAAGTTGTGGATATGTCCACAGACATAGATATCGACACCATATTTGCGAAGAATTGGATCTACGCGCTCCTGCATATTTGTGCGCTCCGCAAGGCTTTTGGATGTGTCGGCATAGATTGGGTGGTGACCCACAACGATCTTCCATGTGTCTTTTGACTCTTTGAGCACCTTATCAATCCACTGAAGTTGCGCACCCATATCCTCTTTCACAGCGTCGGGATACTTCTCTGTATCTTTGCGATACTTGTCGATGAGGGGTGGGGTGTCGATGAATACAACCAGAACCGATCTTCCAGCCTCCTCGAAACGCTTGGTGTAGTACTTCGCAGGGCAGTGCCAGCGACGGCTAACCTTCGAGTAGTCGATAATTGCCTGTGTGTTACCGCGATACTCGTGATTTCCACATACAGCATACCAAGGGATCATCAACTCGGGATGTGTGTATATCAACTCGTAATTGGTCATCCAGAGTGGGTCGTTGACACTTGCCACACCCATGAAGTGGTGGGTATCTCCTGCCGCAGCGATAAATTCGGGGTTCATCGACTCACTCAGGCGTCCCATGGTCTCAGCCACAACATCTTGGTCATAGTAGCCGTTTCGACCAGTGTCGTTCACGACAAAGAAGTTGAAACGGTTCTCCTCATAGTCGTAGGGTGTTGGGAAGATGGTCTGCTGTGCAACGGCCGAAACAGCGAGTGACGCAATAGCCGCGAGGCTCAAAAAAAATCTTTTCATTGTATAAAATTGTAAATATTTGTTGCGATAGTTAAAACGCCAAGAGCACCGCACCATGATAGGTGCGACACTCTCAACTTTCTAACGTTATTTAAATCTAAGCAATCAGCTGATTACTAGAAGTTAACCTTGAGACCGATATTGAATCTAGCTCCGTAGTACTCCGACTGCATTGTCTGATCCTCAGTACCTTGGTAATAACGAAGTGGCTGGTTCAACATGTTTGTCACATCAGCATATACGTTGTAGTGCTTCTTGAACGAGTAGTTGAGGTTCAAGTCAAGATACTGCGCTGAGTCGTAGTAGCGATCCTCGAATGCTGTATCACCCAACTCGTCGATGAATGACGATGCGTAGTTATATGAAAGGCGCGCTGTAAGACCCCACTTCTCGAAGTAAATAGATGCGTTAGCTGTATTCTCGGGGCTTCCAGGGAGTGACATCTTCTCACCCTCGCGACCCTCGATAGCTGCCAATGTAGCATCTGTGTATGTGTAAGTGTATGTTCCGCTGAAACCTACGCACTTAAGTGCTGGGTTGATGAATCCGAAGTCGCGAGAGAATGCAATCTCTGCACCGATAAGATCTGCGTTACCTGCGTTTACAGGCTTCTTGAAGTCGTCGTAAGTCTCACCCTGATAGTCGTAGTCGTTGATTGTCTGGTCTACGATGAAGTCGTTGATTCTCTTGTAGAATACTCCTGCGCGAACCAAACCAAGGCTTTTGAAGTAGTAGTCTGCGCTCAAATCTACGTTGTGTGAGAGTGAGGCGTTAAGCTCTGGGTTACCGATCTTGATCTCGTCAGTACCATCCGTAACCACCTTGTTCACAAGGTCAGAGTATTTAGGACGTGCGATAGTCTGTGTGTATGATGCACGAACCTTAAGATCCTTGTTTGCATCCCACTTCATAAGGATTGATGGAAGAACATTTGTGTAGCTGCTTGATACCTCCTCAGATGGAGAGATCTCGCCAGTCTCATCGATATATACCCAACCGCTGTTCTCGATAGCTGTATTCTCAACACGAACACCGACAACCATTGCAAGGTTCTTACCCAACTGCTGATCTACGCGGATGTAACCCGCTGCGACATTCTCCTTAGCCTCGTAGTTCTCAGCCTGCTCAGAGATCTTGCGTGTGTCGTAGTCTTGATCGAAAATGTTTGCATCGTTGAAGTTTGTGTTGCCCATGAACTCGCGAGTTACGAATGTGCGACCGAAGTTGTACTTCTCACCTGCCATGAAACCATCACGATCTACATTTGTTGTGTTTGCCAACGCTGAAGTAACGTAAGCCTCCTTAGCTGCATCATTAACGAATGCTTTCTTATATTCGTCGCAGTAAACATCTACGCTCTTCTCCTTAGCTGTGTATTTACCTCCGAACTTAAGTGTTGTAGCGTAAGCACCTGTTGAAAGAGCATACTGCATGTTAACCTTCGCGCTGTAGTCATACTCCTGAATCTCCTGCTGTGAGCGTGAAAGCTCATCGAGAAGATCAGCCTGCTCCGATGCACTCTTACCCGACATCATTGCGCCTAGGGTGAGATATTGATCTGCATTCTCAATATAAGGCTGACGCATATCATCGTAGTTGACAGTAAGCTGTGGATTTGTATCCTCGTCTGCAAAAGCGATGTAGCTCTCATTTGGACGATCCTCAGAAGCTGCTGAGAATGTTGCACCCCAATCAACCATCAACTTACCCATAAGGTGTTCACCACCAAGCGAGAAGTTCATTGTTGTCTGTTGCTCAAGACGGCAATATTTCTCATCTTCGCTACCACCTTTAGTCTCAACAGCAAGCTCCTTAAGCGTACCATCATCTTTCAACTTAACCTTAGTCTTGTAGCGGTTCTCCCAGTCGTTACGACGGTTGTAGATACCCTTGAAGTCGATCTTGTGGTTAGGGTTGATGTTCCAGTTGAATGATGCAGAGTAGCTCTGACGCTCACGCTGAACATAGTATTGACGAATCTGCATCTCCTTGATGTAAGCATCACCGTTGTCGTCAACATCCCACTCAAACTCGGTGTTATCGGAACCGATAGGGTTATTCTGGTATGAAGCCGAGAGCATGTAACCAAACTTATCGCTCACCTTGTCACCATATGTAGCACCTAGGTTAAGCTGTGGCTTCTGCGATACCATGTCGTAACCTGTACCCACCGTAGCGTTGATTACGCGACGTGATGGTGAGTTCTTGGTTACCAAGTTGATGCTACCACCGATAGCGTCCGCCTCCATATCTGCCGTCACAACCTTGTTAACCTCGATTGTCTGGATCATATCCGTTGGGATAAGGTCGAGTTGTACACTTCGAGCCTCGCCCTCAGCCGATGGAACACGGTCACCGTTGATAGTCACCGAACTCATCTCAGCTGGAGTGCCACGAACCTGTCCGAAACGAGCCTCACCCTGATCGTACTGAACGTTGATACCAGAGATACGCTTAAGTGCGTCACCAATATTTTGATCTGGATATTTACCTGCCTGATCCGAAGAGATCACATCAACCATGTTGAGTGCATTCTTCTGAGAGTTGATTGCGCGGTGCTGACCCTGCATTACGCTTGTAACAACAACATCACCCATTGCGACACCCGAAGTCATTGTGATGTTGAATGTTGATGTCTTAGCATCCTCAGCAACGATCTCCTTAGTGATTGAGTCGTAACCGATATAAGAGATCTTCAACGTGTGCTTACCTGGCGTAACATCTGTGATAGTGTAGTAACCATTCACGTCACTGATTGCTCCAATCTCTAGATCTTCAATGTAGATCACCGCACCTGTTAGGATGTTCTTCTCAGTGTCGAGAACACGACCACGAATGATACTGATTTTCTGTGCCTCTGCGTCAGCCTGTGCTGTCGCTGTCGCAGTTGCCTCCGCAGCTACTGCCTCAACCGATGGGGCTACTGCTACTGCCAAAGTTGCCATAATGGCGAATTGTAAAAATTTACGTCTCATAAACTTATTTTATGTGTTTTGATGACGCAAAAGTAGAGTGTCGAAGTTATCGAATAATTACTTAGTTATTACGATTTCGTTATGAGGGGTTACGAAGTTGTTAAATTAGCAGAAAAGGGAATTTTTTGGGACAAAGGGACAGTGAGACAGTGGGACAATCCAAAGAGCGGTGGAGGTTCGGCATGTGGCACGCTACGCTAGTAGCGTGAAGTTTAAAGAGATAGATTTTAGGATTGAGAGCCGACCCGTTAGGGGAAGGCTTTCAAAATCCTAAAATCTATCTCTTTAAACTTAGCAGTTTCCCCTAGAAAACTGCGTATCACATGACCGCTAGGAAAAATTCAGCTCCGCGGGGAGCACCCCGCCGCCGCCCGCGTAGGGCAGACCCCAGCCGACCAGAAGCCGACCTCAGTCAACCATCAGCAGTGACGAGTCGCCATAGCTAAGGAATCGGAAGTTGTGCTCCAGTGCATACTTATATATTAATGACCAATCTTCGCCGACATATGCCGAAACCAGCAGCAGCAGTGTCGACTTGGGTTGGTGGAAGTTGGTGATGATATACTTCACGATACGGAACTTGTAGCCTAGCGGTGTAATCATGATCTGTGTCGAGGCGGTGAGACGCTCTAGTTCGCGACTCTCCATGTAGCTTATCAGCATATCTAAAGCCTCTGCCCCTGAGAATTCCTCATCAATATCGTAGAGTTCCCACTGACCAACAGTGCGCTCCACCTCTGGATTTCCGCTCTGCTTGATGCGGTAAGCCAGAGCCGACAGTGACTCCATAGTTCGCACCGATGTTGTCCCCACAGCGACAATTTTGCCGTAACGCTCTCTCAAAGAGCTAAGTGTTGAGAGTTTAACATCAAAGTGCTCCGTGTGCATGGGATGTTGCGTGGCGTCCTCCTCCTTGACAGGCAGAAACGTTCCTGCTCCGACATGAAGTGTCACCTCCGCGGTCTCAACACCGCGATCTTTCATCTTCTCGATCACCTCCTCCGTGAAGTGAAGTCCTGCCGTTGGTGCCGCCACCGAACCCTCAAACTTGGAGTATACCGTCTGGTAACGCGTGAGGTCAATCTCCTCGCTCTCGCGATTAAGGTATGGAGGGATCGGAATACGCCCCAACAGCTCCAACAGCTCCCCAAAAGTCAGGTCACAGCTCCACTTAAAGCGGATGATATGTTCGCGACCGCCATTGTGAACCATCTCCGCACGAAGCATATGCTCCTCGCCATCAAGCTCAAAACGAATCTCAACATCTCCGCTCTTCCACTTCTTTAAGTTGCCTACAATACAGCTCCACTCACCCTCGCCCTTAGCCGCTAAGGCGCGCTCATAATCGGCAGGATTGTGAGGTTCCAAGCAGAATATCTCAATGCGCGCACCCGAAGGTTTGTGCATGATGATACGCGCGCGGATAACCTTGGTGTTGTTAAATACCAAGAGTCCACCCTCGGGGATATATTTGCCGATATCGGCAAAACGTCGCTCCTCAATCACCCCATTATGGTAGTGTAGGAGCTTGGAGTCGGAGCGGTTCTCTAGCGGAAATTTCGCGATACGTTCATCGGGGAGTGGATAGTCGAAACTATTTATATCTATCTTATTCATTGTTCAAAGTTTTCGAAAGGGCGAGTTTGTATAAACTCCACATCACATAACCAGAAAAGAGACCGACACCAACACCCAAGATTATATCTTGAGGGTAGTGGTAAGCCAAGTATATTCGTGAGTAACAGACCGTTACGCATTGCAGAGTGGCAATCACCGAAAACCACCTCTTGCCGATAGCCAACGAGGCGATCATCACAATAGATGTCGCTGTGGAGGCGTGTGCCGATACTGTGCCGAACTTGCCTCCACCCTTTATAACATGTATCAACCCTTCGAGTTCGGGGGTGTGCATCGGGCGCAATCTCGCAGGAAAACTCTCCCAGAGATGTTTTAGAGGTCCAGTATGTTTGAAGATTCCTGCGACCAGATCCGAGATACCCACCGCGCAACCTATTGCAACCAAAGCAAATAACATCGCCTTCCAACCGCTCTTGCGATAGATTAGCCACAAGATCAGCAGATAGAATGGTATCCACGACAGTTTTCCCGATGCAAAGAGCATCAGGCTATCCATAAATGCGCCACCGTCAAAGTTAAGCCACAAAAAAAGATCGGTATCCCAAGTCATTATCTATATGAATTTTATATTTCGCATGCGAGTCTATCCAACGACTTCAAGATAATCTGAGAGCTACGCTCCACCTCATCAGTGGTTATGGTTAGCGGTGGCGAGATCCTAAATGCTGTGTCGCAGAACAAGAACCAGTCACTCATGATCCCCTCCTCCTTGAAGATCTCCATCAAGCGGTATAAAAATCGCGACTCGCCAAGCTCCACAGCCATCAAAAGTCCCGACCTGCGAACTCCCTGCACCATGGGGTGGCTCTTCATAATCTTCTCGTAGAGTGCACTTTTCTCCTCGACCTGCTCAATGATTCGATTGTCGCGCAGGTAGCGAAGTGCCGCCCATCCAGCAGCGCACGAGACTGGGTGACCTCCAAAGGTGGTGATATGTCCCAAGACAGGATTGTGCTGCAACGTCGCCATTATCTCGGGTGTCGAGGCAAACGCACCCAACGGCATGCCACCTCCAAATGCCTTTGCGAGGGTGATGATGTCGGGGGTTACTTTGTATTTTGTTGAGGCAAAGATCTCACCCGTGCGCCCCATGCCAGTCTGTATCTCATCAAAGACCAGCAGTGCACCAACCTCGTCACAGCGTCTGCGCAACGCCTCCAGATATCCAAACTCAGGCAGACGAATGCCACCCTCACCCTGTACAACCTCACTCACAACGCATGCCGTGCGAGTGGTGATAAGCTCCAGATCCTCGAAACTATTGAACTCAATAGAGCGAACATCGGGCATCAACGGTCTAAAGGCACTCTTCCACTCCTCACCCTCGGGTGAACCCATGAGGGTCATCGCCCCCATTGTTGAGCCGTGGTATGAGCGACGCATAGAGATGATCTCCGTGCGGTGTGTATAACGTTTTGCGAGTTTCAATGCCCCCTCCACAGCCTCTGCACCTGAGCTGACAAAATAGAGTGACGAGATGTCGCCAGGTAAAAGATCCGCCATATCGCGAGCGTAACCCACCTGTGGCGACTCCACCAACTCGCCATAGACCATGACATGCATATATTTTGCAGCCTGCTCCTGCACCGCCTTGACTACATATGGGTTGCAGTGACCGACATTGCTCACCGCGACACCTGCCACCAAGTCGAAGTACTCCTTACCCTCGGGAGTGTAGAAGTAGCTACCCTCAGCGCGCTCCACCTCCACCAACATAGGCGATGGCGAGGTCTGCCCAACATGCGCCAAAAATTGTTTGCGTAGTATATTCATTCTTATGCTTTTTACGAAATATTACCTCGCGTGTCATTGCGGGCTGGTTTTATCTAGTTGATTAATAATCGGCAAATTTTCGTTTCAAGAGACCCTTTGAGTCGCGAATACTGAGCTGCATCCACTTGTATAGTAGCTCCGCTTGCTCCTGTTCACTCAGCTGCCACACCTCGCGGTCGAGGCTCTGGCGCATGCGCTCCGACAACATATATATAAGTATCGCCGCTGAAGCCGACACATTGAGACTCTCCACCATTCCGCACATCGGGATCTTCAAGAACTCATCCGCCTCAGCGATGATCTCATCCGAAATTCCAGTATGCTCCGCGCCAAAAATCAGCGCGAACTTTCCAGCTTTGACATCGAAACTCTCGGGGGTGACATCCTCGCGGTGGGGTGTCGTAGCGACAATGCGATACCCCTCAGCTTTAAGTTTCGCCACAGCCTCCATTGTTGAGGTGTAGCGGTTGAGGTCGATCCACTTCTCCGATCCGCGCGCGATATCGACATGCACCTTGAAGTGGCACGCCATCTCCACAGCATTGAGATCCTGAACACCAAATGCCTCACAGTGACGAACCAATGCACTAGAGTTCTGTGCGTCGAATGTATTCTCCGACACGATGGTCATATATCGTGTGCGCTCAGCGATGGTTGACGAGAGGGTGTCGTACCTCTCGGGGGTCATAAACTCCGCCAAGTACTCCACACGTTCGCGCAACCACGCGAGATCTCTATTTTCGGTATTTGTCATCTTCATCCAATATTTTGAGGTAACTTTCGTATCGTGAGTAGGCTATCTCGCCACTCTCCACAGCGTTGCGAACCGCGCACTTGGGCTCGTGGGTATGGGTGCAGTTATAGAACTGACACTCCTCGCTGTGACGCATCATCTCGGGGTAGTAGTGCCACAACTCTGCGTCATCAATATCGAGGAGTCCAAACCCCTTAATTCCTGGTGTATCAATGATGTATCCGCCGCCACTGAGTGGATATATTGTCGAGAATGTCGTGGTGTGCTTACCCTTGTTGTGGCTCGCTGAGATCTCGCCCGTCTTGATCTCCAATGTTGGCTCCATCGCGCGAATAAGTGTCGACTTGCCGACTCCAGAGTTTCCAGAGATCAGAGTTGTCTTATCTTTGAGTAGCTCCCTGACGCGATCTAACCCCTCGCCATTTTTTGCCGAGATCTCGACAACCTCGTAGCCTGCCCCCTCGTATGTCGCCTTGAACTCCTCAACGAGTTCGGGACGCTCGCGCGCCAAATCAATCTTTGCCAACAGTATTGTCGCAGGGACTTTGTACGCCTCGCAGGTGACCAAGAAACGATCTATAAACTCCGTAGCCGTCTCGGGCGAAAAGAGTGTCGCCACCAACATCGCCCTGTCGATATTTGCACCTATGATGTGCGACTCCTTCGAGAGGTTCGAGGCGCGACGAATGATGTAGTTGCGCCTAGCCTCGACGCCACAGATCACAAAGCTATCCTCGCTACCCTCCTCAGCCTCGCACTCCACCCAATCACCAACAACTACGGGCGAGGTGCTGCGTGCCCCTTTGAGGCGCAGGCGACCGCGGATTCTACACTTATATACCGTTCCATCATCATGCAACACGTCATACCAGCTACCCGTAGCTCGCATAACAAGACCGCGAAAATTAGAGCTGTTCAACGCCATTAGTTATCTGTGTTTGTGCCCACTCTAGGGCAGGGAATACTTGTGTGCTTAGATCCACAATGGGGCGATATGTTATTGAGGATGAGAGGGTCTCATCGTCTACAAACTTCATCGTATTGTTGAATTTATCAAACGATGAGAAGATCACCGCCAAGATAAGTCCAAACTTTAGCGATGAAAAGAGTATCCCTAAAACGATATCCACAGCCCCCAATCCTGCAAATTTGAAGATCTTCTGAGCGACACGCGACAAGAGAGCCACAGCGATAATGACGCCTATGACGATGATAAGAAATCCACCCACTGCGGCATACTGCTCCGAGATGCCAACCATTGAGCCGATATAGCCTCCGAATTTGACGCCCAACCAAACTCCTGCAATGATACCCACAAATGAGCAGAGTTGCAAAATAACACCTTGACGCCAACCGTTATATATTGCAAAGAGCATCACAACGGCGACAATAATATCTATGTAATTCATATTTCCATAATTTAGCGCAAAGATAGAAAAAAAACCATATCTTTGCGCATATTTTAGACAACTTAGTTCATAATGATAAAGCAGATCACTCTAGTTGTAGCTCTATTTCTGAGCATCACGAACCTCGCAGCCCGTCAGATCTACCCTCTCAACGAGGGGTGGAAGTTTTTCTTTGCCACTGAGAGCAGTGCCGACAATGCCCGACAGGTCAATCTACCGCATGTGTGGGATGGCTCATCGTCACTCCTCAAGATGGTTACCTCGGCAAATTATACCAAGGAGATTTTCGCACCTCGCGTGTGGAGCGACAAACGCGTCTTTCTGAAATTCTATGGTGTTCAGCGCGTTGCGAACCTATTGATAAATGGCAAACATGTCGGTGACCACCGCGGTGGCGCAACAGCATTCACATTCGAAATCACCAGTTTCTTGGAGCTTGGCGAAAATAACTCAATATATGTCGGGGTCAACAATGCACCTCAAAACGACATTCTGCCTGTTTCATATGAGCACGATATTTCCAGCGGAATTTATCGCGATGTAGAGCTGATCGTGACGCCCCAAAACGCAATATCTCCGACATATTACGGTTCAGATGGCGTCTTTGTCACCACGGATGCCGTGACGTCAAACAATGCCTCGGGATCTATCAAGGTGATGATCTCACCTAAGGGAGGAACTCCTTGTCGCGCGACACTCACCATCACCGACCCAACGTCTATCGACAAGGTGGTGTTCAAGCGAAACATCTCGAATGTCGATATCAAAAGTGAGAGTTTCGAGATTCCGTTCTCAGTAAAAGGGATTAAGCCATGGTCGCCTGATGCGCCATATCTCTACGATTTCAACATCGCCTTATCATCTGATAATCAGGAGGATCGCGTGAGTGTTAAGAGTGGGTTTCGAACCGTTACGGTTGCGCCACAATCGCCCCCTAAGATCAACAATAGCGAGGTTGTAGTGAGAGGTATCACCCTCTATCACGACTCACCTATGGTTGGTGACGCGTTGACGCATAGGGAGTATGACCGCGACCTGAAGCTCATTCGTGAGTTGGGGGCTACCGCGATACGTTCGGCAATATATCCCCACGACAGATATCTCTACGAGGAGTGCGACCGCGAGGGTATTTTGGTGTGGGTAGATTTTCCATTTGCCCGCGCACCTTTTTTGAGCGACCTCGCCTACTTCCCGACAGATGCGTTCCACAACAATGGACGCCAACAACTTAGCGAGATAATTCTCCAAAATTACAACCACCCATCGGTAGTGATGTGGGGGCTCTTTTCGATGCTCACACAGCGCGGCGATGACAGCGTGGAGTATCTCAAGGAGCTGAATACATTGGCGTCACAACTCGACCCAAACCGCCCAACAGTCGCCATAAGCAACCAAAATGGAGATCACAACATGATCCCCGATATGGTGGTGTGGCATCAAGATTTAGGCTGGGGGCGCGGCTCGTTCTCCGACATTGAGGTGTGGCGAGATTTGATACACTCCAAGTGGAGTCAATTTACCTCAGCGGTGAGCTATGGCGAGAGTGGCGCGGTGACCGACCAGAGTGACGATATTGCGATCCCTGCTCGATTCTCATCGGGTACATGGTTTCCAGAGTCGCGACAACGCGCTATGCACGAGGAGTATACTAAGGTTTTGGGTGGCGACTCTCAATTTTGGGGCGTATGGCTCAACACCATGTTTGACTTCGGATCTTCGCGTAGCGTTCTGCGCGAGAAAAGAACAGGACTCATGACATTTGACCGCCAACAGCGCAAGGATGTATTCTACCTATATAAGGCACTTTGGAACAAAAATGATCCAACGCTCCATATCACGAATCGCAGGAATAGACTCCTCAGCGATAGTATATTTACGCTGAAAATATATGCGTCAGATACCACGCAGATGCCCACCGCGTCCGTTGATGGACGCAGCTACCCAATGCGCATGGTTGCTCCTTCGCAGTTTGTTGCCGACAGCGTCATTGTCAACGCAGCGAGATATGTGGTTGTTCAGCAGGGTAATATGCGCGACAGTGTGGAGTTTATCTACGGCTCGCCTCTAAAACCGCAACGCTATTAGTCCCCTCATTAAAAAGTAGATCTAGGATTGAGAGGTTGGGGACAAACTCCTGACGATCATAAAAAACCTGAATATATGGCTCATGTTCAAACGAATGTGAGCCAGCTTCGTTGCGTCTACGCGGACGCAGATCTATGTCACCATCATGGGCTGTGATATACTCATTGGAGATCTTTACATCGAGATCTATCTTGACCCCCAATAACTTAATAACCAGCTTAATAATCGCAAAATTTAGATCCACAAGTCGCTCATATTGCGCGCTGAATATAGGCTCAAAAAATGGCGCGTAGTGGTCAAAAAATGGCGATGACTTATAAGCCGAGACAATGGCTAACCAGTGTTGGTGTTGCCACCTCTTGGTGTAGTCAATCTCAACGGTCGATATCGCCATGCGTGGGCGGTTGGCGTTGCGGACGTTCACCGACAGCTCCATCACACCAGCCGCGGTCATGATCTGTGCGCGGTTTCTCAACGAACGCTTCACGTAGTTTTCGCCCAGATCAATTCGCGCGTCATCATCATATATAAGTCTCGCAAAGTACTCTATAGATGGAAGATATGCAGTTGGTAATATTGTCATCGTTACCTCTCCTCTCTCCAATCTCCATTCGACTTCATCAGCTCAATGAGGTGATCTATCGCCTCCTCCTGTGGAATATTTCGCTCCACAACGGTGCGACCCTTGTACAGGGTTATGCGCCCTGCCGCAGCTCCGACATATCCGTAATCGGCATCCGCCATCTCGCCTGGCCCATTGACGATGCACCCCATAACTCCGATTTTGAGGTGGCTGAGGTGCGAAGTGCGCGCCTTAATCTGCGCCAAGGTTGACTCAATATCGTAGAGCGTACGTCCACAACTTGGGCAGGCGATATACTCTGTTTGGGATTGTCGCACGCGCGACGCCTGCAATATAAGCAACTCTATCTGTGAGCGTTGAGCCTCATCCAGCTCTGGAGCATCGACGATGATTCCATCCGCAAGACCATCCAAAAAGAGTACACCTAAGTCCGCCGCAGCTCGAACCGCGACATCGACAACATCCGAACCCTCGTAGCGTCGTTTAACAACCACGGAACGATCATCCCCAAGATTTAGAATTGCGGCGCGTAGCTCTGCCGTTGGGTTGTCCGATAGGCTCTCAATCACCTCAAAACCCGCCATTGACTCACTATGTATAATAGGTATAGCGACCTTCGAACGCTTGCGGTACTCTGTAGGGAAATATCTTGTTGTTGCCGACTCGCTGAGTTCAAATTGACCTTTGCGACTCTCAAAATGTTTTACAATCATCTGAGCCACAGGAACTTCATTCTCGGGAGCCTCCGTGAGCGAGACACGAATAGTATCACCAATACCATCGCTCATAAGCGCGCCAATACCTACGGCACTCTTAATGCGACCCTCGATATCATTACCTGCCTCTGTAACTCCAAGGTGGATGGGGTATGTCATACCCTCACAATCCATCGCCTCACACAAAAGCCTATAGGCGTGAACCATGACGCGTGTGTTGCTCGACTTCATCGAGACCACCACCTGATGGAAACCCTCCGTCTTGCAGATCCTCAAAAACTCCATGGCTGAGGCAACCATACCCTCGGGGGTGTCACCATACTTGTCGAACATCCTCTTCGAGAGTGAACCGTGGTTGACGCCAATGCGCAACGCAACGCCCCTCTCGCGACACAGTGCAATAAGACTCTCCAACTTGCCACCCTCCAAGGAGTAGTTACCTGGATTGATGCGCACCTTATCGACATATTTTGCCGCCACAGCCGCCACAGCTGGCAAGAAGTGGATATCGGCAACTGTCGCTATGAGAGAACCGCAATTGCGAAGTGCCTCAACAATATTTTTTAGATTCTCACCCTCGCGAACACCTTGAGCCGTAAGGCGCACAATGGGTGCTCCTGCCGCCTCGACCCTGAGGATCTGAGCAACACTAGAGTCTGTGTCGGCAGTGTCGGTATTTGTCATTGACTGCACCGCCACAGGGTTAGAACCACCGATGATGCAACCTCCAATTTTCACCTCGTGACTCTTACGTCGCGAGAAATTGCTGAGTATCATAATATTGTATATGTGTTATAATTTTATCTCTATTGAACTGCCCGACCACTGGTTGATATCGTGGATTTGGGAGTATATCTCCTTGCCATCGCGCGCGATTTTTATCGACATCTCAAAGGGTGCGAACTCCTCAATATCACGATTTGCAGGTGGCGTGTGAGGTATTACGTAGACCAATGCTCGAATGTTATCCGCCCTCTTAGCCTTTAGTGAGAGTTGTCGCGGAAGGGTGTAGCCATCGGGCTTGGTGGTTTGGAAATCCTCAATCTCGGCGATGGTATCCTCCGTGGAGACAACATACAACTGTTTAGCAGAGGCTGTATAGCCACCACACATCACGACGAGATTATATCGCCACGACTCCTCAAATTGTGTCTCTACCTCTATTTTGTACATTTTACTCCTGCATGAAGAATTTACGTTCGAAGAGCAAAACATATACCACAGCAACAGAGATATAGGCATCCGCAAGGTTGAAGATCGCCCCGAAGAAGTAGTTGTTAGAGTCGACTAGGAACTTCAAAAAGTCGGGGATGCCATTCCACTGAAACAGCGGAAAGTAGAACATATCAACCACGCGACCCATCATGAAGGGTGCGTAGCCCTCACCAACTGTCGCCACGGTGTTATATGTAGACTCCGTGAAGATCAATCCATACACCGCGCTGTCAATCATATTGCCCACAGCACCTGCCAAGACCAGTGTGAGTGAGATAATCACCCCCTTAGGTGCGCGACGATAGACGAGGCTAATAATATACCACACGAGTGCGCATATCATGCAGACTCTAAATCCACTTAGCAGCATCTTACCCCAATCGAAGCCTCCGCCCGACGAGATCTGCATACCAAAGGCGGCACCGTTATTCTCAAGAAATCGGAGCTGAAACCAATCGGGAAAGACGATGATTGCCTCATTGAGTTTCATATTGGTCTTGATCCAGATTTTGAGAGCTTGATCGGCAAGGAGCAACACGGCTGTCAATATTGCGATAGTACGTAATTTCATAGTTCGAACATTAAATGTTAGGCAAAGATAATAAATTTTGTTGAAACCCACTCTTTAGACGCGATATTCGCCCCTCAATTTTTTCATCGGCATATCCACGAAAATCGTAAAATATGGGATCAACACATAAAAAGTGCATAAAATATGGTTATTTTTGATACTTTTGTAGAAGAAACGTTTTGTAATATATATTAAGTCACTATATTTGACGTTGACTAATATGTTAATACCGAACAAACTTTTTAAACTTTTCATTTTTATGCGTAAACTTTTTTCATTTTTTACTATTGCACTCCTCTCTGCGGCTGTCGTTAGTTGCGACAAGTATGAGGATTTCGACGATTATGGCTTTACTGATACGTACACAGGTCTGCTCTTGATTGACCAAGTTTATGAAACTAATGCTTACGCGATGGATGGTCTCTCAGTGGCTATGCGTTTCGCAATTTTGCAGGGCGAGATGGCGGCTTCGAATCTGGCGTTCGATGCGGATGGTAACCTTGTAGATGGTGACGGCACTCCCCAAAGTGGATGGTCGGCTATCGGAACATATACATTTGCAAACTATAGCACTAAGGATTACAACAAGAAACATCTTCTCTTTAGCCTCAATGGCGAGGGTGGCGACATCTCACGCCTTGAGAGCGGAAGCGACAAATTCACCGTTACATATGGTCTTGATGATGGAACTCACACACAGGGAGCTTTGGATAATGTTCTTCGCAAGGGTACATATATAATTGATACCAAGGGCAAGAAACTGTCGGAGACAACTGCCAGCACTGACGATTGTTGGGAGGTGACACTTCTTAATAATAGCTCGGATAGTGAGATGACATTTGCGACAAGTACATCATACGCATCGACTGCAAGCATCAAGGTCGAGGAGAGTGACACAGAAGATGAGTATCGTTACCGCGTATATCTATATATGTCATCTGATGGCGTAATCACCTATATGATTAACTACTTTGCTGGACGTTATAGCTCGTATAGTGCAACTGCAACTTGGGGTGTATCTGGTAGCGTGACACTTCCTGGAATTGCGATAGGTCAAGATATCACAATGACAAACACAATCAGTGCGGAGATTCAACATCAGGTATCGAGCACGGGAATTACCCTTGCGCAGTCTTATATGACCTACCAAACCATAGCAAATGAAGGAGTAGGTTTCTATAACACTCCTCTAAAATATATCGCTAGCACGACATATCTGCAACCTTGTGGAGGTAGTGAGTATGTACAGCAGTGGGATAGCGATGGTGGCTCTATTATAGATTTCGTGACACGCAAGTTCTACTCGACTGGCGAATATTTGGTCACCTATAATGGATATACATACCCTAACAACCTTGTTGTAGAGTAGACATATAAGGTGGAGAGATGGAGTTTTCTATCTCTCCACTTTTTTATTCATCGTCAGCGAGGTATCATATTTGCAGAGTGGTGGTTGATAATAACTTTTAAACATCACAACTATGGAAACTATGAAAAAGTATCGCTGCACAGTATGCAACTACATTTACGACCCTGCTAAGGGTGACCCTGATAATGGCGTTGAGCCAAACACATCGTATGATGATCTTCCAGAGGGGTGGATCTGCCCAGTCTGCGGAGAGCGAAAATTTGCCTTCGAGGAGGTCAAAGAGTAGACAAACAACAAACTAACCCAAATAAATTATGAAGAGACTAGCACTATTTATTTTTGCAGTATTAACACAAATCTCAACCGTTATGGCTCAATTCGAAGTGGTAAAGCTACCATACGCATACGATGCCTTGTCGCCCTCAATCTCTGAGGAGACACTGAAGTTTCACCACGACAAGCACTACACAGGATATATCAACAAGCTCAACGAGCTTACGGGGGGCACACCATTCTCGGCAATGACGTTGGAGGAGGCGATGCTCAACACCGATGGCGCAATGTTCAACAACGCAGCGCAGGCGTGGAATCACGAGTTCTACTTCGCACAGCTCTCGGCTACACCTCAGAGCGCACCTACGGGAAAGCTCTTGGAGGCTATCAATGCGACATTTGAGAGCTTCGACAAGTTCAAAGCGAAGATGTCGACTGAGGCGATAAACCTCTTTGGTTCGGGCTGGGCATGGCTTGTGGCGGATGACAACGGAGCACTCTCTATTGTTGCTGAGCCAAACGCTGGCAACCCAATGATGAAGGGTCTTAAGCCACTCTTGACAATTGATGTCTGGGAACATGCCTACTATATTGACTACCGTAACGCACGCGCCGAGGCGGTGAAAAATATCTGGAACGTCATCGACTGGAAAGTCATAGAGGAGAGGTATTAAAGCCTTAAAAACAAACTTGTGGGACGCTATCTCTTTTCAGAAATAGCGTCCCACTCTCTATTTGTCCTACTCTCTCACCACCCGACAATCAAAAAAAAACTCCACTTTTTTGGACAATCTCCGAAAAAAAGAGTTAACTTTACCGCTACAAACAAAAAAAACAACGTAAAACCAAATTAAATAATGGAGAGTAATTTGAAATTCTCGATCCCTGCGATGGCTATTGCAGCCATGGTTGGAGGTGCACAGATGGCTCAGGCGGCCAACAAAAGTGCTAAACCAAATATTATATGGTATCTTATTGAGGATACATCACCTCAATACCTAGCTATGTACAACGACGGTAAGGGTGCTCCGACTCCCAACCTTGAGGCTATGTCGAAGGATATGATTATCTACAACAACGCCTTTAGTAATGCCCCTGTAAGTTCGGCTGCACGTACAACCCTCATCACGGGATGTTATGCCCCTCGTTTTGGAGGAGCGTTGCACCGCCGTTTGGAGGAGTTGAAAATGCCCGAGGGGTTGCGCATGGTTCCATCGTATCTTCGTGATGCAGGATACTACACATGCAACGTCACCAAGACCGACTACAACGTGGAGCTTGACAAGACAGCGTGGGATCTTCAGAGCAACAAATATATGGAGATTGACGCTTGGAAAAGGCGCAAGGATAAGTCGCAACCATTCTTCTTTATGAGATCACATGTCGGAACTCATGAGTCTAAGTTGCTATTCAACAGCACGACATACAAGACGGTTAAGACGAAGTTTGATCCCGAAAAGACAAATATACACCCCAACCTCCCTGCGACAGATTTGATGAAGTATACCTATGCGACATTCTATGACCGCATAGAGGAGGCTGACGCTGAGTTCGGCAAGTTGGTGGAGATGCTGAAGGCTGAGGGCGAGTTTGAGAATACATTCATCTTCTTCTTCGGAGATAACGGAGGTTGTGTGCCTCAGAGTAAGGGATACACTAAGGATGTCGGTTTCCGCGTCCCATTGATGGTCTATGTACCTCAGAATTGGAGAGATAAGATCGACAACAAGGTGGGTACTCGCACGGACGACATGGTTCAGTTCATGGATTTTGGAGCTACGGCAATCAACCTAGCTGGTGGATCTGTTCCAGAGCAGAGCAACGGTGTTCCGTTCTTGGGTAAGAATAGCAGCAAGCGCGAGAGCATCTTGTGTTACGCTGATCGCTTTGATGATTTCTACTCGTTCAACCGCTCGTTGTACCGCGGAGATTTCAGATATGGACGTAACTTTATCCCATATCACGCGCGCGGTCTCCACGCATACTATCGCTATAGAATGTTGGCGTTGGAGCAGGCTCGCAATATGTACAAATATGGACAGCTCAATGAGTTGCAGAGCGAGTTCTTTGAGCCTATCGGTGCTGAGGAGCTATACGATTTAAAGAACGATCCCAACGAGACAAAGAACCTTGCCAATGATCCTAAGTACAAGGCTCAACTCTTGAAGATGCGCAAGGAGATGGTTGAGCAGATGGATAACTACTGCGACTTGGGATTCTTGCCAGAGACTGTTCTCAACTCTGATGCAATGTATAATCCTGATACTTACGGATTTGCGCACAAGAGCGAACTTTCTGGTTACCACAGAGTTGCAAATCTTCAGTTGGAGGCTTACTCTCCCGAGGTTGCAAAGTCACTCAGCGCAGCAATCACCGCTGAGGATGATGTTCAGAAGTGGTGGGGCTTGACCTCAGCAGCATCGTTTGGCGAGCAAAGCGGAGCAAATAAGGATATCGTTGCTCAGACACGCGCATTGACTGCCGACTACAACCGTAGCTTTGTTCGTTCACGTGCATATGTTGCTATGGCTAACTATGGAGTTAAGGTGCTCTACAACGAGGCTGTACTTAAGAGTATACTTGCTAAATGCCGCAACTTGGGCGAGGTGTTGGTGGTCTTGAATGACGCGACATACATGCATGACACAGCTCGCTTGGGCGCAGTGAGAATTAATGTTAGCGATCTACCATTTACCAACTCTAGCGCGGAGGAGCGAATTAGCTATCTACGTCGTAACGTGTAGCTCTATTTTTATATAAAGTATTATCTTAGCACGGATTTTGGATTGTACACAATTCAAAAATCCGTGCTATGTCGTTTAAAAATCTAAAGCCAATTTTGGCACTTCTGGTTGCTAACCTCTCGTGGGCGTGCGCCTATCCGCTCTATGATATTTTGTTGAGCAACCACATCAAGCCACTTCCACTCTTGACGTTGACGATGATAATCTCAGCGTTGTTGTCGCTTATTCCGCTCCTCTTTGGGAAGTATGAGAGGGTCGATAACCGCGATATCTTAACCCTTATGGGTGCTGGTGTTCTCATTGCCGTGATTCGCAAAGGTATGTTGATCTGGGGTCTCTCGATGACCTCGCCTATTGATGGTTCGATCATCTCGACCGTTGCGCCTATTGTCGCGCTGATTATCTCAGTGGCGGTGGGTATCGACAGCTTCAACCGCGGCAAGGTGATAGGTCTGGTTGTCGGTCTAGCTGGAGCGGTGGGGGTGATCCTCACAGGTGGAGGTACAGCCCATGCTGAGTCGGGAATGTGGGGCAATATATTGATACTCCTATGTGCCTTTATCTCAGCGATATATGTTGTTTGGTTCAAGAGTCTGCTGAAAAAATATAAGCCTATAACTATCATGAGGTGGATGTTCTGTACCGCGGCACTCATACTTCTCCCTTTTGGTATTGAGCCGTTGGTTGAGAGCAATATCCACCAATACAAAACGGAGGTGCTGTTGGCATTGACCTATATTTTGATTGTCCCTACCTATATGCCTAATCTGTTGGTTAACTACGCATTGCAGTATGTCTCGCCAACGGTCACTAGCTCCTTTGCATACCTTCAACCTATTGTTGCAGGGGCTATCACCATTGCGCTACGCCTTGATAAACCCAACCCTTTGACCTTCGTGTTCGCGGCGTTGATCTTCATTGGTGTGGCGGTGGTCATCAGATCCTACGAGAAACCCAAGCCCAACGACTAGTCGAGAGTTGTAAATTCGAGATAAATTTCATATCTTTACCATCAACCCCTTAAATGAAACGTTATGGCAGAGATGATAACGATATATCTCGACGACACAGCTACACAATATAGTATTCCGTCGGGATGCTCACTACTAGAGATAGCTCAAATTATTGCTCTCGACAGCGATCCCTTGGCTGCATATGTCAACAATCGCATGCGCGAGATGACGCATCGCGTCTACACCGACTCAACAATTCGCTTTGCCGATGCCACCTCATTTTCGGGCGTTCGTGTCTACCAACGCACAATATGGCTTGTTCTGCAACATGTCATCGAGCAGCTCTATCCATCTCAAAAGCTCTATATTCGCCACTCTATGGGTGTCAATGGTTTCTACTGCGAGGTGGAGGGCAAGGAGAGTTTCCTTTGTGACGAAATCGACAATATCCGCAACGCCATGCGCGAGGTGGTAGATAGCAATGTGCCAATCATGCGACAACGTCTGCGCACAGAGGATGTTCGCCAGATTTATGCTGAGCGTGGATATATAGATAAGATTCAGCTGCTCAACACGCGACCACGCCTATTTAGGGAGATCTATCGCCTCAATGAGACGGTGGGTTACTTCTATGGATCTCTTGCGCCATCGACTCGATATGTTCAGATCTTTGAGGTGCAGAGTTACTACAAAGGTTTTTATCTCTCGTTACCTAAGCGCGATAAACCACTGAATGTCAGCGTGTCACCTCATCAGGAGAAGATGTTTAACATCTTCAAGGAGTATCAACATTGGGTCGACATTATGGGTGTTCCGACGGTTGGCGCTCTCAATGCTCAGATATTAGCAGGGGATGGTAGCGAGCTGATAAAGGTTGCGGAGGCTCTCCACGAGAAGAAGATCATCGCGCTGGCAGAGATCCTCGTCATTGCGAATGAGCGATACAATACGCGCATTGCACTCCTCTCGGGACCCTCATCTAGTGGCAAGACATCTACAGCAAAACGACTCGGGGTACAGCTCCGCGTCATGGGTTACTCACCTGTGTTGATATCGCTGGACGACTACTTTGTGGATCGCGAAAAGACGCCTCTCGATGAGAATGGCGAGTATGATTTCGAGGCTTTGGAGGCGATAGATATTGAACTTTTCAACAGCGACCTCAAACGACTTTTGGCTGGTGAGAGTGTAGATATTCCGCGTTACGACTTTGTTTCGGGGGAGAGGCGCAAGCACGACAAACCTCTGCAACTAACCGACAATTCGATAGTTGTGATTGAGGGTATACACGGTCTAAACCCCAACTTAACCCCCTCATTGCCTGCTGATTCATTATTCAGAATATATGTTTCGTGTTTCACCACCGTGGCGATGGATAACACCACGCGCATTGCGACCTCCGACAATCGACTGCTTAGGCGTCTGACTCGCGACTTCCGAACACGAGGAAATAGTGGGCTGTCGACCCTTGCGCGTTGGGCGAGCGTGAGGCGTGGCGAGGAGCGACATATATTTCCATATCAGGAGAATGCCGATGTGATGTTTAACTCGTCACTATTCTATGAGATTTCGGTGTTGAGGCGTTATGTCGAGCCAATCTTGCACGATGTTCCAAACACCAGTGTGGAGTATGATGACGCATGCAGACTTCTGAAATTTTTGGATAATTTCATACCCATTAATCCAAGCGAAATTCCACCAACATCGCTGCTTCGCGAGTTCATCGGAGGGAGTAGCTTTAAGTATTAACTACTTCACAATCACAGCGTTGACTATGCGCGAGTTGCTGCGACGATTAATCTCGTCGCGCAGTGCATCGCGTTGTAGAAAAATCTCGTGTCTGATAAGGCTCGACTCAATTTTAACGTAGAGAATGTGGTTCTCTAGGCGGAGGTCTGAGGTGAGGTTCGCAACGCGTGAACCGACAATCTCGCGCCAAGTCTCGGGTAGCTTACCCTCGGCAATGCGCGCAGCAATGTATGGTCGCTCAAAAAACTCTTTGAGGATATCTCCAAAGAGTACTGTTTCGGTGCGTCTCATTGTTACTCAGTTGTTTTAGTTTGCGGAACATTACCCTCCTCCACCTCGAAGAGTCGGAATGGTGTATCTCCCTTACTTAGAACACGTTCTATGCGTGTGCGGTTGCAGTCGGTTATAAATATCTGCCCGAAATCTTCGCCCGAGACAATGCCGATAAGTTGCTCAACACGTCCAGCATCTAGCTTGTCAAAGAGGTCATCCAACAGCAATATTGGTCGTTCGCCAACGGTGCGGCACACCAAGATGTATTGAGCCAGTTTCAACGCTATGAGGAATGATTTCTGTTGCCCCTGAGAGCCATATTTGCGAAGGGGATAGCCACCAATCGAGAAGTTGATATCATCGCGATGAACTCCTGCGGTTGTGAACTCATTCGAAAAGTCGCGACCTCGTGATTGCTCCATCAGCTCCACAAAGCCACACTCCTGCATCTGTGACGAGTAACCAATCTCGACACACTCGCGATCTCCACTCAGTGCGGAGTAGAACTTCTCGACTAGGGGCGAGAGTTGCTCAACAATGTCGCACCTATATTTATATATGGTGTTGGCATACTCCGCCATCTGCTCATCGTAGATCTGCAACATCGAACCATCACCAACCATCTTAAGCGACTTGTTGCGCTGTACCAAAAGGGCGTTGTAGCGTATCAGAGCCTGCATATATTCGCGACTCATCTGCGACAAAAAGGCATTTATGAAGCGTCGACGCTCCTCCGCAGAGTCGGTGATAAGTGCATAATCTTGAGGCGAAACCACCACCACGGGAACCATGCCGACATGATCCGACAGTCGTTCATACTCTTTGCCGTTGCGTTTGAGCACCTTGGTGTGGGTGCGCTGCTTGGTGAATGTGCAGACCACGCTGTCGTGACGCTCAGTGTCGCTGAGGTAGCTGCCATCGACAACGAAGAAATCTGCTCCATGTCGAACGCTCTGACCATCGGTCATGGTGAGCATCGACTTGCACATGGAGAGGTAGTAGATGGCATCGAGGATGTTGGTCTTGCCAGCTCCATTATCACCCACCATGGCGTTTATTCCCGACTCGAAATCGAGCTGGGTCTCAGATATATTTTTAAAATTTATTAGCGAAAGTCTCTGTAAAATCATATATATGGGGCTCAAAATAGCTGTTGAGCCATGACAAAGTTACAAAACATATAAGATAACGCAACCTTAGTCGCCATTTTTTCTAAGATATTATCTATTTATTCAAAAAAAAATTATACTTTTGTCTCTCAAAGTCCAAAAGTGCGACTTTGAACTACGAGAAATTATAAATTAAAACGTACATATATTATTATGGCAACAAAGAACAATGTAGAGAATGTAGAGTTGGAGGAGACTCTAGGTTCAGCAATGACTAAGACAGAGCAGTTTTTCGAGGAGAATGGTAGGAAAATCGTCTATACAATCTTCGGACTCCTTGTTATCGCTGCTTGCGTATTCGGATATAAACTAGTTGTTGCAGAGCCAAGAATGGCGAAGTCAACAGATATGATCTCGAACGCTCAGACGCTATTCGATCAGGCAACTCCAGACTACAACGCGGCTCTCAACGGTGACGCCAATGGCGCAGGTTTCTTGGATGTTATTGAGGCTTACGGCTCTACACCTGCTGGAAACATAGCAAACCACTACGCTGGTGTCTGCTATATGAAGTTGGGCGATTTCGCCAATGCAGCTAAATTCCTATCTCAGTATAAGGCTGTTGAGGGTGCTCCAGCAACAATCATCAATGCTCAAAACCTTGGTCTTCAGGGTGATATCGCTGTCGAAAATGGCGACTACAAGTCGGCTATGGCTTTGTACGCTAAGGCGGTGACTGCATCTCAGAAGAATATCTTGACAGCTCCGATCTACCTCCGCAAGGGCGGTTTGGCAGCTGAGGCAGCAGGTGACAAGGCGGCAGCTAAGGCTCTTTTTGAGACTATCGCGACAGACTACCCATCATCAGTAGAGGCACGCGACGCTGAGAAGTATATCGGAACATTGGAGTAATTTATTTAGAGCAGAACAAAATGGCTACAAAAAATCATAATCTTTCACTTATCGACACTCCACTTCCATCGGCTGAGGAGATGACTTTCGGTATCGTAGTGGCAGAGTGGAATCCAGAGATTACAAATGCACTCGCAGAGGGTGCAATTCGCACACTCAAGAGTGCTGGAGCTTTGGACGAGAATATTCAAGTTAAGTATGTCCCTGGAACTTTCGAGCTTTCGTTGGGTGCACAGTACTTCGCACAATACACTGAGGCTGATGCAGTTATCGTTCTTGGTTGCGTTATTCAGGGCGATACACGTCACTTCGACTTCGTATGTAATGGCGTTACGCAGGGTATCACACAGTTGCAGTTGCAGTGGAATATGCCAATCGCATTTGGTGTCCTCACAACGAACAATATGCAGCAGGCATTGGATCGTTGCGGTGGCGAGCTAGGCAACAAGGGCGACGAGGCAGCGGCAACAGCTATCAAGATGGTTGCACTGCAACGCGAGATGGTCGAGGCAGCTACTGAGGAGGAGCCTGCAGATCGTAAGACATTGAGCTAGTCGGCGTTTAGAGTCGGGATCGGCTGAGGTCTGCCCTGCGCGGGCGGCGGGGGGCTCCCCGCGGAGCTGATCTTCTAGCGGTCATGTGGTACGCACTTTTTCAAAGTGCTAAGTTTAAAGAGAGAGATTTTTGGATTTTAAAAGCCTTCCCGATGGTCGGCTTTTAATCCAAAAATCTCTCTCTTTAAACTTCACGCTACTTGCGTAGCGTACCACATGCCGAATTTCACCGCTCACAGCAAAATCACGGTTACCATTAATTTGCTTTTACTTGATAATCAAGTCATCACCCTCGTAGGCGATGATCGCCTCGCGACGCTCTGGGAGAATCTCCATCGAACATCGCTTTTCAAGGTCAAAACCCGACAGCACCGATTCACACTGGCTCTTAACATCGCCTGTGGCGCGGTCAATAATCTGTTGTGAAAATGTCACACTCTTGACTCCTAGCTTGGAAATTCGCGTGGTGACATAGACCTCATCAGTCCCCCTCACCTCCTGCATAAAGTCCATCTTAACGGAGACAATAGCAAATGAATTACGATTCCACACATGTTGCGACAACCCCATCACCTGCGAAAAATACTCACACTTACCCAAGTCATAGAACTGCACCAACACCGAATTGTTGACATGTTGCAATATATCAAGATCAGAAAATCTGATCTGTAAATCTGTTGTAATCAAAATAAATCACCTCTTTATTTAACAAAAATACTACTCATGAGTAGCGATGTCGCCCCTCGTTGACGTGCCGTAAACTCAGCTGAAATGCGACTAACACGCTCCAAAAGCTCTGCATCGTCATGCAATGGCTTGAACCACGCCTCGACCTCTGCTGTGTTGGAAATCGAGACAGCTGCCCCCAACGAGATAAGATCGCACGCCTCTTTAAATCTCTTGTAGTTTGTACCAAACGCTATGGGAAGTCCAAAGGTTGCCGCCTCCAACGTGTTGTGGATACCGACACCAAAGCCACCACCTATATATGCCCACTTGGCGTAGCTATAAACCGACGACAACATACCCATGGTATCGAGGACTAAAACGTCATAATCCTCAACTTTAGTATCCGCCGCGCACGCTGTATATCGCACAGCCCTGCGCGCAGACAACTTAGAGATTAACGCCTCGACCCTATCATTCTCAATCTCATGAGGCGCAATAACGAACTTTACATCTGAGTATTTCTCAATCATAGGTGTCAACACCGCCTCATCCTCTGGCCATGAAGAACCAATAACAAAGAGGTTCGACTCACCTTTAAACTGATCAACGATCTCGATCTTTTTAGCTGCCTGAGCAATATCCCACACCCTATCAAATCGCGTATCTCCAGCAACGACGACATTATCAAAGCCATACTCGCCAAGCATCTTGGCAGAGTTCTTATCCTGCACAAAGAGAGTCTCAAAGCTCTCCAACGCTCTGCGCCACATTGTGCCATAAGATTTAAAGAAAATCGACTCTTGACGAAAGATTGCCGAGACCAAAAACGCGCGTATCCCCCTTGTACGCAGCCCTCCAAGGAGGTTGATCCAAAACTCATACTTCACAAATATCGCAACCTCGGGGTGTGCAATATCTAGGAATTTCGCAACATTAGATGGTCGATCCAAAGGCAGATAGAAGATATAATCTGCCCCCTGATACCCCTTGCGCACCTCATATCCAGATGGCGAGAAGAAGGTCAACAAGATCTTATACTCGGGGTGCGCAGCCCTCACCCTCTCAATGATTGGTCGCCCCTGCTCAAACTCACCCAACGATGCCGCATGAACCCACACGACCCTATCATCCTTAGAGATAGAGGCTTGCATCCTCTTAAAGAGATCCTTACGGCCATCAACCCACAACCTCGCCTTGGGATTCCACATCGCAACAATACGTATGAGAAAGTCGTAAACGAGCAGACCTATATTATATAGTATAATCATTTTTGATTTTTTTGAACGAGCAAAGGTATATTTTTGTTATTAAATAACAAAATAAAACATACAAGAGTTCCATTTTTTAACACCAACTACCACCTCGACTCTATGACATTCTCAACCATGCGGATCTCCATCTCACCGTTAGGTTGAACATCCACCGCGATAAGATCAAAGAGAGGCTCCAATTGACACCGCTTCATCGCGAGGTAGGGGCGCGCCGCCTTAATCAGCGACTCGCATTTATGGCGCGTCATCGCCTGCTCGGGACTCTGCCACCCACCAACCATGCGCGTCTTAACCTCCACAAAGTGGATCTCATCCCAACGGCTCGCGATAATGTCGATCTCGTAGCGTCCAGCCCTCCAGTTAAGCTCCTCAATAAGGTAGCCCTGACCACGCAACCACTCCACAGCTGCCGCCTCGCCCCTCGCTCCAATCTCCGAGGCTAACGATGTCATAGCTTATTTAGAATCTTCTGGATTGAGTTCGCCTTCGCCATCATCTGAGTCAACTGCTCAGCATCATCCGACTCCAACGCCTTGCGCATAATCTGCAACTGATGAATATGCTCGCGCAAAACATCAAGAACGTTGAACTTATTGTGCAACAAGATGGGAACCCACGTTGCCGATGCCGACTTCGCCAAACGAACCGTCGACTCGAAACCTCCTCCTGCAAGCTCAAAAATTCGTTGCTCCTCGCGCTCCTTCTCCAAAACCGTCAATGCCAAGGCAAAAGATGTGATGTGCGAAATATGCGAGATGTAGGCAACGTGAAGATCATGCTCCTCCGCCTCCATATACGAGATAGGCATACCTATTTTAGTATATATATCCTCGACCATCGCCACTGCATCCACGGCACTCTTACCCTTCTCACAGATCACAACGTTGCGCCCCTTGAATGCGTTATGCTGAGCCGCGGTAGGTCCACTATGCTCAGTACCCCACATTGGATGGGTCGCAACAAAGCGACTACGGTTGACGTGCATGGAGATGATCTCACACAGATCCTCCTTGATTGATCCCATGTCGATCACCGTCTGGTGCGACTTAACGCGATTCAACACCTTAATCGCCACCGTTGGCAAGGCATCCACGGGAATGGCCAAAACAATCAGATCAGCCCTCTCGACACCCTGTTCAATACTCACAGCCTCGTCAATAAGCCCAAGCTCAAAGGCTTTGGTGATATTATCAGCTGACGAATCCGACCCCAACACTCGCTCACAAATGCCCGTCTCTTTCAAAGACAAAGCGAAGGATCCACCGATGAGACCCACACCTATAATATATGCAATCATAAAAACTAAATTATTTACCCGATTTTCAAACTGTTTTCACCTATTTTTTCGACCAACCAAGAAAGATTCACCTGCACTTTTGCCCAAAAAAGTGGACATTTTGGCAAAAATAATTCATTCTTTTAAGCCTTGACACTCAACAACTTAGATTTCGGAGGGTCGAAATAAATGATAAAAACTTTATAATTTTTGTCAAAAGTAACAAAAAAGTGTTATATTTGCCCAGAATTAGTGAGAAAAAAACAATATTCAATAATAATTATTATTAACTAATAAAAATTTAAAGTTATGTCAGAAGTTCAGTCAAAAGTTGTCGAGATCATCGTTGACAAATTGGGCGTTAAGGAGTCAGCAGTAGTTGCAGAGGCTAGTTTCACAAACCACCTAGGTGCAGATTCACTCGACACAGTTGAGTTGATCATGGAGTTCGAGAAGGCATTTGATATTCAAATTCCAGATGAGGACGCTGAGAAGATCACTACTGTAGGTGAGGCTGTAGCATACATCGAGTCACACAAGTAATAAGCTATAAAAGCGAAATAAGGGGAGAGGGGGCGACCCTATGCTCCCCTTTATATTTTTTACAAAGTTTAAACTACACGTTTTAAAATATCATGTCAGACAGAAGAGTTGTTGTAACGGGTCTAGGTACTATCAACCCGCTTGGAAATAATGTTGAAGAGTATTTCTCAAATCTTGAGAAAGGAGTAAGTGGTTGCGCACCTATAACACTTTTCGACGCTGAAAAATTTAAAACTAGATTCGCTTGCGAGATAAAAGGCTACGATTGGTCACAGTACTTTGATCGTAAGGAGGTTCGTAAATATGACCAATTCACGCAGTATGCTCTTGTTGCTGCTACTCAGGCTGTTGAGGATGCAAACATCGACATGGAAAATGTCGACAAGGAGCAGATTGGTGTAATCTGGAGTTCAGGTATCGGAGGTCTTAAGACATTCTTTGATGAGTGTGTTGGATACGCTGAGGGTGGTAAGACTCCTCGCTTTAGCCCCTTCTTTATCCCTCGCATGATTGCAGATATCGCTGCTGGTTATATCTCAATCAAGTATGGCTTCATGGGTCCTAACTACTGTACAGTATCTGCTTGTGCATCGTCAAACCACGCTTTGATTAGTGCATTCGACACCATCAAATTGGGTAAGGCAGATATGATTATCACAGGAGGATCTGAGGCTCCAGTTAACGAGCCTGCCGTTGGAGGTTTCAACTCTATGCAGGCACTTTCAACTCGCAACGATGACCCAGCTACGGCGTCACGTCCATTCGATGCTGATCGTGATGGTTTCGTGATTGGCGAGGGTGCTGGTGCTATCGTCTTGGAGGAGTATGAACACGCTAAGGCTCGTGGTGCTAAGATATATTGCGAGATGGTCGGTGGCGGTGCATCTGCTGATGCTCACCACTTTACAGCTCCACATCCTGAGGGATTGGGCGCAATGAAATCTATGCGTGACGCACTTAAGAATGCTAACATCGCTCCCGAGGCAATCGACTATATCAACGTTCACGGCACTTCGACACCTCTTGGTGACAAGGCTGAGTTGAAGGCGGTTCAGGGAGTCTTTGGCGACCACGCTTACAAACTTAATATCTCGTCATCGAAGTCTATGACAGGTCACCTCTTGGGTGCTGCTGCAGCTGTTGAGGCGTTGGCATGTATCTACGCTATCACTAACGATACCGTACCTCCAACAATCAACTGCAAGAACCTCGATCCAGAGATTGATCCTAAGTTGAACCTCACACTTGACGTAGCTCAGAAGCGCGAGGTTAACTACGCACTTAGCAACACATTTGGATTTGGTGGTCACAACGGCACTGTAATTTTCCGTAAGATCTAACACCCTATTTTTAATACCTACAACCGCCGTGTTTGAATATTTTAGACGTAAACTAAAGCTAAATTACGGAGAAGATAGGGAGTATTACAAAATGGTTGACGATATGTTCGGATTTATTCCGCACAATATCGACCTCTATAAGCTGGCTTTGATTCACAAGTCAGCTTCTTTGGTTTTGGATGACGGCACTCAGATAAACAACGAAAGGTTGGAGTATCTGGGTGACGCGATCATCGAGGCTGTCACTTCGGACTACCTCTACATCGAATTTCCAACTCACAACGAAGGACTCCTAACTCAACTCCGCTCAAAGATTGTTTCACGACAATCGCTCAATCGAGTAGCCAAAGCTATCGAGTTAGACAGATATGTCATGAGCAACTCCAACGGCAGTGGCAGTGGTTCATCCACTCACAAACATATCTTTGGTGACGCCTTTGAGGCTATGATGGGAGCGATCTACCTTGACATGGGTTATGACTTTGTCAACCGCCTCCTAATCAACTATATATACCCGACATACATCAATCTCAACGATGTTATTCAGTCGGAGACAGACTTCAAGAGTCGACTCATTGAGTGGGCACAAAAAGAGCACCACAGCATTGAGTTCATCACCTCACATGACAAGGATTCAACATCTGCGCGACCTCAGTTCTACTCTAAGGTTTTGGTCAGTGGCGTAGAGATTGGGCATGGTGTTGGCGACTCGAAGAAGGAGGCAGAGCAGCGCGCAGCCTACTCGGTATCGCACGGAGTGAGTGATGAGACGAGCGACGAGCTTCTGGAGCGAGTTGACAACCTAGAAGAACAAACGAACCAATAACGTGAATTTATCTTAACAATATTATACCTAAGAGGCTCTTATTCCGCGTGTCATTGCGGGCTTGACCCGCAATCTCTCAGAAAAAATACCAACTCGCTCAGAGATTGCGGGTCAAGCACGCAATGACGAGGCTGGTTAAACATCGCTTTAAGTTTAATTTTTCAATCTTAAATCACATTAATAGTCATGATCTCACCATCACAGAAACTAATGGCACGCGGCGTGGAGGCTCTCTCAGACGAAGAGCTTCTAGCGTTGCTGTTGGATGATGGGTCGTCGTCAATCGACATTGAGGATATTGCACGCAGGGTCATATCCCACTTCGGAGGATCTTTGCGCGAGGTGTTGCGCAAGGATATATCTCGGTTGAGGATGGTTGAGGGGTTAGGTCTAAGACGCGCGCAACGCCTTGTTGTCGCGGCTGAGCTAGGGCGCAGAACGTCACAAGGTGCATCACTGGAGCAGTTAAGCATCAAAAGCAGCGGCGACGTCATCAAGATGTTTCGCCCTCAGATGGAGACGCTCAACCACGAGGAGTGTTGGGTGGTCTACCTTACGGCATCGAACAGAATCATTGAGAGTCAGCGTGTTAGCCAAGGAGGTATCACATCCACAACTGTGGATCATCGACTCATTGTCAAACGCGCGTTGGAGCTGTTGACGCCACAGATTATCGTAATTCACAACCACCCATCGGGCTCTGTCGAACCAAGTGAGGAGGACATAGAGTTGACACAAAAAATAAAGAGTGCCGCAGCACTCTTTGATATCAAACTCCTAGACCACATAATCATATCTGCATCAGAGGATTACAGCTTTCTGCATGCGCAGATATTGTAGCTTACTCCACCCAGCCGAACTTCTGGTAATCGAATAACCCTCTCTCTCCGATCTTCAAGGAGGGGATCACAACCAACGCCATGAACGAAAGTGTCATGAATGGCGATGGTAGCTCTGAGCCCATCTCTTGCACCATACCGCGCAATCGGTCATACTCCTCGACCACCTTTTCAGCACCTTGGTCGCTCATAATTCCACCGATTGGCAGAGGCAAGGTCTCAACGAGTCCACCCTCACAAACGCTCATTCCACCTCTCATATCTATAAGGTGATTTATAGCCATGGCAAGCTCCATATCGGAACATCCCACGGCGATAATATTGTGAGAGTCATGTGATACGGATGTCGCTATTGCACCTCGTTTGAGACCAAATCCGCGACAAAATGCAACCTGCGGCTCCGACTCTTTATCGTATCTATTGATATATACGATCTTCAAAATATCGTTCTCCAAGTCTGAATCCATATTGGGTTTTAGAGAGTCTGGAGTGTAGCTAAATCGCTCAGTTACAATCTCATTTGGGATAATCTGGATAACATCTATCGTCCCCGAGACCTCCTTCATCAGGGAGCTGAGAGTCACGCGACCGCGCTCAAAATTATTCAATGAGATAGTGAAATTCTCGACCGAACCATCAGCCTCAACACTCTCCGCGCTGTTGTATTGACACTCGCCATCGACATAAACCTGCGACACCTTAAACTCCTTAAGATCCTCAACGACAATGAAATCCGCTGAGTCGCCCTCAACGAGCTGTCCAACGCTAAGATCGTAGTGGTCAACACCATTCACACACGCAGCTCTAAGAACATCAAAGATGTCGTAACCATCTGCAATTGCGCGCTTTACGATATAATCTATCTCTCCGCGCTGGGTTAAATCCGCCGCGCTAATATCATCCGTACAGAACATCACCGACTCGGGATTTGACGCAAGCAACGACTTTAGAGCGTCATAATTCTTCGCAGCACTACCCTCACGGATAAGAATCTTCATACCCTGTGCAATCTTTTCGAGAGCCTCCGCCTCGTTGCTACACTCGTGGTCTGTCGATATTCCAGACGCAACATATTTTGTCAAATCATCACCCGACAACATCGGAGCGTGACCATCCACGACCAATCCGTTATCCACTGCTGCTGAGATCTTTGCGAGTGTATCAAGATATTCATTAACAACCCCATGAGCATTCATCACCTCCGACAGCGCGACAAAATCGCCACTTGCCGCCATCTCCTCAACATCCGCCACCGAGATCACACCTCCAGCGACATCGAATGGCGTAGCAGGCACAGATGACGGAATTGTGAAGAAGCACTTTATCGCTCCGTACTCCGCATTGCTAACCATGAAGTCAACACCCTCACGTCCCATAACGTTTGCAATCTCGTGTGGATCGCTCACCACGGCAACCGTTCCGCGACGCACCGCCACCTTGGCGAAGTTCTCAGGGATCATCATCGAGCTCTCAATATGCACATGAGAATCCACAAATCCTGGCATTATGTAACCTTGGCTCTGTGCCACCTCACACCTCTCAATCGACTCGATGACGCCACCCAAAATGGTTACTCGACCCGAAAATATCTCTCGCGCCTGAAGATCGACAATCTGACCCTCAAAAACTTTGCTCTCAACACCTTGCATCTCTATGCTCATTTTTATATTATTTTACTTCCAACAAAGATATAAAAATTCTGCTATAAACCTACAATCTGGCGATAATTTATCTCCTTTACCGCATATGTACAACGCGAGTCGCTATATTGATTGTGGCTCTGTTGCAGTAGCATCTGCGCCTCCAACAGCTCCGACATCTTCACCGTTCCAGCCTCGTAGGCACTCTGTGTCATGCGAAGATTCTCCGTTGCCGACTCAATACTCTTCTCTGCAATCTCGATCTGCGTGTGCGCCTCAGTGAGTTCATCCCACACCTGACGTGTCTGCAACGTAAGCATCTCTATGGCATTGTCGCGCTCCTTTATCGCCTTCTCCTCCATGAGTCGACTGCGCTTCACAACATGCGAACCACCCCACCACTTGGAGATAGGCACAGAGATTGTTCCAAAGATCAACCCCGTTGTTGATGACTCGCCCAACAGGTTATTATATAGGTATCCAGCACCAACACCGACCTTCGGCATATTGTTGGCAAGGGTTATGCGTCGTTGCAATGTTGCCGCCTCAACACTGTGGTCAAGCAACGTAACCTCATCACGCGACATCACCGCCTCGGTAACCTCACGCGACGCAGGAAGTTTAGGCATTTGAAAATTTTCACGAGGCATCACGATTCCGAATGTCGTCATATCCGCACCGATATATTGCGCCAACTGCATATTGCAGAGACGAATACCATTCTCCAATCGAGATCTATCACTCTTAACTTTATTCTGCTGAAGTTCAACTCTCAGCAGGTCATTACGAGTCGTTAACCCCGCCTTAACCGCCGCCTCAACATCGCGATGCAAAGTCTTGAGCATCTCCTCCACAAACTCCAACGTCACCAACTTCTCGCGAAGATTCACAATACCTGCGTAGTAGCCATAGACCGCCAAAGTCACCTCGTTATGGTTCATCGCCTGTTGCACCTTAGCCACCTCATGCCCCACCTTAGCGAGGCGGTTACTGTTGACAATCTCGCGACCTGCATAGATAGGAACCATCGCCGTAACTCCTGCAACTACCCCACTCTCCAACATCGACACAGGGACAGACGATGGCATATACGCCAAGAGTGGCGCAAGGTCGGCAGGCAACATAGCAGCCACCTCGGCAGGGATCACCCCTTCGAGATCCACACTCGTGTCAATCAAACCACTGTTAGCCTTAAAGCCACTCGCAGTAGCCTCCACAGATGGGAAGTAGTGGGTGTATGCCTCGCGAACACGCTGCTGTGACGCCTCAATATCTATCTCGCCCCTGATGATCTTCTCATTGTTAGATATCGCCATCTCAACACACTCCTCCACGCTGTATTCGCGCTGAGCAGAGACCGACTCAACATGAGTGACAATCGACAGAAGCGTGATACTCAGGTATATATATATTGATCTATTATTCATCTTTACTCTATTTTTTTTGATCTACTACCCCTCATAAGGCGAGGCGTTCTCGAAAATTTTCCAATACAACACAGGCAATATCGTCACGATCAAACACATCGAGACAATCGTTCCCACAAAGATCACAATCGCCATAGGAACCCACAGCTGCGCACTTCCAAAGACCATTGGCAGGATACCAATTGCCGTTGTTGCCGAGGTCAAGAAGATAGGCACCATGCGCCTCATTCCTGCCTCAAAGGCGGCATCGTGAGCCGAACATCCACGTTTAATTCTCATCATCTCGGCATGGTCGAAGATCATGATCGTATTGCGGATTACGATACCCATCAAGCTGATAACGCCCAAAATCGAGGTCATACCAAATGGTGTTCCCGTGATCCACAAACCACCTATCGCACCAGGCAGAGCCAACAGCAACGACAACAACGCCACCACAGCAATCTTGATCTTCAGGTAGTTGAAAAGCAGAAAGAGGAAGATGATAAAGACTCCTGCAATCACAACACTACCTATCAACGGAACAACCTCGCTATCGGTCTCCTTTGCCCCTCCATAGCTATACTCTATCGAGCTTGGCAACATTGGCTCAACACTCTCTCTCATCAACTTATCAACTGTCTTGAAGGCTCTCGACTCGCTATGTCCGCGCTCCACATCGGCATAGATGCTGACACTTCGTGTTCCACTTCTACGCACCAGCTGACCTGCCGACCATGCTGGTTCAACAGTGGCAATCTGACGCAGAGGAACCGACACCGAAGGTATCATCGAACCAACATATTGGTCACCAACACCCTCGATAGTGTCATGTGTAGCGTATGGGCGACTCTTCAAGATCACGGGGACTTCATAGCCACCCTCCCAGATTGACGTAACCGCGGTTGAACCATATGTCGAGGCGATCTCCATCTGTGCCGTAGCCCTCGAAACGCCCAATAGAGAGGCCTCCACAGGGTCGATATTGACATTTAAGATTGGGCGCGACCCCTCGAAACTTGTGTGAATCCACACCAGACCATCCAAAGTGTGCATTGCGCGCACCACCGAGTCGGCATATTGACGCAACTCCTCAACGCTATCCCCTGACAAGCGAACCTCCAATGGAATCTGCGCCTGCTGGAAATCCAACTGCTTGAACCTCACATACCCCTCGGGGAAGTGGTAGCTATATTTCGGAGCGTACTCATCCAACACCTCCACCGCGGATGAGGCTGTCGTTGTGTTGACAATAAACTGCGCATAGTTCTCACCTGCCCCAACATATGGAGCGTAGACAGTGTGGAATCGTGGCGAAAACTGCCCCTTAAATGCCGTCACCGAGGTGACCCTCTCATCGCGCAACAAGACTCTTTCAAGGCTATCAGCCACCTCTGCGGTCTTATGCAGAGGAGTCCCCTGTGGCATATAGATCTCAACAGCAAACTGGTCGCGGTCGGCAAAAGGTGACATCCTCACATCCAAAGCCTTAAACATCAATGCCGCGCCAACAATCGTCGCAACACCCACTGCAATAGTCAAATACGGCACTCTAAAACAGAGTTTCAAGACTTTGGAATACCCCCTCGGCACAATATCAAGCAGATCGAACTTTGTGGATTTTGACTCATCGTCTGACTTCGCTGACGCACCGATAAATGTAAACTCCAAGAATGGCACTAACAACATCGCCAAGAGATACGAGACCAAGAGACATATTGTAAACGCCCATGGAAAATCTCTAAAGAAGTCCAACCATATACCCTCCATAATGACCAACAGAGGGAAGAAAATTATGCACAACGACAGCGTCGCCAAGAGTATTGCACCTGCGTAGTTGTTGGCACTCATCACGGCAGCGTACCACCTAGAGTAGCCCTTGTCGAGGTAGTCCAAGTAGGCATCAATAACAACAATGGAGTTGTCGACGATCATTCCCAAGACGATAATCAGTGCCGCCAACGTCACCGTGTTGAGCGGTATTCCCGTCAAGAACATGATACCCACCGATATAAATATTGTCAACGGAATTGTCGTCGCAGCAACCAATGCCGACCTCACAGGAAACAAAAACATCATCACCAAGATCACAATGACAATGGCAAGAACGAGATCCCTCAAAAACGACCTCACCGAGTCACCAACAACCTTAGGTTGATCTACAATTCGCTCTATCTCAACATCATCGGGGATATACTCCTGAAACTTTGTCAAGATCTTATCAACCTCCTCGCCATACGCCACAACGTTGAAACCCTCGCGCATCTCCATCGACAACACAACACACGTCTCGCCATTGTGGGTGATATAGCTCTTCGGCTCATCATATTCGCGCACAACCTCCGCGATATCTTTCAATCGCAAAATCTGCCCCGATGGCGAGGTGTGAACAATCTGCTGCTCGATATCGGTTGTCGTCTCCATCGTAGGGGTGAAGTGCATCGGCACAACAAGGTCATGACTCTTCACCTCGCCAGCCACCGTGGTCAACCCATCGCTAAAGAGGTTGGCAGCGACCAACTTATAATCCAACCCGTAGGCTGCCAACTTTTTTCTATCGAGATATATCGTCACCTGCTCCTTCTGAATACCATATCTTTTGAGGTTGGAGACCGACTCCACTTGACGCAACATAGCCTCCAACTTATCGACATATCCATCCATCTCGCGGTAGCTCCTCACATCCGACTTCAAGGTTACCAACAGCGTCGAGGTGTCACCAAAGTCATCATTGGCGACCACCGCAACCACACCCTTGGGTAGCTTCGTACTCTTGAACATATCGAGACCATCGCGGATCTTCGACCAGACAATATCTTTATTTGTCACACTCTTATCCAACTCCACCATCGCAAAGAGGACTCCATCGCGCGACATTGTGTAGCTCTTAGCGCGGTCTATCTCCTTAAACTTAAAGAGGTACTCCTCAACCGCTCTCGCCACCTGACTCTCCACCTCCGCCGCTGTAGCTCCAGGGTACAGAGCCACTACAACACCCTGTCGGATGGTGAAGTTCGGGAACTCCTGCTTGGGCATATCCTTAAACCCAAAGATGCCAATCACCACCAAAACGGCAATGATAAAGGCGGTGATCCACTTATGGCGCATTGACGCACCAACAATACCTGCCCCCTTACTCATGGCTCATCTTTTTAACCTTAGCACCCTCATACAACTTTGCCGATCCAGCGATGACAACCTCATCACCCGACACCAAACCTCCGCTGATCTCGACACCCTTGTTTGTGATCGCGCCACTCTGAATCTCACGACGGCTCACCCTATCGTCATTGATGACCCAGACATATTTCGCATCTCCAACGCCACCACGAACCGCCACCGAGGGTATAGATATCGACTCTGAAACGCAGTCGTTAGAGGTCACCTCAGCACGGCACACCATACCAGGCAACAGCAACATATCGCTATTTGCGATACGCGCATGAACCATATATGTTCGCGAGATCGGATCTGCCTTAACCCCCTTACGCACAACCACGCCATCAAACATGCGACCACCCAATGCGGCAACCGTCACCTTGACACTATCCTTAATTGAGATCTTGGCAATCTCCCCCTCGGGGATTGGCAACTTGGCAACAACTCCATCACCAACGCTCAATATCTCCAAAACAACCTGATGAGGCGCGACATTTTCGCCCACCTCGACCATTCTACGTCCGACAACGCCACTCACGGGCGAGATCAAACGACTATCCTCCAAGTTACGTTTAGAGACCGCCTCCATCGACTGCGCCTCACGAAGCTGAGTCTGCATCTCGACATACTTCACGGGAGCGATGCTCTGCGTCTCGTTCATCATCTCCACGCGACGCATTCCATCCTGCGCCTGAAGATGTTTAGCCTTTGCCGCCTCATACATATCATTAAGGTTATCGCTATTGAGCTGAGCCAACACAGCCCCCTTCGCAATACGTTGACCCTCCTCGACATAGATACGTTCGACACCACCACCCACACTAAAGCTAATCGCTGTTGTGCGATCCGCCTCAATAGCTCCAACATAGCTATAGATCTGCTCAGGTGTAGATGTTCCAACAACCTGCGCTCTAACGTTAAAGACGCTCTCAGGCTTCGACTCTTTGGCAGTTTGGGGCGCACACCCAACAAAAACACCAACAAGCGAAACCAAGATTAGATGATTAAAAAGACCTTTCATTTTATATATTTGATTTTTATTATCTTACTGGGTACAAAGGTACGACATAAATAACACTTGTAAAGTTCTAAAGTTAAGAAAAGTAGTACTGAATGTCCTATTTTTAAATATTGAAAAATTTGCAAAATTTCACTACCTTTGCAGTACAAATTTTTACACTATGGAATGGTTAATCGACTGGGGGTATCTTGGGCTATTTATTGGCTCATTTATCGCCGCAACAATACTCCCCTTTAGCTCAGATGTGATGCTTGTCGCCCTACTCGCCACAGGTGCTGACCCCATCATTGCCATCGCCTCCGCCACGGCAGGAAATTGGCTCGGAGGCTTAACATCCTACTGGGTCGGCTACCTCGGACGCTGGGACTGGATGGAGAGATATCTTGGCGTAAAACGAAAAAATCTCGAAGCTCAAAGCCTCAAGATTAAAAAATATGGTAGCCTCCTCGCACTCATGACGTGGCTACCAATCGTTGGCGACATCATGGCAGTAGCCCTCGGATTCTACAAGGTTGAGTTCAAGAGATCAGCAATATATATGCTCATCGGCAAAGGTGGTCGCTTCATCGCGTGGGCACTCATCTACTACTGGATCGCCCCAATGTTCGGATAACTACTTAACGCGAATAAGCGTCAAGCCATCTCTGATTGGCAGGATAACACACTCAACACGCTCATCCTCAACAACCATGCGGTTAAACTCCAATAACGCTGCTGTGTGTTTGTCGTTGTGGTGAAGAGGCTCAACAACCTTACCCGACCACAAAATATTGTCGGCAACCATCACCGAACCACTTCTCAGCAGACCGCCATCCATCAACATATTATAATATGCAGGGTACTCGCGCTTATCGCCATCAATAAAGACCATGTCGTAGACAATACCCATCGCAGGAGCAATCTCCAACGCAGAACCAATGTGTTGGTGGATCTTAGCCCCATGCTCACTCTTGGCAAAAAACTCCGCCGCTATACCCTCCAACTCATCATCCACCTCGAAGGTGTGAAGCTCCGCGCCATCCTCCAGACCTGCCGCAATGCACAATCCAGAGTATCCCGTGAATGTTCCGATCTCCATAACGCGACTAGGACGCATCATGCGAACCATCATCGTAAGTAGCTTACCCTGAATATGTCCCGACAACATGCGCGGCTGAACCACACGCAGATGCGTCTCACGATCCAACTCCTTGAGTAGTTCATCCTCCGCAGATGTATGCTCTGCAATATATCTATCTAAATCCGTCATCTAAATTCACTATTTATATATCAACTTCGAACGCTCAGCGAAGATCTCGCGAGCAACATCCATCAGCTCCCCTGCACTCAATGCCGCCACTTTGCGGTAGATCTCCTCCGTGGTATCGACACTGCCATGCACCAAGAAACTCTTACCTGCTCCCAACATATACCCCTCATTACTCTCCATCGAAATAGCGAGTTGCGCCACAAACTGCCTCTTAGCAATCGAAAGCTGTCGCGCTGTGAGAGGCGTCGTCATCAGTTTATCCATCTGCTCATTTATCAACTCCAACGCCTTCTGGGTATTTCCACTCTCCGAGCTGAAGTAGATATTGACAATACCTGTATCGGTGTATGGCGTGTAGTTAGCCTCAACATTATAGGTGAGACCATGCTTTTCGCGAACAACCATATTGAGTAGCGAGTTGGCACTTGGACCTCCCAAAATATTGACCAACAACAACAGCGGCAACCTCCGTGGGTCGACAATGCTATATGCCGAACACCCCATCATGCAGTGGGTCTGGTGCGTTCGCTTGTTGACCTCCTCGCTAAACGCTGGCACGGCAACCGACTTCTCGCGCTGAAAACTCCTCGTCGACGCCTCAACATCCCCGAAATATCGCTCCGCAACGGCAACAATTCTCTTGGGGCTGATATTTCCAATTGACGAAAATATCATCTCATCGGTGGTATATGTTCGCTTGGTGAAGTCCCGAATTGTATCGCCCGAGAACCTCTTGATATCCTTTTTTATACCCAAGATATTGTGCCCAAGCTCCGAACCTGCGAAGATCTTCTCCTCGAATGTGTCATATATCAACTCCGAAGGGGAGTCCTTATAGGTGTTGATCTCATCATAGATAACCTCCTTCTCGCGCTCCATCTCCGCCGAGGGATATGTCGAGTGAAACGCAACATCGGCAATCAACTCCACCGCCTTCATAAAGTCACCCCTCAAGGTAGTGGCGTGAATTGTCGTATCCTCCTTGGTGGTAAAAGCGTTAAGTTCGCCACCCAAATTTTCAAGTCTACAATTAATATGGTATGCTCGACGGTGCTCCGTCCCCTTGAATAGCGCATGCTCAGCATAGTGAGCCAAACCAAACTCTCCAGCGCGTTCGTCCCTCGTTCCTGCATTGATAAGCAGACCACAGTGCGTCACGCTACTTCTAATTTGACGATGTATGCCTCGTATGCCATTCGGCAGGCTGTATGTATAAAACTCCTCCATCTACTTTCTATTTTCCACGTTGCGCCAAAAACGCCCCTGTATAGCTACTCTCCAGCTCTGCCAAATCGCGAGGCGAACCCTCAAAAACGATATTACCGCCTCGATCTCCAGCCTCGACACCTATATCTATAACATAGTCGGCACACTTGATAACATCCATATTGTGCTCAACAACGACAATCGTATGCCCTCTCTCAATCAAAGCACCAAAGGCTTTGAGCAACTTCGCGATATCATGGAAGTGAAGTCCCGTAGTCGGCTCATCGAAGATAAACATCACCTTCGAGGTTGCGTTGCCCTCCTTGGTAAGGAACGACGCCAACTTAACCCTTTGAGCCTCACCGCCCGACAAAGTCGATGACGACTGCCCCAACTTAATATACCCAAGTCCGACATTTTGGAGTGGCATCAACCTCTCGACAATCTTGCGATTTATCACGCCATCCTCCTCACTGAAGAAGTCAATGGCAGCATCGACCGTCATCTCCAAGATATCACAGATAGATTTACCGCGATATTTAGCCTCCAAAACCTCCGCCTTGAACCTCTTACCTTTGCATGACTCACACACCAACTCGACATCTGCCATAAACTGCATGCCGACCTTGATAACTCCCTCACCCTGACACTCATCACATCTTCCACCTGCGACATTAAACGAGAATGCAGAGGGCGAGAAACCCATATTACGCGAGTACTTCAACTCAGCGTACAGCTTACGTATCTCATCATACGCCTTGATATATGTCACTGGATTTGATCGCGACGACTTACCGATAGGCGATTGATCCACCATCTCCACAGCCGACAACATCGCAACATCACCCTCCAAAGCGTCAAAGTCGCCAGGTCTATTTCCTGTTTCTGAGATTTGACGTTTCAAGGCAGGATATAAAATTCCATTCACCAGCGATGATTTTCCCGATCCGCTGACTCCCGTTACGCAGGTCATCACACCCAACGGAAAGTGAACATCACCACCCTTTAAGTTGTTCTCGCGCACTCCCCTCAATACAATCTCACCACTCGCGGCTCTCAGAGTCTGAGGTATATCTATCTTTTTTCGCCCCGACAGATAATCTGCCGTCAACGAGTTTTTACACTTCAAAAGCCCCTTCGGCTCGCCACTATATACAATCTCGCCACCCAGATATCCAGCCTTAGGTCCAACATCGACAATATAATCTGCCGCACGGATAACCTCCTCCTCATGCTCCACCACGATCACCGTATTACCCAGATCTCTCAGCTGCTTCAACACCCCAATAAGGCGGTGCGTATCACGAGGGTGAAGTCCAATACTCGGCTCATCCAAGATATACAAAGATCCTGTCAAGTTACTTCCCAACGATGTCGAGAGGTTGATGCGCTGAGACTCACCGCCCGATAGGGTCGACGACAGACGATCCATCGTCAAGTATCCAAGCCCCACATCGCGAAGATAACCCAAGCGGTTACATATCTCCACAACGATACGTTTCGAGGTCTCGCGGTCGTAATCATCCAACTCAATATTTATAAAAAAGTCGTAGAGTTCATCAACACTCATCACCACCAAATCGGCAATTGTCTGCCCTGCGACCTTAACATGTAGAGCCTCCTTGCGAAGTCTACTTCCCCCACACTCGGGACATGTTGTCTTGCCAGTGTAGCGCGCCTTAAGAACTCTATATTGTATTTTTCTCTTCTCCGACTCCAGATATGCAAAGAAACCATTCAGACCCTCGAAGTGCTCATTACCACTCCACAGCAACCTCTTCTGCGCCCTTGTGAGATCATAGTATGGCGCATGTATCGGAAAGTCAAACAAGTAGCCCGTAGCGACAAGTTGATCTCTCCACTTGCGCATAGTCTCACCCCTCCAACACGCTATGGCATTGTCATATATCGAGCGACTCTTATCGGGAACAACCAGATTCTCATCTATGCCCGTCACCTTGCCGTAACCCTCACACACAGGGCATGCACCCAACGGATTGTTAAAACTAAAGAGGTGCTCATTAGGCTCCTCGAAGGTGATTCCATCCGCCTCAAAATGAGACGAGAAGTCGTAACTATCCATCTCATCTATCAACACCTGCAGACGCCCCTCGCCATAGCTAAAGGCTCGCGCAACCACCTCCGTGACACGTTCGCGAAGATCGGCATTCTCGGTGATGGTAATTCGCCCAACAACGGTGCGCACCAACGAATAGTCCTTCACCTTGTCAATTATCGTGATAAACTCCTCCAACATCCATGCGTCATTGTCGTAGAGTACTCGTTGAAATCCATCACTCATAATTTGCAGGATCTTATCAATCAACCCCTGCCCCTCCGCCAAATTCAGAGGTACAGAGACAACCACACGACTCTTGAGGCGTTGACTCATCACAAAATCAACAACCTCCTCTACCGTGTGACTCTTTACCTCCTCACCCGAAATAGGCGAAAAAGTGTGCCCCACCCTCGCATATAGCAATTTCAGATAGTCGTAGATCTCCGTTGTCGTACCCACCGTAGAGCGAGGGTTACGCGTGTTAACCTTCTGCTCAATGGCGATAGCTGGCGCAATACCCGTGATAACATCGACATCGGGTTTACCCACACGCCCAAGAAATTGGCGCGCATATGCCGACAGCGACTCAACATAGCGACGCTGCCCCTCAGCAAAGATGGTATCAAAGGCGAGGGTCGACTTTCCAGACCCCGACAGCCCCGTCACAACTACCAACGAGTTGTGAGGTATCGAGACCTCCACATTCTTCAGGTTGTGAACGCGCGCCCCCTTTATATATATATGTCTCTGCTCCAGATCCTCTTGACTCTTTTTGACCATCTTAACTTTAAACTTCTAACTTTTCCAGTGTAGCACCCTCGACCTTATCCAACTTAGCGATCATCATCTCGCTCTGACTCTCTCGTATGGAGAGAACCATGGTACACATATTATCGAAATCTTGACGCACGATGCGCGGTTGCATCTCCTTGACAACCTTCATCACGCCATTCATAACCTCATAGACGAAGCGAACCTCAACAGCCACCTCAACCATCTGCTCAACAATCTCCGCCTCATCCAAAAGCAGTGCCGTGGAGTCGCGATACGCCTCAATCAACCCCGAGACTCCCAACTTCGTACCTCCAAAGTATCTCACCACGACAACCAAACAGTTGGTCACCTCGCGCGACAACAGCTGCCCGAGTATCGGTTTTCCCGCTGTGCTCGATGGCTCACCATCGTCGTTGGCTCTGAACTTCTCACCCTGAGCCCCCAACCTCCACGCGTAGCAGTGGTGCGTAGCGTCATAGTGTCGTTTGCGAAGTTCGGCAAGGTACATAACAATCTCCTCCTCACTCTCCACGGGGTAACCGTAGGTGATGAACTTACTGCTCTTCTCCTTGTAGAGTGTCTCCGCAGGTGCGGCAAGAGTATAGAAACTATCGCTCGCCACCTCTCTACTTGATACCTTTAAACATTCTATCCCAACGGATATTACTTGGGAACGACCCTCCATTAGGATCTACCGACAACCACACAAACGACGCCTTGCCGACAACATGATCCTCGGGAACAAAACCCCAGAAACGTGAATCGGCGGAGTTGTGGCGGTTGTCGCCCATCATCCAGAAGTAATCCATCCCAAAGGTGTAAGAGGTCGCAACCTCGCCATTGATATAAATTTTATCGCCCTTCACCTCCAACTCATTACCCTCATAAAGAGTGATCGCGCGCTCATAAAATGGCAAATTCTCCATAGTCAGCTCAACCATTGCGCCACGCTTAGGAATCCATATTTCGCCCATATTGTCGACATTCCAAGGGTATTGGTCGGGCGCATGTGGGAAGATATCGGGGTTTACCCCCTCGGCGATATATTGCTGTACCGAGATAACATTTTGCATACGCTTAACCTCCGCTAAACTACTCTCAGTCAACGGCATCTGATAGATCGAACCATTTCCGCTCGCCTCAGTTACATTGAGCTTCTCGAGAGCATATTGGCTCAATGGCGATGCCGTCTGCACAATATATATATATTGCTTATCCTCGATGTCACGCTCCAATTCGCCATTAACATATAGCTTAGAGCCCACCACTTTGATGGTATCGCCTGCCACCGCAACACAACGCTTGATATAGTTCTCGCGCTTGTCCACTGGTCGTGTGATGACCGTATAGTCCTTGAATAGACGCGCGCGCCCCTCCTCTTGACCATATGTCGCTTGGTATCCGCGCAATACATCGTAATAGGTCACCGCCTGATTCTCCAACAACACGGTATCTCCTGCTGGAAAGTTAAAGACCACAACATCCCCACGCTCAACGCCTTGCAGACCCTTCAGCCTCTTATACCTCCACTGCACAGCATCCGAAAACGATGGTGTCGTTGTCGACAACGGCATCGTGTGGTGCACAAACGGAAACGAGAGCGGCGTGTTGGGCATCTTTGGTCCATAGCTCACCTTGCTGACATAGAGGTAGTCGCCAACAAGCAACGTCTTTTCCATTGACGAGGTGGGAATGACATACAATTGAAAGACATAGGTATGGATCAGTGTCGCCACCACCGTAGCGAATACCAACGCATTAACCCACTCATATATAGATCTATATATCGAGCTACGCTTGCACAACTCGGCATTGCGACTCGCGATGTTGCGACTCATCCACTTCGATATGTAGATATCGTAGATGACCACCAAGCCCAACAACATCCACAACCATCCCGTCCAGACCACAAACCAAAGGGTGTAGAGCAGGGAGGCGAGTGAGAAACCCACCCATTTATTGGCAAAAAATGCCTTGATTTTATCCATTGTCGCGCTTGACTACTTTAACATATCCTCCATAGAGTAGATACCCTCCTTGCCACACAAGAACTCCGACGCGATGACCGCACCGTAGGCTAGAGTGCTACGATTCTTGATCGTGTGCTTCAACTCCAAGATATCATCCGCAGACTCATATGTCACCGTGTGCGTCCCTGGAACCTCACCCTCACGAATAGACTTGATCTCGATCTCACCCTGCTTCGGAGTCTCGTCATTGACCCACGACGACTTACCATCGAGGTTCTCAATCAAACCCTCCGCGATGGTGATAGCCGTTCCACTTGGAGCATCTTTCTTGTGGATATGGTGGATCTCCTCCACCTCGACAGCGTAGCCGTTGAACTTATTCATCAACGTAGCCAACTGCTTGTTAATACGAAACATAAGGTTCACACCCAAGCTATAGTTAGAGGCATAGAATAGTGCACCACCGCTCTGCTTACACATTGCTGTCAACTCATCAAACTTATCCAACCATCCTGTTGTTCCGCTCACCACTGGGGTCTTAGCCTCCACACACTTCACCAAGTTACCATACGCAGTGTCGGGAGTTGTAAACTCAATCGCCACATCCACACCTGCAAGGTTCTCAGCATTAAGATCTGCCGCGTTATCCATATCAATGATTAGGGGCACTGTGTGACCTCTATCAAAGAGTATCTTCTCGATCTCGCGACCCATCTTTCCGTAACCAATAATTGCTACCTTCATATCTTTTTTTATTATAATTTTCAACCTTTTTCCGCCCCCCAAAATAATGAGTTCGCCATATCTCGACAAAGATAGATTTTTTTTATTACTTTTGCAATATGAGATATTTTATAGAGTTACGCTATAATGGCGCAAATTATTGTGGTTGGCAACGACAGAATGGAGATCCAACGGTTCAGGAGAGCATCGAAAAGGCTCTCTCAACGCTCCTGCGCTCCGAAATTCAGATCACTGGAGCAGGGCGAACAGATAGCGGTGTGCATGCCTCCTTTTATGTCGCACACTTCGACTGCGACAACACACAACTCGACTGCACACAACTCACATACAAACTCAATCTCATTCTCTCTCAGGATATTGCGATCTTTAGAGTATATCCAGTCAAAGATGATGCACACGCGCGTTTCGGAGCTACCCTTCGCGAATACACCTATATCATTGAGCCGACCAAGAACCCATTTACGCGACACTCAGCATGGCAATTTTATCAGCCTCTCAATGTCGAGATGATGAACCGTGCAGCTGCATATCTTCTGCAACATGACGACTTCACATCATTCGCCAAGCTCAACTCCAACAACAAAACAAATATCTGTAAGGTGTCGCACGCCTCTTGGAGCGTATCCTCTCGCGGAGAGATCATCTTCACCATCCGTGCCGATAGATTTCTGCGCAATATGATCCGCGCAATTGTCGGCACTCTCGTAGATGTCGGGCGCGGGAAATACACCCCCGAACAGTTCAATGAGATCATTGCCGCTCGCGACCTCTCGCGTTGTAGCGCAGGTGCTCCAGCTCAAGGGCTATTTCTCAGCGATATCAAATACGATAACGTTGAACTAGAGGGCTAGAAATCAATCACTTCATAGCCCGAATATTTAGACTGGTCGTATCTTGGAATTGCACCCGTCAGAGGGGTGAAACTATCAAATTTTATAGTTATTTTATCGCCTCCAATCTCGTAGGTCAACGAGGTTGGCAACATTGTCGTGCGCGCAACCTCCATCTCAATTTTGTCGATAGATTTCAGACGCTCATCCGTAGGTCGCAACACGATGCTCCACCCCTTAGATGTCGACTTCTCGACCTTGGCATCAAACCCCTTATCAGCGATATCGAACGCCTGAGCTGGATTTTTGAGGATATTTTTTTCGCCAGCCTTGACCCTATCCACAATCACCTCCTTATGTTTGTGGTTGATCTCGCGACGATACTGCGCATCACCGTAGATCTCCGCCTTGGCAATTTCAAGATAGTAATCATCACCGCTCACCGCGTAGTGTCCGCCCATGGTGATACCCTTAACCCTCGCCTTAAACTCCGACTCGTAAGCACCAAGACTCTTGATCTTGGCATGCACCTGCTCCACAATGCTCTGCGCCGTTGGCTCAGCACTAAAGCACACCAAAGCATTGAATATCACCAAAATAAGAAATATATACCTCTTCATCCTTAGAATCATTTTTTCGAATTACGACACCCCGAGACTCTGCAACTTTGCCTCCAAAGAGTGCGAGTCATGAAACAAAATCTCGCGCGGCTTAGCACCCTCTTGGCGACCCACGATACCTGCCCTCTCCAACTGTGTCATGATACGTCCTGCGCGGTTGAATCCAACCTCGTAGTTGCGCTGAATTGCCGATGTCGAGATACCTCCGCCCATCACCGCATTGCGCGCAATGTCGGCAAAGAGAACATCATACTTCACGGCTGCACCACTCTCCGAACCCATCTCAGCATCTCCGCCACCCTCGGGGATGAAGTCTGGAAGTTTATAAGCCTCGGTATAACCCTGCTGCTTAGCAATATAATCGACAACACGCGTCACCTCATCCGTCTCAACCAAGGCGCACTGTATACGCGTCAACTCACCATCCTTGGAGAACAACATATCTCCGCGACCAATCAGCTGATTAGCTCCAGGTTGGTCGATGATGGTTCGCGAGTCGATCATCTGCATCACCCTGAAGGCAATACGCGCAGGGAAGTTCGCCTTGATACCTCCCGTAATAACCTTAACATCGGGACGTTGCGTAGCTATGATAAGGTGAATACCCACAGCACGCGCCTTTTGAGCCAGACGCATAACGGGAGCTTCAACCTCGCGCGTCATCATGATAAGGTCGGCAAACTCATCCACAACAACCACAATATATGGCATAAAGAAGTGACCTTTCTCGGGGTTCAGACGACGCTGCTTGAACTTGTCGTTATACTCTATAATATTACGCACTGCCGCCTGCGACAACAACTTCAATCGTCTCTCCATCTCCTCACACAGCGAGTTCAAAGTGTAGACAGCCTTCTTCGGATCGGTGATGATAACCTCCTCCTCCGACTCCATCTTCGCCATGAAGTGGTGCTCAAGGTTTTTGTAAGGTGTAAACTCCACCATCTTGGGGTCGATCATCACCAACTTCAACTCCGCAGGGTGCTTGCGATACAACAGCGAGGTGATGATGGCATTGAGACCCACCGACTTACCCTGTCCCGTAGCTCCTGCCACCAACAAGTGGGGCATCTTCGCCAAGTCAAAGACGTAGTTTTCATTCTGAATAGTTCGTCCAATAACGATAGGTAATTGAGCCTTAGACTCTTGGAACTTCATACTTCGCACAGACGAATACATCGACACCACCTGCTTATGGCGGTTCGGAACCTCTATACCTATAGTTCCGCGACCTGGAATTGGGGCGATGATACGAATACCCAACGCCTTGAGGCTCTGAGCAATATCATTCTCCAGACCCTGAATTTTTGAGATCTTCACACCGTTAGCCTGCACAATCTCATAGAGCGTAATCGTTGGACCTACCGTCGCCTTAATCCTCTGAATTGGAATACCAAAATGTTTAAGGGTCTCCTCAATGCGCGACTTATTACCGTAGATCTCCTCATCGGTTACCTCGATGTCCGACATGTAATCCTCCAACAGATTGACTGGTGGTGATTGGTAGTTATTGAGGTCGCGAAGTGGGTCATAGAGAGAAGTCTCGATATCCTCCTCCGCAACAACCTCCGCCTCATTAGCCTCGACAGTGACCACAACGCCACTCTCCTCATCATCCCCAATGACACCTATAACATTCTCATCCAATGGAGCGACCTCCTCGCGCCTTGGCGACACAACACTCTGATTCACAAAGCGATCCTCCTCGCCATCATCCAAAAGAACGATACCTCCATCATCATCGTTACGCTCCTCCTCAACCTGCGTACGCGTCACCTCCATCTCGACCTCACCACCTGCCATATTGACCTCCTCGAAGAGTCCCTCCTCACGAAGTCGCGAGTATGCTGAGTTGATTGTCGCAGGCTCGTCACCTTCACCAGCCAACTCCTCCAACACCTCTCTAAAAGGTGACTCATCCTCAACAGGTTGCTGCTCCATAGGGACAACCACCGAGGTCGCCGCCGCAACCTCACCAGCTCCAACACCATTGATATCGCGCACGACATCATCAAAAGTGACAACATCACTTTGGCTCACCTCTGGTCGCTCAACCTCCATATCAACCGCTTGTGGCGGATCAAACACTATTGGCTCGGGGGTTGCTGGCTGTGAAACCACCTCAGGTTGTGGCTCTGGATCTGGTTGCAGTTGTGGCTGAGCTTGTGGCTCTGGCGTCACAACCTCCTGCTCCATATCGCTCAATACATCGGCAAATGGGTTTGTCGAGTCATCGACACTCTCATCACTCTGCGTTGGCTGAGCCGACTCATCGCGCGAAGATCCAACACTCGCACCTGCACTCGCCACTCGTGTCTTAACCATATCCACAATACGCTCGCCACCATCCAGCGCGACATTACCTGCCGAGTTGACCGTATTTATAAAGTTGCGATTGATAAAGACTCCCGTACCTATCCATCCGCAAACCAAGACAATACCACATCCGATGCCTCCGATGATATTCAACATCGACTGCACCACAACAACTCCGAACGCTCCGCCCAGACCCGTGTTGAAAATCTCCAATCGCCCAAGCACCAACCCAAAGGTCAACGATCCAAAGATCAAGATCATCGCAGCACCCAACAATATACGATTGAGACGTAACTTCTCCTTGCGCAAGATCCTCAAACCTATGAGTGTCAAGACAATAGGAATCACAATGCCGACAACGCCAAACGATCTACCAACCAACACCTCACCGATCCACGCACCAATTTTTCCGCATGGATTTGCAATCTGCTCCAGATTAAATTTGGGGCTATCGCTATTTACGCCATTGAGGATGCTAAAATCCGCCTTCCAATCGGCATAGTAGAACAACACCGACGCCACAGAAAACAACCCCACAAAGAAGAGGGTTAACCCCGTCATCCACCTTGCGGTATCGCTATTTGTTAACTGTGCCGCTGCACTATCGACCATCTCGGATGCACCACTTGCACCCCCCGACTTCGACGCGTCGTCACCCTTTGGTTTGCCACCTCTCTTTATAGTTGCCATATATCTTATTACCTACTCTTTAACATTTTTAAACCTATCAATCAACTGATTAGCCTTCGACATTAACTTAGTCACATAGCTTTCATCAGCGAATGATCCAAACTCATAGCTTGGAATATTTCCCTCCTGAGCCAACATGTTGCGTTCGCTCAACAACTTCTCGACCTGCTTAGCCACCGCAGGCGAAGGGTCAATAATATTTACATCAGGGGCGACCTTCGCAATCACATCCCCAAGAAACGGATAGTGGGTGCATCCCAAGACAATCTGGTCGACACCCTCGCTCACCATCTCCTCAACAACCTCTCTCACAACCTTTTCCGCCTCTGCCGTCTGCTCCTTATTGTTCTCGACAAGCTCAACAAATCCTCGTCCAAAGCGCGCAATGACTCTCACATTGTTGCCATACTTCGCCGCCGTGCGCTGAAACAGATCACCCTCCAAGCTCCGCTGCGTAGCCAAAACCCCCACAACACCACTCCGCGTCTGCAAACAAGCTGGCTTCACCGCAGGCTCCATCCCCACAATCGGAATCTCGGGGTATTGCTCCCTGAGCGCGTCAATAGCAGCTGCCGTTGCGGTATTACACGCCACGACAATCATCTTGCACCCTCTAGCCAACAACTCACTCGCCACCTCCTCGGCATATCGCCTCACCTCAGCTCGCGGCTTCAATCCATAAGGGCAGTTGAGACCATCGCCAAAATAGAGCAACGACTCACGGGGCAGACGCTCACGCACCGCACCCCACACACTTAGACCCCCAAATCCCGAGTCATATATGCCGATAGCTCTATTATCCATCTTGTTATACCTCTCTACTTCAACCCCTTAATGTAGTTGATAATAGTATTCAAAATCTCGTCATCGCTCATCGGCACAGCTTCAATGACCAGCTCCGCCTCGCGATATATTGGGTCGCGCTCCGCTATGCCATTCGACATAAATGAGATCAGCTCCTCGTCATTCAAACCCCTAAGTTTTGGGCGTTTATATCTCCCATTGGGGCTTAATCTCGATGCAATATTCTCTGCCGTTCGCAAGATATACACCGTCAAACCTGCCGCCTTAAGCAACTCCATATTTCCCTGCCAGATGGGTAATCCACCACCAGTAGAGACTATGCAGCTATCACCCTTATAGATCAGTGACCTCACCGTAGCACGCTCGCACTCACGAAAATACTCCTCACCATTGGTCTCGAAGATCTCGCCAATGGTTCGCCTCTCACTCTCCTCGATGAGAGCATCCGTGTCTACAAGCGGCCAGCCCAAACGCTGCTTCAACTTGCGACCTATAGTGCTCTTACCGCACCCCATATATCCTATCAAAAAGATCAACATAAACCTCTGTCTAAAAAAGAATTAACTGCGAAGAGTCTGCATCCTCGTCAACACCCTTGCGCTCAATTTCGAAATCAACATCGACATCCTCACCATCGGGATCTTGATAGTTGATGCTATCCATGATGCCGTTGTCTTCAACAATCTCATCCTCAGCAACATCGACATCTTCAGCCTCCTCTACCTCCTCCGTCTCGGGCTCAACAAAATGCAGTGTCGCAACATCATATGTCGTAATACGCTTACCCTTAGCGCGGTGGCTCTTGATGCCGATGAACTCATCAACATCCACCTCGTCATTTGGACGCGTCGCGTGTGCCCCCTTGTATGAGATCACCAACTTAGCACCCTTGCGCGCAGACATGCAGATAAGATCATCCGCACCATCCTCGCCCAAATAGTACTGCATCCTGTCGTTGTTCTCAACCTCGAAACGCTTCATATAGAAGTAGTTCTGTTCCTTGTCAAAGTAGCAGACGCTATATACTCGTCCCGCAACATATCGCTCTACCCTCACCGTGTCATCGGGGAAGTGCTGCATAACATCGTAACCCGTGATGTAGTACTGGTTGCGCGCTGTCCAGACCAAGATCTTATCATCGCCCTTAAACTCGCCCAACAACACTCCATGCTCATCGGTATTGAGACGCCTAACATCGGCATCGTACCAGATATTCTGACCGCCCAGCGTTGATACGCCCCTCTCCTTAACCACAATTTTGTGGATTCCGTAGCGTGAAAAGAGGTTACCTTGACTCTGGCGACCCTTGATCGCGAGGGTCGAGAAGTCCAAATCCACAATCAACTTCTTCAACCTCGGACGTGGCTTGAAGTAGACCTTCAAGATCTCCGCCTCGCCATTCGGGTTGACCGACATATAGAGGATATCGCTCTTGGGAGTACCCTTTGTAAGGTCGTACTCCTTGTCGCGCGTAACACCCTTGATGGCGCACCTCTTCATCATCAACGCCCCCATGCGACCATCGCGGTAGAGGATGTTGTAGATCGTGCGCTCGTCATTGCGCTTGAATACACCTATATAATATATGTTCTTATCGAAGAACGCCTTTTCGCTAACCTTGGTGATGATATATCGTCCATCCTTGGTCACCACAATAACATCGTCAATATCGGAACAGTCGCAGACAAACTCACTATCCTTCATCGACTTGCCAAAACCAAAGAAGCCCTCTACCCTATCAACATAGAGTTTGGCGTTGGTCACCGCAACCTTTGTCGCCTCAATCTGGTCGAACTCCCTAAGCTCAGTTCTACGCTCCTTGCCCTTGCCATACTTATCGCGAATACGCTCGTAATAGGCTACGGCATACTCCGTTAGGTGGTTCAAATGGTACTCCGTCTTGGTAATCTCATCCTCGATACCCTTTATCTCGTTATCCGCCTTGGCGGTGTCATATCGCGATATTCTGATGAACTTCAACTCCGTTAGTCGCTGCACATCCTCTTGGGTTACCTCTCGGCGCAAACGCTTCTTGAATGGCTCAAGTCCACCATCCACAGCCTCGTATGCCGCCTCACGCGTTGTACACCCCTCAATAAGCTGATACAACTTATTCTCAATGAAGATCTGCTCCAACGATGCCGCGTGCCACGCCTCCTGCAACTCGCCCATACGGATCGAAAGCTCCATTCTCAGCAACTCCTTAGTGTGATCTGCCGAACGCCTCAACATCTCGCTAACACCCAAAAAGTGTGGCTTGTTATCATATATGACACATGAGTTGGGGGCTATCGACACCTCACAATCCGTGAAGGCATAGAGGGCATCAATCGTCCTATCGCTCGACTCGTCATTGGCAACCTGAACGATAATCTCCACCTTTTCGGCTGTGTTATCATCTACCTTTTTGATCTTGATCTTGCCCTTATCGTTCGCCTTGATAATAGAATCCTTGATCGACTCCGTGGTTGTATTGTATGGAATCTCCGTGATTGCCAAAGTTCGCTTGTCAATCTTCGAGATCTTGGCGCGCACCTTCACAGTGCCACCTCTCAAACCATCATTGTAACGACTAGCATCCATCTGACCTCCCGTCATGAAGTCGGGGTACAACTCGAAAGTCTCGCCCTTAAGGTGCGAAATCGAGGCTTCAATCAGCTCCAAAAAGTTGTGAGGCAAGATCTTAGATGCCAGACCCACCGCGATACCATCCGCACCCTGAGCCAATAGCAACGGGAACTTAATAGGCAACACCACAGGCTCGTCCTTACGTCCGTCATACGACAACATCCACTCCGTAGTCTTACGATTAAAGACCACATCCAATGCGAATTTCGACAATCGAGCCTCAATATAACGACCTGCCGCAGCATCATCGCCCGTGAGTATGTTACCCCAGTTACCCTGACAGTCAATGAGCAGATCCTTCTGACCCAGCTGCACCAAGGCATCCTTGATCGAGGCATCTCCGTGGGGGTGGTACTGCATCGTCTGACCCACAATGTTGGCAACCTTATTGTAGCGACCATCATCCACCACCTTCATGGCGTGGAGGATACGTCTCTGCACAGGTTTCAGTCCATCGTGAACATGAGGCACTGCACGCTCCAAAATCACATACGAAGCGTAGTCCAAGAACCAACTCTTGTACATACCCGTGAGTTTGCGAACTCCCGCCTCCTCACTCGTCAAACGACTATATTTTCCTTTGGGCGCAGGGGTTGCATCCACCTCAGTGCCAGCCGAAACCAACTCCTGAGCTACATCAACCAACTCTCCGCTCTTATCTATCTCTTTCTCCATAAAATCGCTAACTTATCTCTAGGTCATCAACAATATCCTCCTCAATGCGCAAGTTGTCGATGATGAAACCCTGACGCTCAAAACTATTCTTACCCATGTAGAACTCCAACATATCCTTGATCGGGTCATCCTTGGTCATGCGCACCTTGTCGATACGCATACCCTCGCCGATAAACTCCTTGAACTCTCCCGAGGAGATCTCACCCAGACCTTTAAATCGGGTGATCTCAGCCGAAGATCCACACTTCGCAATCGCTTTGAGTCGCTCCTCGTCATTATAACAGTACATGGTCAGCTTCTTGTTTCGAACTCGAAATAGCGGAGTCTGCAATATAAATAGGTGACCCCCTCGAATAACATCTGGAAAGAACTGCAAGAAGAATGTCAACAGCAACAACCTAATGTGCATACCATCAACATCGGCATCCGTAGCAATGATAACCTTGTTGTAGCGCAAGTTCTCCATATCCTCCTCGATATTGAGAGCCGCCTGCAACAGGTTGAACTCCTCATTCTCATAGACCACCTTTTTCGTAAGTCCGTAGCAGTTGAGAGGCTTACCCCTCAACGAGAATACCGCCTGAGTACGAACATCCCTGCTCGATGTTATAGATCCCGATGCTGAGTTACCCTCCGTGATGAAGATCATCGACTGCTCCGCCAACTCGTTTTTATCGGTGAAATGGATCTTACAATCGCGAAGTTTTTTATTGTTGAGCGAGACCTTTTTAGCCGTCTCGCGCGCCTTCTTCTGGATTCCCGAAATCGCCTTGCGCTCCTTCTCATTCTCCACAATTTTGCGTTGCAACGCCTGCGCTGTCTCGGGATTTTTATGCAGGAAATTATCGAGATTTTGACTCAAGAAATCCATGATGAAGTTGCGGATCGGCACACCTGGCTCGATCTCCTTACTTCCCAACTTAATCTTGGTCTGCGACTCAAATATCGGATCAGAGACCTTGACCGAGACCGCCGCAATTATAGATGTTCGGATATCCGAAGGGTCGTAATCCTTCTTATAGAAATCCTTGATAACCTTCGCCAACGACTCCCTAAATGCCGACTGGTGGGTACCTCCCTGCGAAGTGTACTGACCATTGACAAACGAATAATATCCCTCTCCATATCCCGAACCATGGGCTATGGCAACCTCAATATCCGCCCCCGAGAGGTGGATTGGTGGATAGAGAGGATCTTGGTTCATATTTTCATTGAGCAGATCGAGGAGTCCATTTTTCGAGATAAAGGTCTGACCATTCAACAAAAATGTCAACCCCAAGTTAAGATATGTGTAGTTGCGAACCATCTGCTCGACATACTCCATATTGTAGCTATACTCACCAAAAACCTCCGTGTCGACCCTAAACGAGATCTCCGTACCGTTCTTATCCACAACGCCACTCTCCCAATCATCACTCTGCTGGAGACCTTTGGAGAATGTCACCGTGCGCGCCTCACCATCACGAACCGACTTCGCCCGAAACTCCTCGGAGAGCATGTTCACCGCCTTGACACCAACGCCATTAAGTCCGACACTCTTTTTAAATGCCGAACCGCCATACTTTCCACCCGTGTTCATCTCGCTCACCGCCGCCGCCAACGACTTCAACGGAATACCACGACCAAAGTCTCGAATCGTAACAACGCCATCCTCAACCTTGATCTCGATGCGCTTTCCAGCCCCCATGATGAACTCATCGACCGAGTTGTCGACAACCTCCTTAATGAGAACATAAACTCCATCATCACTCTGCGTACCGTCGCCCAACTTTCCGATATACATTCCTGGACGCAAACGTATATGCTCGCGAGGCGACAAGGTGACAATTGCGTCGTCACCATAGTTGTTATCGGCAGCACCTATATTTATATTTAGCTCTTGTGTCATACTCAAAAAATCTACTCTTATTTGCGAATCTCCTCAAATGCCTCGCACATCTGGGCGTGAACCTCCTCCATCAACTCCTTCATATCTGTCGAGGCAACCCTCTCGGCACTCACCGCAGGCAACACCCTCAACTTCACTCGACCATTGAGGCTCATCAACCTACGAGGAGTTATCAAATCGCGCGTGCCATACGCCACGATAGGCAGGATATCAACCCCAGCCTCCTGAGCCAATCTAAACGCTCCACTCTTGAAACGCCCAATCTCGCCCGTCTTGGAACGCGTACCCTCAGGAAATATCGCCACAGAGACGCCTCTATTGAGCCACTTCAAACCTCGCGACATCACCAACTTCATCGCCGCTGCTGGGTTACCCCTCTCGATGGCGATGTCGCCATGCAACACCAAGAACTGCCCAAAAAATGGGATCTGGAACACCTGACGCTTCGAAACCCATCTAAAATCGAACGGCAGGAAGTACAACAGCGGAATATCGCTCATCGCATTGTGGTTCATCACCACGATATATGGTCGCTTAGGATCAAGGTTCTCGCGCCCCTCGATTTTACGATGCCACGCAAATCCAAATAGAAAATAGAATATATACGCCATAACGCGCGACAAGTTGTGCACCACCCATCGCTTCTTATCAAATGGGTAGCAGACCACCAACGCGATAGCCGACAAAATCAAAAAAACAGAGCACATAGCTATCAAAAATAGGTAGCCCACAATGCTGACGAGAATCTCAAGTATAATCACCTCACTAAAAATTACTTATTACTAAATTGCACCCTCGGAGCGACCAAAAGCCTATATCCCCAAGATAGATCTCGACAAAAATACAAAAAATCTGCACAGCATCAAATCTGATGTCGCTTTTTTTTAAGGACTCTTCTACCCTTTCGCCAAAATTTTATCAATCACCTCCAACAACGTGTAGTCAAAGCCCTGAGAGTTCAACGCCCCCAAGCTGTCATCTAGCTGCGCCACGCTACTCGCCCCGACAATTACAGAGGTTACGCGCTCATCCCTCAGCACCCACGCAAGTGCCATCTGCGCCAAAGTCTCACCTCGACCAATGGCTATATTGTTAAGCTCCGTGATGATCTCCAACTTCTGCTTTGTGATCTGCTCCGCACTGAGGAAACGGCTCTCACTCGCAGCCCTTGACCCACTAGGAATACCGCCCAAATATTTATCGGTCAACAACCCTTGGGCGAGTGGCGAGAAGGCAACAAAGCCAGAACCATGCTCCGTAGCTAACGGCAGACTCTCCGCCTCAACACCCCTCTCAAACATGCTGTATCTATATTGGCTCATCAAACAGCCCACACCCTTGCTACGTAGGTACTCATACGCCTCGCGCGCCTGTTGTGGCGGATATTTCGACAAGCCGACATAGAGAGCCTTACCAGCCCTCACAATATCCACCAATGCCGACATCGTCTCCTCAACGGGGGTCTCGCCATCGTAGCGGTGGCTATAAAAAATATCAAAGTAGTCGAGACCCGTGCGCCTTAGACTCTGATCTATACTCGCCATGACGCTCTTGCGCGAGGAGTTACCGCCATAGGGACCCTCCCACATCTCGTGCCCTGCCTTAGAGGCTACGATGATCTCGTCGCGATATGCCGACAGCTCATTGCGGAATATATCACCAAAATTCTCCTCCGCACTACCTGGCACAGGTCCGTAGTTATTGGCGAGGTCGAAGTGTGTAACTCCGCGATCAAAGGCGCGTGTGATGATATCGGTTGCTGTTCGGAAGTTGCAATCTGTTCCAAAGTTGTGCCACAACCCCAAAGAAATTCTTGGGAGTCGAAGGCTGCTGACGCCGCAGCGCGAATATTTCATATCGTCGTAACGATTACTTGCTGGCTGATAGTTGATGTTCATTTTAGTTATGAGTTTTGAGTTATTCTCCGCGCGTTGCGGATTGTGAATACTCCGCGTGTCATGAGTTATTCTCCGCGCGTCATTGCGGGCTTGATCCGCAATCTCTAAGCGAGTTGGTATTTTTTCTTAGAGATTGCGGATCAAGCCCGCAATGACGAGGCTGGTTAAACGTCTCTGTTGGTTTTATATTTTAAAACCTTAATTCGCATTATAAATTAAAAAACAACTTTGGCACCTAGGTCGCGAGGACATAAGTGCCAAAGTTGTTTTGAGCGACTATCGAAAGACTATTTCGAAGCCTCAAGAGATGCCTTTCTGAACTCCTTCATAAGCTTTGAAAGCTCTAGAGCAGCCTTGCGTGCGCGAGCACCTGCAGCCTTAACGTTCTTTGTGCTTTGAGCCTCAGCGTTGACCTCGAAGATCTCCATCTGCTCCTTGATCTGTTGTATCAAATTCTCCATGTTGTGTAAGTAATAAAGTTTAATAAGTATTTAGTAATAGCAAAGTTAAAAAGAAAAATGACAATTACACAATCTTTTTACAAAAAAAATGCAAAAAAAATCTGTCATTACCTAAAAAGGGGTACTCCAAAGAGCACCCCGATCATTATTTTTTACTTAAAAAACCTAAATTACTCGAAAGAGTAACCAGTCCATCCAAATACTGAAGTGTCACAACCTACTGCTAAAGCATCTGCAACATCCATTGCAGTGTAGCTAGCAGCAGTATTTCCTGTTGGGTAATCAAACTCCGTTGTGAATAACATTGAGTTGTTTACCTTGATAGATGTTGCAGTTGTAGCGTCACCGTTGCTCTTGGCAAGACAAACAAGAGTCTTTGCATTACCAGAGCCCTTAACGATACCAGAGATAGTAGCTGTTGCACCACGACGAACGTTGATAGCACAATACATATCCAAAGCAGATGCATTGTTCACGATTGTCATCTTCTCGATAGTGAAGTTAGACTGTGGAACATAAGATGCATTGTTACCATCTAGGTTACCGTCAGCCTCAACACCACTTGGGTCACCCTCTGAAGAAGAGTAATCAGCCTCCCAGATTCCGTAGCAGTTAGAGAGAGTACCTGAGTAACCCTCAGTGAAGTCGAACATATCGTCATCAGAGTTAACAACCAAAAGATTTGTTACATTAACTGTACCACCGAAGAACTCAACACCATCATCCGAAGTTGCATCAACGAAGATGTCACTGATAGTTGTACCAGAACCAACACCATTCAAAGTAAGACCATTGTGCTCTGTGTCACCGTTAAGGTTAGCACCTGTATCCTTCAAGATGATATAAGTCAAAGTTCCTGAGTTGTCGGTAGGCTCGTTACCACCATAGTAGTAGTCAGAGTCGATCTCAGTAGTTGTAGAACCAGTACCGTAAGTAGCACCTGAAACTGGAGCCTTACCGTTAAGGATCAAACCACCCCACTTAGCACCGTCAGTTGTTGACTTGAAAGTGATAGGCTTAGCATATGTACCCTCAGCCATGATCTTACCACCCTTCTCAACCAAGATATAGCTATAAAAGCTAGGAGCAGCAGAGATTGTAGCACCAGCCTCGATAGTAAGAACACCACCATCCTTAACACGAAGGGGACCTGAGATTGTCCACTCAGTACCTGCTGAGAGTGTCATCGGAGCATCAGAAGTAACATCACCCTTAATAGATGTTGCATCTGGAGTTTGATCATCACCATTTGAGTCATCATTAGAACATGATGGAGCCACTGCTGCTACCATTGCAAGAATTGCAAGAATTGCAAAAAGATTCTTTTTCATTTTTGTTTTTTTTTGAAAAAATTGTTTTTTGAAATATTGTATGTGTAAATTTGCTAGTTTAGAAACCGTAAGAGAAACCGAGCGAGATATCCATTCCCTGATTATACTTACCTAGGATGTAGTTCTTACCATCATCTGCATCGCGAGAGAGGACATAATCCGAGTTCAAGATGTTGTTAACCTTAAGGCTCACCTTCATGTTATTGAACGCCACCGATGATACGAAGTTCAAAGTTGCGATACCCTCTTGGATTGTATCCTCAAAGCCGTTAACACCCTGAGCATAGACGCTGTCACCAGTGTAGTTGAAGACTAGGGTATTCAAAAGGTCATACCTCTTGCGAGTCATCTGGTAGGTAACATCAACATTTGCGATATATGGCGCAGCACCCTGCAACTGTGACGACTCATTCTTAGGTACAAACTTAGAGTCCATCTCAACATTTGTATAGATATAAGAGCCATTGAAACCCATAGAGAGCTTGTTTGTGCTGTCATCGCTGATCTTGTTTGTCAACAGATTCTTGCGGAACTCAACCTCCAAACCTGCCGCAGTAGCTTGGTCGGCGATATTGTTGTATGTCAAGAAACCACCAGCAGATTGCGTTGTAGTACGCGCGATAGGATCCATGATGAGCTTGTAGAAACCTGTAACGGTCAACAGCTCGCTATTGGACATATACCAATCCCACTTCAAATCAAAGTTGTAGTTCTCCGAAGGCTGAAGGTTTGCGTTACCCTGACTCGTGAACGATGGTCCATAGTAGATATATGGTGCAAGCTCCTTAGATTGAGGGAGTGTGTATGTCTTGCTGAGGCTCAAACGAAGTGCATTCTTCTCATCCAAAGCGTAACGCAGATTAAGACTTGGCAAGAAGTAACCCTTCTCCAAAGCGTCTGGATTTACAACCTGACCGCCATAACCTGTATCTCCAGTCTCGGCGTCAACCTCAACATTTACAATGTCATACTTCAAACCGAGACTCGCAATCAAAGCATCTGAGAATTGGTATGTAACATCAGCAAAAAGTGAGTGGATAGACTTTGCAACAGTATATGTATTCTTGATATTTCCGTAGTTGTAGAACGCCCCACTGCTCAAATTCGCGCTATTGAAGAAGTCATCCATCGCGAAGTTGTTGATCGTAACCTCAGGCGACTGGCTCAACTGGTAGTTATACTCAGTCTCCTCGAAATTGTTGTCTACGATACGACCGTTGTAACCAACCTTAAGGAGTGATTTATTCGCCTCGTCACTCGACAACTTATAGGCTACAGCCACCTTGATATTGAAATCGTTGTCGGTAAGCTCCGAGAATGTACGCATATGGTTACCTCCCGCAGTAGATGGCTTATATGTGTTTGTCGCCTCGTCAACAAGAGCGTAGTTGTCAATACGACGATCTGGCTCATTACCCTTAATCATATTGTATGACGCACCAACCTCAAGATCCACACGTGAAGATAGATCCCACTTAGAGATAATCTGGTTAACCATCAATGAGTTCTCGTTGATCTGCTGACGACGAGTATATCCCATATCGTCGCTATTTGCAGCAAACTTCTGACTGCTCTGATCCATACCGAAGTACTCACCCACGGAGCTAGATCCCGAACGTATATACATTAGGTTGTAGTCCAAACGGTGCTTGTCGCTAATGGTGTAGTTCACATTCGCCAAACCCAAATATGATGTTGAGACATCCGAGAAGTTAACATACTGCTCACGACCCAACTGACCTGCTGTATTGACATCGCGGATCTCCTCCTCACGGTAGTTTGAGCTGTTGTCGTAGCTCGCAACAAGGTATACATTCAACGGATTCTCTCCGATCATGAACTTTTTACCACCCGAAAGAGCGATGCTCTTATCCATGTTTGAACCCTTCACCTCAGGGTCGAGGCTATTCTCGAAGTTATACTCCGAAGATACGTTTGTAGGCTGCTTAGTGCTCGCAAAGCCAAGTGAGTTGATACCGTCTGGAACAAGAACATCCTTGCCCACAGTGTTTGTATTGATACCCCCAGATACCGAGACATCAAACTTAGAGTCACCCGTAAGCTCCTTAGATGTAATGTTGATATTTGCACCACCGACATCCGATGACCCAACAGCAGTAAAGGTCTTATTTACAATTACACTCTGGATAATATCTGTCGAGAAGAAGTCCAACGAGATATTCTTATACTCAGGATCCTCAGATGGAATTGGGAAACCATTAAGCGTGGTAGCGTTGTAACGGTCGCCCAAACCGCGAACAATAACATTCTTAACACCCTCTTGCTTAGAGATTCCCGACACCTTAGCCACAGCTCCCTGAGCATCGCTAACTCCCTTGCGAGACAACTCCTTAGCACCTACAACCTGCGTAGCGAAGATGGCATCCTTCTGATCCGCGATTGCAGCATACTCACTCTCGCGGTTGAGCTTAGCAGTAACCTTCACCGCCTCCATCACCTTCGTGTCCGACGCCAACTGAACCAAGATATCCAACTTGTTGTCACCCTTGCCCTCAAGCAAAACCTCCTGAGTTACATAAGAGATATAAGAGACAGCGATGGTGTGAGGCTTGCGGTCAACCTTCAACTCAAACTCACCATCCAAGTTTGTTGTCACTCCCTGAGCAGTACCCTTAATAAGGATTGTTGCTCCTATAAGAGGCTGCTGAGTAGACTCGTCGATAACCTTACCCTTTAGAGTTGCGGCAACAGATGTGACAACAGACGCCACAAGAACAACTCCTAATAATAAAAATCTAAATGCTTTCATCAATATTACTTTTACAGTATAATTTTCTGTTGCAAAAGTCTACAATTGATGTTATTACGATATATTAATAATGTTAAAGGTTGATTACGGAGTTTTAAGATTCTGTTACCGCAACAATTTCACCCCCCTTATATTAATATATAGGTGTTCGCACAATAGATAATCACAACAAAAATAGCAGGAAATTGTTACAAAACGATAAAAAAATGCTAAAAAAAACTTAAAAATGATTATCTTTGCACAGCAATACGGAAAATCATACACATATAACTAAAATATTACGGATTATGATCTATTCACATGAAGTGCAGCAGATGTGCTGTGTTACTAAAGGTGCAAATCACGGTTCTGCTCCAATCCCAGAGGAGGGAAAATGGGTGCGTTCAAAGGAGATTTCTGATATCTCTGGTCTAACTCACGGAGTGGGTTGGTGTGCTCCACAACAGGGTGCTTGTAAGCTAACTCTTAACGTTAAAGAGGGTATCATTCAGGAGGCTATGGTTGAGACAATCGGCTGTTCAGGAATGACTCACTCAGCAGCTATGGCTTCTGAGATCCTTCCAGGAAAGACTCTTCTTGAGGCTCTTAACACTGACCTTGTTTGTGATGCAATCAACACAGCAATGCGCGAGCTTTTCTTGCAGATCGCTTACGGACGTACACAGTCTGCTTTCTCTGAGGGTGGTCTTCCAATCGGAGCGTCACTAGAGGATTTGGGTAAGGGTCTTCGTTCACAGGTAGGTACTATGTTTGGTACTATCGCTAAGGGTGTTCGTTACCTTGAGATGGCTGAGGGTTACTGTACTCGTATGGCTCTTGATAGCAACGACGAGGTAATCGGCTACGAGTTCGTACACATGGGTAAGTTCATGGAGTTCGTAAAGAAGGGTATCGAGGCTGGCGAGGCTTTGGAGAAGTCTAAGGGTTCTTACGGACGCTTTGCTGAGGCTGTTAAGTATATCGACCCACGTCAAGAGTAATCAATATTGTTCAATATACATAAAGAGAAAAAAATTATGGCAAATTTGTTTGAAAGTTACGAGCGCAGAATTGAGAAGATCAATGCTGTACTTGCTCAATATGGTATTAACGGTATTGATGACGCTAAGGCTATCTGCGACGCTAAGGGTATCGATCCATACACAACTTGCGAGGAGACTCAGGCTATCTGTTTCGAGAACGCGAAGTGGGCTTACGTTGTAGGTGCTGCTATCGCAATCAAGAAGGGATGCACTATGGCTGCTGACGCTGCTGAGGCTATCGGTGAGGGTTTGCAGGCATTCTGTATCGCAGGATCTGTAGCTGACGATCGTTTGGTAGGTATCGGTCACGGTAACTTGGCTGCACGTCTACTTCGTGAGGAGACTAAGTGTTTTGCTTTCTTGGCAGGTCACGAGTCTTTCGCTGCTGCTGAGGGTGCTATCAAGATCGCTGAGATGGCTAACAAGGTACGTACAGAGCCTTTGCGCGTAATCCTTAACGGCTTGGGTAAGGATGCTGCACAGATCATCTCTCGTATCAACGGTTTCACATACGTACAGACTCAGTTCGATTACTACTCAGGTGAGGTAGCAGTTGTTAAGGAGACAGCTTACTCAGCAGGTCTTCGCGGTAAGGTTCGTTGCTACGGTGCTGACGATGTTCGCGAGGGTGTTGCAATCATGTGGAAAGAGGGTGTTGATGTATCTATCACAGGTAACTCAACTAACCCAACACGTTTCCAGCACCCAGTAGCTGGAACATACAAGAAGGAGCGTGTCCTTGCAGGTGAGAACTACTTCTCAGTAGCATCTGGTGGTGGTACAGGTCGTACTTTGCACCCAGATAACATGGCTGCAGGTCCAGCATCTTACGGTATGACAGATACTATGGGTCGTATGCACTCTGACGCTCAGTTTGCAGGATCTTCATCAGTACCAGCGCACGTTGAGATGATGGGATTCCTTGGTATGGGTAACAACCCAATGGTAGGTGCTACAGTTGCTGTAGCGGTTGCTATTCAGGAGGCTAGCAAGTAATCTACGAGCTAATATAGAGCACAGCGGTCGAGGTCATATGATCTCGACCGCTGTTATTATATCCCACTGTCTCATTGTCCCAAAACGAGACAAAGCGACAATACTATGAGCGGTGGAAGTTCGGCATGTGGCACGCTACGCTAGTAGCGTGAAGTTTAAAGAGAGAGATTTTCGGATTAAGAGCCGACCCGCTAGGGGAAGGCTTTTAAAATCCGAAAATCTCTCTCTTTAAACTTAGCACTTTGCAAAAGTGCGTACCACATGACCGCTAGGAAAAAGTTCAGCTCCGCGGGGAGCACCCCGCCGCCGTCCGCGCAGGACAGACCCCAGCCTACATCACCTCGCGGATGACAGCGACGTCGATAGCCTCAAGCATGCCATCGGAGTCTTTTACGAAATCTCCGAAGTGTGCGCTAGCGTTATGGGAGTCGATGGCTGCTAGTGATTTCCACACCTCGACCATTACGTACTTGCAGGGGTTCTTAACATCTTGATGCAGAACGTAGCTTACGTTTCCCTCCTCTTGGCGTGTGCCTTCGACTACGGCTTTAAAAATTGGCTGCATAGCCTCTTGGCACTCAGCTTTAACAGTGATTGTTGCGATAATTTTCAACTCTGACATAACCTTAACTCTTTAAAATTTATGATTTAATGGGGGCAAGTTACGAAAAAAAATAGGCGTAGCAAATAGTCCAAACCAAATTTGTTTTGTATCTTTGCGGTTCACGCATATATGAGACAATAAAAAAACAAAAATATAATAAGATATGGCAGACGAAAAGATAATTTTTTCGATGGTTGGGGTCAGCAAGACCTTCTCGAACCAAAAGAAGGTATTGAATAACATCTACCTCTCATTTTTCTACGGTGCGAAGATCGGAATCATTGGACTCAATGGTTCGGGAAAATCTACGCTTATGAAGATCATCGCTGGTCTGGACAAGAATTTCCAAGGCGAGGTTGTCTTCTCACCTGGTTTCTCGGTTGGTTACTTGGAGCAGGAGCCACAGTTGGACAACACCAAGACCGTTCGCGAGATTGTCGAGGAGGGTTGTGCCTCTACGGTTGCTCTACTCAAGGAGTACGAGGATATCAACATGAGGCTCTGTGAGCCGATGGATGACGATGAGATGAATCGCACCATTGAGCGTCAGGGCGAGCTGTATGAGCAGATCGACCATGTGAATGGTTGGGAGTTGGATAGCGTCTTGGAGCGCGCGATGGATGCTTTGAGGTGTCCAGAGCCTGAGCAGTCTATCAGCGTCCTCTCGGGAGGTGAGCGCAGACGTGTTGCGTTGTGTCGCTTGTTGCTTCAGCAGCCCGATGTGTTGTTGCTTGATGAGCCTACTAACCACCTTGATGCTGAGTCTATTGACTGGTTGGAGCAGCACTTGCAGCAGTATAAGGGTACAGTTATCGCTGTGACCCACGACCGCTACTTCTTGGATAATGTCGCAGGTTGGATCTTGGAGCTTGACCGCGGTGAGGGTATCCCTTGGAAGGGCAACTACACAGGTTGGTTGGAGCAAAAGACCACTCGCATGGCGATGGAGGAGAAGCAGGAGAGCAAGCGTCGCAAGACCTTGGAGCGCGAGTTGGATTGGGTGCGCATGTCACCTTCGGGACGTCACGCCAAGAGCAAAGCGCGTCTTTCAGCATATGACAAGATGATGAATGAGGATACTAAGGGCAAGGAGGAGAAGTTGGAGATCTTCATCCCCAATGGACCTCGCTTGGGTGATGTTGTCATTGAGGCACACGGAGTTTCGAAGGGTTACGATGATCGTGTTTTGTACGAGGATCTCAACTTTTCACTTCCACCAGCAGGTATTGTCGGAGTGATCGGTCCTAACGGAACGGGTAAGACAACCTTGTTCAGAATGATTATGGGGTTGGAGACTCCCAACACTGGAACGTTCACTGTGGGACAGACTGTCAAGCTCGCATACGTGGATCAGCAACATAAATCTATCGACCCCGACAAGAGCGTCTATGAGGTTATCTCGCAGAATAGCGAGTGGGTGCAGTTGGGCAATCGCCAAGTTCCTGCGCGCGCCTATGTCGCAAGGTTCAACTTCTCGGGTGGAGATCAGGAGAAGAAGTGTGGCATGCTGTCGGGAGGTGAGCGCAACCGCTTGCACCTCGCCTTGGCACTCAAAGAGGAGGGTAACGTACTCTTGCTCGATGAACCAACCAATGATATCGACGTCAACACACTGCGCGCCTTGGAGGAGGGATTGGAGAACTTCGCAGGCTGCGCCGTTGTCATCTCGCATGACCGTTGGTTCTTGGATCGTATCGCCACGCACATCCTCTCGTTCGAGGGCAACTCGCGCGTGATCTACTATGAGGGATCGTATAGCGAGTTCGAGGCTTGGAAGAAGTCGCAGGGCGAGGATATGGCTCCTAAGCGCGTGAAGTACAAGAAACTTGTTGAATAATAAAGATTTAAATAGATAATGGCTATACAGAAACCATCAATACCAAAGGGTACGCGCGACTTCGGAGATGCCGAAATGATGCGTCGACAATATATTTTTGAGACTATCAAAGGGGTTTTTAAACTCTTTGGATTTGCTCCACTAGAGACCCCCTCGATGGAGAACCTCTCAACGCTCATGGGCAAATATGGCGAGGAGGGTGACAAGCTCCTCTTCAAGATCCTCAACTCGGGTGACTATGCCAAGCAGATGAGTCGCGAGGAGTTGACCTCACCATCTAAGATCTGCGAGAAGGGTCTTAGATATGACCTCACTGTACCCTTTGCGAGGTATGTTGTGCAGCACCAAAACGAGTTGACATTCCCATACAAGCGTTACCAGATTCAGCCCGTTTGGCGTGCTGATCGTCCACAAAAAGGTCGTTACAGAGAGTTCTACCAGTGTGATGTCGACATGATCGGCTCACGCTCTTTGACCAACGAGGTTGACCTCATTGAGATTGTGGAGCGTGTATTCAAGGCGTTGAGAATCAACGTAACACTCAAGGTCAACAACCGCAAGATCCTCTACGGAATTGCGGAGGCTATCGGTCATGCCGACAAGATGATGGATATCACCGTGGCTATCGACAAGTTGGACAAAATTGGTCTCGACAACGTTAAGGCTGAGCTTCGCGAGCGCGGAATCGAGGATGCAGCAATTGAGACATTGCAACCAATTTTGGAGCTTAGCGGAACAAATCGCGAGAAGTTGGCGAAGTTGCGCGAGATCATCGCGGTGTCGGAGACGGGAGTTAAGGGCGTTGAGGAGTTGACAACAATTCTCGACCTTACAGATGCCATCGGCACGGAGCTACCCATCGAGATTGACTTGTCATTGGCGCGTGGACTCAACTACTACACAGGTGCAATCTTCGAGGTTAAGGCGATGGATTTCGCCATCGGATCTATCTGTGGCGGTGGACGTTATGATGACTTGACAGGTATCTTCGGCATGCCAAATGTCTCGGGTGTCGGCATCTCGTTTGGAGCAGATCGCATCTACGATGTTATGGTTGGCTTGGAGCTATTCCCCGAGGGGATCAACGTCTCGACAAAGGTTATCTTCACCAACTTGGGCGAGGCAGAGCAACTTGCGTCACTCAAACTGATGAAGGTGTTGCGCAACAACGGCATCGCTTGTGAGTTGTACCCCGATGGCGGAAAGATGAAAAAGCAGATGGAGTATGCCAATAAGCGTGGTATACCTTACGTTGTAATCATTGGAAGTCAAGAGATTGAGAACCAGTGCGCAACGGTGAAGAACATGCAACTTGGCGAGCAGTCATCTGTACCTTTTGGGGAGTTGGCTCAGTTTTTGGCATAAAGAATAAAAATAAATATAAGAGTAGAAATGGTTAGAAAAGTATGGATTAGCGTGTTACTGTCACTCTGCATATTCAGTACATATGCAGAATCACCGACGACAAAAGAGTCGACCGCGAAGAAAAAGAACACACTTCAGCTCCAGAAATTCAACCAGTTCTACGACTATCTATATAGCGCGTATCTCGAAGATGTAGATATGAAACCACTCATCGAGAGGGCTATTGAGAGCATTCTGAAGGAGCTTGACCCCCACTCAACATATATCTCAGCCGAGGAGATGAAGAGTGTCGATGAGAGTATCAAGGGTGAGTTCAGCGGCATAGGCATAGAGTTCGCGGTGGTAAACGACACCATTATGGTTGTCAACACCATCGCGGGAGCTCCTGCACAGAGCGTTGGTGTCGTGCCCAATGATCGCATTATTGAGGTTGACGGCAAGAGTGCTATCGGCTTCTCGGAGGTCGATGTTCCGAAATACATAAGGGGCAAGAGAGGTAGCAAGGTTAATATCAAGGTTGCACGTCGAGGCACACCCCATCTGGACTTCACAATCACACGCGACAATATTCCAATTCACACCATTGATGCCGCCTACATGCTCGACAAGACCACAGGCTACATCAAGGTTAATCGCTTTGGTCAGACGACGATGGATGAGTTTCGTGAGAGCTTCGCCAAGATGCCACACCTGAAGGATTTGGTTGTCGACCTGCGCGGAAACGGTGGCGGACTTCTCTCGCAAGCTATCGAGATGGCTAACTTCTTCCTCGACAAAGGATCGCTCATTGTCTCGACTGAGGGGCGCGCCTTCGCTCCGCATCAATACAAAGCGACCCGAGATGGCGAGTTCACGAAGGGAGGGGTCATAATTCTTGTCGACAGCAACTCCGCCTCGGCGAGTGAAATTGTCGCTGGAGCAATCCAAGATTGGGACAGAGGAGTCATCATTGGAGAGACCACCTTTGGCAAAGGTTTGGTGCAACGACAGTTCCCACTTGTTGATGGTTCATCGACAAGAATCACAATCGCGCGATACCACACACCCTCGGGACGAGTGATACAGCGACCCTACGAAAATGGAAAAAGTGATGAGTATTTTTCACACAAAACAGCGGTTGACAGTGTAGAAAATTCATCACACTCAGAAAAAAGTTCACACAAAACGTTAAAACTTGGACGTTCGGTTTTGGGTGGCGGAGGAATCACTCCAGAGATAAAACTCGCCCGAGATACAGTGCCATTATCGCCCCTCTATTCGACGCTAATACGTCGCGGAATTATCAACGAATTTGCGATACAATATTTGGATCGCGAGAGGACAAATTTGCTAAATGGTTTTTTGGCGCACAACAACTTTGTTGATCGCTATGAGGTTGACGCTAAGATGATAAGCGAGCTATTGGAGTTGGCGAAGAAGCGCGAAATTTTCAGCAAGGAATTGCCGTTTGTGGAGGTGGACACGACAGCCCTTCTCAACGAGGCAAACACATACATAAAAGCAGTGTTAGCACAAAAACTCTACAATTCAAATGCGTTTTATGAGGTGCTAAATCGCGAAGACACAACGACTTTTAACGCAATAAATCGGGTTCTAAAGGGGTTGAAAGACCAAAAGAGATACAATTTTTATTAGGTAAAAATTGGTATTTTATTTGCTCCATAAATAAATTTTTATTATATTCGCAATATATAAGGTAACAAATAAATTTATACTATGACAAATTACACCACCCGCCGCCCCGAAGAGGAGTTCGGAGAGCCGATATTGACTAAGACAATAAAGGCTGGACGAAGAACTTACTTCATTGATGTACGCACAACTCGAGACGATGATAACTTCCTAACCATCACGGAGAGTCGTAAGAAGAGCCACCCCGATGGATCTGTAACGTATGACCGTCACAAGATATTCCTTTACAAAGAGGATTTCGACAAGGTTAGTGAGGGTTTACATGAGGTAATTGAGTTTGTTAAGAAGAACAAACCCGAGTACTTTGAACAAAAAGCCCGTGAAGAGGCTGAGGCTAAAGCGTTGTAAAAACACTAAGCCAAACAAAAAAAACAATTGAATGATTAGGTGTAGATTGAGTCGATTGTAAACTTGTTTACAAAATAACATTGCGTCGTGGCAATACTCATTTATTGAGTTAGTCATGGCGCAATTTTATTTTTAGGTCAATTTGTATATTATAAATATTTAAGTTACCAACCGTATAATTAGTATAAATTTACAAAATACAGAGTCGGTTATGAGAGAGAGAGTTGCCTTGGCATTTAGTGGAGGTATTGATAGTAGCGCGGCAGTCGAGATACTCCAAAATGATGGGTATGATGTTGTTGCTGTGACGTTGCGCCTACTCGACAACACATCGGTGGTGGAGAGTGCACGCGCAAGGGCAGCGGAGTTGGGCGTGGAGTTTGACGTCGTGGATATGCGCGAGGAGTTCCAGAGGCTCATCATCGACAACTTCACCGACGAATATAGATCGGGACGCACCCCTGCACCCTGCACGCGTTGCAACCCACATATCAAGTGGAGCGCGATGGAGCGATACGCGGATGGTCACGGCATCAAAAGATTTGCTACGGGGCACTACTTCGCCATAACGGAGCACAGCAACAGACTATATGTTTCGCGTGCACGCGACCCACGCAAAGACCAATCCTACTACCTTTGGGGACTCTCGCAGAGCACTCTTGCACGCGCATTGACACCCATGGCGACACGCATCAAGGAGGAGGTCAAAGCGACATCCTCACTCAAACGCGAAAGCATGGGGATATGTTTCTTGGAGGGTTGTCACTACAGCGACTTCATAGAGCAACAGTGTGGCATACAGCCTTTTGGCGAGATCATCGACCAGAGTGGTGAGGTGGTCGGCACACATCGCGGATTGGCGCACTACACCATTGGGCAGAAACGCGGAGAGGGGATTCCAGCGTGCAGAGCTGTGGTTGGGATGGATGCCACGAGTAATCGCATTATTGTGGGCGAAAATAGCGCGCTTTTCTCGCGTAGACTCCTTATGAGCGACTGCAACTTTGTCGACCTCAACGAGACTCTGACAGCTGAAAATATCACAGTTATGGTGCGCGGTCTGGGGCGTAATCCCGAGGGTTACGCAAGAATCTCACCCTCACAGATCGAAGGTAACTATATCATAGATCTGGACTCACCAGCTTGGGCATGCGCCGCAGGACAACCCATCGCCCTCTACATTGGGGATAGGGTTATTGGAGGCGGATATTTCGAAAGGTCGCTCTAGCTGATTGCTTTAGAGTTCGAGACGCCACGCCATCTCCTCGCAGATATACTTCACTGATTTTAGGTCGCTAGAGAGTTGACTCTCGACCATCGCCATAAACTCAACCACCTCTTGACGCGACTGCTCACCACGAAGTGCGCAATCCAACAGGCTCACAACCGCCTTAGGTAGCAGGTGTGGATCATCTTTAAGCAGTGAAATCAGCTGCGGTGCGATGCTCTTGACACTCACAACCTTATGCGACGCCAACGCCAATACCGCGCAATATTGCAACAGCTCCGACCCCGACTCCAACCAACTCTCGACACCATCCACGCGCCCCATCAGGACGAATGCCGCCTCCTCGGCGATCTCGGAGTTGACAATGCCTCGCGACCAGAAATCTAGCTCCGCACCAACCATCTCAGGCGATGCAATCCACAACGATACCAACTTCAGCTCCCTCACCTCCTGCTGATAGAGGTAGCGCGCAAAAGCGTGATCCTCACTCTCAGCACGCCCCAACGACCTGATTGTAGGGATGCTAACGCCATAGTTTAAGCCATATTCGCCCCCATAGTAGCGCATAGATCCCACCACGGCACCATTCATCTCGCGACGCAACTCACCCAACAGGTGAGCCATGCGCACACTCTTACTCACACGAGCTACTTCACTCATAATCTATCGTTTAATAATGGCAACCTCCGCCTCAGATCCAAAGATAAAGAGCGGTAGAATCTCGCTTGAGACAACTGCGCCACTCACAAAGAGGTCACATTTTGACATATCCGCCACTTTGAATACCGCGCGATTAGTCTCCTTCTCGCCTGGCTTTTTGAAGATATTAAATGGTCTATCGGATGCTGTAATCTGGAGGTATACAGGCTCAGCAGTGAGATCCGATGCAGGGACAATTCCGCGGCTCTTATCAAAACGACACACCACATACTGCATCTTATCCTGCTCCATCGTCACGACATATCTATACTTGATGCTCTTGCGCGTCTCACGCCCCATAAACATCTCAACTAGACGACGTTCCGTAGATTCAAACGTAGAGAGCGCACCGTTAAGACCACCACCAAAGACCCCCTCGCCAATATCTCCCGATATCAGATCGCGACGCGTAGTTCGGATCTTAAAGATCTGAGCAGCAGCGGCACTCGCAGCCTCCTCCAACGGTAATATTGTAGCCGAGTAGCGATCTACGGGCAACTCCAACAGAGGGTCTAACTCCCCCTTAGAGATCACCTCAACGCCACTCTGCACCGCACCGCACCCCTTGGCGATAAAGTAATCGGCTGGGGCTAGTTTCAACGATGATGACGAGACAACAATAGACTTCGAATCCATAAGCTTCGCCCTCACACCTAGATACTTCTGAGCATATCGCGCATAGTCACCAGCCTTGAAAGCCACCTCATCAACCTCAAACTCAACGACAATAGCAGAGGGGTTGACCCCTTCGAGTGTGTAGGTTTCAGATGGTGAGACAACTCCAACTGGAGATGTTATATAGTTCTGTGCTGAGGCTACGCCCGTTGCAAACGTCACAGCCAAAAATGTAGATATAAATTTCATATTACGTAATTTTTCGGTTGGGTAAAAATAGGCATTTTCGCGCGAATATCAAAATTTAAGGTAAAAATCACGCGTCAACTCTTTATATTCATCGGTATATTGGTGTCGTTCGCGCTCGATTGTCAACTCCTCCATCTCAACATCTCCGTCCAATGGCGCAACAACATATTCGCTCATAACCCTCTTGACCTCAAGATCTTCGCGCCCCTTAACAAAACATCGACGGTTCAGCGTCATTCGCCCCTGCAACACCTCGTCAAAGCGTTGGCTCTCCACAGTTGGCAAGACCACCGCAAAGCGTCCGCCATCACCAAGAAGTCTCAACACCGACACAATCAACTCCTCGAAGGTGAGTGTTGTCGTGTGGCGCGCATTGGTTCGCGAGGCATCGGGCGACAGCAATGAGTCGACAAAATATGGCGGATTACTAACGATCAGATCAAACCTCTCTTTCGGTTCAAACTCCTGAATTGGCGATTTTATTATCTCAACGCGCTCACTCCATGGCGACCTCTCTACATTCTCGCTCGCCTGACCCCAACTCGCCTCATCGACCTCAACACCAACAACTGTAGAATGCTCTGATCGCTGCGCCAACATCAAGGCTATCAGACCCGTACCAGCTCCAATATCCAGAATTCGACTAGGTACATTCGACTGAGGAGTGCGACACCACGCCCCCAACAACACCCCATCCGTGCCGACCTTCATGGCGGTGCGATCCTGCTCTATAGCGAACTGTTTAAACCTAAACATACCCACTCAAGTCTACTTCAAAAAACCATCAATTCCTGCACCAAAAAGTGCGAAATCGTACTTCACAGGGTCGTTAACATCGAACTCTCGAAGGTTGGCGGTCAACTCCGCCACAGCCCTCCAATCGCTCTGCTTGCGCGACAACAGCCCCAAGGCGCGCGCCATATTTCCAGAGTGGACATCCAATGGAATGTAGAGTGCCGACATCGGAATTTTCGTCCACTCTCCGAAATCCACACCTCGATTATCACGTCTAACCATCCACCTCACAAACATATTTGTTCGCTTACATGCCGCCCCCTTGTCAATCGACGATAGGTGCTTTTCGCATCGCGGCTGGTGCGTGGGCATAAAAAATTCACCCCTAAATTTCGAAAGCGACTCAGCCATAGATCCACACTCCTCGTAGCTACACTCGAAGAGGTTACCTATACCGCCCCACCGCTCATATATGCCTCGCAGACACATAACAAAATCGCGAAAATCGAGACCGTTGAATGTTCGGTGAACATAGCTCTCCAACCCTCGCAAATCCTCCTCGGAGGCGTTGCGCACAAAGTCCGCAGGGGCATCACCCATACACTCCATCATGCGGTGGGCACTCTTGACAATCGCCTTGCGGTTTCCCCACGCGATGGTGGAGGCAAAGAATCCAGCAACCTCGCGATCATCCCTCGACTCATATCTGTGAGGCACGCTAATAGGGTCTGCCTCAACAAATTCGCTACGATTAAATCGGTCGTGAAGGTCCTCCAACAACGCGTGCAGATCCTCGCGACTCAACCTATCTAACTCAATATCTCTACTTGATAATCTCTCCATCACGCATAACAATTTTTCGATCCGCCATATTAGCCAACTCCTCATCATGGGTCACCACAACAACCGTGATGCCCAACTTATCCCTCAACTCGAAGAACAACTTATGTATCTCCTGACGATTCACCGAGTCGAGATTTCCCGATGGCTCATCGGCAAAGAGAACCTTTGGCGAGTTAACCAACGCCCTCGCAATAGCAACACGCTGCTGCTCACCGCCCGAAAGTTGGCTAGGCTTGTGGTCACCCCTCGAGGTCAACCCCATCATCTCCAACAACTCCTTAGCCCTCGCCTCAACAACTTTTGCATCCCTGCGCCCGATATATCCAGGTAGACAGATATTCTCAAAGGCTGTGAACTCAGGCAAGAGGTTATGAAACTGAAAGACAAAGCCGATCTTCTCGTTGCGAAACTTCGACAGCTGGCGATCCTTCATCTTGGGGGTGATCTCCACACCATCTATATATATGCGTCCCGAGTCCGCTTTGTTCAGCGTACCCATGATCTGGAGCAGAGTACTCTTACCCGCTCCACTCGCCCCCGTGATCGAGACAACCTCCGAGGGGGCAATCTCCAGAGTCACACCCCTCAGAACCTCCAATGTCCCAAATCGCTTAGATATATCTATCGCCTTTATCATACGCTTCATAAATTTTTAACGTCTCCACAGCCTCGCGCGTGTCGTGCACCCTAAGGATTGTCGCCCCCTGCCTAAGCGACTCCCAACCTAGAGCTATTGTTCCAGCCAAAGCATCCTGCGGTGTTGTTCCCAATAGCTTATAGATCATCGACTTGCGCGACACTCCAGACAATACAGGACAACCCAACTCGACAACTCTATGCAACCCCTTCATTAACTCGTAATTTTGTTCGAGGCTCTTAGCAAAACCAAACCCCGCGTCGAGAATTATCTCCTCAACACCAGCCTCTCGGAGCTGTTCAACCTTTGCGCGAAGATACTCAACAACCTCCGCAACGATATCGCGATATTGTGTCATAGACTGCATCGACTGAGGGACGCCCCTCATGTGCATCGCGATATATGGAACTCCATACTCTGCCACGACACCTATAATTAATGGGTCAATCTCCCCTGCTGAGATATCATTTATCACAAGGTAGCCATACTTCGCAAGTGCGCGTCTCGCCACCTCACCCCTAAAGGTATCGACCGAAACCGTCACCTCGGGAGCTACGCGCCTCACGACACCAACTCCAAGGTCGACACGTCGCCACTCCTCCTCCACAGAGACATCATCCGCCCCTGGTCGCGACGAGTAGGCACCCACATCAATTATTGTCGCCCCCTCATCAACAGCCCTACGCACTCGCTCCTCAATAGCCTCCGTCTCCGAAGTTCTGCTACCCTCGAAGAACGAGTCGGGGGTGATGTTGAGTATCGTCATCACATGACGTTTACTAAGATCTAACCTCATTTTCTCGCTTTAAAGCCTCATGTTTGAAGATTTGATCGAGACGCTGTGCAGCATCATCCATCTCGCCCTCGATAATATTTACAACCGTATAGTCGCACCTGCGGAACATCTCCTCCTCGCTCATCTGTGCCGCGATGCGCTCACGCACCTGCTCGACACTCACGCCATCGCGGTTGACGACCCTTTGCAACCTCAACTCTTCGGGGGCAAGAACCCCCACCGAAAGATCTACATGGTTGACAAATTCGCTATCGAGAAGTATTGCCGACTCAACAATAACATAGGGAATATCATTCGCACTCTGCTCCTCAGCCCACCTATCAAAGTCGGCACGCACCGCAGGGTGAACCAACGCATTGAGACTCTCGCGCCTCGCATCAGACCCAAAGACCTCGCGTGCAAGATAGGGGCGATTTAGCTCCGCCGTGCCGTCAGACTCGATATAACTCTCCGCGCCAAACTCAGCGATGATCTTCTCACGCAACACCTCGTCGTCGCTCATTAACCGTTTCGCCTCCCTGTCGCTATAATATATCGGCACTCCCGACACCTCGAAAGCGTGACATAGAGTCGACTTTCCACTACCTATGCCACCTGTAACACCTACTTTTATCATCGTCTACGTTTTGATCTATTGAGTGCCGCAACAACCTCTGCCGTCACCTTCAACTCAATATCTCCATCTAAAGATATAATTTTTATATCGCTATATCTCACCGACATAGCGTTGCTCAAAGATTGCAAATCCACGATCAGAGTCTCATCGAGTGTCTCCTGATCCACGACACTCTCATACCTCAACTCCTCAATGGGCACCGACAATTTACGCCCCCACGACATCTTATATCCGAAGAGGTTAGTCCCCACACCCTCGACATAGCAGTCGAGATCAAACTCCTGATTCTCGATATCCACAACAACCTCCAAATCGGTCGTATACGTGTGTCCCAACTTAGCGATATACCACAACACAAAGGCTGCGATCAACATCACCAAGAATGGAACTGAGAGGTAGCGGTGCACCCTTTTTCGCAACATCTGGGTCAGCATACCCACCTGAGCTGTATTAACAATTCTTTTCATAACGGCATTAATAATCGCTGTAAAGATATCAAAAATTGAGATAGTTTCGCGCCATTTTCCCGAAAGAGATAAAAAAAATATTGATAAATTTGGATATTTCGCAACAAAGCCCTACTTTTACGCACTGTATGAGGAGCTACAATTTCAACATAACAAATCTGCTGCTGAGCCTGCACACACTGCTACTATGGAGATTCCATCGGAGGCGGGATGCCGTGTGTATATAGCTTGGGGGCGTATACAATAAACAGGGTTCTTCCACTTCTTGAGAGGTGCGGAGAATCCTTTTTTGCGTTAAAAATGCCTTATATCATCAACTAGGCATTCGGGGCTTGAAAGTAGCTTGTATACCACCTCATTAAGTAAGAGAACGAAAAATAAAAATTATAAAATTTACACCATGCAAAACAGATTATTTATCTTCGACACAACATTGCGCGATGGCGAGCAGGTACCAGGTTGCCAGCTTAACACCGTCGAGAAAATTCAGGTAGCTAAGGCTCTTGAGGCTTTGGGTGTCGACGTTATTGAGGCTGGATTCCCAATCTCAAGCCCCGGTGATTTTAACTCAGTGATCGAGATCTCCAAGGCGGTCTCTAACCCTACGATCTGCGCATTGACGCGCGCCGTAGCTAAGGATATTGATGTCGCTGCCGATGCTCTGAAGTATGCCAAGCACAAGCGTATCCACACTGGTATTGGTACTTCGGACTCTCACATCAAGTACAAATTCAACTCTACACGCGACGAGGTTGTCGAGCGTGCTATTGCTGCGGTAAAGCATGCCAAGAGGTATGTTGAGGATGTGGAGTTCTACGCCGAGGATGCAGGTCGCACCGAGAATGAGTTCTTGGCGCGCATGGTCGAAGCGGTTATCAAGGCTGGAGCTACCGTGGTCAACATCCCCGACACAACGGGATATTGCCTACCTTCGGAGTATGGAGCTAAGATCCAGTACCTTATGGAGAATGTTTCGAACATCGACCGCGCAATACTTTCGACTCACTGCCACAACGACTTGGGTATGGCGACAGCAAATACCATCGCTGGAGTTATGGCTGGAGCGCGTCAGGTGGAGGTTACACTCAACGGTATTGGCGAGCGTGCAGGTAACACCTCACTGGAGGAGGTTGCCATGATCTTGAAGTGCCACAAGCACCTCGGAATCGACACTGGCATCAACACACAGAAGATCTACCCTACGAGCCGTTTGGTATCGAGCTTGATGAATATGCCTGTTCAGGCGAACAAGGCTATCGTGGGTAAGAACGCCTTTGCTCACTCGTCGGGTATCCACCAAGATGGCGTCTTGAAGAATATCCAGACCTACGAAATCATCGACCCTAAGGATGTCGGTATCGAGACCAACTCAATCGTCCTTACCGCTAGAAGTGGACGTGCAGCGTTGAAGAATCGCCTAGCTTTGTTGGGCATTGAGATTGAGAAGGAGCGTCTTGATAAGGTATATGAGGAGTTCTTGTTGATGGCCGACAAGAAGAAGGAGTTGAACGATGATGATATCTTGTTGTTGGTTGGAATCAATAGCTCAAGCGACAAACATATCAAGATCGACTACTTGCAGGTTACCAGTGGTGTTGGTATTCGCCCAACAGCAAGCATCGGTCTTTTGATCCACAACGAGCTATTCGAGGCTGCTGCAACTGGTAATGGTCCTGTGGATGCGGCAATCAACGCACTTAAGAAGATCATAACTCGCAAGATGAGCATTCGCGAGTTCACGATTCAGGCAATCAGCAAGGGTAGCGATGACATGTGTAAGGTACACATGCAGGTGGAGCATGCCGAGAAGTTCTACTTCGGATTTGGTGCTAACACCGACATCGTCACAGCGAGTGTCGAGGCATTTATCGACTGCGTTAACAAGTTTCGCTAATAGCTATTAAACATACATACGATGAACACACTATTTGATAAGATTTGGGATGCCCACGTGGTTCAGATTGTCGATGCACAGACTCAGCTCTACATCGACCGTCTCTACTGCCATGAGGTGACCAGTCCACAAGCATTTTCGGGACTGCGCGCTCGCGGCATCAAGTGCTTTCGCCCTGAGCGAATTGTCTGCATGCCCGACCACAACACCCCAACCGTAGATCAAGATAAACCAATCGTCGACCCAGTGTCGCGCACTCAGGTGGAGACCTTGGCTCAGAACGCTGCGGATTTCGGACTTACACACTTCGGAATGATGCACCACAAGAATGGAATCATCCATGTCGTAGGTCCAGAGTTGGGATATACGCTCCCAGGTATGACAATCGTCTGCGGTGACTCACACACATCGACACACGGTGCTGTAGGTGCAGTGGCGTTTGGCGTTGGTACAAGTGAGGTGGAGATGGTTATGTCGAGCCAATGTATCTTGCAAGCTAAGCCTAAGAGCATGAGAATCAGCATCGAGGGCAAGCTAGGCAAGGGTGTAACGGCTAAGGATGTCGCGCTATATATCATATCGCAGATGACCACTGGTGGAGCTACGGGGTACTTCGTAGAGTACGCTGGAGAGGCTATCCGCTCGCTCTCGATGGAGGGACGCTTAACACTCTGCAACCTCTCGATTGAGATGGGTGCTCGTGGAGGTATGGTTGCTCCAGACGAGGTTACATTTGAGTACCTCAAGGGTCGCGAGAACTCTCCTAAGGGTGAGGCTTGGGATGAGGCTGTCGCTAAATGGAGCGCACTTAAGAGTGACGACGACGCAGAGTTTGACCGCGAGGTTAACTTCCGTGCTGAGGATATTGAGCCAATGGTTACCTATGGAACAAACCCAGGTATGGGAATGGGCGTTACGCAGTCAATCCCGACATCGGAGGGGATGGACGAGACCGAAAAGGCGTCATACGCTAAGTCGTTGGAGTATATGGGCTACGCTGAGGGTGAGAAGCTCTTGGGCAAGGCTGTAGATTATGTCTTTGTCGGCTCATGCACCAATGGACGCATCGAGGATTTCAGAGATTTCGCAGCGGTTGTTAAGGGTCACAAAAAGGCGGATAACGTCATTGCATGGATTGTCCCAGGATCTTGGCAGGTGAGTCGCGAGATTGAGGCTGAGGGTCTTGACAAGATCTTTGAGGAGGCCGGTTTCGAGCTTCGCCAACCTGGATGTTCGGCATGTTTGGCTATGAATGACGACAAAGTTCCAGAGGGAAAATATGCGTTGTCGACATCGAACCGCAACTTCGAGGGTCGCCAAGGTCAAGGAGCGCGCACGCTGTTATGTAGCCCACTTGTCGCTGCGGCAGCTGCTATAACAGGAGTAATCACCGACCCTAGGGAGTTCATCTAAAGAGAGGAGAGATTTATTATGAAAAAGAAATTCAACATATTGACATCGAGCTGTGTACCTCTCCCATTGGAGAATGTCGACACAGATCAGATCATCCCAGCTCGTTTCTTGAAGGCTACCACGCGTGAGGGTTTCGGTGAGAATCTCTTCCGCGACTGGCGTTTTGACAAGAACAACGAGCCTATCGCAGAGTTTGTCCTCAACAACCCAACATACTCGGGTGACGTCTTGGTCGCTGGTAAGAACTTCGGTTCGGGAAGTAGCCGCGAGCATGCTGCTTGGGCTATTGAGGGTTACGGTTTTAGAGCTGTTGTTTCGAGTTTTTTTGCAGATATTTTCCGCAACAACGCGCTCAACAACTTCGTCTTGCCTGTGATCGTCAGCCCTGAGTTTTTGGCTGAGTTGTTCGCCTCGATAGAAAAAGACCCATCGGCAAAGGTGGAGATCAACCTTGAGAATCAGACCATCACCAACGTCACAACGGGATCTAAGGAGGAGTTCTCAATCACAGCATACAAGCGTCACTGCTTGATGAATGGCTACGATGATATTGATTACCTAATGACCACCACCGACAAGATCGAGGCGTGGGAGAATAAATAAAGATTACACCATGAAGATTAATTTAGCAGTGCTTCCAGGTGACGGTATCGGACCCGAGATCGTCGCTCAGGCACTAAAAGCTACAGAGGCTATCTGTAAAAAGTTTGGTCACGAGTTGACTTTTGAGTATGCGATTTGCGGTGCAGACGCCATCGACAAGGTAGGTAACCCCTACCCTGCTGAGACTCACGAGTTGTGTATGAAGTCGGATGCCGTTCTTTTTGGAGCGGTGGGAGATCCTCGCTTCGACAACGACCCATCGGCAAAGGTTCGACCTGAGCAGGGTCTGTTGGCTATGCGCAAGCAGTTGGGACTCTACGCAAACGTTCGCCCAATCACAACATTTGAGTCACTAATCGACAAGTCACCACTTCGTCGCGAGTTGATCGAGGGTGTCGACTTCGTATGTATTCGCGAGCTTACAGGTGGTCTATACTTCGGTCGTCCACAGGGTCGCACCGAGGATGGCAACACAGCATATGACACATGTGTATATACGCGCGAGGAGATCGAGAGAATCGTTCGCCTCTCATACCAATACGCTATGCAGCGTCGCAAGAAGCTAACTGTCGTGGACAAAGCTAATGTTCTTGCTACGTCACGCCTTTGGAGAGAGGTAGCTAAGGAGATCGCTCCCGAGTTCCCCGAGGTGGAGACAGAGTTTATGTTTGTCGACAACGCAGCAATGCGCATGATTCAGTGGCCTAGCTCTTTCGATGTTATGGTTACGGAGAATATGTTCGGTGACATCCTCACCGACGAGGGTTCGGTAATCACTGGATCGCTAGGACTCCTTCCATCGGCATCTATCGGTCTACATACATCGCTGTTTGAGCCTATCCACGGATCATACCCTCAGGCGGCAGGTAAGAATATCGCAAACCCCGTAGCGACAATCCTAAGTGCAGCAATGATGTTCGAGTACGCATTCGACCTTCAGGCTGAGGGTGCACTCATCCGCAAAGCCGTAGCTGAATCAATGGCTGCAAACATCCGCACCGAGGATATCCAAGTCGAGGGCGTTGCCGCTTGCTCAACATCAGAGGTCGGCGACTGGGTCGCTAACTTCATCGCTCAGGCATAGGATACCGAGGACTGCTGGGGACGCTGAGGACTGCCCTGCGCGGGCGGCGGCGGGGGGCTCCCCGCGGAGCTGAGCTTTTTCCCTAGCGGAATGTGGAACGCTGTTTCTAATGGAAACAGCTAAAATATAAGAGATGGAATTCTCTGATAAAAGCCTCCTAAGGTCGGCTATTATCAGAGAATTCCATCTCTTATATTTTCACGCTACTGCGTAGCGTCCACATCCGAAGTCCACCGCTCACAACACAGTTGCGTTCACTATCCAATTCAGTATGTCTCAGCATTACTCAGCATTACTCAGCAAAACCCAATAGAAAAAAAAGAAGTGTGGAGCAGAATGTTTATAAGGATAGGGGCTCTGACAAAACCCATTAACGAATAAACAAACACAATACCCCACACTGTTAGTATGATATGAAATCAAGTTCACATACATTACAGATCTATAGGATCTTGTTATTGTTCCTCGCTAATTACTGAAACTGTCAGATTTCTATCCAAGGATCAAAGAAAGATCATATTATAAAAATATAGTCGCATTAACTACACTACAAAAGTATGAAATGTTTTATTAAAAAACAACTTTTCACGTGGGGTATTGTGGTACAAATATCCGACAAAAGTAGTTATAATACAATATTGACCAATATTTTTGTTATCTTTAACGTGCAGAAACTTTTCTTTCAAAAAAATAGCACATCGACTCTTATATTTATAAAACTAAATAGCCACCGAAATTATTACTCTTTCGGTGGCTATTCATTTGAGGAATCGCTATTCTAACGCGTCCCAGACCCTATAGTCTCATTAGAATTAGCTATTTACAACGAATTTATTAGCAACACCCAAAGCCTCATGGATATCATTACAGATTGACTCCTCGCCAACAAGTTTATTGAAACCAGACCTCTCAAGGATGGATCGCACGTTAGGCGTGACACCCGACAGAACAATCTTAATACCCTCATTTTGTGATGACTTAACAAGCATCTCCAAGTTGTGAACTCCCGTAGTATCCATAAATGGAACCTTTCGCATACGAATCACACGCGCCTTGGTTTTTCCAGATCCGACATTTCCCATAACAGCATTAAACTTATTGGCTGCACCAAAGAAGAACGGACCATCAATCTCATAGACCTCGACACCATCAGCAATATTCAGAACCTCCTCAGCGTGTTCAATCTCTCCATCATGCGAGAGATCCAACGCCCCCGTCGCCACAGAGACCTTCGTCACCTCGGCAACACGTTTCATGAACAAGAACATTGCCATAAGGAGACCGACAAAGATAGCCATCGTAAGATCGAAGATAACCGTCAACAAGAATGTCGTAACCAAGACGATAATATCACTCGACGAGCTCTTCAACAGCGAACGGAAGGTGCGCCAATCGCTCATATTATACGACACAACGACCAAGACTCCAGCGAGGGCTGCCACAGGAATATACTGAATCAACTGCCCCATAAAGAGCAAAATAAGCAACAACACCAAAGAGTGGATAATTCCCACAAAGGGGGTTTTACCTCCGCTACTTGCATTTGTCAATGTACGCGCAATAGCTCCCGTCACTGGGATACCTCCAAACAGAGGAACCACGATATTTGCGACACCCTGCGCCATAAGCTCGGTGTTGGAGTTGTGACGCTCACCAGTAAGTCCATCAACCACAGTAGCCGAAAGAAGGGCTTGAATAGCTCCCAAGAGTGCTAGAGTGAATGCCGAGGGGAGAAGTTCACGCATCATATCGAGTGTCACAGGGACAAAATGAGGCGCAGGGATCTCCGATTTTATCGCAAATCTATCACCAATACACTCCACAGCATCTGAGCTGACACCGCAATATGTTCTCAACACGAATGCTAGCACCGTCATTAGGATAAAGGCAACAACAAGCCCAGGGAGTCGTTTATTGATCTTCGGAGTCACAACAATGATCGCGATGGTGGCAAGGCTCACAAGCAGCGTAATCCAATTAACACTTGATATGGATTGAAAATAGGTAGTCCATTTACCGATAAAATTCATTGGTATTTCATTTATCGTAAGACCCAAAAGATCGGGAATCTGTATCGAGAAGATTATCAGGGCGATACCGCTAGAGAATCCCACGATTATAGGGTATGGAATGTATGTTATCACACGCCCCATCTTAAAGACGCCCAGCAGAACGAGTATTATACCCGACATCAGCGTGGCGACCACGAGCCCCTCGAAGCCAAACTTCTGGATAATACCAAAGACAATAACGATAAATGCCCCCGTAGGACCTCCTATCTGCGCTGTACTTCCGCCCAAAAACGAGATTAAGAAACCTCCAATAATGGCAGACAGCAGACCCTGCTCAGGACTCACACCCGAAGCAATAGCGAGGGCGATTGTTAGTGGTAGAGCCACAACAACAACGACAATTCCCGAGATTAAATCACGAATGAAGGTCTCCTTGGAGTACCCCTTCAACATCGAAAATAGAGCTGGTTGAAAATCTAAATTCAATTTCATACGAACTTATAGTGTTATAATAATCTATGTGTAACGATATAAAAAATACCTTTGTGACCACGACTGTGATGCACAAAGGTATAAAAGAATATTGATTATTAAAATTTTTTCGAAACTTATTGTTACAAATTCTCACGTTCTAACCCCTCACTTACGAGATTTGAGGTTAAATCATCAGCCTTCCTCGCCTTAGCTAGCGTAAAGTGGAACTCCAGACCTCCTTTTTCAGCTAAACGCGCCTCGATAGTTCCGCCATGAAAAAGAACTGCATTCTTAACAATTGAGAGACCCAATCCCGTACCGCCAACCTTACGCGAACGCCCCTTGTCAACTCGATAGAACCTCTCAAAGATATAGTCCAAGTGTTTGGGTTCAACACCAATACCATTGTCGCGAACCACGAAATAGTATCTATCATTACTCTCACCCTCAAGGGCAATCCAGACACTTCGACCGCCCGAATAGGCAATCGAGTTATCCACGAGATTTCTGAATATTGAGTACAACAAGCTGTGGTTTCCCTCAATATGCAGATCTCTCTCAATGGTCGTCACCACACTTATCGACTGTTGCTGCGCCTGAGGGCAGACATCATCCACGATATCCTCGATCATATGTCGTAGCTCCACATCTTCGCACTCCACCATCGAACTAGCCTCGTCAATTCGCGTAATAATCGAGAGATCCGACAACAACCTACGCAACCTCTCCGCCTGCTCGTAGCTCTTTCGCACAAACGACTCCGTGGTCTCGGGCGTCAATGTCGGATTGTGAAGAATCATATCCAGATAGCCCAAAATTGAACATATCGGAGTCTTAAGCTCGTGGTTGATATTGTTGGTCAACTGGCGTTTGATACGTATCTTCTCCTGCTCCTCCTTCAACTTCAACTCATGCTCGCGGTCGAGATCTTCACTCGCCTGCCTCAATCGACTATACAACTTAGCCGTAATAAATCCGATGATACTTATCAATATGGAGATGATGATGGCGATAAACAAAAACGTATTGCTCACCCTCAAAACCTCCATCAGACTCAACGTATAAGGCAGTGCCGAACGAATAATGATCGAGTTGCAATATGTTGCCGAGTAGAAATAATCCGACTCGAAATCCTCCGTATGGTCATCAATAGCATATCCCGCGCCATAGTTCAGGGCATCAATAATCTCGAGGCGATTGATCTTGCGCCTCACGATTTGTTGTTTGGTCCAGTGTGAGTCGTATATGACATACCCAAGTGTATCGACCAGCGTTATTCGCAACCCCTCGTATCGCCCCATATTGCGAAGATATAGCTCCTCGGGAGAACCCACAACATCCAACTCATCGGCTAGGTGGAGGTTCAGCTGTTGGAGGCTACTATTCAGAATCTCAATCTTATACTGACGCTCGCGCGAATATTGATAACCCACAAAGCAGATTATCAACCCCCACAACAAAATCAACAGAGCCAAAAAGAAGTGACTCTGTTTATTCTTATTTACCGTAGATCGCTTGTTATTCGTAGAATCCGTAACCATACCCCAATCTAGTGACGATATGTTTGCCATAGTCGCCAATTTTTTTACGTAGACGCGTGATGAATACATCTATCGTGCGGTCAACAACCACAACCTCGTCATCCCACACGCGACTCAAAATATCCTGACGCGAGAAGATCACATTGCGGTTCTCAAGCAGTAGAGCCAAAATCTCGAACTCCTTCTTTGTCATCTGAACCTCCTCGCCTGCAATCTTGCACTGCTTGCGATTGAGATCCATGCTCAACGTGTTGAACTCCAACACTGTGCTCTGAGGGGCATGCTGCTCCTGACGGCTATATACTCGTCTCAGCAAACTCTTTACACGCGCAACAACCTCACGCGCCAAGAACGGCTTCGAGATATAGTCATCCGCACCCAAGTTAAGACCCGTGATTGTGTCATCCTTGGTATCCTTAGCAGTACAGAAAATCACAGGAATATCCTTCGTTGATGGCTCATCTCTCAATATCTGCAACATCTTATATCCACTCATGTCGCCCATCATGATATCGAGCAACAACAACGAGTAGCTCTTGATATCGAGCCTCAAAGCCTCCTCTGCACTGTAAGCAACATCAACCGTGTAACCCTCAGCTTGAAGATTTAACTGCAAGATCTCGCAGATTGACTCCTCGTCATCCACAACCAAAATTCTGTAATTGTCCATAATACCTCTATCTTTCTATTATTATCCGTGACAAAAATACATATTTATTCTTAGACGGCGCAACAGCACTGCAAAAATTAACACCATTATAACACGACCCACACAATTGGTTCACACACCTACCCGACAGATTAATGAGGGGCACCGTAGCGATACGGAGCCCCTCATATTATCTTGTATGAAACTAAGTACTACAAGCTAAATTCAAATGAGTCACCCTGATACGCCTCACTCGTCTCACTCGTCATCTGTGGCAATAGATAACCTACAACGTGCATTCCCGAACCGCTAGTCTCAGGAGCCTCAATCTCGCACACCATGTTTGCATAACCTGCATACACTCGCTTAACACTCTCACTAACAAGCTGTTTCTTTGAGTCATAGATCACCAATCGCATATACGCGTTATCCGACAATGTATAGGTCACATTCACCTCAATGTTACCCTCGTCATTCACTGTCAACGTCTCAGGCTTCTCGCTAAAGTGGATGAGGTTGTCAAACATCACCATCGTCTTAGCATCTGCATTGTAGAGCATATCTGCATCCACAAGCACGTAAGATCTAATCCAGTCATAATATGTAGAGTTAAGCGTTGGGTCTGACAACTCCTCCTCTGTTGGCAACTCAATCCATGGGTAAGAATATGTCTCAACAACCATATTTACACCCATTGGCTCAGTGAAATAAAACGCACCCGTACCCAAGTTTGTATCAATAAACTCACGATCCGTAGCTTGACCATTATTCAAGTAGAACGTCGCGTTGCTCTTATCTCTCCACCAACATCCATAGATGTTATAGTCATCACTAGGCTTAGATCCATCCTCGATATAAAGCAGTGTCGATGCTGGCTTGCGATCCTCCTTACTTCCATCCGTGGGTGTCATCCAATAGTGAATATTGGCATTCATACGATCCGCAAATGCCGTACCTGAGAAGTCACCATTACGACCAATACACTCGCAGATATCCAACTCCTGAGAGAATGTTCCGACATCCGAACCCTCGGGCTGACGTCCCTCTGTCGAGAAAGTACCTGCTGTACCGCGGCTCGACATCCAGAATGTAGACGACAACGTTGTCTTGTTAGCTTTAAATCGGCACTCGTAATATCCGTAGTGCGCATTCTGCAACTTGCTAATTACCGCCGCACAACTAATATAATAGGTTGTAGAACTTGTATTATTCCAGTTCCAAACCTCAACAGGCTCATCCATATACTCGCCACTCAAGACCATGCAAGTATCATTGAAAGAGACCATCTTAGGCTCAAAGAGACCTGGTTCGCGACCATCCCAAGAGTCGTGATAATCCAACCACTTAGTGTCATCAAGGACTCCATCATTAAACTCATCCGAAAGAGACTCATTGACAATCCATCGCTGCCCCTCGGGAGGCAAAGGGATTGATACAATCTCGGAACTCACAGGGTAGTCACCCACCATCGCATCTCCACTTCCACTGTCGCTACCGCCTTCACTATCTGAACAAAACGCCAAAGATGCACACACAACACACCCCAAGGCAAATCTGAAAAATTTCATTACTTGTAATATTTTAGGTTTTGAGTTAGTTGTACAAAAAAGAGGTTGCTTTATCTCGTATAACCGAATATAAAACAACCTCTAATTAGAATACTCTAATCAAATAGTTAGTAAAAGAGCATTATTAGCTTACTTAAAACGTAGGATCATACCACTTAGTCACCTCAGTAATCAATACATTTGAGTATGTACGTGTAGCATCTGAAGTGATAACAGTCAATGTACCAACGTCATCAGCAGTCTCCTTGAACGAGTATGATGAAACTCCTCCATCGCGAGATGCATCAAAAGAGAAGTCATACAACTTATTCATTGTACCATTACCAAGATCTACATCCATAGACTTGTCAATAAGGTTTGTAATGCTATCCAAACTTGTCATAGTACCGATATCGCCATCGCCACTTGCCTCCTCAAAGACAATAACATCATTTGCCTGGTAATATACCCACATCTCCTCGAAGTCGTCTGTAGACTCAGTAAGTGTCAAGACATAAACCTGCGTCTCAACCAAGTCCGTAGTCTCATCCCATCTAGTCTCAACGAAAAACTCTGAGCAACTTGTTGCAACGAGAACTAGCGAGAAAAGAAGTGATATTTTATATAATATCTTCATATTTTTTAATCTATTATCTAGCGGAGTTGCCTCCCCTAATGTTAAACAATAAATCACCGTCCTCTCATCCAAGACTCACGCCCCACACTCGGGGACGGTGATACTTTTCTATTCAATTCTCTATTCTTCTGGACGTGCTTCGTAAATGTAAGCCTCGAAATCGTCAATCCACACTCTAGCGTTCCAACCTGTGGTAAACAACATGTAAGGAGCCCAGTTTGGATATGTCGTAGATGTTGGGATTGTACCAGTCATAGCGATAGTCTCATCAAACTGAATCCATGTATTCTCATTAGTTGTGTATACATATCCACCATTAGTAGAACTTGCTGTGGTTGCCAACTCCTTACCATATGATGCAGCTGTTGTAAGGTTCCATGCACTGTAAACACTGATCTGAGCACCAATAGTGTAAGCCGATGTAGCACCCTCATCATAACGATACTTGAATCTAACTCTATAAGTCACACCAGCATCCTCAATAGGAGTAAATACGCGAGTGTAGTCATCATCTGTCAAACAAGCATCTGCATACTCACTCTGACGACGAGCCTTATTAAGGTTCATGTATAGACACTTAGATGATGTATTCACAGAACTAGTACCGTAGTCTGGGTTTGTGTAAACCTCAGGCTTAGAGTCGTAAACCTCACCTGCAGAGTTCGATGAACCTGAACTTGAACCTACGATCTTACGCAAAATCCAACCGTCAGAACTTCCCAACTCGCAATCCTCGAAGTCGTAGCTGAAGAGTACCTCCTCCATTACAGTAACAACTGCATCCTCCAAAGTCAACTCGACCTTTGTTCCCATGTTTCCATCACCTCCTGCATAACATACTCCTGTCGCATTATCAGCTTTTCGAGTGTAGTTAACAGTGATCACATCATCTGTGTAGACTCTCTCCGCGAGTGTCAACACAATCGTGTTGTAAACAGCAGTATCGTCAGAGTCATCTTCCGAAGTACCTGCGTCATCAACCTTGATGGCAACGCTATAAACATCAATATTTCCACTCTTTCCAGTATTAGCATTTGTGTAGCTGATATAGAACAGTCCAGCATTTGCAGATAGGGTCGATGTATCAAACATTGCGTTATCAACCGCAATCTCGATATTCTTAGTCGATGGGTTGAACTCAACACTCTTAACCACTGGGTCTATAGGTGGCTCATCTGCAACATTCACCTTCAAAAGCGACGAAACCGTAACCTTTGATGCTGTTGGGATGTCACCAGAGTAATAGTCGAGACCCTCAGCCGCACGCTGTGCTCCCAAAGATACTGTATAAGAACCTGCTGCAGTGAAAGTATACTCAGTATCCTGAGTCTCAGCAGCATACTTCGACAATGTAGATGTTGAAGGAACTGTAATACCCCATGTCCAAATATTTGGACGGTCTGTAGATGTATCCTTGAAGTATACAGTCTGACCAATAGTAACGTCAATAGTAGGGATACCATTAACCTCCTCAGCTGCGTACTCCTGAGTCATAGCAGCATCGCTATAGAACTTAGCAGATGGCTTCATTGTCTTGTCATAGATCTGGATAGAGAACGGAATAGTGAGAACATGAACACCATTCTCCTCTACAGACTCAATGCTCGCAGCTGTACTTCCATCATGATCTACAAGATAGTTGTAGACAACTGGCTGCTTATACGTATTCACCAATTTTACGATAACTGGCTCTCCATCATAAGTAGCCGAGGTATCATCAAAGTACATGTGAAGACAATCCACATCATTGATATAAGGGATTGTTGGGTCAATATAATCAGACCAAACGATATCAGAACTAGCCTCGTCGATTGGATCCCCCTTCAACAAGTGAATACCCACACCCTCAGGAACAACCCACTTATGTGAGATTGTTCCCTGAGAAGCATCCATGATAGATAGATGAGTCTCTGTAGACTTGTAAATGTACTCGTGGTTGTTATCATCAGATATTGATGTCAAGAATGCAATGTCCGCTAACGTGCTGTAATCAGAAATCTCATCAACTGCACAAGAGACAACCGAAAACGAAAGCATTGACAGCAATCCTAATTTAAATATATTTTTCATAAGATTGAACTCTTTTTAAGTTAGTTAATGTATGGGTTAGACGTAACCTCACTACTTGGAATTGGCCAATAAGCATCCTCATCATAGTTGTAGTTAAGCATTGCGTTCTTATAGTCGCTGTAGTACGTAGTCTGAGTAGTCTGCTCCCAAGGACGATACTGTTTAGCCCATCTTGTAGTTGCTCCATATGAGCTATTCAAACATGCAAGACCCTGAGTAACATACTGCTCGTTGCTGTACAAGAACTTGAAACGATCCTTCAAGATACCCCAACGACGTACGTCATTAACACGCATCGACTGACCCTCGAAACTAAGCTCCAATGGACGCTCAACGTACATCAAGTGACCCATCAAGTGCTCAGCATCTGTGATAGCCGCAGTAACAAGCTCATTGTCTCCGTCACGAAGCATCTCACCAGTCTGAAGACTAACAAACTGTGCCGACAAAACAAATGTAACATTAGTGTAACCTGCATAACTAAGAGATGTCGACTGCTGACCAATCAAACTAACACCCGCACGGTAACGAATCTTATTAACGTAATCAAGCGCCTCTAGAACATCTGTGTTATCAGTACCACCCTTAATCAACGACTCAGCATACATCAAGTAGATATCAGAAAGACGGATCAAACGGATGTTTACCTCAGACGCATTCGCTGGCGTCAAGTTAACCTCAGAATCAATGATATCCCAGTTGGTCATCTTACGGAAGTAACCAGTAGTCGCATCACTGAACGTCGCAGTCTCCGATACAGATGTTGTATAGTATGACAACGACTCATCACCATTCAACACAGCACTGTAACTTGCACGCCATGAGTACTGAATACGACGGTGTGGCTCACCATTGATATACTTGATAGAACTCTGATCAGTCAAACCAGCGTAAGAGAATCTCGTTGCACTTGTACCGATGTAAGAATAAGTAGGACCACTCGTCTCACCACGAGTGATAGAGCCATCAGCCTCGGTTGTAAGAGCCGTAGTATATCTCTTCAAACATAGGTAATAAGTTGTTGTACCCATCTTGAGCGACATTACATAACGATCATCATACTCAATTGTACCTGCATCGTTAGTGTATACGCGGTCATATGTTTTACCTAGACGCTCATAAACAATATCACCAGTTGCATCGAAATCATCAGCAAGCTCAATCTCAATAAAGTTCATATCCTCACGAGCCATATCCACTGGATCAGACTCATACTGCTCTACCAACCAATATGGCAATGCAATTGACTCATAAGAACTTGTACAGTCGGCAATCGAGTTACCCAACGAGTGGTACAAATACTCCGATGATGAAGTGTAAGAAGAGTTGTAAGATGTAGTGTAAGAGACCTCCAAAATAGACTCATTGTTGAACTCACCCTGAGTTGTCATGTTGTCACCAACGCTAACACCATCAAGAGTACGATCACTATTGTCAATGATATACTTGAAGTAAGCCTCAGCAGTCTCGTACAATGCACTTGCACTAGTAAGCTCGCTATCCGACTTTGTGAGAAGTGTCCACAAGTCAGTTGAAACACCAGCCTCGTTATCCAAGCTAGCGATCTCATACGAGTCACCCAAAGAGATCATCTCAGTAAGATCTGTCTTAGCTGTTCCAATACTATTTTGTACTGAACTAGCCTGGTACAAGTAACTCTTACCCAACACCGCCAAAGCAGTATACATAGTCACACGACCAACATACTCAGTCTCAGTCCAGCTTGTCAACATACCCTTAGCAACAGCCTTCTTCAACTCCGAACGGTAGAAAGCTTGAACCTCAGCAGATGAAGAGCATGGGTTGTAGTACTCTGCCTCAGTCTCTGGAACCTTAGTCACCAACGGCACCTTACCGAAGTTGTAACCATTGTGCAACCAGAAGTAGTAGAGTCCACGGAACATGTGAGCCTCAGCCTCGATAAGGTCAATCAAAGCGATATCACTATCAAGAACCATATCTGGACGAACCTTCTCAACAGCCTCCAAAGTCTGGTTAGAAGCAAACACTCCTGTATATAGTGCCGCCCACTTACTCAACACTGTGGTGTATGAGTTGGTGAAGTTCTGAAGAGCTGAATCCTTATTTGGATTCGCACGTACGTTGTTATAACCTACGTTTACTCCTGTGTCCGCACGTAGATTCTCATCCACATACGAATAGTTGTTTACATCTCTAAATGTATTATATGTTGCGATCAATAACTTCTCGCAATGCTTAGCCGTTGTTGGGAACGTAGCATCTGTCACATAGTTAGGGTTGGTTTCAGTCAAGAAATCTTCACACGAAACCATACCTAGCGACGAGAGCATCACCCCGGCTACTGTTATTATATTTCTTAGTTTCATAACAATCGTTTTTAAAATCCTAACTGAATACCACCACGGATCTGTGAACTAACTGGATAAGTACAGTAGTCAAGACCACGACGAGAAAGACCGTTGTTACCAACCTCAGGGTTAGCACCTGTATACTTCGTGATAGTAAATAGATTATCCGCAGCAACGTAGAAACGACACTTCGTAATCTTCAACTTCTTAAGTACCTTAGGTTGCAATGAATATCCCAAAGAGACACTCTTCAAACGGATGAATGATCCATCCTCAACCCAGATATCAGCATACTCACGGTAGTTATCCGAAGATCCATCGTATGTTGGAAGTGCAGATGTTGGATAGTTCTCAGACCACTGGTATACCAAGTTAGGGTTAGTACCCTTACTATATGTCATGATATCTGTCGCATTGATGATCTCATTACCCAATGATACATACCAGTTCATGTAGATATCGAATCCCTTCCAGTTAGCTGAACAGTTGAAACCGATCTCATACTCAGGAATACCACTACCACAATATACACGGTCCTCATCATCAAGAACACCATCATTGTTGCTATCAACATACATCAAGTCTCCCATCTTCGCGCTACTTACCAACTTGCGGTACTCGTAAAGCTTCGCCTCAGTGTTGATGATACCAGCTGTAGGCATCATGAAGTATGCTCCAGCCTCGTAACCCTCCTTAACAACTGTTACAGAGTCTCCCGATGTGCTGTTCATTGGCTGACCATCCGAGAAGTAGTACATGTCTGAGCTACCACCAATGTCGACAACCTCGTTCTCAACCAATGTGAATGTAAGGTTAGCATTGTAGTTCAACTTCTTGTAACGGTTACGATAACCCAATGCGAACTCAATACCGCTATTGGTCATATCACCGACATTCATTGTCACAGTACCAGATGTTCCTGTACCATTTGATGGTGGAACAGCAAGTGGCAAAAGCATGTTCTTCTTACTACTCTGGAATACATCGGCTGTGAAAGTCAACTTATTTCTCCAGAATGAGAAGTCAAGACCGACGTTGATCTGCTGTGTTGTCTCCCAAGAGATATCAGAGTTAGAGAAAGCCTCCTGCATCATACCCGAGTAATATGTCTCACTATCACCTGTTCCAAAGACATAGTCATTCGTGCTGACATATGACACAGAGTATAGGTAATCCTGGAAGTTCTGGTTACCAGTAGTACCGTAACTAGCACGGAACTTCAATGAAGTGATAGTCTTCTTTAGAGGACTAAAGAACTTCTCGTCCGAGATATTCCAACCCATAGACACTGATGGGAACATACCCCATCTGTTCTCTGGTGCAAAACGAGATGATCCATCTCGACGAAGACTTGCACTCATCATATAACGTCCTGCGTAGTTGTACTGCATACGAGCCAACATACCCACAAGTGATGATGTTCTATCAATTGTCCAACGAGTTGTACCACTAGATACATACATATCAGATGTACCACTGTTCAATACAGGAGCGTCACTACTGATGATATTCTCACAATATGCCTTGATATACTTATTAGTATACTGCTCCATACTGAATACTCCAGTCAACTTGAAGTCATGCTTCTTATACTTCTTGTTCCAGTTCAACATTGTCTCGAAAGTTGTCGAACCAGTCAAAGTGTTAGTCTCTGTCAAAGTAGAGATTGTATCCCAACGCACTGCCAAGTCACCATCCTCATCATAGATCTCATATGTAGGCTTGAAACTTGTGTACTGAGCATCCTGATATGTAAGACCCAAACGAGTCGAGAACTTCAAGTTCTTGCGAATCTCGTACTCAATCAAGAAGTTACCGTTGTAACCTCCAGTCTTTGTAGTAGACTCTGTCTCGATACGTGACATGATCGCTGCCATGTTAGCCGCCTGATCTGAACTCTCATCCACATTCTCAAGGTCAGCAGTAACATCAACCTGAGTCATTGTTGGACTATAAGTCTGCGCATAGGTAAGAAGTCCCCATCCTGGAGCCTGCTTATTCTCCATCTTAATCATCATGTTGGCATTGAAAGTCCACTTATCGCGCTTTGTGTTGATGTTTGCACGAACGCTATAACGATCTAGGAATGAGTTAATGATGACACCATCTTGACTAAAGTAGTTAGCCGAGATGTTGAAAGTAGTACCCGCTGAACCTCCATTGATGTTAAGACCATAGTTCTGGATGGGAGCATAGTCATTGATCAAAAGCTCATAGATACGAGAGTTGTTGTAGAACTTCTTCTCGGTGTACTGAATTGACGATGTAGCATCATCACCAGTCTGTCCATTAAGGTTAAGGTCACCAATAATATCACGATATGCAACCTGCGTGATATCAATCTCATCAACATCTGAAGTGATCTTCTGAACGCCATAATATCCTGTGAATGACACCTTTACCTTACCAGCTTGACCCTTCTTAGTCGTGATAAGGATTACTCCGGCTGCACCACGTGTACCATAGATCGCGGCAGAAGCGGCATCCTTCAAGATATCGACACTCGCGATCTCATTGGCATTAAGACCTGGGTCACTCTCATAAGGAACACCATCCACAACGTAAAGTGGATCATTATCTCCAGAGATAGAGGTGATACCACGAATTTGGATATTAGATCCAGCTCCTGGCTCACCAGTACTTGACTGAACAGATACTCCGGCAATCTGACCCTGAAGCATTGTTCCAAGATCCGATGATGCCACGCGCTCCAACTCCTCAGACTTAAGCTGAGCAACGGCACCCGTAACCTCCTTCTTACTCATGGTACCGTAACCGACAACGACTACGTCATCCATAAGCTGAGAATCCTCGGACATCTTGATTGTGTAGAATTTACCATTCTGTGCAACCGCCTTGACAGTCTTGTATCCCACGTAAGAGATAGCAAGCGTTCCTTTAGCAGGCACATTTTTTATTTCGAATTTTCCGTCAAGGTCAGTAGTAACACCATTGGAGGTACCCTCTACCATTACGGCTGCTCCTAACACCGGCGCGCCGTCGGAATCGAAAACGACTTTTCCTTTAAGTGTGAGCCCTTGAGCCATTGCCATATTGCACACAAAAAGGAGGACGAAACTCAAAGTTCCACAGCGCAAGATACGCTGAAGACCTCCAAATAGTCTCTTTTCTTCCATACTTTTAAAGTTCTTTAGTGAATTAAATTAGGTTAAGTTGAGGATTAGGTTGAGAAATCCTCATGGTTGGTTTGGTTGTTTGTAAATCTTCTCTAATAGGTTTTTAACAGTTTAATGTGGTTAATTTATTTAATTTATATTTGTTCATTTATCTTCCGTTTCAATATCCCTCCTTTTCGCCTCATCTTCGCCTCATCTCTGCGTCTATATATAAATAGGTATTTCAACTCTGCGCCCCACTTTGATTAAAACCAAAGCAGGATCGACAGAGAGGCGAATTTGAGTGACTAGTTCAAACTCTTTCAACCTAAAAATAAACTACATTAAACCAGAAATGAAGTTTGCTTGCGCCTAAAAAATAGGCATATATCTTACAAAATAGCACAACGCACAACCATTAGCTGTGAATTACACAATTTGACTTTACAAATATAATAAAAAAAAAACTTTGCTTATTACATTTTTTTTGTTATCATTGCACAATAACACCATAATACAAAAAAAAACAGCCATTATGCTACACATAGAGAACAGAATCAACATTATCATGGGCGGTTATCGCTCTCACAACGAGAGTGAAAACAACCGTCACATTGAGATAGATAACTTCTTCAAGTTATTTTATATCGAAACTGGGACCCTACGCCTCAAAGATAACAAAAATTCTTACAACCTCAAAACGGGTGAGCTATATATTGTCAATGGATACAAGATTTCAAACTACGATTTCTCGGAGTGTTCTCTTTTTTGGGTCGACTTCACGCCTCAGAGCACGCTAATAGATCAAGCCTTATATCAACAGCCATCGGTGGTGACGATCTCGCAGGAGACTCTCCTCCTCGCCACCAAATACTCGCTCTTTGACGGCGACTTCACTGAGTTGATAACAACCAACCACAACCCTCTAAAGGCGATAAAGCTCGGACATCTAATCAATGGGGCGATAATAGATGTGCTCGACAACTATACATGGGATGAAAGTTGTGAAAACACAGCTATTTACAACAAGATCAACATCGCTGTTCAGTACATAGAGGATAACTTCAACAAGAACATCCCCATCGACTCTCTCGCCCAGATGTGCAACCTCTCGCTCAACCACTTCCACAGACTCTTCGTTACAGCGACACGTCTCACTCCAGTGAACTACATCACCAAGAGACGAATGAATGAGGCTCTAACTCTTATCTCCACGTGTCACAACATTAAAGAGGTTGCCTACCTCCTAGGCTACTGCAATGACGCCTATTTCTCGCGCACGTTTCACAAGACCTTTGGCTTCACCCCTGGAGAGTTCAAAAAGAACTTAGCCTCAAAGCAGAAATAACCGATCCGTTCAGATATAAAAAGCTCCACTTTGAAAGTTTCAAAGTGGAGCTTTTTATATCAATAGCGTGAAATATTTTCACGCTATTATATATAATATAGGTATACCCTACTTTGCGTTATACTCTAACGCAAATGAACCCTTCACGCCACTCGCCGTAGATATCTCCACGTTAGCTACGCCACTCGATCCATATTTAGACTGCAAGACGACCAATGCGCGTCCATTGTATGTTGTGATTCGATCCGCTTGGTGGTCTCCGACAAACCTATCAGAGCCGTTGTCAATACCGACGATCTTAACATCGCCGCTCAACTTAACAACAATCTCCTGATCCTGATCCACAACCTTGACGCCATCCTTGTCGAGTAGTGTAATCTCGACATTCGCTAAGTCATAACCATCCGAGCTAACAGAAGATTTATCGCTCACGACCTTAACCTCCGCAACATCTCCCGAAGTCTTTAGCGAGCAGCACGACAATCTCTCGCCCTTCTCATCACGACCCACAGCAAGCAATTTTCCAGCCTCGTATGGCACCTCCCACAACAAGACATTCTCCAAAGCATCCTTGGCTCTTGACTTGATTCCCAATGACTTATCGTTGATAAACAACTCCACTGTTGGTGCGTTGGTGTAGACCTGCACCATCACCTTCTCGCCCTGAGCGTACTTCCACTTCTCAGCAACATTCTCATACCACTGCCATCTACGCAATGGGTCTTTAATCCACTGAACGCTGAATTGCCCCTTGTCATCAACCTTAAACTCGCTCTGCTCTGATGGCGTCGTTACGAGATATGTCTTTGGCTCGTCGCGCCACAACGTCTCGAAGAAGTGTCCGCGTGGAGTCTTGAAACATGCAAAGTCGAAGAATGAGTAAGTTCCTCCCTTAGCTGGCCAAGGTCCATTCTCACCCATGTAGTCCACGCCCGTCCATACAAAGATTCCAGGGATATAGTCGCGATCCATCACCGCCGACCACTCATAGTACTGTCCGACATTCTCGCTACCGATAATACACTTATCAGGGTAGATTCTATGGTCTGTCTCGTAGAACATATCCTTGTAATTGTAGCCCACAACATCCAGAGCATCAGTATATCCCGAGAGTCGAGAGACCGATGGAATAACGACTCCCGAAGTGACTGGGCGCGACGTATCAACCGACTTGACCCAACCCGACAACTCGTGTGCCGTCTCTGCCAACTCATCCTTTCCGCCCGAATACTTCTTGAAATCCTCCATCACGCGCGCCTGATCCGCAGGTGCACCTGTATAGATCAGACCCTTGTAGCCTCCGCCACGCATTGCCGAACGGAAGTAGTAGGGATATGTCCACTCGATCTCATTTCCGATGCTCCACAATATGATACTTGGGTGGTTGCGGTTTCGCTTCACAAGATGTTTGATATCTTTTTCAGCCCACTCGTTGAAGTGTGCCGAGTAACCCATCTGCAAGCTATCGGCAATACCCGACTTAGACCTCTGGATAATCCACTTATCCTTAAGCACGCGCCACTCGTCAATAAATTCATCCATCACAAGCAGACCCATCGTGTCGCACATGGTGTAGAACGACTCAGACTGAGGGTTGTGCGCCACACGGATGGCATTTGTTCCCATCGCGCGGAGGGAGTTAAGACGACGATACAACGCAGCGTCATATGCCGCAACACCGACACAGCCCAAGTCATGGTGAATATTCACACCCTTGATCTTCACGCTCTCGCCATTGAGCAAAAATCCCTTCGAGGCGTTGAATTCAATCGTGCGCACGCCAAACTGAGTCTCGCGCTCCTCAAGGAGCTGATCGCCACTATAAAGCGACGTATATAGTTTATAGATCGCTGGACTCTCCAAGCTCCACAACTTAGGATTTGCCAAGGTCAATCTTGCTGAAGCGACACCCTCCGACGCTGCTTTGAGTGATACATTAGACTCGCCTAGGCTCAACGCCTCAGCCTTGCAACACCCTTTTATAGAGTACTTAACGGTAAGCTCTGCATCCTGAGCCGAGCTATTGACAACCTCCGTAGCAACCGCAACCTCAGCACTTTGAGCCGACACCGTTGGGGTCACGACAGATATTCCAGTCTCGGGAATAAAGATCTTCTCACGAGCCGAGAGGTGCACATTGCGATAGATTCCGCCACCGACATACCACCTCGCATCGGCATAGGCTCTACGGTCGACCCTCACAGCGATAACATTCTCACCACCCTTAAGATATGGAGTCAGGTCATACTCAAAATCGAGGTATCCATTGGGGTAAAAGCCCAACTCCTCGCCATTGATCCACACTGTCGAGTTGTTGTAGACGCCCTCAAAGCGAACAATTATATCTTTACTTTTCCAATCTGCCGGCACCTCAAAACTCTTGCGATACCACCCCACTCCACCAGGCAAAAATGCGTTACTTCCTGCCGTATGCTCCTGAGTGTATCCGCTCTCGATGCTCCAATCGTGAGGCACCTTGACACTCTGCCACTTCGAATCATCACTCTTGGGCTGATAGAAATCATCCTCCATAGCTCCAAGGGCGAACTTCCACCCCCAGTTGAAATCCATGGTTGTCGCACCATCTTGTAGTTGCGGCTGAGGCTCACCGCCACCACAGCTACTCACGAAGATCGCAAGTAACAAAAGTTGAAAAAGTCTTTTCATTAATTATTTTCGGTTTATTAGTTTTCGGTTTTAGGCATCATCAAAAAAAGCCCCCAACTCAACGAGCTAAGGGCTAAATAATCAGAACAATACGCCCTATTTCTTCTCGACCGTGATATCGTCGACATAGAATGTCGCATTGTTATTTACTGCCGCAACAACAATATTGCAATTTGCCTTATCCTTAATCTTTACCGTGAATTTAACAGGCTGATAATCGGGCATTACCGAGAGATCCTTTGTCGCCATAGGCTCAAATTTATATGACTTTGGAGCTGTCTCCTTATCCAAGGTTATGCGCGCTGTGCCATAGACAACTTGGCAATATAGCGTCACCTCATACTTACCCTTTTCGAGGGTAAATCTATTAGATGCACCACCCTTTACCTCAAGCGAATACTTACCGCTACGAGCGTGATGATCCACGGTCTTAATACCGCGCATCTTCTTGTAATTGTACCATCCCTCGATATTCCCACTCTCGAAGTCTCCGTTCTTGAATGACTGGGCACTGGCCGACACTGCGATTAATAGACACACCGCAAATAGTAAGATTTTTTTCATCTACTTCATTGTTAAAATTCTGATGTACAATATTACTCAATAATATCGAGAACTCCAAAAAAAATCGCCTACTCAAAGCAAAAAAAAACTCTAGCTCATTTTGAACTAGAGGTTTTACAAAATATCTTTACAATATTACTTCTTTGTCACAGCAACGTCATCAATGTAAAATTGACCATTGTTGTTCTTTGCTGAAATTGACAACTTGAACTTAGTCAACTCTTTAACTTTTATAGGAAATGAAACCTCCTGATACTTTGAATTTACAGCACACTCAACTTTTGCGACAGAGTCATACTTGTAGCTCTTCATATCAGGTGCTTGAGATAAGTTTATATCAGCCACTCCGCGCTGAACCAGAACATACGCCTTTAATATATACTTTCCTTTCTCTAACTCAAATGACACTGAGCCGCCTCCAAGAACCTTTGCTGCATATTTACCGCTGTGTGGTTTCTCAGCAACAACAGTAATGCCCTTCATTTTCTTGTAATTGTACCAGCCATTGAAGTTTCCTGACTCGAAGTCTCCATTCTTGATCGGGTTCTGAGCCGTAGCACTCAACGCCACAAAGGCGCAAACAAATAAAAATAGTAATTTTTTCATGATTAAAGTTTTTGGTTATTTAGTTGTTACAAGTTTACAAATAAAATATAAAACTTCCAAAATAATCTTACTATTTTCGCTCTATCTCCCTCAAATTATCTATTTTCTTATTGTGCAAGAAGTCGTAGATTCCACCCAAGTGCTCCACAACTCGCCCCTTCGAGAACTCGTAGACCTTGTCGACCAATCCATTCAAGAAATCACGGTCATGCGACACCACAATCAGCGTCCCATCAAACGACGCCAACGCCTCTTTTAGAATCTCTTTAGTCTTGAGATCCAAGTGGTTAGTCGGCTCATCCAAGATCAATAGATTCACTGGAGCAAGCAACAACTTTATCATCGCTAAACGTGTCCTCTCACCTCCCGACAACACCTTAACCTGCTTGTCGATATCGTCACGACCGAACATAAACGCACCCAAAATATCGCGAATTTTTGTTCGAATATCGCCCACAGCAACATCATCCACAGTCTTGAAAACTGTGATATTTTCATCAATCAACGACGCCTCATTCTGGGCGAAATATCCAATTTTGAGGTTGTGACCCAACTGCATATCTCCCTCAAAATCAATCTGTCCCATTATCGCCTTGACCATCGTAGATTTACCCTCGCCATTCTTACCCACGAAGGCAACCTTGTCGCCCCTCTCAATGGCGATTGAGGCTCCACCAAAGACCTTGTGATCTCCGTAGCTTTTGCACAAATCCTGCGTCAAAACAGGGTATGCGCCCGACCTTGGAGCTGGTGGAAACTTCAAGTTCAACGCGCTGTGATCCTCCTCATCGACCTCTATGAGCTGCAACTTCTCCAACATCCTCACGCGGCTCTGCACCTGATTTGTCTTGGAGTAAGTCCCCTTGAAACGGTCGATGAAATCCTTATTGTCAGCGATCATCTTCTGCTGATTCTCGTACGCTGCCAACTGCTGAACTCGTCTCTCGGCTCTCAACTCTAAGTAGTTGGAGTAGTTGACTTTATAGTCATATATACGCCCCATCGTGATCTCGATAGTTCGTGTCGTGATATTGTCAATAAACGCCTTATCATGCGAGATCACCATCACCGAATTTGCCCCGTTGATAATGAAATCCTCCAACCACTCAATCGACTCAATATCAAGGTGATTGGTCGGCTCATCGAGCAACAACAACGTAGGTTTTTGAAGTATCAGTTTCGCCAACTCGATTCTCATTCGCCACCCTCCACTGAACTCCGTGGTTTGACGTCCGAAATCCTCCCTCAAAAATCCAAGTCCCAGCAGCGTCTTTTCAACATCCGCCTCGTAGTTGGTCAGATCTATATCGTAAAACTTCTCCGATAGCGTGGTAACCTTCTCAATGATAGCCATATACTCATCGCTCTCGTAGTCGGTTCTCGTCTCCAACTGCCTGTTCAGATCCTCGATCTCCCTCTCCATTTCGAACAAGTGCTCAAAGGCTCTCGACGTCTCCTCAAAGACGGTTCTTCCGCTCTCAACCATCAAGTGCTGAGGCAAATATCCCACCTTATCACCACCTGCAACCATCACCTTTCCGCGCGTGGGAATCCTCTCGCCTGCGATAATTTTCAACATCGTCGACTTACCTGCGCCATTCTTACCCATCAAGGCTATGCGCTCCTTGTCGTTGATTACAAATGATATATCTTTAAAAAGCGTTGTGCCGCCAAACTCTACGGCAATCGAGTCTACTGAAACCATCTACTATAAATACTTATCTATTATACAAATTCGAGCCACAAAGGTAACGAAAAAAGGGAGAGCACAAAGCCCTCCCCTATCAATATTTTCGAAATATTACTATCTCCGTAACGCCACGCTAGACATTGAACGAGTTACCCGTAGCGATGAGGATAACACCGATACTCATCAGAACCAACGCAAAGTACAATATACCGCGCGCCTTTGCTGGTGCTGTAGCCCACTCCTTAGCCATGATACCGCCAATCACCGCACAAACAATACAAGCCGTATTGAAGATTGCGTAACCCACAGTCCCTCCTGCGCTACCCAAGCTCGATGCTGCATAGGCAAAAGAGGCTGCCGCGCCAAAGTTGAAGATTCCCATAACCACAGTAGCTCCAACGTTGCCACCCACAGCAGGTGCGGCAAATTTACTCCACAAGCCTTTGCGAGTCAACTCAACAATAAAGTAAGGCAACACATAGATTGCTCCCGAGACATAGACGATAAACATCACCGCGATAGCTCCCATCCACTTAGGGTTGCCTGCAGCCTCTACAGCCGCGTTGATAGGCTCTGCACCCACAGCGTTAGCCAAGCTGAAACCAGTAGCAAAAACACCACCAATAAGGGCAATGACGATACCTCGAACAACCTTACCCGATGACAACTCCTCCATATGCTCCTTCTGCTCCTCGGACTCCTTACGCAAGATTCCTGCACGACCATTAGCTATGATACCCAAAAGGATAACAAATAATCCACCAACGATATACATCAAAGCCTTAGGCGATGGAAGACCTGCCACGATAAATGGCAAGATAGAACCAATCAAAATCACCGTACCGATGAAGATTGAGAAGCCCAACGAGATACCAATATAGTCAATCGCCTTGCTCCACAACTGCACTCCAATACCCCACAGAACCGAAGCAAAGACCATAGTCAACAAAACATCCGACTCTATAGAGCACAAGACTGCCCCGAAGTTATCAATAAGCGAAAATGCCAACAATACTGGACATACAATCAGAGCAAACAAGAAAAACAGAGACCACGTATTCTCATAAGCGTAGCCTTTAACATACTTCTCGGGCAGAGCATAGAGTCCATTCAAGACTCCAGCCAATACTGCCCATAAAATACCCTCAATCATAGCCTAACGAAGTTACGCATTGAACGAGTTACCCGTAGCAATCAGAACTACACCCAACGCCATCAACGCCATAGCTGCATACAACATCATGCGTGACTGTTTAGGAGCTGTAGCCCACTCATTAGCGAAGATACCGCCCATAACAGCCAACAACACTGAAGATGTGTTATACACTGCGTAACCTACTGTGTTACCAGCAGATCCCAATGTAGAGGCTGCATAAGCAAAGATAATAGATGCACCGAAGTTAAAGATCGCCATGATGATGACACACGTCATATTTCCACCCAAAGCTGGAGTTTTGAAGTTACCCCAACCCTTTTTGCGAGTAAGCTCGATAGCGAAGTATGGCAACACATAGATAGCACCCGACAAGTAGATGATAAACATCACCGCAACAGAGCTCACCCACGCAGGGTTACCATTAGCCACAACAGCAGCGTTGATAGGCTCAAAACCTACCGCATTTGCCAAACTGAAACCCGTTGCGAATACACCACCAACAAGGGCGATAATGATACCTCTAACCACCTTACCTGAAGATAGTTGCTCCATATGCTCCTTGTGCTCCTCCGACTCTTTGCGCAAGATTCCTGCACGTCCATTAGCGATGATACCCAACAAGATAACAAACAATCCTGCAACGATAAACGCCAAAGCCTTAGCCGACGGAAGATCACCTACCGTAAATGGAAGGATCGAGCCAATCAAAATTACCGTACCTATAAAGATTGAGAATCCCAACGACACACCGATATAGTCGATAGCCTTGCTCCACAACTGAACTCCGACACCCCACAAGATTGATGCACAGACCATTGTTCCAAGCACCTCACCTGGGATTGAGCCCAAGATAGCTGGGAAGTTATTAATAAGCGGAAACGCCACCACAATAGGGCAGACAACAAGCGCAAACAAAAAGAATAGCGACCACGTATTCTCATACGTATATCCCTTAACATATTTCTCAGGCAAAGCATAGAGTCCAAGCATCACTCCAGCCAAAATTGCCCATAAAATTCCTGTAATCATAGTTTTAAGTATTAGTTGTTTAGTTATTAGTTTTTAGTCACGATGGCTAGAACTGGAACTTGAAGACCGTCTCGCTCTCGAACTTCTCGCCTGGTGACAAGAATACATCTGGAGCACCCTCCAAGTTTGGTCCATTAGGAATACGGTGGCTCTCGCAGCAGAACGCGCGGTGCTTACCATACTTCTCGCCACTCTCGCGGCACAACGCATCACTCGTGTAGATAGCCGTGTAGAACAACATTCCGTGCTCCGTAGTGCTCACTGTCAACGAGCGACCATTGGCAGGATATGTGATCTTAGCAACCTCACGTGGCGCGCTCTTCAACCCATCGAATAGATAGTAATGCTCAAAACCCGACCCCAAAGCTGCGTGAACATCGCCAATAACCTTAGCTGTAGTTAGGTCATCAACACCGCCCGCAACGCTCTTCTGGCTCTCAGCATAGCTACCCTCAAAGTTTAGAGGTATTCTAACTGTTGAGTTAACCTGCGCCTCGTGACCCTCAATAGACTCTCTAAAGCCCGAAAGGTTGAAATACGTGTGGTTTGTCATTGCGTATGGCGTCACCTTATCTGTATACGCCTCGTAGTGGAACGACAACTCATTCTCAGGCGTGAGCTTGATTGTAACCGCAGCGTCAATATTTCCAGGGAAACCATTGTCACCATCAGCCACCATAAGCACAAACTTGATAGATGCCTCAGCATTGCACTCCGCACCTGCAACATATGTCCACATAGATTTGTCGAAAGCGTTGAATCCGCCATGCAAGTTGTCATCGCCACAGTTGGCAGTCAACTGAACATCGCCATATTTAGCCCCCTTGATTGTCGAGCAGTAACGACCCACAACACCACCAAAATAGGGTGCATTGTTCTTATACTCCTCGCTAAAATAGGACTCAAATGTATCAAATCCGCAAACTACGTTATCCATAGTTCCATCGCCGTTAGGGATGCGGATAGAGGTTACAGTCAATCCATAGTCGATAACATCGACCTCCATGCCATTATCATTCGAAAGGCGATAAAGCGTCACTGGAGCGTTCTCAAACGTTCCAAAATTCTCCTTTGTAAGTTTCATTAGTTCATTGGTTTTGTAAAGTTAATATCTAAAGGAGAGTTCTATCTCTCCTTCGTCTTAGGTGTAAAAACTCCCTCGACTCGTGGTTGGTGAGCCGAGGGGGTATTTATAATTTACATCTTATATGGTGCCAACATCTCCCAGTTGAACTCCACACCCACACCTGGGGTATCTGGCGCAATTGCCATATGGTTCTCAACTACGAGCGGACGCATCGTGTAGCGGTCAATAGGGAAGCTATGTACCTCGATCCATCCAGCGTGAGGCTGCGACGACACCAAGCTAACATGCAACTCCTGCATACCGTGAGAGCAGACCTTAACATCCGTACCCTCAAACAACTTTGCTGCCTGTAACCATCCCGTAACACCTCCACAGTTAGAGGCATCAGGTTGGATATACTTCAAGTTTGACTGCTCCTTAGCATACTCAAACTCGTGGATTGTGTGCAAGTTCTCACCCATAGCAAGTGGCATACCCGTTGCCTCCGTGATCTGAGCATATCCCTTGTAGTTATCTGGAATTGTAGGCTCCTCGAACCACACGATGTTGCAATCCTTCACAGCGTTAGCCATCCAGATAGCCTCATCAACCGTCATCGAGTAGTTAGCATCAATCATAAAGTCGATATCAGGACCAACAAACTCTCTAACAGCCTTGATTCGCTCAACATCCTCCTCGCGATTCTCGCGACCGATCTTGATCTTCACACCATCGAAACCTGCCTCCAAGTACCCCTTCATGTTGCCCAACAACTTCTCCAAGGGAAACAACAAGTCGATACCACCACAGTAAGCCTTACACTTGCTTGCAGCACCTCCCGCCATCTTCCACAATGGCTCACCAGCCTTGCGACATCTCAAATCCCACAACGCGATATCTACAGCCGAGATAGCGAACGAGGCGATACCTCCACGACCAACATAGTGGAGGTGCCACTGCATCATGTCGTAAAGCTCCTCAACAGCCTCAGCATCCTTGCCAATAAGCACAGGCACCAAGTCATGCTCAATCATCGCCTTAGTAGCCCAACCACCTTTACCACCCGTGTAGGTGTAACCAGTACCCTGACTACCATCCTCCAACGTGATAGTTGCAGTAATCAACTCAAAGTGGAAGTGGTCACCATGCTTAGCATCCGACAACACCTCATCCAACGGAACTTGGAAGAGCTGAACCTCTACATTTTTGATTATACGACTCATGGCTAATTATGCTTTATAACGGATATAGTAAGTCTTCTTCTCCAAGTACTGCTCGAAACCATACTTGCCATCCTCACCACCTGAGCCACTCAACTTGTAACCGTTGTGGAAACCTTGGTGCAACTCACCATGTCCACGGTTAACATAGATCTCACCAAAGTCAAGATCTGTATTGAGCTTCATGACGCGGTTCAAATCGTTGGTAAATACCATAGCCGCCAAACCATACTCGCAGTCATTAGCATAACCAATAACCTCGTCATATGTTGAGAACTTAACAACTGGCAAGATAGGACCAAACGACTCCTCGTGGACGATAGTCATCTCCTGCTTAACATCTGTCAAGATAGTTGGCATAAACCAGTTACCCTTCTCAAACTCAGCACCCTCGGGAGCTTTACCTCCATAAGCAAGTGTAGCACCCTCCTTCAAAGATACCTCCACCAACTCATACATATGCTTCAACTCCGACTTGTTAACCTTAGGTCCCATCTGCGAATCTGCATTGAATGGATTACCAACCTTGATAGCCTTCACCTTAGCCATGAACTTCTCCATGAACGCGTCATAGATAGACTCCTGAAGGTACAAACGCTCGTTACATGTACAAACCTGACCACAGTTATCGAAACGTGACCACAAAGCTGCCTCAACAGCCTCGTCGATATCAGCATCCTCAAAGACGATGAATGGTGCCTTACCACCCAACTCCAACTGAACGTGAGCCAAGTGCTTAGATGCCGAACGGAAGATCTGCTGACCCACAGGTGTACTACCTGTCATTGTCACCATCTTAGTGATCTCATTCTCAACCAAAGCAGTACCCATAACACGACCAGAACCAGTGATGATGTTAAGAACACCTGCTGGGATACCAGCCTTCGTAGCCAACTCACCCAACATCAATGTCGAGATCGGAGTCTCCGTTGTAGGCTTAACAACGATTGTGTTACCTGCAACCAATGCTGGGCCAATCTTACGACCTGCCAAAGCAACTGGGAAGTTCCACGCCGTGATAGCCACAACAACACCTCTTGGGATCTTCTTAATCATAATCTCCTCGTTCTCGTTGTCCGAAGGTACAACATCACCCTCGATTCTACGAGCCCACTCACATGCGTAGCGGATAAATGAGCAACAAACATCAACCTCAAAAGCAGCAACCGTACGCAACTTACCCTGCTCCATAGAGATCATATCAGCGATCTGCTCGCGATTAAGTTGAATCTGATCGCAAAAAGCGTACAATAGCTCTGCACGCTTGCGTGCTGGCATCGCAGCCCAAGCCTTCTGAGCTCCCTGAGCCGACTCAAGTGCAGCTACTGCATCCTCTTCGCCACCATTGGCAACCATTCCTACTACTGAATCATCCGAAGGGTTCAAAACCTCGGCATATTTACCATTGAGTGGAGCTTTCCATCCACCATCAATGTATTGATCATATTGGTTCATGTCTCTATTTAGTTTTTTAGTTTGTTGTTTGAAAATATAAAAAACACACGGTCATGTGGCAGGTTGCACCACAAGACCGCGTGCTAGAAAATTGATTATTTTGGCTGCTTACCGATGTATGCCAAAATACCACCATCAACGTAAAGTACGTGACCGTTCACGAAATCAGAAGCCTCAGATGCAAGGAACACTGCTGGTCCTGCCAAGTCTGCTGGATTTCCCCAACGAGCCGCTGGAGTCTTTGCGATGATGAATGAATCGAATGGGTGGCGTGAACCATCAGCCTGAGGCTCGCGAAGTGGAGCTGTCTGAGGTGTAGCGATGTAACCAGGACCGATACCATTACACTGAATGTTGTACTCTCCGTACTCAGATGCGATGTTACGAGTCAACATCTTAAGACCTCCCTTAGCTGCTGCGTATGCAGAAACTGTCTCGCGACCAAGCTCAGACATCATAGAACAGATGTTGATGATCTTACCTGCGTTCTTCTTCATCATTGCTGGAAGAACAGCCTTAGCCATGATAAATGGAGCGTTAAGGTCAATGTCGATAACCTGACGGAACTCAGCCGCGCTCATCTCGTGCATAGGGATACGCTTGATGATACCTGCGTTGTTAACCAAGATATCTACAGAACCTACTGTAGCCTCGATATCAGCAACCATTGCAGTAACTGCCTCCTCAGAAGTTACATCACAAACATAACCCTTAGCCTCGATTCCGATCTTCGCGTACTCTGCGATACCTCCGTCAACAAGCTCCTGCTTGATGTCGTTGAAAACGATCTTTGCACCAGCTCCTGCTAGACCTGTTGCGATTGCGAAACCGATACCGTAAGATGCACCAGTTACTAGGGCTACTTTGCCCTCCAATGAAAAGTTTGCCATAATATTTTTTAATTATTTAGTATAATTGGTTTGTTTTGTTCTTGTTTTACGTAATCACGTCTGAATTATGCCTGACAGTCGATAACGAACTTCATGCCGCTAGGGTTAGAGACGATCTCCTCGAACAAGTCCTGAATCTTATCAAGTGGCATGCAGTTAGTGATCAACTTCTCAACTGGGAGCTTGCTACCTGCAACCAATGCGATAGCTGTCTCGTAATCCTCATACTCGTAAACACGAGCACCAATGATTGTAAGCTCTCTCCAGAACAACATCTTAAGATCAACTGGCTTTGGCTGAGCGTGGATAGCCACAACAACGATACGAGCACGCAAACCTGCGATCTCGGTCATTGTATCCAAAGATGGCTGAACTCCAGCAACCTCGAATACTACATCTGCCAAAGAGCCGTTTGAAGCCTCCTTAACATACTCCAAAATATCGACCTCCTTAGGGCTGACAACCTCAAGACCCATCTCCTTCAAAAGTGCGATACGAACTGGGTTCAACTCCGATACGATAACACGAGCACCTGTTGTTGATGCAACCATCGCTACCAAAGCACCGATAGGACCACCACCCAATACTACTGCTACCTCACCAGCCTGAAGACCACTACGACGAACATCGTGGCAAGCTACAGCCAATGGCTCAATAAGTGACGCGATCTTAAGATCTGTCTCAGCAGGCAACTTATGAAGTGTGAAAGATGGAACATTCCAGAACTGCTGCAAAGCACCCTCAGAGTCGATTCCAACGAACTTCAACTTCTTACAGATGTGACTCCAACCTTTATCTGAAGCATCCTCCAAACGGTTGTCAAGTGGACGAACAACGATCTTGTCGCCTACAGCGTAACCCTCAACGCCCTCGCCTACTGCATCAATAGTACCCGACATCTCGTGACCGATAACCTGTGGAATTGATACACGAGCATCCATGTTACCGTGGAAGATGTGAACATCGCTACCGCAGATACCGCAGTATGCTACCTTGATGCGAACCTCGCCTGCTGCTGGCTCTTGCATCTCTTTCTCTTTTACGCTGAAGGTCTTATTACCCTCGTAAAAACTTGCTTTCATTTTATTCTTTTTGGTTTTTTTTGGTTTGTTATTTATTGGGGCGGCACGCGCCGTAGACCTAAAAAATATCTTTAATTAATTATAGGTATATTAACCTCTCGCCTCGGCGATATAACCCAACGCCTCGCGACACTTGTTCGACACGTAAGCCCAATCCTTAGCCTTAACAACATCACCAGGGAAGAGCTTAGAACCCATTCCCACGCAGAATACACCAGCCTTGATCCATGCTGTCAAGTTCTCCTTCGATGGCTCAACACCACCCGTAACCATCAACTTGCTCCATGGCATAGGTGCCAAAAGACCCTTGATGAGGTTAACGCCATAGACGTCACCTGGGAAGATCTTGCACAAGTCGCAACCAACCTCCTGAGCAGCACCAACCTCAGATACAGATCCGCATCCAGGTGTGTAAGCTACCAAACGACGGTTACAGATCTTAGCGATCTCAGGGTTGTAGAGAGGTCCAACAACGAAACATGCACCCAACTGAAGGTACAAAGCCGCTGTAGCTGGGTCAACGATAGAGCCGATACCCATAGCCATCTCTGGACACTCTTTTGCTGCGAACTTCACCAACTCACCGAATACCTCGTGAGCGAAGTCTCCGCGGTTAGTAAACTCAAAAGCACGAACGCCACCATCGTAGCACGCCTTAACAACACCCTTAGCAACCTCCAAATCGGCACTAAAGAATACTGGAACCATACCTGTTGAACCAATCTTGTTCAACACAGCAATTTTATCAAATCTTGCCATTATATTATGCAGATAAATATTTTTGAATGAAGATATTAACGTTGTACGCGACCACTTGCGTCACCACCAGCCAAAGCCTCAACCTCCTCGATAGAGACATGGTTAGCATCACCATTGATAGTGTGCTTCAATGCCGATGCAGCAACTGCAAACTCCAACGCCTCGCCCTGATTTGGCTTAGTCAACAAACCGTGGATGATACCACCCGAGAATGAGTCACCACCACCTACGCGGTCGATGATTGGAGTGATGTCGTAACGCTTAGATGTGTAGAACTCCTCACCGTTGTAGATCATAGCCTTCCAGCCATTGTGTGTCGCAGAGAACGACTCACGAAGTGTAGAGACAACATATTTGAAACCGAACTCGTTGCGCATCTGCTCGAAGATACCCTTGTATCCCTCAGCATCTGTGTGACCACCCTCAACGTCAGCGTCTGGCTTAAAGCCCAAGCACAACTCAGCATCCTCCTCGTTACCGATGCAGACATCAACATACTGCATAAGTGGACGCATAACCTCCTGAGCGCGCTCCTTAGTCCACAACTTCTTACGGAAGTTAAGGTCAACCGAAACAGTTACGCCGTGACGCTTAGCAGCCTCACAAGCCAAACGAGTCAACTCAGCAGACTCTACCGAGAGAGCTGGAGTGATACCCGACCAGTGGAACCATGACGCACCAGCCATGATTGTATCGAAATCAAAATCGGCAACTGTAGCCTCAGCGATAGCCGAGTTAGCGCGGTCGTAAACAACCTTAGATGGACGCATTGACGCTCCAGTCTCAAGGAAATAGATACCAACACGATCACCACCACGAGCGATATAATCCGTCTTAACACCAAACTTGCGAAGCTCATTTACAGCACTCTGACCGATCTCGTGAGTAGGCAACTTAGAGACAAAGTAAGCCTCGTGACCATAGTTAGCACAGCTCACAGCAACATTAGCCTCACCACCTCCGTAAACAACATCAAAGCTATCAGACTGCACAAAGCGACGGTTTCCTGGTGTTGATAGGCGAAGAAGGATCTCACCCATCGTTACGATTTTTTTCATTGATTTTAATTATTATAGGTTTATTTAAATTTGGATTTCGGTTTTGTTTACACCCTACAAATATAGTAAATTAATTTTTATCTGCGCACTAAAATCGCGATTTTTATTCATGTTTATGACTTTTCAAGAAAATGAGACATTGGGACATTGAAACAGCGAGACATTGGGAGCTCTCTATTTCACCCCAATATCCCGCTGTCTCAATATCCCAACGTCTCGTTGTTCCAATGTCCCAAGAACCTAATACCCCAAGCTCTTAAACTTCGAATTTGGCACCTTGACGCTGTATGTTTTCTGTGTCTTATTTGCGTAGCTGTAGCTCCTAATCCATGGATTCAAGATCCTGAGCTGTCGGTAGTTAGTGCCATGCTTTGCTGCAAATTCGCACCACTCAATATCCATCTCATTAATCTCCACGATGGTGTAGTTCTTAAACGTCGGGAAGTAATCCTTCGAGGTCAACATAAAACCATACTCCGCAGGGTTAGGAACGATCAACTTAAGACTCAAAATTCGAGGCACATACCTCATGGTCTCCTCGGGAAGATAGAGATCCCAATAGTTATCCACCCCCTGCGTCTCCAGACGTCGCGCGACACCTGCACGACCTGCATTATATGACGCCGCCGCAAGAGTCCAACTTCCGAACCGCTCATAGGCATCTTTGAGATAGTCGCATGCCGCTTGTGTCGCAATCTCAACATTATATCTCAGGTCGACATTCGACCCCGTCTCCACATCATACTCCTTGGCCGCAGAGGTCATAAACTGCCACAATCCTGCCGCCTTAGCTGGCGACATGGCGTTGACATTCAAACCGCTCTCCGCGACACAAAGATACTTGAAATCTTCGGGGATATTATTCCTCTTAAGAATAGGCTCAATGATAGGAAAATACCTCGTCGTCTGCCTCAATGAGTTGGTTGTACCCGTATGCATACAAGAGGTCGTAAGCACCTCTCGCTCAATCGCTTCACGCACGTATGGCAACTCTAACGGCACCCTCTCGCCCGCGAAATCCATCGTCTTGGAAAGTGGTGCAATTCGCACTCCTTGTCGCGCGGGTGTCGTCTCTCTCTTCTCCCCCTCGACACTCGATGCTACACACAGCGTAGCAAGTGCAATGACCCCACAAAATGTCGTTAAAAAACGTCTCATAATTGTCTCTTTTTATCGCTTCAAAAAGCAGGTCTTAAGCACAATGCTCGAACCCTCAATTCGGCAATCTACCTCCTCGGGATTATCGGTCAATTTGATGCTCTTCACCTTTGTTCCGCGCTTGATGACCATCGACGAACCCTTCACCTTAAGATCCTTGATTACCGTCACCGCATCACCATCGAATAGCTCCGCGCCATTGCTATCCTTAGCCACCTTGCTCGTAGCCTCCTCAGCGGCTGCATCGGCACTCCACTCATGCCCACAATCTGGACACACATTCATCATGCCATCGAAGTAACCATTCTCGCTCGCGCACTGTGTGCACACTAAAATATCGCTCATTATCTTATTCGTTTTTAATTTGAAAGTCCGACAAAGATAGTCTATTTCTCCATATAAGCCAACGCGACCTATGGGTATAAATACTTATTTTGTATAAATTAGGATATTAATAGTTTTGGGTAAATGCAGGTACTCTGAGTAAAATTATTAACTTTGTACTCTCATTCACGAATGAAAAACAGAAAAACGTTCAATGAAAAAGGTTACAACACCGCCATCGCCCTGCTATCTTTTGCGAGAGGAGGCGCTTCTTAAAAATCTGGAGACCATAGACCGCGTACGTCGCGAGAGTGGTGCCGAGGTTATTGTCGCACTCAAAGCGTGCGCCATGTGGAGTATATTCCCCACCCTTGCAGCACACTCAGACGGTGCTACGGCTAGCTCTCTTGCCGAGGCACGACTTGTATTCGAGGAGTACGGAGAGGCGGCACACACCTATGCACCGATATATACGGAGCGTGAAATTGACGAGATTCTAAGCCTCAGCAGCCATATAACATTCAACTCGCTATCACAGTTCGAGAGGTTTTCACCTCGCGCCATTGAGCGCGGAGTATCGTGCGGTTTGCGCGTAAATCCCCGCTACTCGCCTGTGGAGACCGACCTCTATAACCCTTGTGTCAGAGGATCGCGCTTGGGTGTTCCACCCGAGGTGTTGACATCGCTACCTGAGGGGGTTGAGGGTCTACATTTTCATGTCTTGTGCGAGTCGCGACCTCACCATCTGAGGTTAGCTCTCGAGGCGGTCGAAAAACATTATGGCTCGCTACTTCCACAGCTTAAGTGGCTCAACATGGGTGGCGGTCACTTGATGACACATGCCAACTACGACACCGACGAACTTATCGAGGTGTTGCAGTGGTTCAAGACGCGACACCCACACCTCCGACTTATCCTAGAGCCTGGAAGTGCATTTACATGGCGGACGGGCGACCTCATTGCCACCATTGAGGATATTGTTCGCAACGATGGTTTCAACACCGCGATGCTCAACGTATCGTTTGCCTGCCACATGCCCGACTGCTTGGAGATGCCCTACAAGCCCGACATCATTGGGGCGACAGAACCACAACCCGACAAACCACACTGGCGACTTGGTGGCAACAGCTGCCTCGCTGGCGATTTCTGCGGTGAGTGGAGTTTTGAGCATGAGCCGCAGATTGGCGACACCATCATCTTCGAGGATATGATCCACTACACGATGGTCAAGACCACGATGTTTAATGGCGTCTCACACCCCGCCATCGCCATTGAGCGCGCGGATGGAGCGATAGATATCATTCGCGAATTTGGATACGAAGATTACAAAATCAGAATGTCATAAAAAAATATAAAACACAACGATAATGAAAGATTTCAAACCAACAGAGTACACCTTGGAGTGTGTCGCCACGGGACGTGAGTTCGAGGAGAGCGGCTGGACAATGGAGGATAAGCAGTGCAAAAGCCCATCGCTGATCCGCGCAAAGTATGCAAAGAAACAGCTAGAGGTCAAATCTAGCGACCACGGTATCTACCGCTTTGCCGACTGGTTGCCTATCAGCCGCACACTAGAGGGTTCATCAACACCCGTGACATACAAGAGCAAGGGTCTCGCGGAGCACCTAGGACTCTCGAACCTCTACATCACATTCAGCGGCTACAACCCCTCAATTGGTGCAAACATGACAACATGTTCATTCAAGGAGACTGAGGCATACGCTGTCTGCGGACGTATCACCGAGGACAACGACAAGATCTTGGTTGTGGCATCGGCTGGAAACACAGCGCGCGCATTTGCTAAGGTCTGCTCCGAGAACAACATCAAACTCCTGCTCTCTGTACCTGCCGACAACCTCGACGCCATGTGGTTTGAAGCACCCCTCAACCCATGCGTGAAACTTATCGCCTGCGAGAAGGGTGGTGACTACTTCGATGCTATTCACCTCAGCAACCTCGCCCTAAAGTCTGACTACTTCTACGCTGAGGGTGGAGCTAAGAATATCGCTCGTCGTGATGGTATGGCGTGCACCATGCTATCGGCAACAACTACAATAGGTCGCATTCCAGACTACTACTTCCAAGCCGTAGGTAGCGGAACGGGAGCTATCGCAGCATGGGAGGCAAACCTTCGCCTTATCGAGGATGGACGCTTCGGCAAGAACACTATGAAACTCATGGTATCACAGAACGCACCATTCGTACCTATGTATAATGCTTGGCGTGTGGACTCACGCGAGATGTTGGAGTACGATGACGACAAGGCACGTCGAGATGTCGAGATCATAGATGCCAAGGTGCTATCTAATCGTCGCCCACCATACGGAATCATCGGAGGTCTCTATGACGCCCTCAAAGCAACAAACGGAGAGGTACTAATCGCGACAAATCCTCAGGCTCGCAAGGCAAAAGAGCTATTCAAGAAATTGGAGGGGGTTGATATCTACTCCGCAGCTGGTGTCGCAACAGCATCGCTCATCAAGGCGGTAGCGGATGGTAAGGTCGAGAAAGACGCAACCATCATGCTTAACATCACTGGCGGTGGCGAGGAGCTTATCAAGTCAAAGAAAGAGATCTGGATGCTTAAACCTCACCACACATTCCCACTAACGGCTGAGGTCGAGGAGGTGCGCGAGGTGTGCGAACGCCTATTTAACCTCAACGACTACACCGAGGAGATCGAGGACTAGCTGTGACAGCTTCTTGGAGGGCTGAGTAGGACTGAGAAAGGCTGAGAATTACTGAGTAGAACTGTGTATTACTCAATAATTCTCAGCCTTTCTCAGTCCTACTCAGTTCTACTCAGCTATTCCAAATTGTCCAAGCAGCTTCGGCTTGACCTACGAGCATCTCTTGACCGTTGCAGATATGTGCACCGCGATCCTGCCCAAAGCTCAAATACTGAGTCAATGGAGGGTTATAAACCAAGTCGTAGAGGTAGTGCTCCGATGTCAAGTAGGCGTATGGAAGTGTCGGAAAATTATCAACATTGGGATATGTACCCAGAGGTGTTGCATTGATTATCAGCTTGTGGCTCTGCAAGATCTCGGGGGTAATCTGGTCGTAGGTGATATTTCCTTTGGTGAGGTCGCGCGAGACAATCAGATACTCAATCTCCATCTCGCCCATCAGGTATTGAACCGCTTGTGCAGCACCTCCAGTTCCGAGGATCAATGCGCGCTCAGGGTGCACGCCACCAAGGAATTTAACCATCGACTCCCTCAGTCCGATGATGTCGGTGTTGTAACCTGAGAGTCGCCCCTCGCTGTCGATATTGACGCAGTTAACCGCCCCGATGCGCTCCGCCTCAGGGGACAGAGCATCCAGGTAGCGCATAATCTGCTGCTTGTAGGGGATGGTGATGTTAAAACCAACGAGATCGGGCGTCTTTAAAAGCTCCTCAACCTCCTCAATCTTAGCAAGCTCATAGAGCGAATATTCGCAATCTGCGATACCCTCTGCCTCGAACTTCTCGGCAAAATATTTCGCTGAGAATGAGTGTGGTAGATGCTCGCCAATAAGTCCAAAACGTCTCATATCTACTCTGTTGCTCTGTATGATGTTATGCCTCTAAATCCGCGAAGTAGCTCCTCGGCTGTGAGGCGTTTCTTGCCTGCAATCTGCAATGACTCAATGTAGATCACGCCATCGGCACACCCAACACCTATGTATTTGCGATTGTCGCTCTCAATCTCGCCAACCTCCAATCTCTTGGTGTTTGGTTGGTATTCCTCGAACCTCACCTCGAAGATCTTGGTTGTGGTTGCAGGTGTCGACTTATCATCTATATTAATAGGTGTGAGGTTGCTCCAAGCCGCAGGATAGGGCGAAAGACCCCTCACGAAGTTGACGATGCGTCGACCCTCCATGCTCCAATCCACAAGACAATCATCCTTGAAGATCTTGGGTGCAGGACGCAACGTCGACTCATCAATATCCTCCTGCTTTATGAGGGTATAGTCACCCTTGGCAACCTTCTCGATGCTCTCAACAACGAGATCTGTGCCGATATTCATCAGCCTATCGTATAGTGTACCGACATTGTCCTCCGCGGTGATCTCCGCCTCCAACTGCCCGATGATTGCCCCTTGGTCAATCTTGTGGTTGAGCAGAAATGTCGTTACACCGCTTTTGGCATCACCATTGATGATGGCGTGGTTGATGGGTGCAGCACCGCGATACTCAGGCAACAGTGAGGCGTGGAGGTTGAATGTTCCAAGTCGAGGCATTGCCCATACAATCTCAGGCAACATCCTGAAGGCGATGACGATACCCAAGTCCAAATCCCACGACTTCAATGTCGCGATGAACTCCTCATCTTTGAGCTTCTCAGGCTGTAAAATTGGAAGTCCCAACCTCATAGCCTCGCGCTTAACATCGCACTCATATATCTTCTGTCCACGTCCTGCCGCACGGTCGGGTGTCGTCACAACGCCAACAACGTTGTAACCCTCCTCGACAATACGCCTCAGCGAGGGTACTGCAAACTCGGGCGTACCCATAAATACTATACGCAGATCCTTTGCACTCTTCATAAAAATCTTACTTTACAAGTCCTAGGTTGTGCCCCATGCGCTCCTCCTTGGTGGTGAGGTAACGCTCATCGTGTGGATTTGGAGCGATGACGATAGGTACAATCTCGCTGATGGTGAGTCCATAACCCTCCAAGCCAACCTTCTTAGCTGGGTTGTTGGTCATAAGACGCATCTTGCGGATACCTAGGTCGTGGAGGATGCTCGCCCCTACACCATAGTCGCGCTCGTCGGGCTTGAATCCCAAGTGAACATTTGCGTCCACAGTATCGAGACCCTCATCCTGAAGTTTGTAAGCCTTGATCTTGTTGAAGAGACCAATTCCGCGACCCTCCTGCATCAAGTAGACAATAGCTCCAACACCCTCTTTCTCAACCATCTGCATCGCTGTGTGGAGCTGTGCACCACAGTCACAACGACATGATCCCAAGATGTCGCCCGTAGCGCATGATGAGTGTACGCGAACCAATACTGGCTCTTCGGGGTTCCACCAACCCTTAGTGAGGACGATATGCTCTAGTCCGTTGCTCTTCTGGCGGAAGATGGTGATCTTGAAGTCACCCCACGCTGTTGGCATTGGGACAGTGTCGCCATACTCAACAATAGACTCCTGCTTTAGGCGATATGCGATTAGGTCGGCAATAGAGATCAACTTGAAGTTGTGCTCCTTAGCCACCTCAATAAGCTGAGGCATGCGCGCCATTGTTCCATCCTCATTCATAATCTCAATGAGTGCCGCCGCGGGTTGCAACCCTGCCAACTTAGCTAGATCCACAGCCGCCTCAGTGTGTCCTGGGCGACGAAGTACACCCTTCTCTCTCGCGCGCAATGGGTTGATATGTCCTGGGCGTCCCAACTCCGACGGCTTTGTCGCAGGGTTTGCCAAGGCGCGAATTGTCGCAGCGCGGTCGTGAATCGAGACTCCTGTAGAGCAACCCTCAATAAGGTCTACTGTAATTGTGAACGGAGTGCCCAACAGTGATGTGTTGTTGCTCTCCATCATCCCTAGCTCTAGCTGAGCACAACGCTCCTCGCTGATTGGTGCGCACAAAAGTCCGCGACCATGAGAGAGCATGAAGTTAACCTGCTCCTCGGTGATTAACTCAGCCGCAACGATGAAGTCACCCTCATTCTCGCGATCCTCGTCATCAACGACCATAATAATCTTACCTTGGCGGAAATCCTCGATTGCCTCCTCTATTGTGTTTAGCTTAAAATTTGTATCCATTTGTATCTATTTGTTTTCTGTTTGTTTACGTGGAAGAACCCTTCTTCCTATCTTTTTGGCTGTGTTGATATAGAAATCCATATCAAAAAGAGCCGAGTCGTTTGTCGCTTTATATGTCAAAAACATCGCTATGGGTGTCAATATCATCGCCGAGATCCACATACCTGGTATTGAGTCCCAGTTACCCTCCTTCGCCATCTTCTCGCCCGAGAGGCTGATGATGTAGTAGATCACAAAGAATACCACCGAGACAACGATAGGCATTCCCAAACCACCCTTTCGGATGATAGCCCCCAGAGGCGCACCAATCAAGAAGAAGATAAGTATCGAGATTGGCGTGGTGAGCTTTCTGTGCCACTCCACCTTGCTGCGGTATAGCTGATTGAGACCCTCCTTGGCGTTCGCCTCGTCATAAGAGAACATATTTCGCGAGTTCTTAGCTTGGTATCGCGCCTGATCCCACATCTTCTTCTTTTCACGCAGGGTGAGACCTCCAACAGAGTCCAACAACATCGCCCGAGAGTAGCTACTGCGGTCGTAATCCAACGAGTCGGGGTGATCTACAATTGTACTGTCACGAGCGAAGATCTGCTTCTTCAAAAGTGGATTGTATGACTTGATAGTCACCTCATTAACCATATTGTTCAAGGAGTCGATGTCGCCCTGCAACTCCTTAATATCCTTGGTCTGGCTATTCGAAAATGAGTTGGCGTCGGATCTGTTATCCATCGAAAAACCATCCATCGGAAGTGACGCATATTGAATATCGAACTTGTTGCGCCCCAATTCGCTCTTGTCATACCACTTACCGCTACGAGTCAAATCATACGACTCACCATTGTAAAGGGTCACCAGCAACATTTTCTTATCATCCGAGAGGCGAATATATCCCGAGTCCGCCACCGTGGTGGTCATATCTCCTGAGGGTTTTCGATTGTCGTAGATCAAGACATCACGAAGTAGTTTGCTCTTGGGGTCTTGACGCTCCACGCGGATGCTCATATTCTCGATACCGTTGAAAAAGAGACCATCCTTGAACTCGATAACCTGCTTCTGTTGCCTGATATCGTAGATCGCGCTATACATCTTCTTGTTGGCGTAGGGGACAAGGTCATTGACGATAAAGAAGCTGCCGATGGAGATAATCACAACGACATATACCAGAGGGCGTATAATCTTGGGAAGTGACATTCCTGCCGACTTCATCGCTAGAAGCTCATAGTTCTCACCTAGGTTACCCATGGTCATGATCGCCGCCAACAACATAGAGAGAGGCAGACCCATAGGGATCATATTTATCATGGCGTAGGAGAGTAGCTCGATGATGATTCCCGCGTCGAGACCCTTACCAACAAGCTCATCAATATACCTCCAAACGAAGTTCATCATCAAGATAAACATGACGATGAAGAATGTTAGGATCATTGGGCCCAGATAGGCTTTGAGTACAAATTTATGTATGGTTTTCATAAGTCCCGACAAAGGTACAATTTTACCCTTACTTCAGCAATAGTATTTCGTATTATTATAGGTAAACATGTATTAATATCCTTTTATTGCCGTTAATGATAATAATAATTTATATTTTTGTCCCCTCATATTTTGTGAGGATTTATAAAACGAAGAGAAAAGAATGTCCAGAAGAGTCAATTTTCACACCTTGGGCTGTAAGCTCAATTTTTCCGAAAGCTCAACATTGGCACGCCAATTCGAGGAGGGCGGTTTCTGTCGCGTGGAGACCACCGAGCCGTCAGATATATGTGTTATCAACACCTGCTCCGTCACCGAACACTCCGACAAAAAGTGTCGCAACCTTATCCGTAAGCTCCACCGACGTAATCCCGATGCAATCATTGCGGTGACTGGATGTTATGCCCAGCTCAAACCTCACGATATTGCAGCGATTGAGGGGGTTGATTTGGTGTTGAGCAACAACGACAAAGGCTCTTTGTATGAGCGCGTTGTGGCGTTAAACTCTAAGGATGGCGTGGAGGTGACGAGCTGCGCAACCGAGGAGCTAACTAACTTCTTTTCAGCATTTTCGAGCGGTGATCGCACGCGAGCATTTCTTAAAGTTCAAGATGGTTGCGACTATAAATGTTCATACTGCACCATCCACTATGCGCGAGGAGCGAGTCGCAATCAACCCATTGCGGAGATTGTCGCACAAGCTGAGAAGATCGCGAAGTCGGGACAGCGCGAGATTGTCATCACAGGCATTAACACAGGCGACTTCGGCAAGAGCACAGGCGAGAAGTTTATTGATCTTCTGCGCGCGCTAAACGAAGTGGAGGGGATCGACCGCTACCGAATATCATCCATCGAACCCAACTTGTTGACCAATGAGATTATTGAGTTTTGCGCATCATCACCCAAGTTTCAACCCCACTATCACATTCCGTTGCAGAGTGGGTCAAACGCCATCTTGGGGCTTATGCGTCGACGTTACACCGCCGAGAAGTTTGCGCAACGCATAGAGTCGGTGCGCAGAGTTATGCCCGACGCCTTTATTGGCATTGATGTTATTGTCGGATTCCCTGGCGAGACGGAGGAGAATTTCGCTGAGACAGTTGCGCTACTAGAGAGCGTGAAGCCATCATTTTTGCATATCTTTCCATACTCATTGAGGGCTGGAACGCCAGCCGTGGAGCTGCCAAATAGAGTCTCGCCACAGGTTGCTAATCAGCGAGTTGAGACACTGGAGGCTTTATCTTCGAGACTCCACCGCGAGTTCTGCGAGGCGAGGATTGGATCAGAGGTTGATGTGCTGTTTGAGAGCACCGAGAAAGGTGGCGTGATGTTTGGCTACACCTCCAACTACATCCGCGTCAAGGTGCCATATTCGCGCGAACATATCAACAAAATCTGTCGCGTCAAGCTGATCGGGATCACCGACAACTGCGAGGTTATAGGTGAGATCATACTCTAAGAACCACGCACATTACAACAAGGGCTGCCATAACTTTGCACGTTATGGCAGCCCTTGTTTCTAGAACGAAATAGAGATACACTACTTCGACACCTTAGGGATCAATCGCTTTGGAATATTGAGTTTCTTGTCATCGCTACCCACAGCGAAGTCGCTGATTTTGTAGACATTCTGCTCATTCCAGTTGCACTCCATGCGGTTATCACCAAGAACGATGTTACCCAACTTCTCGCGGAACCACTGAGCCAACGCCTTGTACTCATCTGTGTAGGCGAGGTTTTTGTGCTCACCTGGATCAACGCGAAGATCATAGAGAGCCATATCTGCCTGCTCGGGTGTGCACTCCAACGCCCACTTAACATTGACGTTCGGGTTCTTCTTATCGAGACGTTGGCGACTCTTCATCGAGAATGCGAAATCCTTAGCTCGCAAATACGCGCGAGGACCACCCATAACGCTCGTCTCACCCAAAACATAATCGCGAGGCTTAACCTGAGCATTTGCAGTCTTGACCATATCGCGACCATCGAGGTAGTCGAAGCGAGGTTTACTTACATCATAACCTGCTGCGGTGATGAATGTAGGCGCAAAGTCGACATACTCCAAGAAGTCGGTACAGACCTTGCCCGCAGGAAAAAGACTCTTGTCCGAAGATACCGCAATCACAGCGGTCTGGTTGCTCTTGACGTAGTTTGCCGCCTTGAAGGTAACGCCCTGCTCGCCCAAATGCCAGCCGTGGTCACCACACGCGAGTACGATGATATAGGGTTTATTCTGCTCCTTGCAGTAGGCTTTGAACTTCTCGACAGCCTCACCAATAAGTTGGTCTCCCATAGCGCAAAAAGCGTAGTAGTCACGAATAAACTGCACCTTCTCGTTGCGAGTTAACATGTCGCAACCATAAAATTTGAACCAATGGTCAAGTTGCGATGGTCGTCCATCCTTATCCTCCTGAGTAAGCTCAGGGACGTTATAGTCGAGGTTGAGGAACTGATCTCTATAATTCATAGGTGGCAAAACAGGGGTGTGAGGGAAGTGGAAACCTAAGTTGATAAACTGAGGCTTATCACTCTGAGGACCTGCGACCTTGCGACCATTAAGGATACTATACTTCTTGTCGGGATTACTCAAAAACGACAAAAATTCATGAGCGATAACGCCATCCAACGTGCGCTCAGTAGGCATGGTATTTTCACCTGCGATGATCTCAGCGTGGTCGCTACCGTTAGGCATCACGATGATCTTCTGCTGCTCACGGAAGTGCTTCTGCGCATTTTTATCACGCTCCGACACCTGCCCATCCTTGCGACTTACGTAGTACGACAACGATGTTCCATCGGGGTAGTACCAGTTATGGGTAGTGCCTTGAGGGTAACCCTTCTGGTATACCGACTTCATCCAGTGGTCAGCCAAGCCGCTACGCTCCAAATCCGACTCCATGGTCACCTTCTCATCGTAGATTGAGGGGACTGGCTCGACAAATCGCATTGGGTTGGAGTACTTGTGTATACGCACACCCATCTTACCAAACAACGTGGTCTGATATCCAGCCTCACGCATCACCTGAGGCAAGATCATCTTGGCGTTGTCATTGGTGTTGTGAGCCAATACAAAGTCATAGATTCCGCTGTGGTGTGGATAGCGACCTGTGTGCATTGAGGCACGCGATGGCGCACTCACAGGGCTGTTACAGAATGAGTTAGTAAAGAGCACGCCCTCCTCCGCAAGCTTGTCGATATTGGGCGAAGAGACATAGCCTAGTGCACTCTCGCCCTTGCCTGTCATTGCGCGATTCCAACACGCCAAGGCGTCAGCTCGCTGGTCATCCGTGATGATCCATAGGATGTTAGGCTTCACAGCCTCGGCACATTGTGCCGAGGCTGGAAGACCCATCATCAATATTGGTGTAATTATTTTTGTATTCATAATTGTCAAATATTATTTTACTTTCCAAACACGTACCCAATCGAAGTAGTGGATGCGATCCTTCTCAGGTAGAGAGGCAACCAAACCGCCATCGTCTGGAATCTTATTCCAGTCGTACATCTCGATAGAGAACTGCACAAAGCTAGGCAGTGCGAAGTCAACGGGTGGAACCAATGTGTAGACATGCTTACCATCCAAGAAACACAAAATCTCCTTTGGCGACTTCCACCACGCACCATAAACATGGTAGTTCTCGTTGTTCAAAGTTGGGATGTTCACATAGTTGGCATCCTTATTCTTTGGCTGTCCTGTTGTGTTGATAGCGTTAGAGTGCATCACGCGATCCCACTTTGTCTTGCGCTGCCAGTCATTCATGTGGGGGCTGATAGCTCCTACACACTCCACGATGTCGATCTCGTGACGCTGTGGTCTAACACTTGGGTGAACATTCAACCAAAAGCCACCGCCCATCTCGGTCTTACCCATCTTGATGCGACACTCATAGTAGTAACCCATGAGACCATCCGCCTCAACAGAGCGAACCAACGCACTGTGATATTGATATGTATCGGTGCGATTGTAGCTCTTCTTCTCGACTGGCTTGTCATACTTACCCACCAAGATCTGCATCGAGCCATCCTTGACACTCACCGAGTTGGGATCAAAAAGCTGAGGCACACGACCTAACCAACCCCAACCATTAGCTTGAGGGTCAGCAGTCCACTTATTGGTGTCGAGTTTTTTACCATTAAACTCGTCACTCACCTTCTCAACCAATGTCCACTTTCCACTCTTTAGTGGATCTTGACCATCTTGAAATGTTGGCGCGACAGGTGACTTCGCGTAACTACTACCTACTATACTTAGAGCCAACGCGGCTGAAAAAATCTTTGTTTTCATTATTTTTCTATATTTTATTTATCCCAATACTCGTCGATAACCTTCTGGATATCTGGATATTTCTGATCCTCCTCCTTAAGATCCTTACGCATCTGCTTAAGCTGAGCCTTGAGACTCTTGGTAACCTCTGCATATTTAGGATTGCCATAGACGTTGTTCATCTCCTCAGGATCTTTGCGCAAGTCGTAAAGCTCCCATGCTGGAGGCGTCTCAATGAAACTTGGATCAAACTCCGCACGACGTGGGCGGTCATATCTGTAATCCTTAGCGTAGAAGAAGATCAACTTATAATCTTTGGTACGAATTCCGAAGTGACCAGGGTTGTAGTGGTGGGTCATGTGCATCCAGTAGCGGTAGTATGTCGCCTGCTTCCAACCCTCGGGCTCTTTACCTCCGTTGTAAAGCACCTCCTTGAACGAGTCACTCTGCATGTAAGTTGGCACATCGCCACCTGCCATGTCGATGATTGTTCCTGCGTAGTCCACATTATTCACAATCGCCTTGCTTCGTGATCCAGCCTTGATACGCGGTGGGTAGCGAACCAAGAACGGCATACGCATAGACTCCTCATACATCCAACGCTTATCCATATAATCGTGCTCACCAAGCATAAATCCCTGATCTCCAGTGTACATAATAATGGTGTTATCGAGAAGTCCCTCTTTTTCGAGATACTCAAATAGTCGCGCAACGTTGTCATCAACGCCCTTGACGCAACGAAGATACATCTTCAAATACTGCTGATAACAGAGACGTGTGTAATCCCTCTCCGATAGACCCTTAACGCCATCCACACCTGTTACCTTGCCTTGGAAGTGGACAAACTGACGGCGCGAAATACTTGTTCCGATGGTATCCAACATCGAGTCGTTGTGACCTCGTGTAGCAACAGATCCATGGTTTCCGCGCTCCCACAAACTCTTTGGCTCGGGGATGAATGTATCTGCTAGGTAATCCTCATACTTGGGGTTATACTCGAAGTCGTCGTGTGGTGCTTTGAAGTGGATATTCATCAAAAATGGCTTATCCTTCTCTCTCTTGTTCTTCAACCAGTCAAGCGAGATATCCATCACAACATCCGACTCATGACCATAATATTGGTGACCTGCAACCATCTTGTTTTGCAACTTAACCCTCTCTTTAGTGCCCTTTTCGCACAACACTGGATCGAAGTATGCACCCTGACCATAATACACATTATAGTAGTCATACATCTCAGGTTGGTTGTGGAGGTGCCACTTGCCGACAATGGCGGTTTGGTAGCCCATCTTCTTCATCTCCACAGGCAGATTCTGACGCTCAATAGGTAGCGCGTCATAGAGGTCGAGGACTCCCGATGTCTGAGAGTACTGTCCCGAGACGATACATGCACGCGAAGGTGTAGAGATCGAGTTTGTCGCAAAGGCATTCTCCATCACGATACCCTCATTACCAATACGGTCGATATTTGGAGTTGGATTGAGTTTGGCTAGGCGACTGCCATAGACACCAACAGCTTGCGAAGTGTGGTCATCCGACATGATGAAGATGACGTTGGGCTGTTTTGGTTCTGGCTTCACACTCTTGGCATAGAGCTGTGAGACTGGAATTGCTGTGAGTGCCACGAGTGGCAACAGCATCTTAGTCTGTTTCATTGGTTAGTTATGGTTTTTTAATAATAAGTTGTTTGGTCATGGAGTGAAACTAACCACTCGCGACAACAAATTTACAAAAAAATCGCTAACGTTGTTCATTTTTATACTATACATAAACTTAACAACCCAATATTAACCATAAAAAAAGCAGCTTGGTGAAAACCACCAAGCTACTCTACCATATATTATATATGTAAATCTACTTCTCGATAAGCGAGATACTTCTCTGGATAAAATCCGTGAGGCTCTTACCCTTCAACATACCGTTGCTCAACAACGCCAAGTCGATGATCTGCTTAACAAGGGTGTTGCCCTCGCCAATCTCGCGCAGACGACCATTGCGCTCATCACGCAACATGGTCACCTTCTCGCTGAGACTCGTGCGCATCTCCTTCTCCTCCGCTGTCATCTCATCCTCTTTCTTATCCTTGACAACCTCCTCGAAACGACTCTCCTCATTCGCCGCGGCGTCAATCTTCTTGGTCATGGTGCGCAACTTGTCGCCATACTCACCCTCAACGCTCGACAAGATGTCGATTACAATTGGGTGGTTACCATTCACCGCAATGGTGAAACTATCGGGCATCTGACCGTAGAACTGACTCATGCCGCCACCTCCCGTAGCCGCCATCTCCTTCATACGACGCATAAACTCATTCTGCGTGATGACCACTGGTGACGCCTCGGCACTCATCGCCTCAAAGGTGATGTTGTAGTTGATCGCGGCATCCTGAGGCAACTGACTCTCAAAGACTGGACGCAACAACTCCTGCTGATCCGATGTCAACGAGATCGCGAGATTCTCATTCTTTGGGATCAACTTATCAACCACATCGCTATCCACGCGCACAAATCGGAACTCCTTGTGTTTCGACTCATACCAATTAATATAGTGGCTATCAAGCTGACCATCCATCACCAAGACGTCGTAACCCTTCGCCTTAGCAGCCTCAACAAAGGCATACTTCTCAGTGGTATTGTCCGTATATAGAGCCACAAGGTTGTTATCGCGGTCTGTCTGATTCTCCTTTATCTTCTCCGTGTACTCCTTATCTGTGAAGTACTTACCGTCGATATTTTTCCACAACATGAACGCCTCGCTCTTCTCCGCAAACTTCTCATCCGTGAGTGCTCCGTACTCGATAAAGACCTTCAAATCATCCCACTTGCTCTCGAAATCGTCACGCATCGTGTTAAACAACTCCGCCAAACGATCCGCAACCTTGCGCGTGATATATGACGAAATCTTCTTAACGTTGGAGTCGCTCTGCAGGTAACTTCTCGATACATTCAACGGAATATCTGGCGAGTCGATGACACCGTGCAACAGTGTCAAATACTCAGGGACAATACCCTCAACCTGATCCGTCACATATACCTGATTGCAGTAGAGCTGAATACGGTTCTTCTGCATCTCAAAATTATTGCTCAACTTAGGGAAGTAGAGGATACCTGTCAAGTTAAACGGATAGTCAATATTGAGGTGAATCGAGAATAGTGGCTCCTCCGATGTTGGGTACAACTCGCTATAAAACTCCTTATACTGCTCCTCGGTGATCTCCGTAGGCTTGCGGTTCCACAACGGCTCAACCGCATTGATGACGTTTGGCTTGTCGGTGTCAACATGCTGACCATCCTTCCACTCCTTAATCATGCCGAATGCGATAGGAACAGGCAAGAAACGGCAATATTTCTTCAACAACTCGTTGATTTTAAGCTCCGTGCCAAACTCCATTGAGTCCTCCGAGAGGTGCATCACGATCTTTGTTCCGCGGTCGCGTTTCTCATCAAGCTGCTCCATCTCAAACTCAGGCGATCCCGTACAGCTCCAGTGCACTGGCATCTCCTCCTCGCGGAACGACTGCGTGAAGATCTCCACCTTGTCGGCAACCATAAATGCTGAGTAGAATCCCAAACCGAAGTGACCAATGATCGTCTGATCCTTGTACTTCTCCATGAACTCCTCAGCCCCCGAGAATGCAATTTGGTTGATATATTTATTCACCTCCTCGGTGCTCATACCCACACCGCGATCGGTGATTGAGAGGGTCTTAGCCTCCGTGTCTAGCTCAATTTGAATTGTTAGATCACCAAGGTCACCCTTCGCCTCACCGCGTGAAGATAGTGTTTTTAGTTTCTGCGTTGCGTCAACGGCATTCGACACCAACTCGCGCAAAAAGATCTCATGATCTGAGTAGAGAAATTTCTTGATAACGGGGAAGATATTCTCCGACGTTACACCGATTGTTCCATTTTTCATAACTCTGTGTAGCTGTTTTATTGGATTATGTAATTAAAATTTTGTATTGATATGCCACTAGAAATTTCAAACTTCATGCCAAAAGAAATCTCTGCCATTTTGTCAGTCGCAAGAGGGACAATGAGACAGTGAGACAATGAGACAGTGAGACAGTGGGACAGTGGGGCAGAGGGAGAAAGAAAGCGACAATACTTCGAGCGGTGGAACATCGGCATGTGGCACGCTACGCTAGTAGCGTGAAAAAAGAGAGATCTAATTTCAGATTAAGAGCCGCACCCGCTAGGGAAGGCTTTTAAAATCTGAAATTAGATCTCTCTTTTTTAGCACTTTGCAAAAGTGCGTACCACATGACCGCTAGGGAAAAGTTCAGCTCCGCGGGGAGCACCCCGCCGCCGTCCGCGCAGGACAGACCCCAGCGTCCCCAGAATGCCCTATAACAATGCCTCTAGTTTAGCTTTGAGGGCATCTTTAGATGTTGCGCCGATTTGTTTGTCGACGATTTCGCCGCCCTTCAACATGATGATTGTTGGGATGTTGCGGATGCCATACTTCGCTGCGATGGCGTCGTTATCCTCGACGTCGCATTTGCACACTGCGATGCGACCCTCATACTCTGCTGCGAGCTCCTCCACGATTGGAGCTATTGTGCGACAAGGTCCGCACCACTCTGCCCAAAAATCAATAACTACTGGTTGAGATCCTGCGAGTACTGACTCGAAGTTCTCTGCTGTAATTGCTAATGCCATAATTTCTACATTTTTATTGTTAATTTATCTGTTGTTATCTTCCTTACGATATTGTATATCGCAGCTCATTTTCTTCCAAAAACCCTACCAACTCGCGACTCAATGCCACCCTCTTGCGCTTAGAAAATAGGTTGACACCGACCCTTAGTTGAGGATCATATAGCTTGACGCGCAGCTGCATGTTACCCTTCGCGCCATCGACCATCTCCTCGAAGCTCTTGATATTCTCCTCGGTGATGAAATCGACAGGTACTAACACCTGCAACTCCTTCAACACGTTGTCTCTCAACTCGGAGAGCTGCACCATCGAGAGCAGCTTAAGCTCCAACTCACCCTCGCGGTAGGGGTGTTGTTGCACCTTACCCCTCACATATAGGAAGTAGTCGGCATAGAGGTATTTGCGGAATGTCTCGTAATCCTTACCAAAGAGGGCGAACTCATGCGTGCCGTTGTAATCCTCCATCGCGAAGCGTCCCCATGGCTTTCCAGTCTTTGTTGTGAGGTTCTGCACCGATGTCACCATACCTGCAAAACCCACCTCCTGACCATTGAGGGGTTCGAGGTTTGAAAGCTCCGCAAGTTGTGTCTTACACATCTTCTTGATAATCACGCTGTACTCATCCAGTGGATGTGCCGACAAGAATAGTCCGATAACCTCGCGCTCCTTGTTGAGCGTCTCCAACTCGCTCCAATCCAACGCCACAGGGGGCAGAGGCTTGTGAATATCAGCACTACCCGACTCCCCACCAAAGAGGCTCTGCTGTGCATTATTCTGCTCCTGCTGAGTGCGCTGTCCATACCTCGCCAACATCTCCATATAGGGGATATTTGAGGCATCGGGAGCAAAAAACTTACTGCGGTGAAACTCCGTCATCGCATCAAAAGCCCCCGCCAACGCCAAGTTCTCCAGACACTTACGGTTGACCACCGAGAAGTTAACCCTCTCCATGAAGTTATATATATCGGTAAAGCGACCATTCTTTTCGCGCTCAGCGATGATGCTCAATACAGCCGCCTCGCCAACGCCCTTAATCGCCGCCAAACCAAAGCGAACATCGCCCTGCTTGTTTGGTGCAAACTTCAATCGCGACTCATTGATATCAGGTCCCAACACCTTAATTCCCATGCGAGTCGCCTCGTTCATGTATATAGTCAAAGTCTTGATATCCGCAAGATTTCGACTCAGCAGTGCCGCCATATACTCCGACGGATAGTTCGCCTTGAGGTATGCTGTCTGGTAGGCGATCCACGAGTAACACGTTGCGTGCGACTTGTTGAATGCGTAGGATGCAAACTTCTCCCAGTCGCCCCATATCTTCTCCAACACCTTGGCATCGTGACCGTTGCTCGTACCTCCATCAATAAACTTCGGCTTCAACTCATCCAGCTTGTCGCGCAACTTCTTACCCATCGCCTTACGCAACGAGTCGGACTCTCCACGCGTGAAGTTACCCAACAGACGACTCAAAAGCATGACTTGCTCCTGATAGACCGTGATACCATAGGTATCCTTCAGGTACTTCTCCATCACAGGGATGTCGTAGACGATAGGCTTGCGCCCATGCTTACGGTCGACAAAGTCGGGGATGTAATCCATCGGACCTGGGCGATAGAGGGCATTCATCGCAATGAGATCCTCGAAGGTAGTAGGTTGCAGCTCGCGCAGATACTTCTGCATACCTGCCGACTCAAACTGGAACGTACCCACCGTGCGCCCATCACTATATAATTTATAGGTATTCTCATCCGTGATCGAGATCTCCTCAACATCGACCTCCTCACCCCTCGTCTGCCTGATATTCTCCACAGCATCCTTGATGATCGAGAGGGTTTTGAGACCCAAGAAGTCCATCTTGATAAGTCCCGTATCCTCGATGATCGAACCCTCATATTGGGTCACCAACATCTTCTCGCCTGTCTCCTTATCATCCGCCGTACTCACAGGAACCCAATCTGTGATGTCGTCCCTACATATGATAGTTCCGCAGGCGTGGACACCCACGTTGCGAACATTACCCTCCAACATCCTCGCATAGCGTATCGTCTGGCTTAGGGTCTGATCCGATGATTTTTCAGCACTTTGCAGATCGGGGACTGCCGCGATGACATTATTCAAGTTTATCTTCTTACCATCGGGCAATCGGTCGGGAATGAGTTTACACAACCTATCCGACTCCGACAGAGGCAACTTCTGAACCCTAGCAACATCCTTGATTGACGACTTGGTAGCCATCGTTCCAAAGGTGATGATATGAGCCACCTTCTCCTTACCATACTTCTGAGTCACCCAGTTGAGAACTCGACCACGACCATCATCATCGAAGTCGACATCAATATCGGGAAGTGAAATACGGTCGGGATTCAAGAAACGCTCAAAAAGCAGATCATACGCGATAGGGTCGATCATCGTGATACCCAAGCAGTAAGCCACCGCCGAGCCTGCCGCCGAGCCACGACCTGGACCCACCGAGACATCCAACTCCTCCCTCGCCGCTCGAATGAAATCCTGAACGATAAGGAAGTAACCTGGGAAACCCATCGTCTTCATGATGTGGAGCTCAAAGATCATACGCTCCATCACCTCCGCACTCAGAGGTGTGGGGTACTTCTTCTCGGCACCCTCCAACGCTATTTTTTTGAGGTAGTCCGCCTCAAATTTTATTCGGTATAGTTTATCATAGCCTCCAAGGCTCTTAATCTTCTTCTCTCCAGCCTCACGCGACATCACCTCGTTGCCATTCTCGTCACACGTGAACTCCTTATATAGATCCTCGTGAGTGAGTCGCGCACGATACTCCGCCTCCGTTCCAAACTCCACAGGGATGTCAAACTCAGGCATGATCGGAGGGTTGTCAATCGAGTATGTCTCGATCTTCTCGCAGATCTCCACCGTGTTGGTCAACGCCTCGGGAGTCTCACCGAAGATCTTATTCATCTCCGCGGTGCTCTTCATCCACTCCTGCTTGGTGTACAACATTCGCTTGGGGTCTTCGAGATCCTTGCCCGTGCTGAGGCATATCAATCTATCGTGAGCCTCCGCCTGCTCCTGCTCCACAAAGTGGACATCATTGGTGCAGATCATCTTGACGCCCATCTCCTCGGCAAGCACCTTGATGACATCATTGACCTTCACCTGCATAGGGTATGCCTCGTGGTTCGCCCTCTCAACCGACGGCTTATGAAGTTGCATCTCCAGATAGTAATCCTCGCCAAAGAGGTTTTTATGCCACGCAATAGCCTCGCGCGCACCCTCGATATTGTCGGCTGTAATCATCTTCGCCACCTCACCACCAAGACATGCCGAGGCGCATATCAACCCCTCGTGATACTTTTCAAGTTGCTCGCGATCTGTTCGCGGACGCATATAGAAACCATCCGTCCACGCCCCCGATACAATCTTTATAAGGTTGTGGTAGCCCGTCAGGTTTTTCGCCAGCAGGATAAGGTGATAACCGCTTTGATCCTGCTTACCCTCGCGCAAGGCTCGACCTCGACGCGCAACATAGACCTCACAACCGATAATGGGTTTAAACGCCAACTTACGCTTCAACTCATAGATCTTCGCCTCGTTCTTCTCGATTGTTAACTTGGGATCTTCCCCCTCGACAACTGTTGTCCCTGCGGATAGCTCGACATTCTGCTTCTCCAACTTCGCGATGTCGCCCTTGATCCCCTTCTTCTTCTTGCCAAGGTAGTTTGCAAACTCCTTGACACCATACATCACACCATGGTCGGTGATGGCAATTCCAGCCATTCCATCCGCCATAGCCTTATCAACGAGCTTGGGAATACTCGCCTGACCATCGAGGATAGAGTACTGAGTATGAACATGAAGGTGAACAAATGGGTGCATAATATCTTGCGTCGAGTAGATTATTTTGAAAATTCAATGCAAAGTTAACAAATTTGGTCGAAAGTTTGCTAAATATAAAAAAAAGTTATACCTTTAGGATATGAAAAGTGGTGAGTGAATAGTGAGGAGTTAGGTATAGTTTGCACCAAATTTTAACCAACAAATACCCTTGAACTATGCAAGTTGACACAATGACCGTACTCAGAGAGTACAACAATCCAACGGAGGCCGAAATGGCAAAAAACATCCTCGACAACGAGGGCATGTGGTGTATGATTAACAATGAATACATGTCCACAATCTATCCCACAGGTGTTATGCCTGCACAGCTTATTGTCCGCGAGGAGGATCTCAAACGCGCAATGGAGCTTATCAGCGTAACAATCTTTGAGGAGGACGAAGAGGAGTTGTAACACAACAGCGTGGGAAGGCTCGTGAGAAGGAGATGAGAGAGAACAAAAGCAGGTTTGGTCACCCCCAAACCTGCTTTTTTATTTGTGCGAATTAAAGTTAGAAAAATTAAACTTTAAGAGACGTTTAACCAGCCGCGTGTCATTGCGGGCTTGACCCAATCGTGTCCAAAATAAATTATAATTAAATAATAAAAATATCCTCCATCATCAATATTGAATAATTGAGGATATTTTTATGTCAAGAAAGAAGTTTGGAAGCCAAGATATTACTATCT
>JBCQVH010000005.1:0-168226 GCA_047173185.1 Rikenellaceae bacterium
GTAGATCTCGGTGGTGACGATATTTTCGTGCCCCAGCATCTCCTGCACCTGACGAATGCTCGCCCCACCTTGGAGCAGATGTGTCGCGAATGAGTGTCTAAATGTATGAGGGCTAACACTTTTGGTGATGCCGACATCTTTTGTTGCACGCTTCACCATCGTAAATATCATGACGCGCGTGAGTGTACGACCTCGATTATTGAGAAACAAAACCTCCTCGTTGTCGGATGCAGGATTGCGAAGTTTGGCATACGCCAAGATACGGTCGTGCGCGCTGTCGCTCAAGGGGACAAGTCGCTCCTTGTCGCCCTTGCCATGGATTCGCAGATACCCCTCGCTAAGGAAGATATCCGACATGCGCAACGACACCAACTCTGTAACGCGAAGTCCACACGAGTAGAGCACCTCGATGATGGCGCGATTACGTGCTCCTACCTCTGTGGTTGGCTCTATGCCCTCGATAATTGCATCTATCTCCTCGATGGTGAGGATATCGGGTAGGTGGCGATCGCACTTGGGTGAGGTGACAAACTCGGCAGGCGAGGCGTCGATCATCTCCTCCATCAACATATATCCATATAGGCTCTTGATACTGCTTAGGGCGCGCGCTTGGGTTGTGCTCTGCTCGCCAAGGTCGAAGATATGGGCTAGATACTGTTCAACCATCTGTCGCTCAACGCGCTTAGGTGCAACATCATATCTCTCGCATATGAAGTCGCCAAACTGTGTGATGTCGCGCATATATGACTCAATGGTATTGGCGGAGAGTCCGCGTTCGATTTTGATATGTATTCTATATTTGCGCGAAATTTCGTGCCAACGTTTCTGATTTTCTGCCATTGTTTTGTACCTTTGTCTCACAATTCCCACAAAGATAATAATTTTAAGATAAAAATATGGACTACGTAGAGCTAAATATCCCTCTCGCCGACGCTGAGCAGGGCGAGATCCTCACCGCTGAGTTGGCGGATTTTCCGTTTGAGAGTTTTCAAACAGATGGCATGCGCCTCAAAGCCTATATTCCCCAAGAGGCGTTGGCGGACTGCATGGGCGATGTCGACAACATGTTGAGCGGCTACGCAGTTGAGGGTGCGCGCTACATATCTATCGAGACGCAGAACTGGAACGCGCAGTGGGAGAGCAACTTCGACCCTGTGGAGGTGGGCGACAAGAAGCTACTTATTCGCGCGCCATTTCACGAGAGCCGCGCGGAGTTTGGACTGGAGGTTGTCATCATGCCCAAGATGTCGTTCGGCACGGGACACCACGCCACAACCCACCTGATGTCGGAGGCGACAATAGATCTTAAGCCCGAGGGGTTGGAGGGTCTCGACATGGGTAGCGGAACGGGGCTCTTGGCGATTGTTGCGGCAAAGTGCGGAGCGGCACATATGGACGCCATAGATATTGATGACTGGGCGTATGAAAACTGCGCTGAAAATATCGAGGTTAACGGTGTTGGCGGTTGCGTAACGCCATATTTGGGCAACGCGTCACTCCTTGTCGGCAAGAGCTACGACTTCATCTTGGCGAATATCAACCGTAACATCCTCCTTGCCGATATGTCGACATATGTCGCGGCACTTCGAGGTGTTGGATCTCAGCTTGTTATGAGCGGATTTTTGGAGGATGATGTCGAGATATTGGAGAAAAAAGCGAACGAACTTGGCATGTCGCTTGCCGAAAAGAGAGTTCGCGACGGCTGGGTAGTTCTCCGATTTACAAAGAACTAATAGCACCTTGCTTAAGAGCTACAAAGGGCGTGGGATAGTTCTCAACACGCTCAAATATGGCGACTCCTCAGTCGTTGTTCATCTGCTGACCGATGTTGGCGGACGCCAGAGTTTTATGGTGCAGGGGGTGAGGAGCGGTAAGGGGCGAGGCTCCAAGATGGCTCTCTTTCAACCACTCTTTGGTCTTGAGTTTGAGGGGATTACATCCTCGCGCGGAGATATGCACCGATTTCGCGAGGTGCAGAGTGGCGTCACCCTAGAGCGCATGCCCTTTGATGTGAGACGCTCGACAATAGCCCTATTCATGGCGGAGGTGCTCTACCGCCTCGTCAACGAGAGGGAGGAGAATCGAGATCTATTTGAGTTTGCGTGGGGGTCGCTTATCGCACTCGACACCATCGAGGAGGGGATATCTAATTTCCACCTTTGGTTCTTGGCTAACCTCAGCCGACAGCTAGGTTTCTACCCTGGAAATGAACACACCCACGGGGCGTGGTTTGACATCATCGAGGGGTCATACGCACCCTCGCAACCCAAACATAAACTCACCCTAGAGCCCGAAAACGCGGAGTTTCTGCGCGACTTCATGGAGTGCGACATCCGCCACCTTGGTGAGATCGGAATGAACCGAAATCAACGAGTTAGCTTTCTGGAGGGGCTTATAACATATTATAGCTACCACCTCGATGGCATCGGATCAATAAAATCTATCGAGGTGCTACGCGAGGTGTTCTAACCCGAAAACACAAGAGAGTTTTCGGCGTGGTTACTTATTTTCGGGGAACTTCACGGTGTAGAGCAGATGTTCGACTCCGCGGAGGAAGTTGCGCTTAGGTAGCTTTGGCGAAAAGACGTAGCAGTCGATTGTGATGACGCGATTTGTCGCCACGTCGATTGTCGAGTAGCTGACATATGGACCACCCATGTAGTCGCCTGTCACCTCCCAGAATCCGCGGTTCTCAGCCCATAGACGCCCCTCCAAACGGAAGATGCGGTAGTCGGGTTCAACCTCCATAAATGTCGACATATACGAACCATCCGAGGGTCCAGGGATGCGCGCAACGAATTTATTTCGGGCTGCGAGGATGGCATCGCTCTTGAGTGAGGCGTTGCCGTTGGCAGGGTAGCTATATATTATAACTCCTTGACTCGCGGTGGGGTACTCGTATGACATCCACAAGAAATCCTCGCTTTCGCTACGAAGTGTGTAGCCTTGAGGGATGTTCATGTTGAAACCGAACTTATCAAAAATCACGCGCTCCAACTGCTTAAGACCGAACTTTCCAGCGTAGTTAACGGCGCGATCACGCTCCGCCTTCTCCAAGACGTGGCGCACATTCTCGCGATTCTCCCACACATACTCTGTCACAATCTTCTCGGATGCACCCTGCAAGGTCATGACGATCTGAGGCTCAGAGTAGAGATCATACTCCACAGCAATCGCTGGCTCGGAAATTGTTTCGTTGATAACCACCTTGAAGATATTGCGGTGGCGCACAACCAACTTGCCGAAACCCTGATTTGTGACGCGCAACACATCAAATGGCGGCTCAGTCTGGCTGAGGTGTGGCAGTGGCGAGGTGAGGATATTGCGCAGAGTGTCGCCCAATTCGCCCTCCCATTCGGGCTGGTTACAGACAACAATAAGCTCATATGGTGCACCTTGCGATACCACGGTTGTCTTTGACGCAGTGTGAAATGCGTCGCACGAGGTGCTCAAAAAAGCGGCTAAAATGATTATAAATGATATTAATCGTCTCATATTTATATTTTTGTGTGATCTAATCATGACAAATGTATGTTTTTTTTTGTTAATTTACTACTTTTGTAGCGGTAAAATAATATCCACGCGATGAAGTTAAAGCCCCCCAAAATAGTCAGACGCCTAGCTCCCGAGTTGCATTGGGAGATTGAGAGCGATGACTCTATCTTCCTCACCTTCGATGATGGCCCGACACCAGGTATCACGGAGTGGATCATATCAACTTTGGGCAAGTATAATGCCAAGGCGACATTTTTTGTCTTGGGCAAGAATGTGGAGATGTATCCCGATCTATATGAGATGATTGTGGAGGCTGGGCACAAGGTGGGCAACCATACATATTCGCACCAAAAGGGTTGGGGTATGAGCTTGGAGAGGTACGTCGAGGATGTGGAATTTGCAGGTGATCTCATCGAAAGTGACCTCTTTAGACCACCCTACGGACAGATTAAACCCTCGCAGATTAAGTTCCTCGCGCAGAGATATAAACTCATCATGTGGGACATAATCTCGCGCGACTACAACAAACGCCTCTCACCCCAGAAGTGTTACGATGGCGTGGCAAAAGATATCGAAGCAGGCTCGATAGTTGTCTTTCACGATAGCGAGAAGTCGTTCCGAAACATGAGCTACGCACTTCCGCGCGTCTTGGAGCTCGCCAAGAATAAGGGGCTGAGGTGCTCCTCAATCGAACTATAAGAGATATTTATGAAAATCATAATCGCCATAACTGCCGCAAGTGGCTCATTGTATGCGCGCCAACTTTTGGAGCACGCCATCGCCGACATCAACGTCACGGAGATCGCGTTGGTGTGTAGCGACAACGCGTTGGAGGTCGCTGCATATGAGGGGGTTACACTCCCCAGCAGTGAGAAGATCCGCGCATTTTCGAACCACGACATGTTTGCATCGGTGGCGAGTGGCTCGGCAGGTTATGACGCCATGGTTGTTCTCCCCTGCACAGTGGGGACAGTGGGTCGCATCGCTTCGGGGGTGTCGGACTCGCTGATATGTCGCGCGGCGGATGTCATGCTTAAGGAGCGCAGGAGGCTCATTTTGGTGGTTCGTGAAGCTCCATATTCACTCATACACCTCCGCAACATGACCACAATCACCGAGGCTGGAGGTGTCATTTTCCCTGCCTCGCCATCCATGTACAGCCACCCTCGCGACATGGAGGAGCTAGCACAAACAGTCTCATCACGCGTGGCGCGCATGGTCGGCATCGCCTCGCCACTGAAGGAGTGGGGAGCTGGGGAGTGATTAATTTCCTGCAATCTTTGCGGTATTTCCAACTAAATGTACTACCTTTGGAGTTTATAAAGCTAGAAAAACAAAATATATAACAACATAAAATTTAAAAAGAAGATGGCTACAACAGCTGATATTAAGAATGGTATGTGTATCGAGATGGATAACAAGACATACCAGATCATCGAGTTTCAACACGTTAAGCCAGGTAAAGGTCCTGCTTTCGTACGTACAAAATTGAAGAATTTGGAGAATGGTCGCGTTGTCGACAACACATTCTCGTCAGGTGCTAAGATCGAGATCGTGCGCATCGAGCGTCGACCATACCAGTTTACATACGAGGATGACTTGGGCGCGCACTTCATGCACACCGAGACTTTCGAGGAGATCAACATCGACAAAAACCTTATCTCAAACTACGACCTTATGGCGGATGGTGAGATCGTGGAGGTGATGTTCCACACCGAGAAGGAGAGTGTTCTATCTGCTGAGTTGCCCCCAATCGTGGATATGGAGGTTACATACACAGAGCCTGGAATCAAAGGCGATACAGCATCTACAAACTCGTTGAAACCTGCAACTGTAAACACAGGTGCTACAGTTCGTGTGCCCCTTTTCATCGGCACAGGCGACAAAATCCGCGTCGACACACGTACTCGCGAGTACTACGAGCGAATTAAGTAAGACTTCTGGTCGACATCTGGTCGGCTGGGGACTGCCCGCCGCCGCCCGCGCAGGGCAGTCCTCAGTCCTTAGCCTCGTCGTACTAGCTTCACAACATTTTCGACGTGGTGGGTATGGGGGAACATATCTACGGGTTGCACCTCCACGACGCGGTAGTCTCTATCGAGTAGTGCGAGGTCGCGTGCTTGTGTTGCAGGGTTGCAGCTGACGTATACGATACGTTCGGGAGCTGCGCGCAGGATAACCTCAATCACTGGCTCATCGACACCTGCGCGCGGAGGGTCGAGAATGATAACATCGGGGTGACCATTTTCGGCAACAAAAGTGTCGCTCATCACCGCCTTCATATCTCCAGCGTAGAAGCTTGTATTTGTGATATTGTTGTTTGCTGAGTTGGCCTTGGCATCCTCTATCGCCTCGGGGACATACTCCACACCGACAACCTTGGCGCACTTCGAGGCGCAGAAGTTGGCGATAGTTCCCGTACCTGTATAGAGGTCGTATAGAGTCTCGTGAGGCTTGAGATCGGCGAAGTCGCGCGTGATCTTATATAGCTCATACGCCTGCTCGGAGTTGGTTTGATAGAACGACTTTGGACCTACCTTGAATGTGATACCCTCCATCTGCTCAACAATATGATCCTTACCGCTAAATAGTATAGGCTCCTGATCCGAGATGGAGTCATTCCACTTTGTATTAACAACATACATCAGTGACGACAGCTTGGGGAACTTTGCCTGCATGTGTGACATCAACGCCTCAATGCGCTCTGTGTCGTTCTCTCCAAAGACCACGATAAGCATGTTGTCGCCTGTGGATGCTGTGCGGATTACGATGTTACGCATAAGCCCCTCATGAGCGCGAGGGTCATGAAATGTGTAGCCATTGGCGATGCAGAACTCGCGAATCTCGGTGCGGATGGGGTTCGAGGGGTCGGGTTGCAGCCAACACTTCTCGATGTCGAGAACCTTGTCGAACATACCAGGGATATGGAATCCCAACGCTGGAGCTGATATAGCCTCATCGCTTGCGATCTCCTCATATGTGAGCCAACGCTTGGGGGTGAATGTATACTCTAGCTTGTTGCGGTAGAACTGCTGCTTCTCCGATCCGAAGCATGGCTTGATCTCGGGGAGTTCGATCTTGCCGATACGCGTAAGCTGGTCGCGCACCTGCTCGGTCTTGAAGTTGAGCTGCTCCGAATATGGTAGATTCTGCCACTTGCAACCTCCACAGATGCCGAAATGGTTACAGAAAGCCTCAGCCCTCAGCTCCGACTTCTTGACGTAGTTTACCACGACGCCCTCCATAAACCTGCGACGCTTGGAACGTATCTGCACATCCACGACATCACCAGGGACGGTGAGCGGCACAAAAACAACAACATCATTATATCGCCCCATCGCCTTACCCTCGGCGGCAAGGGTTGTGATCTCCAACCCTTCAATAAGTGGGTAGTTAGCCCTCTTCTTTCTCATACCCATATCTTTCGAAATATTTTTTTAGAGGACAAAGGTAGTAAATTATCGCCACATTTAGAAAAAATGAGTACCTTTGCAGGGCGAACGCACGAAAAATGTTTAGTCTGCATCATGTCACAGCGACTATCACTCCGCGTGTCATTGCGGGCTTGACCCGCAATGACACGCGGAAAAAGAGGCTGGTTAAATTCACCAAAACTTAGTTCGCACTAACCCCAAAAATGAAAATTTATGGAGAGTACTTTTGAATTTAAATATTGCCACTACGACAACTTCGAGCAGATGACAGCCGAGGATCGCGACCTCGTGACCAAGGCGCAAGCGCAGTGTCAGCGCGCGGTAGCTCCCTACTCCAACTTCCATGTCGGAGCGGCGGCACGCCTCGCTAGCGGAGCTGTCGTCTATGGCTCAAACGTGGAGAGTGAGGTCTACCCTGCAGGAATCTGTGCCGAGAGGAATCTGCTTTTTGCTGCGGCAGTGAGCCACCCCAATGACGCTGTTGTTGCGCTAGCCATCGCCTCAGTACCCTCTGAGAATGAGTGCTATCCATGCGGAATATGCCGACAGATTCTGCTTGATACTGAGCGCAGACAAGGCTCACCGCTACGCGTCATTATGAGCTCGGGCAAGACAGCTACCGTTGTCGAGAGTGCCTCAATGTTGTTGCCTTTTAGCTTTTCGCTAGAGTAAATTTGATATAAAATGTTTCAACCCCAAGATATAATATACGAAGATAACCACCTCATTGTGGTCAACAAGCGATGTGGCGATTTGGTGCAACCCGACCCTTCGGGCGAGAGCGCGCTAGAGGATCAGGTCAAGGAGTTTATTCGCCAACGCGACGCCAAGCCTGGAGCGGTTTTCTTAGGCGTCGTCCACCGCATTGACCGCCCTGTGAGTGGTGTGGTGCTCTTCGCCAAGACCTCCAAGGCTCTCGCGCGCATGAACGAGAAGATCCGCGGTGGCGAGATCACAAAACGCTACTGGGCAATCGTGGAGAGCTGTCCCGATATTGAGCGCGCGGAGTTGAAACACTACATACTTCGCGATCCCAAGCAGAACCGTTCGCGTGCATATGACCTACCCAAGGGTCGCGATAGCAAGGAGGCGAGGTTGAGATACGAGGTGCGCGGAGCGAGCAAAAACTACTCTCTGCTAGAGGTGGAGCTTCTCACAGGTCGCCACCACCAAATTCGCGCACAGCTCTCGAAGATCGGATCTCCCATCAAGGGCGACCTGAAGTATGGCGCGAAACGCTCTAATCCCGATGGCGGAATATCGCTACACTCGCGCAGCATGAGTTTTGAGCATCCGACATCTAAGGAGCGTGTGACAATCACCGCACCCACACCCAAGGATGATAACCTCTGGGCATATTTTGAGGAGGCTAACGCATGAGAATTGTTGTACAGCGAGTCCTAGAGGCTCAGATGGTAGTCAATGGAGAGCCATTTTCCGAGATCAACGAGGGTCTTATGGTGCTGATTGGCGTAGAGCATGACGACACTACCGAGGATATGGAGTGGCTTGTGAACAAGCTACTTAAGATGCGCATCTTCGACGATGAAAATGGAGTCATGAACTTCGATGTCACGCAGGTCGCAGGTGAGATCATGCTCGTGAGCCAATTTACACTTCACGCCTCAACACGTCGCGGAAACCGACCCTCATATATTAAGGCAGCCCCCGAATCAATATCACGACCCCTCTACGAAAAGTTCGTGGAGCGCACTCGACAACTTTTTGGCGCAAAGGTCGCAACAGGCGTCTTTGGCGCAGATATGCAAATATCAATGGTCAACAACGGACCCGTGACAATCATAATCGACTCCAAAGTTCGAGAGTAACTTCTTGACTGACGTTAGGGCAGTCCCATATAGGAAATATTACTGATCTATCGCTGCGACAAGTGCCCCTGCGAGACCTGATGCTCCGATTCTGAACAGCTCGGGAGTCAACCACTCATCGCCTAGGATTGAGCGCACCAACGTATAGTATAGTGCTGAGTCCTCAGCTGTGCGGACGCCTCCAGCGATCTTGATGCCGATACGCTCACCGCTCTTCTCGAAGTACTCCTTGATAGCCAACGCAATGACAGTCACTGACTCGGGTGTTGCCGCTACATCGATCTTTCCTGTCGAGGTCTTAACGAAATTCGTTCCTGCCATCATCGCCAACATTGAGGCGTCGTAGATGAGCTGAGGGGTTTTCAACGCCCCCGACTCGATGATAACCTTCAAGACTGTGTCGTCATCTAGCTCCTCCTCGATGAGTTCGATCTCGCTCATAACCTCCTCATAGTGACCTTTGAGCATCTTGCCGACATTGATAACAATATCAATCTCATCCGCTCCGCTCTCCACAGCCATCGCTGTCTCCAACGCCTTCACCTCCAAGAATGTCTGCGACGCAGGGAAACCTGCACTCACAGCGGTGATCTTCATCGGCATGCCGTCAATCTCGACACCCACGGTCTCAACAAATGGGGGATAGACGCAGATAGAGGCAACCGAGGGGATATCCTTGCGCTCGTTGCAGAACTTCACAGCTCCGCGCACAAACGCCTGAACCGACTCCTCGCTATCCTCGCATGAGAGGGTGGTGAGGTCGATAGTCGAGTGGCAGAACTTAAAGACCTCAGCGGTCATATTTGCACCCATATTGAGGCGTGCATCCGCAATATATTTGTCGATAGTCTCCTGCGCTGGTGCTCCAGCAAATTGATCTAGTGTGAGTTGAGTCTCCATAATTGAGTAGATTTTTCTTATGTGACAAAGATAGGTAATTTTGGGGGTAATACAAAAAAATGGGGCAATGAGATTGAATCCCACTGCCCCAAAGAGTTAAAACATCTGAATTATTTATTCAAGATTGTCACCTGCTGTTGAACCGACTCCTCGTGGATTGCCTGAAGGATTGTCTTGACGAAATCACCATTCATATCCATCGTCTTAGCATCTACTGCGCGACGATCCAAGATCTCCTCATAGCGGTTGGTCTGCAAGATTGGCATGCCATGCTCCTTCTTGTATGTTCCGATCTCGCGAGAGATGCGCATGCGCTTAGACAAAAGCTCCAAGAGTGAGTTGTCCAACTCGTCGATCTGCTTACGCAAAGCGTTCAAATCCTCAGTCGAAACATTGCCATCGCGGATAATCAACGAGTCGATGATCTCCTTCAAGGCATCTGGAGTAACCTGCTGTGAGGCATCGCTCCATGCGTCACATGGGTTGCAGTGCGACTCGATAATCAAGCCGCTGAAGCCCAAATCCATAGCCTGCTGGCTCAATGGGTGAACAAGGTCGCGATTTCCGCTGATGTGGCTAGGGTCGCAGAAGATAGGCAACTCAGGCATGCGACGACGCAACTCGATTGGAATAGCCCACTGTGGAACGTTACGATAGATGGTCTTGTCGTAGGTTGAGAAACCGCGGTGGATAGCTCCAATGCGCTTGATACCAGCGTTGTAGATGCGCTGCATACCTCCGATCCACAACTCCAAGTCGGGACTCACGGGGTTCTTAACCAACACTGGGATATCTACGCCACGAAGTGCATCAGCAACCTCCTGAACCGCGAAAGGGTTCGCTGTGGTACGTGCACCGATCCACAACATATCCACGCCACCTTTGAGTGCTTGGTAGACATGCTCCGCTGTCGCCACCTCCGTAGATGTCAACATGCCTGTCTCCATCTTCACGCGACGCAACCACTGCAGACCCTCCTTGCCGATACCCTCGAAACCTCCTGGTTTGGTACGTGGTTTCCAGATTCCTGCACGGAAAATCTTAACGCCATTAGCAGCCAACATCTTAGCTGTACTTAGAACTTGACCCTCAGTCTCTGCGCTACAAGGTCCTGCAATGAGCTGTGGACGCGTTGCATCAAGCTCGGGGAATAAAATTGGATTTAGATCCTTCATTTGTCTTAATATATTTGAATTATACTTATTTTACTTAATTTTTGCTGCGCGGATTCTATCCAACGCCTCGCGCATGCGCTCCTCAGTTGCACACAACGAGATACGAACATATCTGTCGCCCTGCGATCCGAAGATAAATCCTGGAGTGATAAAGACGCGTGCATCATCCAAAACTCTGTCACACACCGCCTCAGCCGACAGATCCGACTCCGCGATACGCCCCCACAGGAAGAGTCCCACCTGCTTCTCGTCATAGGTGCAGTCCAACTCAGCCATAATCTCAGCTGCAATCTCGCGACGGCTCGCATAGACGCCATTCAACTCCTTGTTCCAATCCTCGCCCAACGCCAACGCCTCCGATGCCGCCAACTGCAAGGGCTTGAACATTCCCGAGTCAACGTTGCTCTTTACGCGCAAGATCCACTCCAAGAATGTAGCGTTGGTGGTCAACATTCCTACGCGCCAACCAGCCAAGTTGTGGCTCTTGCTGAGAGAGTTAAGCTCGATACAGCACTCCTTAGCACCCTCGACCTGCATGATGCTGATAGGCTCGGGGTTGAGGATTAAGCTATATGGATTGTCGTTGATGACGATGATCGAGTGTTTGCGCGCAAATGCCACCAACTTCTCGAACAACTCGCGTGAGCCATTGCGTCCCGTAGGCATGTTGGGGTAGTTGACCCACATCAATTTGATCCTCTCTAAAGGCAATTTTTCGAGTGCCTCGAAGTCGGGCATCCAATCCCCCTCCTCGCTCAAATCATATGTAAAGACCTCCGCTTGAGCTAGTTTGCTCACAGCAGGATAGGTCGGGTAACCTGGGTTGGGAATCAACACTCCATCCCCAGCATTGACAAAAGCCATGGTGATGTGCATGATACCCTCCTTAGAGCCGATGAGCGGAAGGATCTCCTTCACTGCATCCGCCTCCACGCCATAGGTCTTTTTGTACCACGCCGAGAGCGCACTTCTAAGCTCTGGGATACCTACATACGACTGATATGAGTGGTTCGAAGGGTTGCGACTCTCTGCGCATAATCTCTCTATCACACTCTCATGTGGCGGACGGTCGGGTCCACCAACACCCAACGAGATGATGTCGCGACCCTCAGCATTGAGGGCTGCGATCTCTCGCAACTTCTTCGAAAAATAGTATTCGCTAACCTGCTCAATACGCTTAGCAGGCGCGAACGTTTTTGTGTTACTTACGCTCGACATATATATATTACTCTGGATTTTGACACTGTGTATATTCGCCTAAGATCTTAAGCTCATTTGTGAGGGGTCTAATGGCGTCGATACTTTGGCGGAAACGAACCCTATCATCAAAGATTACATCAACATAGAATTGATACTCCCACTCGCGACCGATGATCGGCAAAGATTGAATCTTCGAGAGGTTGATGCCGTAGAATGACAAGATTGTCAGCACCTTAGATAGTGAACCCGAAGAGTGAGGGGTGGTGAATGATAGTGACGCTTTGTTGATTTTTTGAGGATCAACCATGCTCTCAGCAACGCTTTTGTCTGCTAAGATCAAGAACCTCGTGAAGTTACGTTTGTTGGTCTCAATACCTCTTTCGATAATTTTAAGACCATAGAGCCCCGCTGCATATTCGCCACAAATAGCGGCATGTCCCGTGAGTTTTCCATCGGCAATAGCCTTGGCACTTCCTGCCGTGTCGCCCGTCTCGACAACCTTTGCTGTGGGGTGAGCATCCAACCATACTCGACACTGCATCAACGCAATAGGGTGAGAATTAACCTCCGTGATATCGGCGATTGTCTCCTCGGGAAGTACCGCAACATTGTGGGAAATTCGGATCTTGTGCTCCCCAACAATGCGAAGATCGCTATTTTGGAGCAACTCATGGTTTTGGAGCAACGACCCTGCGATGGTATTCTCAATGGCAATAGCTCCAAGCAGCGTTCGATCTGCCGCCATGCGTTTGAAGAGGTCGTTGAAGCTCTTGCACTCCACAGTCTCAATCTCCTCATCAGCGAAGTATTTGCGCGCTGCCTCCTCGTGGAAACATCCCGAAACACCCTGTATTGTAACCTGTTTCATCTATTCTATTTTTTACCTAAAAAACCTAAACTATACTATACAAAAAGATCCCACCTTAATCAGGCAGGATCTTATATATTTGCTCGCGCTTTATCGCTTTATGCACATACACACTCTCCTGCCCTCTTTCTAAAGTAAAAGAAGTAACCAAACCAGAAGTAATATGATTGCAATGTTGCCATAGATGTCGCACTGTGAAAATTCGTTGTTCAACTTGTATAGCGCAAAAGTAGATAAATAATCTTATAAACCAAAATAATTTGCAAAAAAAATCAAAAACACCTACAATATCTTTGGTGTGACCTTTGATGTCAAGAAGTCACGTATATATATATGCTCCACCCCCTCGTAGCTGTTTTCGAACGTCTGCTCAGCGGAGATCACCATCTTGGGATAGTTATCCTTTATGCGCAACAGATTGCCGAACTCTCGCTGGATGGTGCTCTCACCTCGCAACTCAATCGCCACCTTAACATAGATAGTCTCTCCTGCTCTGGTGCAGACAAAATCAATCTCCTCGGTCGCCAACGCGCCAACCTTGACATCATATCCACAAAATAGAAGGTGGTTGTAGACTACATTTTCCAACCTCTTTGCGCGATCCGCAGCACTATACCCCGAGACAACATTGCGAATACCCATATTCTCGAAGAAGTACTTCTCGCCTCGCTCAAAGAGTCTCTTTCCAACAATATCATACCTCGCCGCTTTGCTCACAACAAACGCCTCAGCTAGCGAGTCCGCATACTCCGACACAAGCGATGGCGAGATATTCACCCTCTGGCTCTTGAGAAAATCACTAATGCTCTTCGATGAAAAGAGGCTACCAACATTATTTGCCAAGAAGCTAATCAGCTGATTCAGAAATGATATATTGCGGATCTTGTGGCGTTCAACAACATCCCGAAGCACAATCGTCGAGTAGATACTCTTGATATACTCCATAATAACCGACTCCTCCATAGGCAGGTGTATGAGGTATGGAAGCCCTCCGAAATGGATATATTTTTCGAGCGACTCATCGCTATTCTCCAACTTGTGGAACTCCAGAAACTCCAGATATGAGAGGCTGTAAATCTTGAACTCCACATAACGACCACCCAATTCATTGGCTATGTCGCTCGAAAAGAGTTGCGAGTTGCTACCTGTAACATATATGTCGTTGTTGTCATCCAGAGCCAAAGAGCGCACAACAGCCTTGAAGTTATCAATCTCTTGGATCTCATCTATGAAGATGTAGTTGCGCCTAGTATCGCTCAGTCGCTCCGATATATATAGATGCAACTCCTTGAAAGAGACCATGTAGACAAACTCAATATCCTCACGATTGATATAAATGATGTTTGCATCTGGCTCCTCTGTGCGAATTATATCTATCAGCTGAAACAGCAGATAGCTCTTACCTGCACGTCTGTGACCAACCATCACCTTGATGATCGGAGTGCGCATAAATGGCTTTATCCTCTCGATATAGACATTGCGATTATGGAGAATCTTTGGTAACTTTTTCATGACTATTTGCGTTGTACATGTAATAATAGACAAATATAGTGATTATTTACGGTATGCCTGCAATAATCTAGCAATTTCTGCAAAAAAATATCGCGCAGTTAAATTAATAACCGCGCGATAACATAATATATAAGGTATACTACTCCTCAGAAAGGATCTCCAAGATCTTAACCGCTGCCTTAGCAACTGGAGTACCAGGGCCGAAGATTGCCGCTGCACCATCCTTGTACAACTGATCGTAATCCTGAGCTGGGATAACACCACCCACGATAACCTCGATATCCTCACGTCCCAACTTAGCCAACTCAGCGATGATCTGAGGCACCAAAGTCAAGTGACCTGCCGCCAAAGACGACACTCCAACAACGTGAACATCATTCTCAACAGCCTGCTTAGCTGCCTCCTCTGGTGTCTGGAACAATGGTCCCATATCGACATCAAAGCCGATATCTGCATAACCCGTAGCTACAACCTTAGCTCCACGGTCATGACCATCCTGACCCAACTTAGCGATCATAATACGTGGCTGACGACCCTCGCGCTTAGCGAACTCCGCTGCCATCTCCTTAGCCTGTGCGAATGTTGAATCTGCTTTCACCTCTGAACTATAAATTCCTGAAATTGAACGAATAACAGCCTGATAACGACCTACGATGCACTCACATGCGTCTGAGATCTCACCCAATGATGCGCGCAACTTAGCCGCCTCAACAGCCAAAGCCAACAAGTTACCCTCGCCCGACTTAACGCACTTAGTGATAGCCTCCAAAGCTGCCTTAACTGCCGCCTCATCACGACCTGCCTTCAACGCATTCAAACGCTCGATCTGGCTCAAACGTACCGCTGTGTTGTCAACCGCCAAGATGTCGATTGGATCCTCTTTCTCCAAACGGTACTCATTGATACCGATGATCTTCTCACTTCCTGAGTCGATACGTGCCTGCTTACGAGCCGAAGCCTCCTCGATACGCATCTTTGGAAGTCCTGTCTCGATAGCCTTAGCCATACCGCCCAACTCCTCAACCTCCTGAATCAAAGCCCAAGCCTTGTCAGCGATCTCGTTAGTCAAGCTCTCGATATAGTAAGATCCTGCCCATGGGTCAACCTCACGGCAGATGTTAGTCTCTTCCTGAATGTAGATCTGAGTGTTACGCGCAATACGAGCCGAGAAGTCCGTAGGCAACGCAATAGCCTCATCCAACGCATTGGTGTGGAGCGACTGCGTGTGACCCAAAGCTGCACCCATCGCCTCGATAGCTGTACGAGCAACATTGTTGAATGGATCCTGCTCAGTAAGCGACCATCCCGATGTTTGAGAGTGGGTACGCAACGCCAAAGACTTAGGGTTCTTAGGGTTGAACTGCTTAACGATCTTAGCCCACAACATACGTCCAGCACGCATCTTAGCGATCTCCATGAAGTGGTTCATACCGATAGCCCAGAAGAATGACAAACGTGGAGCAAATGAGTCGATAGACATGCCTGCATTAACTCCTGCACGCAAATACTCCAAACCATCAGCCAACGTGTAAGCCAACTCGATATCTGCCGTAGCACCTGCCTCCTGCATGTGGTATCCCGAGATAGAGATAGAGTTGAACTTAGGCATCTTCTGCGATGTGAACTCGAAGATATCAGCGATGATCTTCATCGAGAACTTAGGTGGGTAGATGTATGTGTTACGAACCATAAACTCCTTAAGGATATCGTTCTGGATCGTTCCAGCCAACTGCTCAAGTGTACAACCCTGCTCCATACCTGTAACGATATAGAATGCCAAGATTGGAAGTACCGCACCATTCATGGTCATAGATACTGACATCTTGTCGAGTGGAATACCATCGAAAAGAACCTTCATATCCTCAACCGAGCAGATCGAAACTCCTGCCTTACCTACGTCACCAACTACACGTGGATGATCTGCATCATAACCACGGTGTGTAGCCAAGTCAAACGCTACTGAAAGACCCTTCTGACCTGCCGCCAAGTTACGACGGTAGAAAGCGTTAGACTCTGCAGCTGTAGAGAATCCTGCATACTGACGGATAGTCCATGGACGCATAACATACATTGTAGAGTATGGTCCGCGCAAGAATGGAGCGATACCCGCTGCGTAGTTGAGGTGCTCCATACCCTCAAGGTCGCTCTCTGAGTAGCAACCCTTCACAGGGATCTGCTCCGCAGTGAGCCATGGCTCTACTTGACCCTGCTGTCCTTTGGTGCAGCAACACTTTTGCTCACCAGCTTGATATTGTAAATCTGAAAATTTTGCTCTCATAACTTAGATCCCCATCTCTTTAAGGTAGAACTTCAATGTCTCAAGAACGTTGCTCTTGACATTAACAAAGTTGGTGATGCCTTGAGCCTCCAACTCGGCTGCACACGCTGGAGCTCCAGCAACAACCAAGATTGCACGACCTGCCAACAACTCCTTGATGCGTGGCGCAACAGTAGCGTAGTCATCATCCGACGAGCAGACAACAACGATCTCAGCTCCAGCAGCAACTGCCGCCTCAACACCCTCCTCAACACTCTTGAAGTATGTGTTATCCTGAACCTTGATACCTGCACATGCGAAGAAGTTACATGCAAACTGAGAACGCGCACGAGCCATACCCAAGTTACCACATGTCAACATAAATGCTGTTGCCGACTTCGCAGCACGGTCAGCACCCAAGCGCATAGCCTCGAATGCCATACTTCCACGATATGGAGCAAGTACATTCTCACCTGCCTCAGCACGAGTTACAGCCTCAGCCTTCAATGCCTCGCCTGCTGTCTCCGTGAAGTTAGGGTATTGATTAGCACCCAACAAGATCTGGCGACGTGTAGCGATATTCTTATCCTTAGCCGCTGCAGATGCCTTCACCTTATCAACGATGAAACCTGCCTCGAATGCTGCCAAGTAGCCACCCTTCTCCTCAACCTCCAAGAACAACTTCCAAGCCTCTGCCGAGATGCTCTGTGTAAGGTTCTCGATATAGTAAGATCCTCCAGCAACGTCAGTAACCTGATCGAAGTGTGACTCATGCTTGAGCAACAACTCCACGTTACGTGCGATACGCTTAGAGAATGCGTCTGGTGTCTCGTATGACGCGTTGAATGGCAACACCTCCAAAGAGTGAACGCCTGCAACTGCTGCCGACATAGCCTCAGTTGTGCCGCGCAACATATTTACATATGGGTCATATGCTGTCTGATTCCACTGCGATGTTGTAGCGTGAAGCATCATCTTACCTGCGAAGAGGTTCTCAGGGTTGTAACCCTTAACGATGTTAGCCCACAACATACGTGCAGCACGGATCTTAGCGATCTCCATGAAGTAGTTAGATGAGATGCTTGTCGAGAAACGAATAGCGCGCGCTGCTGTGTCAACAGATACTCCTGCCTCCAACATCTTAACGATATACTCGTGACCTGCCGCCAACGAGAATGCCAACTCCTCAACAATTGTAGAGCCTGAGTTGCCGAAGTACTCACCGCTCACGTTAACCACACGAACATGCTTGTAACCCTCAGTCAACTTAGCCAACTCAGCAACTGCTGCGATGCACTTTGATCCGTCGCAACCGCAAACGTAAGCACCCTTAACCGAGCGATCCTTAACGATAGGGTCAACCTCGAAACATGCACAAACTGCATCTGCAGCCAACCCCTCTTTCTCGACCTTAGCCATGAAGAGCTTAGCTGTAGAGACGAGCTTATCTACCCCCTTGAAAACCACCTCAGCAGCTGTAACGTCGATACCCTTCAACAAAGCATCAAGGCTCTCAGCCGTAAGACCCTCAGCAGGGATAACGAAGCTAACCGAAGTGACACCCTTGTTCAAGATCTCCAACGCCTCAGCATTCGCAGCCTCGACAGTTGTAACCTCAACACTCTGGTTGATGAACCAGCGGTTGTGAGCGTGCACGCCACGAACAAATGGGAACTGTCCTGGCTTGCTACCAATAAATTGAATACCCTCAAGATCCTCAGCGCGGTAGTATGGACGAACCTTCAACCCCTCGGGGCTTTTCCACACTAGTTTGCGCTCGTAATCGGCACCTTTGAGGTCGGCTGTGATGATCTGCTCCCACTGCTCAGTTGTGACAGCAGGAAATTCAGCAAACAGCCTCTCTTGTTTAGTGTTTGACATAACTTATAGAGATTAGTAATTAAACTATTATTTAACCATTTATAATACAAATAGCGTGTAAAGGTAAAAAAACTTTTTAAGATAAAAATATTATTTGCGAAATTTTAACAACGAAAGTGGTTTTGCAACCCAGAAAATATATATTTTATTATTTTGTCCCAAATATCCTCTCGACATTTGCGGTGGTCTTTTCTGCGACCACCTCCGCGCTCACTCCGTGCACTCTCGCCACACACTCGCCAATAAGCGGAATATATGCCGACTCGTTGCGCTTGCCTCGGTGAGGCGTAGGGGTCAAATATGGTGCGTCGGTCTCCAAGACCAGATCATCCAGCGAAATTTCGCGAACAACATCTCCGAGTTTAGAGTTCTTGAACGTCACCACGCCACCCACAGCGAAGATGAAATCTCCGCACACTTTGATCCTTCGGTACGCCTCCACATCGCCCGAGAAGGCGTGAATGACACCCCTCAATCCGCGACCTTTGAAACCTTCCAAGATCTCGATCGTCTCGCTCCACGCGTCACGGACATGCACCGCCACAGGCAATCCAAACTCCAACGACAGTTCCAACTGACTCTCGAACGCTTCGCGCTGCTCTCGCTCGAAATCACGACTCCAGTAGAGATCTATACCGATCTCTCCCACAGCGATATAGCGCGACCTATTATTCACAAGCTCCTCGCGCACCATCGCCACCTCATCTCTCCATGTGGGGCAGTCGTTGATGGATGTCGGGTGAACCCCCACCATCATCTTGCAGACCTCTGGGAAAGCCTCCGCTATAGCCTTCATCTTAGCGCGACACCCCGAGTCGCAATCCGCCAAAAAAATGCGATCCACACCTGCCGCCACGGCACGCGCAATCATCTCTGCTCGATCCTCATCGTATACCTCATCGTAGAGGTGAGCATGTGTATCTATATATCTCATAATCAATTTATATTCTATCCAACGAAACCAGTCGCTCGTATCTATTTCCAGGTAACATTCTCACCACACCCGACAGTTCCAAGCCCATCAGCAGTGCCGCCAACTCGCCCATCTGCATGCCGCTCACCTCCACAAGTTGGCTAACATGTAGTGGCTCCTCCTCACGGAAACAGCGTAGCAATCCTGCCTCATCGCGCGTCAATTCCAACTTCGCTGTCTGTTGAGGCTTAGCCCTCTCACCCACATCGGAGTCGCAATCCCACATCAGCTCACGGATGATATCCTCTCCGCGCGTAACCGCCATGGCGACCTTGTTGCGAATAAGCATATTGCAACCCCTCGACATTGGGTCGGTGATACGCCCTGGTACTGCCCCAACAACACGGTTGTAGTCCGCTGCCATCTTAGCCGTAACCATTGAACCCCCGCTCTCGGGACTCTCAACCAATATTGTCGCACCACTCATCGCTGCGATGATCCTATTGCGTGCGATATATAGCTTGCCGTTGTTCTTTGTCTGCGAGTTTAGCTCCGAGATCAGCGCACCACCACTATCAACGATATCGCGCGCCAACGAAGCGTGGTGCGTAGGGGTTATCGAGGGTAGGGTAGTGGGCAGAACCGCAATCGTTGGGACATCGAAGCTCAATGCTGCTCGATGTGCTGCACCATCCACGCCAAATGCCAAGCCGCTTGTAATCACAAGGTTGGGAACACGGCTCGACATCTCCTCAACAATGGAGTTGCACGCCCTCTCGCCATATGGAGACATCTTGCGAGTGCCGACCATCGAGACGCTACGTCCCGACAGAATATCGATATTGCCACTCACATATATCACGCTGGGGTAGTCGCCAATCTCGCGCAACAGCTCGGGGAACTCCGCATCGGTGGATGCTATTGGGACGACTCTATTTTTGGCGCAATATTTAAGCTCGCCCTCCGCTAGGCGAAACGCGCTCTTGTCAACGATATTTTTCGCCACCTGAGGCGACATCTGCGCAAAGTGCACCAACTCGTCATACGAGGCGGAGAAGATCTTCTCAGCCGATGAAAAGATCTCCAATAGATGCGCCGCACCCTGAGTCCCAAGCCCCGATGTCATGCTCAACGCTATATCTTCCAATGTTGCCATATATCTATTGTATTAATATTGAGAGCAAAACGCCCTGCAAGTTGGCAAATGTAACACTTTTTTGTGTAGATTTTGAAAATAAATTTATAATTTTGTGGTTAACAAAACCAAACAAACCTACACATATAATGAAATCACACTTTTTGGCGGCAACCCTAACCGCCCTATCTTTCAGCGTGGTAGCCAAGGAGAGACCCAACATCCTTTGGATCATAACCGATGACCACCGTGCCGATGCACTAGAGTGCTACAACCGCGCAACACGGGGCACTAACGAGAGCTCGTTGGGTTATGTGTCGTCGCCCAACATCGACAAGTTAGCCAAGGAGGGAACGCTCTTTGTCAATACATTCTGCAACTCGCCCATGAGCTGCGTATCGCGCGCCTCGATGCACACAGGACAGTACGCATTCCGCTCGGGACGCTACAAGTTTTTCTCGCACCAAGAGGCGGAGTGCTCACACCCCATCATCTCGCAGATTCTCCGTGAGGAGGGGTATGGAACAGCGGCATTTGGAAAGACCCACTACGGAATTGCATCCAAACTCAACGGCAAGGAGCGCAAAGAGACCGATCTCATAGATTTCACCGTGGAGTTTAATCGTGACCTCCAGAGATATGGATTTGCCGACATCATAGGTGCCGCAGGGTCGAAGTTCGAGTTTGTCGATGGCATCCTCGACATGATAAAGACCTACGAGAAGGTGCACTATCCCGACGGCACAACCCAGACTTATATGACCTCTAGTCGTGATGGCGAGATCCCTGCCGAGGATCTGAAGATCAAGCGCGAGGTGGAGGAGAAATATGAGATCCTCAGAGCCTACACGCGTATCAACGATGTGTTGATTATGGGTGGCGAGAGCACCAAAAAGGCTGGCGAGACTGTCGATGGCTACATAGTCAAGGAGATGTCGAACTACCTAAAAAAACAGCAACAAAGAGTATAAGACCTACTCGGGACGCGCGGCGAAAGGTGCGGCGACCGATAAGCCCCAATTTATAAATTTGGGTTTCCACCTACCACACACCCCCGTCCTACCCCCAAAGGAGTTCCGTGACAAATTTAAGAAGATCAAGTATAACATCCCCGAGTTCTCGACTGAGGAGCTATCGAAGTTTCCGCCTCAGTTGATGACCCTCTACAACGAGTGTAAGACCGACCGCTGGACAGATGCCGAGAAGCTGCAATCTATTCAGGACTACTACGCTTTTTGCGCCTATGGCGACGCGCTCATTGGCGAGGCTGTGGAGAGTTTCAAGAGGTACTGCAAGGCTAACAATCAGGAGTATATCATCCTCTTTACAGTTGGTGACCACGGCTGGCACCTAGGCGAGCAGGGTATAAACGCTAAGTTTGGACCTTGGCGACAGTCGATCCACAACGCCACCATCGCAGTGTCGTCCGACAAAAAACGATTCCCCGTCAACACCATCTGCCGTGACCTAACTGAGTATGTCGACTTCACGCCAACGATGCTCGCTAGCGCAGGTGTCGATATCACGACCGAGGAGTTTGAGTACCTCGATGGCTACGACCTCGCCAAGGTGGTTTCGGGCGAGAAGGAGGAGCGCGAGTATGCCATCGGAGAGTTGAATATGGTCTGCGGACATAGGGCATATATGCGCTGTGGAGATTTCGCATTCTCAATGCGCTCGCGCGATATTTGGGATGATATTCGCTCTCCAAATCAGAACCGTGATGTCACGTGGGCATTGACCTGCGACCGCCCCAAAGCAGATATGGCACTCTATGATCTTCGTGTTGATCCGCTCGAAAAAGACAACGTAGCCAACGACTACCGCTACCAAGCATTGGCGGATTGGTTTAGGGTGAAGTTGGGCAACATCGTCCTCGGAGATAGACGCGTGGAGTGCGACTGGTCGCTACCCAACAGCTACAACATCAGCTCGTTTGCTCGTGGCGCGGATAACAAGAAGCTCAACATCCCCAAGGAGCTAATCCCTCAGGCGGCAACGAAGTAATAATGCACAAAAACTGCAAAATAGATGCAGTACTAGGATAGAAAGCTATTGATAATAATGCGAGTGGCAGAGATGCTGCTCGTATTTTATTTGGATAAAGTCCGATAAACTTGAAATAATTATTAACTTTGTAGAACAATATTAAGGGGACTTCTAATAATTCTCTAAAATACTTTTCAGTTACTAACCACCCCTTTTCGTTTTTTCAAAAATCGGTGGTAGAGCCACTACAACCCACTTTTGCAAAATCAAAAATGGGCAATTATTAACCAAAAATTAAAATCAGGGAATTATTAGAAGTCCCCTTAAATCACCAACAATGGCACTAAGCTGGGCAGAGATAAAAGAGAGAGCAATCCAGTTCTCGAAAAAATGGGAGGATGCAGAGAATGAGGCATCCGAGGCGAAACCTTTTTTGATAGACTTCTTCAATATCTTTGGAGTTTCAAATAGGCGTGTCACAGCCTTTGAGACCCACGTCAAGAAACTCGACCAGCGAGACAAACATCCTAAAGCTCATTAAACCGCTATTTTTAGATGACCTTTGGGCAGAGTTCGAGAGGGTTAAGGGTAATAAAAAGCAACTCGAAGCTCTCCACCAAAAGATTGCATCGCTCAAATTCCTCGACCCTGCGTGCGGTTGCGGAAACTTCCTTGTTGTCACCTATCGAGAGATCCGACTTCTCGAAATCGAGATACTCAAAGCTACCTACGGACAGAATCGAGCCTTCAATATTGGCTTTATAGTTCTGTGCGATGTCGATAATTACTACGGATTGGAGTATGAGGAGTTCCCAGCGCAAATTGCACAGGTCGCACTATGGCTGATGGATCACCAGATGAATATGAAGTGCTCCGAGGAGTTTGGTGAGTACTTCGCACGCCTGCCCCTCAGAAAGTCGGCACAGATACTCCACGCCGATGCTCTGGAGCAGGATTGGAATGATGTTGTCCCCTCTTCGGAACTTAGCTACATAATCGGAAATCCTCCCTTCATAGGCTCAAAGCTGATGAACGAGACGCAACGTGCTCAGGTAGTGCGTGAGTTTGATGGCGTGGCAGGTTCAGGCACGTTGGACTACGTGAGTGCGTGGTATGCTAAGGCTGCGAAATATATCGCCAACACCTCAATTAAGGTTGCTTTTGTCTCGACCAACTCTATTGTGCAGGGTGAGCAGGTGGCAATCCTTTGGGGTAAACTACTTAATGAGTATGGCGTGAAAATTAACTTCGCCCACCGCACATTCAAGTGGAGCAACGAGGCTCGTGGCAAGGCTGCGGTATATTGTGTTATTATTGGTTTTGCATCGTTCGATACACCCCACAAATTCATCTTCGACTATGAGGATATACGTGGCGAGGCGCACAAACTACCTGCTAAGAATATCAACGCCTATCTTGTTGATGCTCCTCCACCCCCTTCACCACCGCCACCTCACGCATAGAGTTCCTATTCGACCTCTACGAGAAGTACAACGCCACCCTCTTCCCCGAGCGCAAAAAGAGAAAGTAATGCACAAAAAATGCAAAATATTTTGCATTTCTTCGTAGTTTTTGCATTATTTCCGCAAAAATAGGCGTCTATCTGACGGCAAATAACAAGAAAAAAGGAGTTGCTAATCTATTGATTAACAACTCCTTTTTTTTAGTCGGGGTGACAAGATTCGAACTTGCGACCACATTCTCTATATTCAAAAAGTTGAGGTATAGATTTGGTTAAAAATAGTGCAGTTAAATATCGCAAAATACCGTATTTATTGCAGTTGAATATGCAAAAACTCACGAAATAGTGCAGTTTGGCAGGAATTTTTTATATCTTTGTTGCAGTTAAAACATCGTGAAGTTATGGAGACAAATCAATTTTCGCAGATCGTATCTGACCAAAAGCAAGAGCTAAGCAGGCTTCGTTCGGCTTCGTTGTGCCAGAGAAAAGAGGAGGAGCTATTCGAGTTGGATAGCCCTTTGGCTCAGATTGTTATCGGTGTTCGCAGGAGTGGCAAATCTACACTCTGTCACAAAGTATTGAATAAGCACAAGATAAATTATGCCTATCTCAACTTCGACGATGAGCGTCTCTACAAACTCAAATCGGAGGATCTGAATACCCTTTTGGAGGCTCTGTATATTGTCTATGGCGATTTTGAGTATCTATTTTTGGACGAGATCCAGAATATCAGCGAGTGGTTTTTGTTTGTCAATAGGCTACTTCGCCAGAATATCCGCCTCGTAATCACAGGTTCAAATGCCAAGTTGCTCAGTAGTGAGCTTGCGACACACCTCACTGGTCGATACAACAAGATCGAGCTTTTTCCATTCTCGTTCGAGGAGTATTGCGAGTATAAAGCGGTGGATACCAAAGATATATCAACTAAGGGCGTAGCGTTCAAAAAGAGTGCATTCTCGGAGTATATGTTGCGTGGTGGCTTCCCTGAGTTATTCAATATTAAGAACCGTAGAGGTTACATACAAGGTCTGCTCGACTCGATCATCAAGCGAGATATTCAGCAACGTTTCAAAGTGAAATATGTGGAGTCGTTGCGTATGATAGCGAACCACCTGATTGACAACTTTGGGCAAGAGATTGTTTATAGTGATCTTGCAGAGAGGTTTGGTTTGGGGTCGTCACACACGGCAGAGAACTATGTCGGATACCTCAAACAAGCCTATCTATTATTAGGAATCAAGAAATTCTCATATAAGAGCAAAGATAGAATCCGCAATGAGAAGTCCTATGTCATCGACCTCGCCTTTGTATCTGAACGTGAGGATAGTATGATGGGTGAGAGCTTAGGCTGGAGACTCGAAAATCTTGTCTATATTGAGTTGCTACGTCGCACTCGACCTTTATTTCAAGATGTCTATTTCTATCGCAAAGGATATGAAATCGACTTCGTTATCTGCGAGGGCAACAGAGTGATCGAGCTGATCCAAGTGTCGGTTGATGTGTCATCACCAAAGACCTACAAGCGTGAGGTGTCGGCACTCGTGAAAGGTTCTTCGGAGCTGCACTGCGACAAGCTAACCCTAATCACTAACAACGAGAGCCGAAGAGTGACCGAGGATGGTTGCGAGATAAACATCGTCTCTATTGTTGATTGGTTGCTATAATTTTTACACCACTATTTACACTTATTTATGCCCCGAAGAAAGGAGTTGCTAATCTATTGATTAACAACTCCTTTTCTTAGTCGGGGTGACAAGATTCGAACTTGCGACCACACGCCCCCCCAGACGCCAGCTTTGGGGGTGTTTTTATTTTGTATCTAATTGATTTTTATTATCTTTGCACTGTGATACAAGCAGTTAGATTTTGGCGTTTTTGCCGTAAGTTGACTAAAATGTTTTACTAATGTTTTACTAAAATAAAATACACGCCCAATGAACAATGTTCACTTCATACTTTGGAAGCACCAACCGTCACGAGATGGGAAGTGTTCGATACGTCTGCGAATCTCGAAACTCAGAGCCAATAAATATATCACTATTCCAATCAAAGCAACCGAAAAGCAGTGGAGTGCAGAGGCGGAGCGACTCAAAAAAGATAGGCGACTCAACCCCGAATATGAAAAGCATAACGCTCTTATCAGCGAGTATGAGAGTCGAGCCAATGACATCATTATGGAGTTCGAGCGAAATAAAATCGAATGGACTCTTGATCAGTTTGAAGATGCCTTTACAAGCAAGGCGAAGCGTGGTCGTGCGGAGATATACTTTAACAATGTTATAGATGAGCTTCGAAAGACCAACCATATCGGCAATGCCGAATGTTACGCTCGCACGCTTCATATGTTGCAACTCTTTGACTCCAAATTTGAGAAGCGAGTATTCTCGGAGATAAATTTGAAGTACATCAAGGATTTCGACATCTGGATGCAGACTCCACGTGAGAGTGTCGGTGTGGGTGGCAAGGTGATTAAGCGTGATGGGTGCAGCGGTAACACTCGCAAATATTATATGAAGGCTCTGCGTGCCCTGCTAAATCGTGCTATTCAAGATAAGGAAGCTTCACCACAGAGTTATCCATTTGGCAAAGGTGGTTTCGAGATTGGCAAGTTGGAGGAGAAAACCGCCAAGCGATACCTCCCATCGGAGTATATGCAGCGCATTAAAGATGGTAAGGGAGAGGACTATCGCTCGGAGACGGCACGCAGGATGTTCTTGTTCTCGTACTACTGTCACGGAATTAGTTACGTCGATATGGCGATGCTCACCAAGGATAATATCGTGAAGTTGGAGGGCGGAAGATATATCACATACAAACGACAAACGACAAAGCGAGATAAGGGTGTTGATACTATTAAAATACTTATCAATGAACCGATTGCGGAGCTACTCAAGTGGTTCAGGGCAGAATGTGACCTCGTTGCGCCCTACCTCGCACCTATAGTCTCAAAGGAGGGCTACACAGGTGAACAGCTATATAATCACATCCGCTACCGATACAGTAAATATTCAGCGTGGTTAAAGCAACTGGCAAAAGAGTTGGAGATTGACGATATTAACCTCACGACCTATGTAAGCCGTCACACGATGGCTATGACCCTGCAACGCAACCAAGTACCACGTGAAGTGATCTCGCAGGTGATGGGTCACGCAGAGCTAAAGACTACCAATGTCTATCTCGATAGCTTCGAGAGTGAGGTGGTGGATCAGGCGGTTTCGGTGTTGTAGGTGTGCTGTCCGAATTATTGTTGATTTTTCGGACAGATAAGGTTAGTGTTTTGTAACAAATATATGGTATATTTGTTACAAATCACCAATTATAAAAACGATGGATAACACTGTAAATCAAATTTATAGGCACATAGTTAAACAATAGATGATAGGCTGTATCTCGTGGATGACACATTGAGAATATATTTGAGACAAGGGAGTTGGGGGTAAGCGCAACTGTTGCAAAATTTGCAACAGTTCAATCTGAAGTGGCTACTCCTCATTAGGCATTCATAACATTAACGTAAATATATATTCGTTAGAAAAAGTGTTGTGATTAACATATTTTTCTTTGATTTTATGTGTTTTGTCAAATAAGACGCAATGAGTGTGATTTGTTTTATTGAGAAATAATATATATATTTGCATCAAACACTTGTAATACCACAGCGCAATAAACGTGTAACACCGCACCAAAATATACTTGTAACACTACGGAAGAGATATGGCAACTAAGGCAGAATTATTAGCCTCTTCACTGGAGGCACTAAAAGAGATCCAAGGCAAAGATGATTTTTTGATTGTGAGAAGTTCAGAACTTTCTCGCACGCACCTCAAACGCCTTGTTGATAACAGATTTCTGACCTCTATTATCACTGGGTGGTATGTTGTAACAGATCCGCTATCTGCACCTGGCGACACAACAGCGTGGTATGCCTCATTTTGGAAATTTGCATCTGCTTACTCTGATAGCAAGTATGGTGATGATTGGGTTTTGTCGGCTGAACAATCGCTATCTATTTATAGCGGTTCAACCAGAGTGCCAACTCAGATAGTTGTTCGATCAACCGTTGCAAGTAATAATGTAGCATTGTTGATTGGTGGAAACTCAATATTTAATCTAAAGGCTGAGATACCAAGCAAAATCACCAAGCAGAGTGGTCTTAATCTCTACTCATTAGAGGAGGCGTTGATCGTCTGCGCACCATCGATGTATCATCTTGAACCGCTCACTATGCGCACTGCATTGTCGATGATTCAGGATAGTTCCGACATCCTCAAAATATTGGTAGACACAGGGCAGACCACTCGTGCAGGACGATTAGTGGGCGCATTTAGAAATATTGGTAGAGCCGACATTGCCGATGATATTCTCTCAACGATGAAGCGAATGGGTTACGATGTTCGCGAGATTGACCCTTTCGAGGAGGTTATAAAAGTGTCGTTTTCTCTATCTCCTTATGCCACTCGTATTCGCCTGATGTGGCAGAAGATGCGAGATGTGGTCGTTGCTAATTTCTCCCTTCCAAAAAGCAATCTGACTAAGGCTGAGGTGCTGGCGCAGATGGAGGCAAAATATAAATTGGATGCTTATCACTCACTTTCTATCGAGGGGTATCGAGTGACAGAGTCGCTAATCGAGAGGGTGAAAAGCGGCAACTGGCAATCAGACAATGACGATGCCAAGAGCGCACTTGCAGCACGTGGCTACTACCAAGCATTTCAACTTGTCAAGAAGAGCGTTGAGCAAAATTTAGGTGCGGAGCAGTGCGGAGCGATGATAAGAAAAGATATGCAGCAGTGGCACGCAGAGATGTTTATGCCCTGCGTGGAGGCAGGAATTATCAAGCCCTCGGACATCGTGGGCTACCGCTCGCACCAAGTATATATCCGCAACTCGATGCACACGCCACTAAATCCAGATGCTCTGCGTGATGCAATGGAGACGCTCTACACGCTATTAGAGGAGGAGAGCGATGCAGCCGTGAGAGCAATCCTCGGACACTTCATCTTCACCTACATCCACCCCTTTATGGATGGCAACGGACGAATTGGTCGCTTCATAATGAACACGATGCTCGTAACAGGTGGCTATGACTGGCTAATTATCCCAGTCGAGCGACGTGACGAATATATGGCAGCCCTCGAAAAGGCGAGCGTGGAGGGTGATATTTTGCCTTTTGTGGAGTTTGTTCGCTCTGTTAACTGCTAAATTTAATCCATCATTTAATCCATCATCGGCTCGGCTTGTGATGGATTAAAAGTTTTTGGAGTTGATATAAATTGCGCCATAGATAGAGAAATCCAAAATTATTTTGTAGTTTTGTGAGAATAATAGAAATTAAAACTAAGACATATAAGTAAGAAAGAGTAGAAAAAGACATATATAATAACTTTATTGTTTATCGACAGTCGGAAATCGCCAAATTTTTAAGTCGCAGGTAAACAAGGCAGGAGTATTGTACCCTTATGGTACGGTGCGCCTTGACTTGTTTGCGACTTGGGCGTTTGGCGATGCCTCGACTGTTAACTTGTTGGGGTGCACTTCTTTTTTGTTGCGCCCAACAAGGCTAACACCCTCAAAATTATGCACATCATCAACAAAGAAAAGACCATCGCCTTCACAGGCAACCGCAATCTAACATCGCCCGATGGCAGACCACTTAACGAACTAAAAGCCGCAATCTGCAACCGCTTAATGGAGCTACTCGAAAGAGAGTACCTCGATAACGGAATAAATACATTTATATCAGGAATGGCGCTAGGCTTCGACCTCCTATGCGCCACAGTGGTAGTAGAGCTAAAACGCAAATACCCCGAAATCCGCTTAGTAGCAGCACTCCCATTCATCGAACAAGCCGATAAATATTCCGAAGCCGACAAAGCGCAATACCGCCATTTAATCGATCAAGCCGACTTCACGATAGCGGTCGGGGGCTACACCCACACGAATCAAGCCTACCACGACCGCAACGACTTTATGCTCACCAACGCCTCAAAAATCATCGCCTACCACAATGGCAAGGCTCGCAGCGGCACAGGTTCTACGCTCCGCAAGGCTGGGGAACAATGTGTCGAAGTGGTAAATCTTTATGCTGATTTGTAAATTATATATGATACTTGTTCACTATCAGCAAATGAGATAAAACAAAATGATAATACATGTATAACTATAGGATATTTTTTTTATCTTTGTTGAAAGGGTAAATTACGAAATATGATTAATTGGAATAAGAGTCGCTTTAAGAACGTAGTAAGGGTAGCAAAATGACAACTAATAGCATTTTAGTTGAATTGTACCGTGTCATGGATCCTGCCCTAAAAACCACAGCTATTAGCACATATAAATTAAAACAAATCTAATTTATGATAATATCTCACATTAGACCACCTCAATTGGAGTGCAGAGAATGGGTATTTCAAGACAACAACGAACACATGGCAAATGTAGCTATTTTAGCTGCAAATTTTGCCAGTGAATTTGGGATGTCTGAATACGCAAGATTAGCCGCACTTATTCACGATAAGGGCAAGGAACAATGTGAATTTCAGTCATATATAAAATGTGTTTCAGGTTACGACACAACCCTACACAACTACACAAAGAGACCTCACGCTTATGTCGGTGCACTAATAGCAAAGCATGAATATCCAGCAATCCATAGGTTGATAAGTCCAATTGTAATAGCACATCATCGAGGATTATATGATGAGTCAGAATATAAAATCAAAATGCAGTTGGAGATACCAGAGGACGTAACAGTAAACTCTATTGATTGCAAACTATCGAAGCCTACTATAATGGTTAAATCTCCTTCAGAGGTAAATCACATTATTAGGATGTTGTTTTCGTGTCTAGTGGATGCAGATTATTTAGATACAGAGGCTTTTATGAATGAGTCTAAGGCTAAACTGAGACAGAGCACATTGACTATTGCAGATCTACTTCCTAAAATGGAGAAGTATCTTGCGATGTTAAAAAAGAGTGCAAATAATACACCATTAAACGAAATTAGAGATCGCATACAGCAGCGATGTCGGCAGTCTGCCAATAAACCTTGCGGCTTTTATAGTTTGTCAGTTCCAACAGGAGGAGGTAAAACCATATCCTCTTTATTGTGGGCTATACTTCACTCTATGCAGAATAATAAGAGGCGTATAATCATAGCTATACCATATACATCTATCATAACACAAACAGCCAAAATATTACAAGAGATCTTTGGATATGAGAATGTTTTAGAACACCATTCTTCAATAGATGTTTCAAAAGAACGAACGGGTACAGATAGCTTGAGAAGTAGATTGGCTAGCGAAAACTGGGATGCACCCATTGTGGTGACAACAAACGTCCAACTTTTTGAGTCTATCTACTCTAACACTCCATCGCAGTGTCGGAAATTACATAATATATGTAATAGTGTTATAATACTTGACGAAGTGCAGGTGTTGCCCCTTGAACATTTACAACCAATACTCGATTGTCTCAAACACTACAATCAATTATTTGGTATTTCTGTATTATTTACGACGGCTAGCCTTCCCGCTTTTCGCAACAAAATATTAGATGAGGCATTTGCAAAGTCTGGAGGTTGCCACAAGTCTCCTCTTCAAGGTTTTGAGAATATAGAGGAGATTATCCCTGATAGCTTTAACCTTCATAAACTACTGCAAAGAACAAGCTTATATTTCGAGCATGATGTAAGCAGTTATGATAGCATTGCAGCTAGGCTTGCTTCTCATCAAAAAGTACTATGTGTTGTTAATACAAGGCGAGATGCAGTTGAAATTTACAATCGTTTACCACAATGTGAGCACACTTTCCATTTGTCACGTATGATGTGTTCGAAACATATATCACGAGTAATTAGCAAGATAAAATCGTTGTTGCGCCAAGATTGCCACAGGCCAATACGAGTCGTTTCGACTCAGCTTATAGAGGCTGGAGTAGACATTGACTTTCCTGTGGTATATCGACAAGAAACAGGGCTAGATTCAATACTCCAAGCAGCTGGTCGCTGTAATAGAGAGGGGGCGATTGAGGGATTAGCTCCAGTACATATCTTCAAACTTGACAAGCCCCTTCCCCGAGGTTTTATATCGTATGGAGTTAATTCTACAAAAAGCCTAGGAGATATTAAGGATTGGTACGCTCCATCAACAATGACCAGTTATTTTATTCAACTGTATAGTCGAGCTAATACATTCGATAAATCAAATATAAGAGAACTTCTTTATGACCCTAGTAATATCTGTTTTGAGACGGCTAGTAGAGATTTTCAACTTATAGAGCAGAAGAGTCGAATAGTGGTTGTAAATTATGAGAATAGTTGTGATTTGATAACGACATTAAAATCGGACGGATCTAACTATCAATTAATGAGACAACTATTTCAATATAGCGTTAATCTCAGAGAGTCAGATTTTAAGGAGTTGGTTAAAAATAATCTAATAGAGGAGGTGCTCCCTGGAATCTATTTCTTACCAGACAAGGAGCAATACAATTCGGATGTTGGACTGCAAATAACAAGTCATTTTTTAGAGGAGTTACTTATAAAATAACATAATATATGGAATACACAGATAAAGAGTTTTGCTTAGAGGTGTGGGGAGATCTAGCCTGCTTTACTCGACCAGAATTAAAGGTTGAACGAGTAAGTTATGATGTTATTACCCCCTCTGCGGCGCGTGCTATTTTTGATGCCATACTTTATAAGCCAGCTATTCGTTGGCAGATTACTCGCATAGAGGTGCTCAATCCAATAGAGTGGGTATCAATAAGACGCAACGAAGTGGGGGCGGTAGGCAATGAACGAACAAAAACTATATATATAGAGGATAAGCGACAGCAGCGCAACGCCTTAATGTTGAAAAATGTACGTTATAGAATCTACGCGCAGTTAATCTTTATTCCTCCGTCTCAACGTGGTAGTATGTCAAGGGCACCAGAGGCGGATGAAAATCCAGCGAAGTATTATGCAATGTTTGAGCGAAGAGCCTCTAAGGGACAATGCTTTAATCAACCATATTTAGGCACACGAGAGTGTTCTGCTTATTTTGAGCTAATAGATGTAAACGCCTCGATGGTGATAAAGCCGATAGCCGAGGATCGAGATTTAGGTATAATGTTTTATGATATGGATTTTAGCAACCCTAAAAATATTACCGCTATGTTCTATCGTGCAAATATGAAGCAGGGAGTAATTGAGGTTCCACCCCTAAATAGTGAGGAGATATTAAGATGATACTAAAGGCATTATATGATTACTACCATCGGAGTGGGACGCTTGCTCCGCAGGGAATGGAGTATAAGGAGATTGCTTTCTTGATTGTGATAAATCGAGAAGGTAAGTTTATTCGTATTGAGGATAGACGCATTGATAAAAAAACAAGCAGTAAATTTTTGGTTGTAAAAGGTATTCGTTCTGGGTCAGCCCCAAAACCATACATATTCTGGGATAATGTTGAGTACATGTTGAATTACACAAATTCTCACGCAGCGTTAAGCGACTCTACACAAACATCAGATAAGACAGAGAAGGATCAAGAGGTAATCGCCAAGGCTCAACAGAAACACGATGCGTTGAAGGCTAAATATAAGTCGATAGCTGAACACTACCCCAATAATTACCAATTTAGGGCGGTCACTCTATTTTTCGACCAAGCTGAACTTATTAATGTCTATCAAGATCCTCTTTGGATTGCAATAGCCAACAAGCCAACTGTTAATATTTCATTCTTGATTGAGGGCGAGCTCTTCATCGTCGCAGAGCAAGAAGGTTTAAGCACATTGGAGTTGGATGTTGATGAGGATAACAAAAAAGCTGCAAGCAGGGACTCTATCTGTCTAATTACAGGTAATAAATCTATTGTAGCAGAGAGTACTACACCTACTGGAATACCTGGAGGACAAGCTACGGCCAGACTTGTTGCATTTCAAGTCAACTCTGGTTACGACTCATACGGAAAATCGAAAGGTTTCAATGCATCTATTTCCAAAGAGGCAGAGGCGTGTTACACTACAGCTCTAAATAAATTATTGGCGAAAGACTCTCGCAATAAATTTTTCATCGGTTCTCGTACCTTTTTGTTTTGGGCATCGTCATCTAACCAAGTCGCAACGGATGTTGAAGATAGCATCTTTACTCTATTTGGTCTTAAAGCAGAGTCTGATGATAATCCAAACAGAGGTGTAGAACAGGCGGAAAAGCTTTTTAGGATGATTTATTCTGGTGCGTTAAGATGTTTGTCGGATGATAAATTCTATTTTCTAGGACTTGCGCCGAACTCAGCACGCATAGCCGTAATTTATTGGATTGAAGCTCCTATCAAAGAGTTCGCAAATCTAATCTTAAAGCATTTTGATGATTTCGAAATAGCCGACACTCGCAAAGAGAAGAGACCCTACAAGGGCTTGTATCAGATATTAAGTGCGGTAACACTTAATGGCAAAGCTTCAGATTGTCAGCCAAATCTACCAGAGAATATAATTAAGAGTATGTTACAGGGAACCCCATACTCTTATGCTCTATTCTCTGCCACTATGTCTCGCATACGAGCTGAGCAAACTATGACAATAACTCGCGCCGCAATAATTAAAGCATACCTAAATAGACTAATCAATAACAATAAAAAAATAACAGTTAAAATGGATAAAGAGAATACAAATCAAGGTTACTTGTGTGGTAGATTATTCGCCACATTAGAGTATGTTCAAGAGCGATCAGGGGTAAATACAATTCGTTCGAAATTTATGAATGCAGCCTCTGCTACACCAGCTACAGTTTTTGCAAACCTCCTAAACTTATCAGTGTACCACTCGGAGAAGTTAGACAAAGGCTCGCAAATATTTTTCGAAAATATTAAAACCGAAATAATTGCAGCTATCTCTCCAAATGGGTTCCCTGCTCATCTTGATTTGCAAGATCAAGGTCGTTTTATGGTGGGGTATTATCATCAACGATCTATATTCTACAGTAAGTCAGAGAGTAAAAAAGAAGATAGCAATAGTGAAGAGTAATAACAAATAAAATATATAGCAATGGCAACAGTAAATAACAGAATTGATTTTGTGTATATCTTTGATGTACAAGATGGAAACCCAAATGGTGATCCAGATGCAGGTAATCTTCCTAGAGTTGATCCTGAGACTGGAAAAGGTTTAGTGACAGACGTGTGTCTTAAACGCAAAGTCCGCAACTTCGTACAAGTGGCAAAAGGCTGTGCGGCAGGATATGATATTTTTATCAAGGAGAAGGCGATTCTTAACAACCTTATTGACAGTTCTCACGAGTACGAGAGTGTGAAATCAAAAAAAGATGGTGATAAAACATCCGCAGCTCGCTCGATAATGTGCGATAGATACTACGATGTAAGAACATTTGGAGCGGTTATGTCAACAGGAAAAAATGCAGGTCAAGTGAGAGGTCCAATCCAATTTACCTTTGCACGCTCAGTCGATGCAATAACAAGCCTAGACCACTCTATAACACGTATGGCTGTAGCAACAGAGAAAGAGGCTCAAAAACAGAGTGGCGATAATCGCACTATGGGTCGCAAATCAACTGTGCCATACGGTCTTTATGTATGTCACGGCTTTATATCGGCTAATCTTGCTAAGGATACAGGCTTCGACAGTGATGATCTGGAGTTGTTCTACGAATCTCTAGCAAATATGTTTGATTGCGATAGATCTGCAGCACGAGGATTGATGAGTGCTCAAAAGCTAATTCTTTTTGTTCATAGCTCAGAACTTGGAAATGCACCTGCGAACAAACTCTTTGACAGAGTGACAATCAGACGCAATAGCACTAACGTGCCTCGTTGCTTTTCTGACTATACCATCGAGCTTAATTTAGAGACATTGCCTGCTGGAGTAACTGTTGAGGAGAGATTCTAAAGTATAAGAAGCTATGGTGCAATATAGCGAAGATGATATGCTTATGCTGTCGGGGATACAACATTTTGTGTTTTGTCCCCGACAATGGGCATTGATACACGTAGAACAGCAGTGGAGCGAAAATCACCTTACAACAGAGGGTAACATACTGCATACCAACGTCGACAACCCTCATTACCGACAAAAAAATGGTGACCAAATTACCTTGCGTTCATTGCATTTAGCCTCAAAAAAGTTAGGACTTTACGGAATCGCAGATGCCGTTGAGTTAATACCAACTGATGATCGAACAAATGCGATAACACACCCCAGATATGATGGTTATTGGCAACCTATTCCTGTTGAGTATAAACGAGGGCATAGTAAAGTTAGTCAATGTGATAAAATTCAGGTCGCAGCTCAAGCGATGGCTATCGAGGAGATGTATGATTTAACCATTGACTATGGAGTCTTGTTTTATTGGGAAACACGTCGTCGAGAGATTGTGTCAATAACAGTCGGGCTTCGAGAATTAGTACAGCAAAAAGCCGATGAAATGCACAGAATATTCAAAACAGGAATAATGCCTATGGGTGAATTAAAGCCTTGCTGCAAAAGTTGTTCTCTAAAAGACATATGTATGCCGCAATTGAGTCAAAGTGTAAAAAAATACCTTAAACGGGAGCTTTATGAGGAAATTACTTAATACTCTATATGTCACAACCCCTGAGTCATATCTATCAAAGGATGGACAAAATGTAGTGATTAGTGTCAATCAAAAAGAGGTTTTTAGAATCCCCGTAATCAATATTGAGGCTGTCGTTACATTTGGTTATGTGGGTGCAAGCCCTGGAGTTATGAAACTTTGTGCAGACAATGGTATATCATTGACATTTTTATCTCCCAATGGTAGATTTATTAGTCGCGTTCAGGGGAGCACTAAAGGAAATGTTTTGCTACGAGTCACCCAATATAGGCTTGCTGATAATGAGGATGTATCACTGCACTTAAGCAAACTTTTTATAGCTGGCAAGATTCAAAATTATCGAAATATTCTTAGGCGATGGATACGAGATAATGGCGAAGACGATGCCATTTATAGTGCGGCAAATTATCTTGATAATTGCAGACGAAAAATTATACAAGCATCCAGTCATAATGAATTGCGAGGAGTTGAGGGTGGCGCAGCAGGTGAATACTTTGGCGTGTTTAGTATAATGATATTACACCAGAAATCTCATTTTATTTTCAACGGTCGAAATCGTCGCCCTGCTTTAGATGCAGTCAATACTATGCTGTCATTTGTCTACACATTAATTGCTAATGATGTTGTCGCAGCACTAGAGACTATTGGCCTAGATCCATATGTTGGTTTCTTACATACACTTCGCCCAGGTCGAACATCATTAGCGTTAGATGTAATGGAGGAGCTACGAGCTTATCTAGGCGACCGCCTCGTACTTTCACTAATTAATCGTAAGCAGGTAAATATTAGAGATTTCATTATTCAAGGAGAAAGTGGTGTCGTGCTAAACGACAATGGACGAAAAATCGTGATTGGGGCTTGGCAGAGTCGCAAAAAAGAGTTGATAACCCACCCTTATCTTCAAGAGCGCATCCCTATAGGATTACTACCTTATGTCCAGAGTATGCTGTTAGCGCGATATTTACGTGGCGAATTAGAGGATTACCCCGTATTTGTAATTAAATAATAATTGATTTTCTATGATGGTACTTGTAACATATGATGTTGAAACAATCACAGCAAGAGGTAGGAAGAGGTTGAGATTAGTAGCTAAAGAGTGTTTGAATTTCGGGCAGAGGGTGCAGAATTCAGTATTTGAATGTGTCGTCAATGAATCACAGTTACGAATACTAGAATCTAATATTAGTAATATTATCGATTTTGATGTTGATAGCATAAGATTTTATCGTTTAGGTAAAGGGTATGAGGACAAGATAAAGGTTCTAGGCAAAGTAACATCTTATAGCGTTACTGAGACATTAATCATTTAGTGCGAACGATTAGCATTGCAAGAAAAAGCCAACTATCGCAGTTGTTGGTTATCAACATTATAAGTATTTATTTTTTTATTTTTTTAGATAGTTTTATAAATAAATATTAACTTCGCATAATGGCTGCCTTAATATTTTGTCTGTGAAATATTTAGATGCCATACAGTCGCACCCCACGTGGGTGCGTGGATTGAAACCATAATAGCACGAATTATGAAAAAAAACTTAAAAAGTCGCACCCCACGTGGGTGCGTGGATTGAAACACCACTAACCGCTTCGGCTCACAGAGCGTGCGGTGTCGCACCCCACGTGGGTGCGTGGATTGAAACTCCCTCGTATCTTCTGTTAAGTGTCATATACATGTCGCACCCCACGTGGGTGCGTGGATTGAAACTCTTCGAGTTCGAAATAGTGCCTGCTGGTCCTGGTCGCACCCCACGTGGGTGCGTGGATTGAAACCTCAGTTCCTGCCGTACTAATTACCTCGCCGAAGTCGCACCCCACGTGGGTGCGTGGATTGAAACACAGACCTCGATATAACAATATACGAAGACAGCGGTCGCACCCCACGTGGGTGCGTGGATTGAAACTACAAAGACGGCGAGAAGTTCAGCGGTGGCGGTCGTCGCACCCCACGTGGGTGCGTGGATTGAAACGCACCACGCGAGCAAGTCGGTGAGAGATAGCTGTCGCACCCCACGTGGGTGCGTGGATTGAAACTCGTTCACTCGCTCTCGGATAGTGTCGTGTAGCGGTCGCACCCCACGTGGGTGCGTGGATTGAAACCTTATACGCGTAGTTCAAAGCTCCGGGGTTGTGTGGTCGCACCCCACGTGGGTGCGTGGATTGAAACTGTGTATAAATGATATCGGTCACGTACATAGCCGTCGCACCCCACGTGGGTGCGTGGATTGAAACTTGTATGAACTTCGATACACGCCTCGTCCGGGGTGTCGCACCCCACGTGGGTGCGTGGATTGAAACATAATCTCTAAGTTTTGTGGGTCTCCCCGTTGTTGTCGCACCCCACGTGGGTGCGTGGATTGAAACAACGAGACCCTGCAAGGCGAGATCATACGTAAAGGTCGCACCCCACGTGGGTGCGTGGATTGAAACACCATTAACCGTTTCGGCTCACAGAGCGTGCAGTGTCGCACCCCACGTGGGTGCGTGGATTGAAACATCTATGAGAACAACAAGAGTATGAGCGCAGAGGTCGCACCCCACGTGGGTGCGTGGATTGAAACTATGCGCAACGAGCAGGCAACAGCGAACAACCGAGGTCGCACCCCACGTGGGTGCGTGGATTGAAACGCTTCGTGTTGGATGTGCACGTTGCGCTCGTCGTGTCGCACCCCACGTGGGTGCGTGGATTGAAACATCTACGGACTGCGCACAGGCGCAGGTCAAGCCGGTCGCACCCCACGTGGGTGCGTGGATTGAAACATGTTTATTTGCAAATGTAGTAAATATTTAGTAGTCGCACCCCACGTGGGTGCGTGGATTGAAACACATTCTCTCGGTTAATCACGTAAATGTCTGAAGGTCGCACCCCACGTGGGTGCGTGGATTGAAACTCTCAGCTTCCGCAAGTGTCAGCTCAGCGCAGAGGTCGCACCCCACGTGGGTGCGTGGATTGAAACCCCAATAAAACGAAAAACCGTCGAGCTTGATGCCGTCGCACCCCACGTGGGTGCGTGGATTGAAACGTTTATAATATCTCTGAACTCCGTAGTCCCCGAATGTCGCACCCCACGTGGGTGCGTGGATTGAAACAATAGGACTGGTGGGCAAGAACGAGAGCACACAGGAGTCGCACCCCACGTGGGTGCGTGGATTGAAACTCGATAGCCCAGCACGCCAGAGGCTTGCTGAAGGTCGCACCCCACGTGGGTGCGTGGATTGAAACATTATTCTATCTCCTCATTATTTTTATTCGTGAAGTCGCACCCCACGTGGGTGCGTGGATTGAAACTATTGAGCATGTTGTAGATCTTTTTTTGCAATAGTCGCACCCCACGTGGGTGCGTGGATTGAAACGCTTTCACCATAGGTTTTAGGATCTCGCTGTAAAGTCGCACCCCACGTGGGTGCGTGGATTGAAACTTTTTGTAATTCTTTTATACCTGTATTTACTATTGTCGCACCCCACGTGGGTGCGTGGATTGAAACTAAACTACACATGCGGAAGAATCCCGACACAGGAGTCGCACCCCACGTGGGTGCGTGGATTGAAACATCATAGCGTCAACCATTAATTGCGTTGTATAAGGTCGCACCCCACGTGGGTGCGTGGATTGAAACAAAGCTCGCACGTACTGCGAGAACAGACCCCAACCGTCGCACCCCACGTGGGTGCGTGGATTGAAACGATAGGACCGGTGGACAAGAACGAGAACAAACAGGGTCGCACCCCACGTGGGTGCGTGGATTGAAACTTATCTTTGAGTCCTGTGTATTGACCGATGGTGTCGCACCCCACGTGGGTGCGTGGATTGAAACTATTATGAATTACAAACTAACACCAGGACAAACGGTCGCACCCCACGTGGGTGCGTGGATTGAAACCAAAGATGCTCTCAAATCATCAGTTATTCTAAGGTGTCGCACCCCACGTGGGTGCGTGGATTGAAACTTCATCGTTATAGTCGTAACAAAAGCAACAAATTGTCGCACCCCACGTGGGTGCGTGGATTGAAACCGTGTTTGCGGATTGTTGGTAGAACCTCCGAAGGTCGCACCCCACGTGGGTGCGTGGATTGAAACTGCTGTTTTACATCGTTGCGATTCTCGGATGCTGTCGCACCCCACGTTAGTGGGCAGGTTAAAATACACGATATAGATGCTCGTAAGAAGGGTAATAGAGGCAGTGATTTTAGGTCTAGTTAGAATCAATATATTGATTGACAAGAGGTGTTATTTATATATCTCACCTACACCAACCCATTCACATTTGGTAGCGACCAGCATTTAACAATAAATCCAACCACTCAAGAGCTGTGTGAAGCGCAGTTTATATACTCTTGAATGGCTGGATTTGTTGTAGTACCTTTGCGTACAAAGGGGGAGAGGGTTCATTTTCGAGAACCTCGAAGCGTTAGTTACGAGATCGTCACTTTAGCTTCAGCTCGTTTGCTCGCCTGTTTAGCTGCTCCGATTCGAGGTATTGGCGACGGGTTTGCTCATCGAGCAGCACCTTTTGGTAGACCGTCTGTTCGAACTCCTCGACGGCTTTCCGCATATCGCCTATTTTGCCGTCATCTCGGTTTAGTTCGAACATATCCTCTAACTCCGAGATCATCGTAGGTGTTGCCTCGCCCTTCATCTTTATGTAGCGGTATTTCAGGTCGTTATCTTGCTGCGTGAAGTTAGGAATAGAGAGTTGATAGAGTGCTGTGACAAGCACCACTATCACCACTGCTAGCCCGAGAATCAGCCAGATTGTACTCTGCGAGATTATGTTGATGGTGAAGCGTCTCTCTGAAACCACTGGTTTGCGAACCGCCTCGATGCTCTCATTCAGTCGCTCGTTCTGCTCAGCTGTGGTGGCAATGCTACGCTCCATTCGAGTCGATAGATTATCGATCTTGGCATAATCTATCTTGTTGTTGCTTAGTATTTTGAGACCACTTTTAATATCCTCCAAAAGTGGCATTAGCGCAAACTCCTCATTCATTTTCTTTGTCATAATCTCTGTTTTTAAAATTTCATTTTAATCTGTTGTTTCTTTTTCTTCTGCATCTGCTTACGGAATGCCTCCTCTTCGGGGTCGTCGCAACCGCTCATTGTGAGGTCGAATATTCCGAGAGCTCCGATGAATCCATCACCTCGATTTTGTTCTAGCTCTCGCTGCTGCTGCATCTGCTCTCGCTGCGACTCAGCCACTCTCTGCGACTCCTCGTAAGCGTTGCGATCGAGGGCGTAATTAATCTTCGAGTAGCTAAACCCCTTATCGACCTTTGAACCGCTAAACGACCAATCATCTTTGGTGAACTTCACCCCCTCGATGGTGTCGGTAGAGCCTTTATGTTTAAACTCAATTGAGATCCCATCGCCACGCAACCTGCGTTCAAGCTCCTCCCACGACTTGCAGTTGGGTAGGTGCTTCATTAGTGAGTCGTGAATCTCATATTTCGCTCGTTCTGCACTTCGCAACTGCTCTCGCTTGACATTCTTTTTGCCATCCGAAATATGTAGACCATACTTCTCAGTCAGCTCACGACAGACCTTAGCGTTGCGCCTTTTCTCGTTCTTGTCGCTGATCCGTTTGCCATCGAAATCGATCCGATTTATCACCAGATGGCAGTGCGGATGCTCCTTATCGAGGTGGCGAGCCAACATAAATTGGGTGTTGCCGTAGCCCATCTTTTCGAGGTATTCTCTCGCCACCTGCACCATAAATTTATCGCTTATTCGAGAGCTATCCTCCGCTGAAAAGTTGAGCGATATATGCGCAACTGGCTTGGCGATCGGGTTGAGCCGAGCCTGTATCGCGAAGCTCCGAGCCATTGTTTCGTTGCTTCCCTCACGCAATCCGTTGGTCTCTAAAAGCCGTGACTCCTCACGATCCAGAGCGTAGCCGATTACCCCTGCGAAGCCTGTTCTCTGTGTGATTTTACCTATCATTTGCAATAAATTTTATGCCCTCGTCTATCCCATTCAAGAGCCTTTCGCACTCACTTTGCAACCCAAACATCCCTGCTTGATTCGCCTTTTTAGCGAGTTGATTGAGGTTGTTGCCCATAGCTGTTAGATGTAAAATATGGTTGGTGTGCTCTTTGCAAAGTCGCTCCTTGACCGTGCAGTTCTCTATGGATTGGCGTATCATCTCGCTCATATTACACCCTGCTTTTGATGCTTTGCCACGTAGGGCGTAGTACTCTGGCGGGGAGAGCTTAACCGTCACTCGGTAGCTCTTTTTCTCCATTGTCGCCACCTTTGGACGACCGTTGTTATTTCTATTTTTAATCTGTTTCATAGATAGTTTTTAAAGTTAGACCATCGGGATTTTTAGGCGATTTCGCCTGTATTGGTCTGCCCAATACACAAACTCGCTAATTAAAATCCCAAAAGTCTAAGATATTCGTTACTCAAAATGTTTTTCCATCTCTATTAACTCTAAATCGAATGTGTCAATCAGGGTTTGGATGGCTGGATTTTTGGCGCTCATCTTCTGTAAGATAATCTCTGGGGAGTTGCCATCGAGGAGAAAATCGGCTATGTCGTAGCCCTCGTTTCGTTGCTCTGGGGTTGCCATATCTTCGAGGTGATTGAGGATTGTTGCGTCGATTCCTTGGGCTTCGAAGAGGGGTAGTTTTGACTGTCAATATTCAGTTGCTCCGAGGTCGGGGACTAACATTACTTTGCGACCTTTTAGCACCTCTAAGTTCTCACTTTTCAAACATCCGTTCTTCCCTCCCGTTGCGATCCACGTGAAGTCGGGGAGGTAGTGCGATGCTATTAGAGCTGTCTTTTCACTCTCGACGATGGCGATGGTTTTCTCCTCGTCACGGCTCAGTAGATGTTCTCCAAAGAAGCACTGTGTGAGGTTGAAATTTGGTAGCCTTAGTCGTGCGTGAACCCACGTAATCGGAATATTATCCGATTTCACCCTGCGACCTGTTTTGGGATCGTATAACATGATCTTACCTGTGCGAGTGCGATTCTTAATATCCATCTGCCAGAAGAGTGTTGCGCCCTCCCAAACATTTGATTGGGTTACTCTATATTTGCCCAACAACTTGTTGGTCGCCTCCTTTCCGATCTGTGACGATAGGTAGGTGAAGAGGTGATGCCCTTGATGCCTAATCAATGTCCTGCCGACCATATCTGAGGGGATATAGCTTGTTGGCTTGGGCGGCTTTGGTGGCGGTGATGTATAATCTCGATGCTCCCAATTTTGAGGGTTACGTTCAAAATATTGCTTTGGAGTGAAGTGGTATCCGCACTTATCCTCTCTATTGCAACGACCAACATAATCAGGAAATATGACCTCACTCTCGCTATCAATATATCGCACGAAGCATCGCTTGTGTCCACACTCTGGGCAGGTATGGCGACTCGCTCCACCTGCGTATTTTTCTAATTTAAATCTATACATCTTTTGGATTTTAGTGGTGGCATAAGTGGCACGAGTGGCATTTAACCGCTCGTTTGTGCCACTTGTGTCGTTAGTGCCAAGTGGTTTATCGAATGATTTTAATGTAAACTCCTCGTCTATCACGCTGAAATAGCACTCCGTTCTGGCGAGTGAGGAAGCGTTTGAATGTGCGCTCTGCAAAGTTGAACAACTCGGCTACCTTCACACCTTCAGCTGTGGTGAAGTTGTCGGGCAACGCTTCGTATAGAGCCTTTGGAGCAGCTCCGAGGTTGTCGATAATATCATTTGCTATGACACTCTGAACCCTCAATGCAGTCTCACGGAAGTACTCCGCTAAGGCTATTCCACCCTCGACACTCGCTAAATCCACCTGTTCGAGCCTATTATCACCGCATGCCCAACGTATCATCTGCAACGCAAGTGAGAAGCGAATAGCGTAGACCTCCAACTTGCTAAAGATACCCTTGATCTGTCCATCAAGCTCGTAATTGGTCAGGTCTGTATTGTGCCGCTGCCACTCAAATAGTCGTGCCTTTGCATCGTTGGAGTATTGCAAAATTGTTGGCACAGGGTCGCCATTATCATTAAGGTGTAGCTCAATATCAATGAGTCGGCTCATAATATCCGACCAACTACCCTCAATGTGAGGTGGTAGCTCATCGGTACTCCAATACCTCTTCTCCAAACTCTTTGGGAACACAAATAATATTCGATCGACAAATCCACTGCTGCTACGCTCTCCCTTTGCGAAGTCGCTGAGTAGATCGACCTGCGTACTACCAATGACACTAATAAAGCTCTTAGCGATGGAGATGGAGTTTTCGACATTACGTCTATCGACAATAATCGGCTTGCCACTAAATGCCGAGAGCCAAAACTGCTCCTCCGAACCTTTTGAGTAGCGGTTGAAGTTGTTGATCCACGACTTTAGCTCATCGGCATAGAGGCAGATTCCACGAGGGTTCTGCTCGTGAATATGCGCTACGCCCTCAGGTGTGATGTCTGAGACGATGAATTTGCGGAATCGAGGTGGCGACAATGGCTCGCCATTTCCCAACTCCTCACGCTCCTTCTTGGATAGTGCGCTGAGCTGCTGATACTCGCTATACGCTGACTTAAATGCTCGATACTGCTCACGATCAAAACGCAATAGAGGGGACATCGCGAAGCTCATCGGGTGTGATTTATTTGTTCCCGACTGTCCAACGATCGCCATATACATTGCACTGCACTCTCGCCAAGTGCCAAGGACGTGTACTGCATAGCTATTCCCTACTGCGACCGATGCAGCAAACATCATAGATGCCGCAATAAAGTCGAGCGGGAAGCCCATACAGCTACTGGCTGAGCGTGCAATATCTTGATACTTTTTTGGGAATACGTGCAACGGGAACTCCCACCCATTCATCTCATCGTGCTTCGCCATTACAGCGTTGATTACGCTCTCTTGTGTGATTTTGTTCTCTGACATAGTTACTTACGTTTACGTGTTAGTAACTTATCATCGCACTCCTCAATGAACTCTTCAGTGGTGAGTTTGCGGCTTGAACCTAATAACCACTCTTCAAGCTCCTCTCTGCGGAAGTAGATTTTGTTTGAACCCTCCTTTTTGTAGTGTGGGATTGCCCCTGCGCAGGTTTTGCGGTAGAGGGTGCTTTTCTTATAGCCCGTGAAAGATGCAGCCTCGTCGATTGTCATAATCGAGTGCTGTGGGGCTGATTGTATAGTTTGCTGAGAGTTCTCATACGCCTGTAGGGCGAAAAACTCTTCGGCTGTGAGCGACACCAGAGGTCGCTTTTTAAGCTCTGATATATTCATTTAATTTCCTTTTAATATTCGACATTATTGCTTGCAAGCGGTTGCAAAAATATGCCGAATATCAAAGGAAATCAATTTATTTTCTGGAATACATTTTTAGAAAGTTTCAAGAAAAAGTATTCTTTTGTGTTGTAAATCGCCAACTATTTTAAGCATAGGCTTATACCCCTAAGATCTGTTTTTCAGACTCTTTAAGTTCTGTTTGTAGTCATTTAGCAGACCAAGGAAGAATAATTCACTCTTGGGAAACTGCTTGAGCATAGTCTTTATAAGGTCAGTATTGGTGGTGGTATTATCGCCGTGTGCTATTGGTGGGTCGAACTTGAAAAACGAGAGGAAGTTGTGAATGGTTTGATAGTCTGTCTTACTCATCTTAACATCATCAATCGAGTCGTAGTCGCCCTCCAAATATCTATCTGCCTTTATAATTAAAGCTAGTTGCTGCGAAAATAGGTGAGTCGCTGTTTTGAGTGGGTCATTCACCTTTTTGTTCTTACCCTCATATACCTTCTTATTCTCCCTATCTATAAGCTGCAATCTAACCTCAATGGAGTGGAGGTCGCAAAGTGGATATGGGTTGATAACCTCATCTTTAATAATTGAGGCGAAAGGAAAAATGTCCTTCTCAGTGAATATCTCATTCTCGAACTGGGCGAGATCTTTGAGCTGCATATCTATGATTGTTGAAAGAGCCTGCGGGCTTAGCGCATTTATTTGCGTACGCTTCTGGTTGCCATTCGAGTAGAAGAGTTGAAGATTTTCATCGTTTAGCGAAAGAATCTCCTTCATCTGCAAACAGCGATTCTCCCACTCCAAAAAAGCATCGTCACGAACCTTGAACTCTCCATTGTCACGCTTGCTTATAAACTCATCACGGATTTGGCTTTCATAGGCTCCATTACGATATAAAAGGCGTGCATACCTGCCAAGTCCACTCCTAACAATTACGCTGGAATAAAAACTATTGAATCGCAAATTCTCGTTGATAAGGGTGATGTTCGGGAGGAATCCACACGCTGTAATAACCTCTTCGGCTGTAAACTTTTCTGTCATTTTTATGTTTTACTTTCTTGAGTTGACAAAGATAATCAAACAAAATCAATTAAAAAGCAAAAAATAATTTGCAAAAAATGTTTTACTAAAGTGTTACTAACGAAAAAATCAGCGAGTATATATTACATCTAACTCGCTGATTTTCAGTAGTCGGGGTGACAAGATTCGAACTTGCGACCACACGCCCCCAAGTAGTGTATATTCACACGCTATTTACTTATATCTATTTGTATAATAGGTAGTTATATTGCGTTTAGAAGATACTAAAAAGTAGGTATTATCAGATATTAACCCCTATTTCGTGCGAAAACGTCAGTAAAACGTCAGTAATTTTGAAAATTTATATCGCTGATATACTGCTACTTAAATAAAATAACGTCAGTAATTTATGTTTCTATTTGAAAAATGTATATATTTGTAACACAATTAGAGTGTTTTAGCTATGAGAAATATCACATTTAAGATGTGGATCACTGAGAAGTACCACTATAAAGATGGTTACGCAATTTGGCTTGTTGTTCGTAGGAATGGTAAGCGAAAGGTGTTGTCTATTGGATTGTTTGCAGAGCCGAACCAATGGGATGAACAAGGACAGAGGTTTGTGACCGATAAGCGTGTCTCTAACCTGCACCCTGATCGTTTGGCACTGAACCTTTGGCTTGAACAAAAGAAAGTTGAAATTCAACGTATCTGCTCTCAGTTCGAGAGTGATAAGATTGATTGGACTGTTAATCAATTTGAGACTGCATTTTTTAATTACTCTCTCAAGGGAAAGATTAAGGAGTACACAACCACTCTAATTCAAAACCTCAAAGATACGGGACATCACGGAAATGCAAGTTGCTACTCAGCGATGTTGCATATGCTGGAGTTGCACGATACAAAATTGGAGCAACGCCAATTCTCGGAGATTGATATTAAGTACGTCAAAGGGTTTGATGTCTACCTACAAAAGCGAGGTTGTTCAGGCAATACACGAAAATATTACTTCAAGGCTCTGCGAGCTTGTATGAACAAAGCAATCCAAGATGGCGAGGCTTCAGAGGGTACATACCCATTTGGGAAAGGTGGTTTTAGTATCACATCGTTGGAGGAGGAGACACCCAAACGATACTTACCAACAGATAGTATGGAGAAGTTGAAGAGTACGAAAGTTGATAATATGTCGTTAGAGTGCGCTCGCAGGGTATTTCTATTCTCGTACTACTGTTATGGTATATCGTTTATTGATGCAGCAATGCTCAGACGAGACAACATCATACATCTTGAGGGTGGCAACTATATAGTCTACAAGCGCAACAAAACCAAAGAGGCAAAGAAAGTAAAGCCTATTCAGATAAAAATAACCGAAGCATTGCAGGAGTTACTGGACTGGTTTAGAGATAACTCTCATCTCATTGGAGAGTACCTCGTGCCTATCGTATCGAGAGATTACACAGGTGAGCAACTATATGAGCATATTCGCAATAGATTTGTGACCAACAACAAGCACCTCAAATTACTTGCAAAGGAGTTAGATATTACAGATTTGAAACTCACATCGTATGTTAGTCGCCACACGATGGCAATGACTTTGCAGAATAACCAAATACCACGTGAAGTTATCTCGCAAATCTTGGGACATTCTGACTTGATGACAACGAATACGTATTTGGATAGTTTCGGCAGTTCGGTGATTGACGAGGCTGCTAAGGTGTTGTAATCAAGCGCAATGACATCAAAGACTTGTAACTCCACATCATCAAAGACTTGTAATGCTACGACACGAAACAATAGTAACACCACAGCAGAAAATAATAGTAACACTACAACTCCGATTCATTCTGTAACAAATAACCCCTATATTTGTTACAAAACACTATTTCGCAAGAAATAATGCACTAAATTTGCATTTGTCCGAATTATTGCCTATTTTTCGGACAGAATTAAAGCTAAAAAGCTATGCAACTAATTGTAGATAAGGTAGAAACACGCATTAAAAAATGCGGAAGGGGTAAGCTCTTTTTTGCCACCGACTTTGCGAGTATTGCGGGTAAAGATTCAATAAATAAATCCCTGCAACGCCTCTCGGAGCGTGGAGTGATTGTGCGCTATGCTCGTGGTATATACCTATATCCTAAAAAGAGCGAATTTTCAGAGAGCGGTTACGCCTTACCAACATTCGCTGAGGTGGCTAAGGCTGTGGCTAAACGTGATATGGCACGCATTGCACCGATTGGAGATTATGCTCTTAACGCTTTGGGGTTATCCACACAAGTGGTAATGAATGCAGTCTACTTAACCGATGGCTCATCTCGAAAGATTGAGTTAGTCGATGGTCGAGGTATTCAATTTATTCACACCGCAACACGCAATTTAGCATACCAAAGCGACCTAATGATGCTCGTAGTCTTTGCAATGAAGGAGCTTGGCAAGGGTAACATAACAGCCGAGGAGTACGACAAAATCAAAACGATGCTACTCGAAAATGAGACGAGAGAAAATGTTTTAAGAGATATAAAGTTAGCACCTGCGTGGATTGCCGACACAATACATAAAATGATTGCACAATGAGCCTATATACAGATTTAACAGTTGCCAAGCGCAAGGAGTTACTCACGGAGGTAACTACAAAATATAACAACCTACCTGCTCAATCAATCGAGAAGGATTGGTGGGTAACGATGGTTCTGCGTGCGTTATTCAACTCGAAGTATGCACCGCACATCTCATTCAAGGGCGGAACAAGTCTTAGTAAATGCTTTGGAATAATTGACAGATTTTCGGAGGATGTCGATATTGCAATCAGCCGAGAGTTTTTAGGTTTTAGTGGCGAATTGTCAAAAACACAAGTTAGTGATCGTCTGCGCAGAGCCTCGTGTAGTTTTGTACGTGAGGTGTTGCCCAATGAGATAACAGCGCAATTAGCCGCATTAGGTATTCCACAAGTTGAGTTTGAGGTTAAGGTGAATATTACGAGCGTAACCACTACCGATCCTGAAATTGTGGAGGTTCATTACAAATCTATATTTGAGAATGTCGGCTACGTGCGAGATAAGGTGCTAATCGAGGTGAGTGGCAGGTCTATGAGTGAGCCAACCGAGAGTGTTGAAGTCTGCTCAATGATTGCACAAGCTCTACCAAATATTAAATATGCAGACTCTAAATTCAGCCTAACAGCAGTCTCCCCAAAGCGAACATTCCTCGAAAAGGCGTGCCTACTTCACGAGGAGTTTGCACAGACAACACGTGCCGTGAGGGTGCAACGTATGTCTCGCCACCTATATGATTTGGAGCGATTGGCATCTTGCGGAGTAGCTAAAGAGGTTCTTGCGGATGGAGAGTTATACCGAGCGGTCATCGAACATCGCCGCAAATTTATTGGGCTTAAAGGGTTTGATTATTCGGAGCTACTACCTCAAAACATATCATTCGTACCTCCTGCAGATGTTATTGGCAGTTGGCGAGATGACTATAAAGCGATGCAACAAAGTATGATTTATGGCGAAAGTCTTGATTTTAACGAACTTATAGCACGCATTAGCGAACTAAATACCCAATTCAACAACATAGAATTAAGTAGGGTAAAATAATTATTGGTGTGTTTTTAAGAGTGCTATTGGAGATGAGATTTTTTGCTATTGAATTGAAAATATAGTGGTTCTATACTGAAATTTAATAGTGAAAAATATCGCTTCAAGAGTGCTTTTAAAAATATGGCAATAATTGTTTTACACTACTTATAGTCAAAACTGCGAAAATAGTGCAGCCGGAGAGTCAAAAACCTCGTATTTATTGCAGTTGGAGAGCCAAAAACCCTCGAAATAGTGCAGTTGAAGATAAAAACCACCCCTATTTACACTTATTTATGCCAAGAAGAAAGACCTTGACACTCGACCTCCATACTCTTGAGTGCGGAGAGCAAATCTATCAACTGCTTTTCGATTGCGAACAGCTCTTAGATTATGACCTCTCCACTCTGAAGATTACCATTCAAGAATTTATAGATGTTAAAATTAGAAATATTGATAAGGTAATCAAAAATTTGGAGCGATATATGAAAATCAATCCAAATTATAGCGATGTCGAAAGCAGCCATAAACTTGTCAAAAAACAGACCTTAGCGAAGATGTTGGGTGTGTCACGAGTAACTCTGGACAAATGGCTTAGAGATGGTTTGATATTCCAAGAGCGTTACGACACAGCTGGCTCACTCAAAGCTTTTGACCCCATCGACATATTAAATCAATTAAAAAATTATAATAGCTTTACAAAACCATAAAAGTGACACTTTTTGTCAGACAAGTTCCTTACTTAGTGGACTTTGGTCGCTCGATTGCGGACTCTCATCACTCGATTGCGGACTCTTATCACCAAACTCAAAAGTCAGAGGGTTCATGTAAAGCTATAGCCGATTTTAACAGAAGAAAACAGATATATACCTTTGTCTCGAAATCAATATTGATAATGCTGTGACGACAGCTATTTATTAATTTTTAATTAGAGACACTTATATGACTAATGTTATAATCACCTCGCCAGAGACACTAAAAGAGATTGTTGGCGATGCCATAGCTGAACACCTATCAAAGTTCAAATCTACACCCGATTCACAACCCGATTCAATCACAATGGATACCGCCATCGCCCTGCTGGGCGAGAATGGCTACCCCACATCGAGAGGTAAAATCTATAAGCTCACCTCCAACAACGAGATTCCGCACAATAAGTATGGCAACAAATTGGTCTTTTCACGCAGGGAACTACTTGCGTGGGCTGATTCACAGGCTGTTAAGGTTGACACCCACAAGGAGGCGATGGAGAAGATAGAGGATGGTTTCAAGCGTAGACGCAGGTAACACGATGAAAGATAGGTATATCCGTGTAGGGACAACCCTCTACAAAATCGTGCAGAAACCTCTGCAAAGTGGCGACTTCATTGAGCTGCGCATACCTTGGAATTATGACACGTTGCGGCAAGACCACGCAAAGGATTTTCTCTCGCAGGTTGAAAAGCACGATGGCTTTTGCTGTGTGCCGTCGCACATTGATTATAAACCAATGATTGGAACGTTTCTCAATGAGTATCAAGCTGTTGATATTAAACCTGTGCAGGGTGAATTTCCAAATATCAAGGCATTCTTGACGCATATATTTGGCGAACAATATGAGCTTGGATTAGATTATTTACAGTTACTTTATACTGCGCCACTTCAGCGACTACCAATAGTTTTATTGGTGTCGCAGAAGCGCAACACAGGTAAGACAACATTTCTCAATCTGCTGAAGGCGATGTTCGGTGCGAATATGACTTTCAATACTAACGAGGATTTCCGCTCCCAATTTAATTCCGATTGGGCTACAAAACTTATTGTAGCAGTTGACGAAGTGTTACTCGACCGCAAAGAGGACTCCGAGAGAATCAAGAATCTGAGTACTGCAAGGAGTTACAAATCAGAGGCTAAGGGCAAGGATAGAAACGAGGTGGAGTTCTTCGCAAAGTTTGTGCTATGCTCCAATAACGAGCTTAACCCCATCTACATAGAGCAGGGCGAGACTCGCTATTGGGTGCGCAAGGTCGAGCCAATCAAGAGCGACAACCCCAACCTTCTCGGTGAGATGAAAAAGGAGTTACCAGCATTGGTGTGGTATCTTCAGAATCGAGAACTCACAACCACGCAGGAGAGCCGAATGTGGTTCAAGCCATCACTCCTTGCCACCAACGCTCTGCGCAATATGGTGAGCCATAATCGGGGTAAGATTGAGAGCGAGATGATTCAGATAATCACGGATATTTTGGATTATAAGCAAACTGACGAATATATATTTTGTGTTGCCGATATGATGCATATGCTCGAAATGAGAGGCTACAGAGTTGAGCAAATTATCGTCCGTAAAATATTGAAAAGCTACTGGCATCTAAAGCCCAGTACACCGAAGAACTACAACAGCGAACGGCTCTCTTTGGATGGCTCACTCTTCACCTCACCACCATCCACAGGTCGATGCTACACGGTGACACGAGAAATGATAGAGGAGTTTGTGTAACCCTGTAATGATGTATTTTTATCTCACTGAGAATGAAATAATTATATATCTTACAAAAAACTTACAAATAGTATTACACTCTTACAAACCACAATATCAGCATATTACACTTCGTAAAAAGTGTAATAGGTTTGTAAGGGTGTAATGCTCTATCACGCAGGCTATTAGTAGTCAAATCTTACAAAATTACAAAAATATTACTCCTTGTAGAGCTGGCTTGTCACCCTCTTCAAATATCCATAATGATGCTCGATGAAGTTGCGAATTTGATTTAGTGCCAAGTTGTTGGGGTCTTTGTGGCAAGCCTTTGCTATCTCCGTGTTGTATCTGCCGAACTCGTTGCGCAAGCGTCTGATTACCTGCTCTTCACGGTAGTCTGGTGTGCGGTGGTGGTGATATTGGAGTAGCGACATTACGGCGTAGAAGCGTTGTAGCTCCTCGTCCGAGAGGTTGAATGATGTTGTGGTTGTAAGTTTGATTCTCTTCTCCATTGCCTTAGTTTTTAGGTGGTTAAACTTTTCAAGGGAGCGAAAAAAATAGGTGATTTCGCTGACCCGTTGTTCAACGCCAGAAGAGGCTGTGGATACATTAATATGCCACACGGGGGCGAAACCACCCGTGCGGATATAGTGAGGCAAGAGCATAAAAATGCCCGCCTTGCTATTAGGCAGGTTTCCCCACCCCTTCTGATACGTTGAACATTACAAAACTAATAAAAAATTTCTAAAAATGAATAATATCAAGAATATTTCAATCAAAAGTTTCCTCGCAAGCAGGAACATAAACCCCAAAACGGAACGAGGCAGAGTAGGTCTCTACCTCTCACCCCTCCGCCCCGAATCCACCCCAAGTTTCAAAGTCGACTACTCGCAAAATCTATGGTACGACTTCGGAGCAAATGTTGGTGGCTCGATAATCGACCTCGTGATGCACCTCGATAAATTATCGTTCCACCAAGCCGCCACCAAATTGGAACAGGGCAATTTCTCTTATTCTCATTGGACACCCCCGACCCAAATATCCCCATCGACCCAAATCATCACAGAGATAAAACCACTCCAAAACCCACACCTAATAGCCTACTTAGAAAAGCGAGCAATCAACCCCGACATAGCCCAACACTACTGCCGAGAAATCCACTACACCCAAAACAAAAAACACTACTACGCCATAGGATTCCAAAGCGATGCAGGTGGCTACGAACTTCGCAACGAATATTACAAAGGCAGCACATCCCCCAAGTCGCCAACAATAATCAAAGGTTCTACAAACAGCACAATGTTATTCGAAGGTTTTATGGATATGCTCGCCTACCTAACATTGATAGAGACCGCCTCCCCAGAGAGCAATGTATGCGTACTAAATTCAGTGAGTAATTTGAGTAAAGCTGTTAAATTTCTAAGGTCACAACAGACAATCCACTGCTTTCTCGACAACGACCCAGCAGGGAGCAAAGCCCTGTTCGATGTGCACAAATTAGGCGTAGAGGTGGTCAATCATTCGAGACTATACAGAGACTTCAAGGATGTGAACGAATACCTAATGGCACACAGAAAACAAGAATCCCAGACACCAATAATGAAAATGAGACACTAAGGAAAATTATCTCCCTGTCTCCACAATAATCAAACATTCATTAACCGAAAAACAAAATAGCAAGGTATGTTTTGCGCCGACCGAAACCTTTCCGCCCGACAAAAACCCTCCTGCCGAAGTTGGAGGGTAAGGAAGATTTGAGATGATGAAATATGAGAAAAAAAAGGCAAACAATAGTCAAAAGTAGACCCTGCACAACATGGATTGTTGTATCGATAACAACTAGGCGTCGGAGCTCGGAGGTCTGGTCGACCTATCGTAAGGCGATGGTGATAATGATGGCGAGCACGAGGAGAACCTCCTCCGCAAGCAGGTGCAACCGAAACCGAAAAGGATGAAGATTAGTACAATTATCAAAAAAACACACAAGGTGTAAAGTGGGAAATGTGAAAATAATCAGTCTACAGAAGAGTTAAAAACTTTCATCGATTATTTTCTATACTAATATAGTCTTTTTGAAATATTTAACTTACCTTTATGGGTGATAGTTACTGATAAAATAATAAGACTTATGAAGAAATTTCACAGGATAAAAAATATATGTAATTGCATTAAAGCTAATCTATGCTCAAATAGTAATGAATTATCGACAACGGATTACTCTCCTTTATGTCCGACTGATGAAGCAAAGGATGTTGAGATGTATACAGAGGCGTTATCTTGGGCTTTATCTTTAAAAAGTAAGATAAGGAATATTGCTATATCTGGTCCATATGGATCGGGAAAGAGTAGTATATTACAGACTTTCATAAAGGATAATAAAGAAAAGCATAAATTCTTAAATATATCATTAGCGACATTCAAGGGTGACGACAATATGGCGGAGACCTCATTGGATTATCAAAACCCAAAACCAGATATTGACGATGAGAAACTTCAAAGGCTAATAGAGTTAAGCATCTTACAGCAAATTATTTATAGAGAGAAGAGTGGTGAAACCCCAGAATCACAATTTAAAAAGACTTCAAAACGCAGCTATGGGTTAACGACTGTCAATTTCATAATGCTACTATTGCTTATATTATCGTCGTTGCACCTATTTGCGCCATCTATATTAGAGCGTATAAGTTTGTTTGATTTTTTTAACAATGCGAAAGATTTCTACAGACTTATTTTGTCTATTGTTTTCTGTTGTGCGTTTGGCTGGTTAGCATATAGGCTATTTGCTTTTATAATGGGCTCATATGTAAAGAAGATAACGTTACCGTCAACAGAGATAGAGTTAGATAAAGGGGTAAGTAAATCTATCCTAAACAAGCATATTGATGAAATAATATACTTTTTTGAGGAGACTATGTATGATGTCGTCATTATTGAGGATTTAGATCGTTTTGGTAAATCAGACATATTTACAAAGCTCCGTGAAATCAACCAGCTAATCAATAGCTCGCGTCGCATAAAACAAGATGTAGTCTTTATTTATGCAATCAAAGATGATATGTTTTTGGATAAAGAACGCGTAAAGTTCTTCGATTTTATGATTCCTATTGTGCCAATAATTAATTTTTCAACGTCAGGTGAGATTTTACGCAAGAAAGAAATTATAAAAACAGCTGAGATATCAGAGGATCTCATAGATAACCTATCAATATTTATTGATGATATGAGGTTGCTGAACAATATACTAAATGAGTTTATCATATATGATAAAATTGCTAATGCTGAATTATATAGAAACAATTTATTAGCTATCGTAATATACAAAAATCTCTACCCTAGTGATTTTGCTAACCTTGGATATAATAATGGCTATATATATGGTGTAATCTCTCAAAAGGCTAAATATATTGCTGATGCTAAAGATAAAATAGATGCTGATATTACTCGACTAAAAGTGACTATTCAAGAGAGCGAAGAACAAATGTTTGATAGCTTAACAGAACTTCGTATATTATACATAGTAAAGGCTATAGAGAGTAACACATCTTTTGTAACATTTATTGTTAATAAGAGAGATGTTAAGTTGTATGATATTGCTAACAATGATGATTTATTCAAACTTTTCGAAACCAGTCAATTAAATCATAGGTATAAATATGACAGTTATAATGTCCGTACAGGAGTATTCAAAGTAGATTTTAAAGCAATAGGTAGATTGGTTAATCCAAGAATAACCTATAGCGATAGAGAGAAAAGGATAAGAAACAAGCCAAATCTCAATGATCTCAAAAAACAAGTAGAAGACTTGACCAATGATAAAAATGAAGTTCAGAAAAGAAGTTTAAGAGAGTTAATATCAAGTGATAAAATAATACTAAATGGAGAGAATGAAAAACAGAAGCAACTAATATCTATTCTTTTACAAAATGGCTATATTGATGAGAATTATCTTGACTATATCTCCGTTTTTCACGAAGGAGCATTAACTAAGGCTGATTATACGTTTCTTGTCAATGTAAAAATGGAGACAGCGACAGATTATAATTATATTATATCGAAGCCATCTGAACTACTAAGGAAAATAAATATATATGCATTTGAGAACAAGTATGTGTTTAATCAAATTCTGATAGATGAACTTCTTGTAAACGATGAGTATGAAGATAAAAGAGAGGTATTATTTGCTCAGCTCAAAAAGGAGAATGAGGACACAATTGACTTTATCAAACATATGTATGACAACACGACGCATTTAAATAAATTTATGGCAGAACTATGTGGTCATTGGCATAGCATATGGCGACACATATCTAATAGCGAGATATTTACTGACGATCAGCGTTTTTCATATTTAGAATCAATAATTAAGTATGCAGATCTGAGTGATATAATCCGCATCTTTGAAAAACAAGACCCAGCTATTTCATATTGTTCGTGGTTTTTAAATATTGAAGCTTCTCAAGCTAAAATAGAAAAAATCATAGTAGCATTAGATGTGAGATTTACAAATTTAAGTGTAGATAGTAACAAAGATTTACTCTCATTCATCCGCAAAAGCAAGCATTATGCTATCAGTATTGATATGCTAAGACTTATGATGTCTGATCTTGAAGGATACGATGAGCATAAATTTAACACCCAAAATTACACCCATATATACGAACTTAACAACAGTGATATAATTGAGTATATTGAAGATAGTATCAATTTTTACACCGAGTCAATGTACTTAGAACTTGAGCATAATACAAGTGAGGCACAAAGAAGCATCATTACGCTATTAAATAACGAACATATAGATTACGAATCAAAATTACTTATAATCGATAAAACGCAAACAATCATTGATGAAATATCAGATGTTGATGATATTGATATTTGCGATTTATTATATGATTACTCCAAGATTGTAGCGACGTGGGATAATATCCTAGATGTCTTTAATAGGAATGAATCTACACTCACTAAATCTGTCATTGATTTTATGAATATAAGCAGAAATGCAGAAATTCTTTCTTCTCAACGCATGACTACAGATAAAGATGAGAATGATATTGCCATCTATCTGAAGCTGTGTTGGGCAATAATATATGAATCAAAACTATCAAAAGAGACATATACTATACTATTAAATTCAATTCCTTGGTCATTTAGTTCATTAAAGGTAGAACGTATAGATGCAGACCGAGTACAAATCCTAATTGAGAACAACAAGATTAGTACAACTGTTGAAATGTTACACTATCTTAGGGATAATTTTGCGCCCCTCAATATGATGCACTTAGAGAAACAGTTCAACAAATATAAAGACCTCATACAAGAGATTGAGCTAAGTGGAAGTGATATAAAACTTATGCTTGAGTCAAAGGTGATAGATGTCGAATCTAAGTTTAAATTTATTGAATACAGCGATGAAAACTTAATCATAAGTAGTAAATCTAATATAACACTTGTTATGAGTTTACTTGTGACATATCCAGAGTATCCAATATCATCGACTCTTAAGAAAGAAATAGCATTAAGCAAATACATATCACAAAATAATAAGATTGATATGTTTAACAATAATATCTCTCTATTTTCTGACGATGATCTTGATATTCTAATGGAGACTCTTGGAGGATATTATGCTGTAATAGCAGACAAGAAAAGCCATCCTGTTTTTGCTGACACTCCAAGGCATCAATACTTTTTGGAAAATCTTAAACAATTGCGCTATATCAATAGTTACAGCGAGGATAAAAAGGGACTTAGAGTTTATCACAGCAGTGGCATAAGATCTACTGATGACGCCTAAAACTGAGGAGTAGTAATGATAAGGTGTATATATACATAACAGTAAAAAAAATATTTATTTTTATTAACAAGTTATATTCAACGCAAATTCATATCTTTGTAAAGTTTCACGATTTATTTTATAGATAAAAGTCGTTGATTAACAATACAAGTAACATCAAGATTATTAAGTATATAAACATTGTATGAGTAACAAAAAATATAAAGTAATAGACCTTTTTAGTGGATGTGGAGGAATGTCCTTAGGATTTGAGATGGCTGGTTTTCAACCAATATTGGCTATCGATGTTTGGAAGGATGCTCTTGCTACATACAAACATAATAACAGTGAGGTTGAGACTTTATGTGCAGATATATCAGAGTTAGATCCAAAGGATATAAAATCACAATATAACATATCGGACGTAGATGTTATCATTGGAGGTCCTCCTTGCCAAGGATTCTCTATTGCAGGAAAGCGAGTTATAGAGGATAAGCGTAATGAGCTATATAAGTCATTCGTTCGCTTTGTTGAGTGCTTTCAACCCAAAGCTTTTGTAATGGAGAATGTTCCAAACATTTTATCGATGGGTGGTGGTGTCGTTAAAGAGTCTATAATCAAAGATTTCGAGTCTTTGGGATATGGTGTCGTGTACAAGGTTCTTCTGGCAGCTGACTATGGTGTGCCACAGAATAGACGAAGAGCCGTGTTTGTTGGATTGAAAGATGGAGAGTATACTTTTCCTATGCCATCTGTTTCGACACCCGTTATATCGAAAGATGCACTGTCCGACCTTCCCGAATACTCAATAGAGGATGGGGGAGCATATCCGATTTCTTCTCAAAGTGATTTTCAGAGTATGATTAGAAGGGGTAGCAAAGCAGTGTATAATCATCAAATTACCGTGCATAATGATAAGACGGTGGAGATTATATCGTTAGTTCCAGATGGTGGAAACTACAAAGACCTACCTTTAGAACTAAGAGAGACAAGAAAGGTGAATATTGCGTGGACTCGTCTAAATAGTAATAAACCAAGTTTTACTATTGACACAGGACACAGGCATCATTTCCACTATAAATATAACAGAGTGCCAACAGCTAGAGAGTCTGCTCGCATACAATCGTTTCCTGATAATTTTATTTTTCAGTGTAGTAGAACAAGTCAATGTAAGCAGATTGGAAATGCTGTGCCACCATTGATGGCTAAGGCAGTTGCCGAAAGTTTGATTAAAAAGTTATAGCTATGTATAAAATTCCAGATGAGTATTATTTTCGTATACATCACGCACGCCCACGATTCAAAACACATATGGAGAGTGTGCTGTTGTATATGGCTAACGTATGCAATAGTATAGACACAGCTGCGATAGCTGATTATAATGAGCAGTTATTTAATGCAATTCGTTTATTCCCAGGCAACGAACGAAGGGCTAATAAAACTATCAATAATTGGAGAACTGAGATTGCTGCATTATTTGGATTTTACATTGAGGATAAGCAAAGTGACATAACTAAGACAGGTGCTATATCTTCATTGCTGAGTGAGAGTGAAGACTTGGTGCAGTTTTTCAAATATTTTTCTTTGAAATTCCAATATCCAGGAGGGCATATTAGATCAAAAGAGGTAAAAGAATATATAGATGCAGGAGTTAGGTTTAAGCCAGTACAATACATTCTGTCTGTACTACACCGAGCAGATGAAAAGCAGGGCAAACCATTAGGCATATCAAAAGCAGAAACAACGCATTGTATATTCAATGACTTACGAGTTACCAGAGATCATCGAGATGTGGATGAGGTGATAGACTTAATAGTGACGAATAGATCTAATAAAGTAGATTACATATCAGAGGGTGACATTATAAGGTACGCTGGGGATATTCTTGACTATATGGTAATAGCAAACCTGCTGAAAGAGTCTCATGGATATTTTTATTTAAATCGACTTGAAAACGAAGCCATATTAGCCATCATCGACAATAAAGAGTATTTTACGGACTATGACAAGTTTTACGGCAACAAGGTAATTGCATCGGAACTTACACCGCTTGAAGCTAATTGGTTTGAGTTTGTTAATTCCAATCTTGTATCATCTGTGTTTAGAACAGATTTGATGAAATACATCGGTGAAGAAGAATCTACGGAGGATAATTATAGGGTTCTTGTAGATGATAAAATTGCAGATGTATTAGAATCTTCAAAAACAAAAGATATTGGGGATCTCGGCGAGAGCCTTATTATTGGACACGAAAAGGTTAGGGTAACGAATGTAGGCAGAGCAGATCTTTTGCATTTGATAAAAAAGATTCCAACAAGTTTAGCTGTGGGTTATGATATTCAAAGTGTAGAGGAAGATGCACGCAAGAGATATATTGAGGTTAAAACGACAATTAGCAGTAAACCTCTAACATTTTACTCTTTTCATATGACTCCAAATGAGTGGGATACTGCATCGTCTCTATCCGATAGATACTTTGTGTATCGACTAATGATTAGTAAGAGTAACAAAACAATATTTATATTACAAGACCCAGTAGGTCTTTATAGAAAAGAGATGATTAATATGACTCCAAGAAATGGAGCAGAAGTAAGTTTTAAAGATAGTGTATGCGAGAAAACAGAGTTGATGATATGGCAAAATTAAAAGTAGCGTCTTTATTTTGTGGGTGTGGAGGTTTAGATTTGGGTTTACTCGGAGGATTTGACTATCTTAACAAGAAATATAAATCATTGCCACTTGAAATTGTGTATGCAATCGACAATGATAACTATTGTACAGAGATATATAATGATAATTTTAAGCACAAGTGTGTGGTCGGTGATGTTAAGAGTATTGATATTGCTGGGCTTCCCACATTTGATATTCTCGTAGGTGGGTTCCCTTGTCAATCTTTCTCTATATCTGCGCAAAATCCACCAAGGCTAGGATATAAAGATGAAAAAGGGATGCTCTTCTTTGAGATGGTAAAGATTATCAAAGAAAAAAAACCTCGATTTTTTATCGCAGAAAATGTGAAAGGTATTTTGTCTGCGAACAAAAAGAAAGCATTCCCTATGATTATAAATGAGTTTGAAGCTGCCGGATATAAGGTTAAATACAAGTTGCTAAATGCTTCTGATTATGGAGTACCTCAGAAAAGGGAGAGGGTCATTATCGTTGGTTTTAGAGATGACGTAGATTACAAAAATTTTGAGTTTCCATCACCAACAACAATCGACAATAAGGTTGCTTTAAAGGAGGTTTTAGATCACAGTGCTAATGATGATGGCAAGTGGTATTTTAGCGATAAGGCGGTAGCTGGGATGATGGCAGTGCGTGAGAAAATGAACAAGGGAAGAGCGCAAAATATTGAAGAGCCGTGCAATACCATAAGCTCTCATTTGGCAAAAGTGAGTCTAAACTCTACAGATCCTGTATTAATGATAGATGGTAGATATAGAAGATTCACCCCAATGGAGTGTGCGAGAATACAGTCTTTCCCAGAATCATTTAAGCTAACGGCTGTATCGGATTGCAGGCAATATAAAGCTATTGGCAACGCAGTGCCACCTGTGCTTATGTGGTATGTCGCTAAGGCATTGCGAAAAATATCAGAATAGGAATTATATTACACCTAAGAAATATGTGATTTAATTATTCAAAAGTGCGATCATAATAAAACCTGTTAGTAATAATAGCAAATCCGTCAGTAAAAGCGTCAGTAATCTGAAAAACGGCTGTCTTTTATAGGGTGATATTTGTAAGGTTATCCCAACAATATGTTGCACACAATTTGCACGCATTTACGATAGGAGAATGAAATATTTCTAAAACAATCCTAAAACAGATAGAGACAAATATAGCTATATAGAGCGTGTAGAGGCGGTTTTGAGGCTATATATTGTTTCATCCATATTACGGCAAAACGTCAGTAATCCGTCAGTAAAACAAAAAATCAGCGAGCAGATTAAACATCTAACTCGCTGATTTTCAGTAGTCGGGGTGACAAGATTCGAACTTGCGACCACACGCCCCCCAGACGTGTACTCTAACCGGGCTGAGCTACACCCCGTAGCTCCTCTGTTACGATATCGTAACTTTCGGGAGAACAAAGATATGTTTTATTTTCGAATTTTCCAAGAGATATTACTCCGCAAGCCGAAAATATCAATCCCTTGAACAGCATTTTTTACTCCGCAAGCCAAAAATAAGTAGGGTAAAATCATTATTGGTGTGTTTTTAAGAGAACTATTGTAGATGATATTTTTTGCTATTGAATTGAAAATATAGTGGTTCTACATTGAGATTTAATAGTTAAAAATATCGCTTCAAGAGTACTTTTAAAAATATGGCAATAATTGTTTTACACTACTTATTAACCCTCCGAAACACCAAAACGATAGGTGCTCTTTTGGCAATACAACTCTCCAGCCGCCAATTCGGGCGTTGGGAAACTCTGCGGGATCAGCGCAACTCCTTGATAAGCAACAAACTTAGATCCGCTCTTGGTGCCTGCGGGTGACCCTGCCGCCAAGTGGTTGCCCGTGTAGATGCCTAACGCAGACTGCGACGACGAAATCGTTACATAACGTCCGCTCTTGGGGTTGCACAGTGTCGCCTGTTCACTCAAAATTGTCGCCTCATGACAATCTATTGGCAGGATATGGTCGTAACCCCTGAGGTAGAACATCTCGTTGAACTCCGATTTGATATCCGACCCGATAGTTCGTCCCCCACGAAAATCCATCGGTGAGCCATCGACACTTAACATCGCCCCCGTTGTCACACCGTAGCTATCCACCTCGCACACCTGCGAGGCGTTAACCCTCAACTTGTGGTCGAGGATGGTTGAGCCCATATCGCCCGAAAGGTTGAAGTACAAGCTAGAGCCGATATTTACCAATGTCTGTGCGTCGCTCTTTGCCAAGTAGGTGATCTCCAGCGTCATATCATCATCGAAGTCGAAGATCGCCTCAATGTTCATATTGCCTGGATATCCCGACTCTCCATCATCCGCATAGAGCGACATCACCACACGGTTGGTCTCCACACGACTCTCCCACATACGTTTGTGAAAACCGTGCGCGCCACCATGTACGTGGTTGCTCCCTGCATTGATATCCAACAGATGCTCAACCCCTCCGATGGTCACCTCGCCCGAGGCGATACGTCCCACAGTGCGTCCCAACGTGCGACCCATATAGGCGGTATCTCTGAGCATATTGGGCATATCCGCATATCCCAACAGCACATCCTCAATCCTCCCCTCACCATTGGGAATCTGAATCGATGTAACCGAAGCACCTAGGTTGGTAACCTGCACCTCAGCACCATTATCAGCGCGAAGGGTGTAGACGATTACCGCCTCACCCTCCTCGCTCATTCCATATATATATTGTTCTATATCCATACTTAGACCTCTCTACGCCTCGGGAAGTGGCAACACCTCCAAGACTCTGTCGATACGTTTGAGACACTCCTCACGTCCGATGAATGCCGTGACATCATACATGCCTGGACCTTTACCTGCGCCAACCAACGCCAGACGCAACGTATTCATAACCTGTCCCATGCCATATCCCTTCTCCGTGATCCACGCGTGAACTATCGCCTCGGTATTCTCCAACGAGAAGTCATCTATTGCCGCCAAGATCTCGCGCACCTCAGCCAAGATACGAGGGTTGTCACCCTTCCAATACTTCTTGGTCTGCTTGGCGTCATACTCCTCGGGAGCTACGAAGAAGTAAGAGGTCAAATCCCACATCTCGCTCATGAATGTTGCCCTCTCGCGCATAATCCACGCCGCCTTGCCTGCCAACTCATCCGACACCTCAACACCGTGCTCCTTCAGGATGGGCTGATACAGAGGAGCTAGCTCCTCAGCACTCTTAGAGTGCATATATTGGGCATTGAACCACTTAGCTTTGTCGGGTTGAAAACGCGCTCCTGCCTTGGATACTCTCTCTAGCGAGAACGCCTCAATGAGCTGATCCATCGAGAAGATCTCCTGCTCCGTGCCAGGATTCCAACCCAGGAGTGCCAACATATTGATAAACGCCTCAGCGAAGTATCCATCCTCACGATATCCGCGCGACACCTCGCCCGAGGGTGCGTTCCACAACAGCGGAAAGACTGGGAATCCCAACTTATCGCCATCTCGCTTAGAGAGCTTACCGCCTCCCGTAGGTTTCAACAGCAGTGGCAAGTGGGCAAACTGCGGCTGCTCCGCTGTCCATCCAAATGCGCGATACAACAGGTAGTGCAATGGCAACGATGGCAACCACTCCTCGCCACGAATAACGTGCGAGATCTCCATCAGGCGGTCATCAACAACATTTGCAAGGTGGTAGGTAGGCAACTTATCCGCCGACTTATATAGCACCTTGTCGTCAAGCGTAGAGGTGTTTACCGCCACGTGACCACGGATAAGGTCATCCATCTCGACAACCTCGCCCTCGGGCATCTTGAAACGGATAACCCACTGATCCCCACGCTCAATGCGCGCCTTGGTCTCCTCCTCAGTGAGGCTGAGCGACGTAGGCAACTGCGTGCGAACCTCGTAGTTGTAGGCAAAGGCAGCACCTGCATCCTCCGCCTCCTTGCGCTTGGCGTCCAGCTCTTCAGCGGTATCGAAGGCGTAGTATGCCCAACCAGCCTCAATAAGCTGTAACGCATATTGAAGATAGATCTCCCTGCGCTCGCTCTGGCGATATGGCGTGTGAGGACCTCCCACGCTGACACCCTCGTCAATGGTGATTCCGCACCACTTAAGCGACTCGATGATATACTCCTCGGCACCCTCAACAAAACGCTGCGAGTCGGTATCCTCAATGCGGAGGATCATCTCACCACCTAAGCTGCGCGCAAAGAGGTAGTTATACAATGCAGTGCGCACACCGCCAATATGTAGTGCCCCCGTAGGGCTTGGTGCAAAACGCACACGAACTTTTCTACTCATAATAATATAAGCTCTATTTATTTTTTCTTAGCCTTTATGGTGTGCTTAAATTTCAACACCGCGAAATTAAGCTCTATTGAGGTCTCCGTATCAGTAGCCTCCATGTCATCACCTAAGATATCCGCAATAATATCACCACTCTTCTGCATCAAACTCTTTTGCGAATAGTCATCGGCTTTATTAGAGAGTTCGGCAACGGTACGAGAAAGTTCTCTGATCTTAGCAAAGGTCTCGACTATAGCGATGGTGGTTTGGGTAGCCTTAGGACTTCTTAGAACTGTCGCCAACATATACAAACCTTTCTCAGTGAAGGCTTTATACTCATACTTGGAGTATTTGCCTCGTCCAGATTCTAAGGTCGAAAATTTCGACCTTAGAGAACTTGACTCGCTATCCGTCAACTCCAAGATATACCCCTCGGGGAATTTATCAGCATTGTTCTTTACAGCCTCGTTGATACGCTTTGTCTCAACACCATATAGTACAGCGACATCCCTATCAAGAATAACCTCTACGTCTCTGATAATAATAATATTATCCTTTACAGAGTTGAATTTTACAATATCTTCCATAATCTTATACCTCCTTTTGAAGGGTGTTGTTAAACATTAAACAAGAAGTGCATAATATCGCCATCCTGAACAACATACTCCTTACCTTCGACACCGATTTTACCTGCATCACGGCAAGCCTTCTCAGATCCCAACTCCATATAGTCGGTGTACTTGATAACCTCCGCACGGATGAATCCCCTCTCGAAATCGGTGTGGATGACTCCTGCCGCCTGAGGAGCCTTCATACCCTTGGTGTATGTCCAAGCGTGGGTCTCCTGCACTCCTGTTGTGAAGTATGTCTCCAACTCCAACAACTTGTATGCCGCCTTGATAAGTCGCGCAACACCCGACTCCTCAAGACCCAAATCCTCCAAGAACATCTGTCTCTCCTCGTGAGTCTCCAACTCAGCGATATCCGCCTCCGTAGCTGTCGCAACGATCAACATCTCAGCATTCTCATCCGCAATAGCCTCACGAACCGCCTCCGTGTGGGCATTGCCCGAAGCTGCGCTTGCCTCGTCAACGTTACATAGATAAAGTACTGGCTTTGCAGTGAGGAGGTTCAGATCGGCAACAACCTTCAAATCCTCCTTGTCAAGCTCTACGGTGCGCGCGCTCTTGCCCTGCAACAAAGCCTCCTTGTACTGCGTCAAGATGTCGAAAAGACGCTTTGCCGCCTTGTCGCCACCAGCCGCCTGCTTCTGGCACTTGCTCATGCGGCTCTCCACCGACTCTAAATCCTTGAGCTGTAACTCCGTGTCGATAACACCCTTGTCGCGCACTGGATCTACCGAGCCATCCACGTGGGTGATGTTGCCATTCTCAAAACATCTGAGTACGTGAATGATGGCGTTTGTGTTGCGGATATTGCCGAGGAACTTATTACCAAGACCCTCACCCTTCGATGCACCCTTCACAAGACCTGCGATATCGACAATCTCGATAGTTGTAGGGATGATCTTCTTGGGATTGTCGATCTTGGCGAGGTTCACCAATCGCTCATCAGGAACGGTGATGACACCCACGTTGGGTTCGATTGTACAGAAAGGGAAGTTTGCAGCCTGCGCCTTAGCGTTTGAGAGGCAGTTGAAGAGTGTAGATTTTCCGACATTTGGGAGACCTACGATACCACATTGAAGAGCCATATACCTATATTTATATTTTAATTATTATTTTTTCAGAGTAAATTAGGCGCAAAGATAACCAATCTTTTGTAGATAGTCAGCACTTTTGGTCAAAATCTTCCGGGCAAACGCATGAAAAAATATTTCGTCTGCATTATATCACAATGACACGCGGACAAAGAGACGAGATTGTGAGCAAAAAAATGCACTTATTGGTTGTGGTTGTAAAACTCTGCAAATCACCAAAATACCAGTGTGTGGTTGCGTTTGGAGTAATTTTATTACAAAAATAACTTCAAAAAAATTTGGAGTATAAAGAATTTTGTCTACCTTTGCAAACGCAAACGCCTCTTTAGCTCAGTTGGTAGAGCACGACACTCTTAATGTTGGGGTCCACGGTTCGAGCCCGTGAGGGGGTACTTTCGAAGAGTTAACAATCTATTTATTTAGTTGTTAACTCTTTTTTTGTGCCTAAACTGATGGGTGGGGTAGCGACAAAAAGATGTAGTGCCGCTGGAGCCTCATCCTACTCCAACGGCACTACGGGTATACTAACCATCAACCCTTGTTAAATGCTGTTACTGTGGCTGTTGTGGGCGTCCTCCGCCTTGACCACCTTGTCCGCCTTGTGGGCGACCTCCTTGACCTTTGCTACCCTGTCGTGACGCAACACGCTCACGAGCCAATCTCTCGATCTGGTACATCTTCATGATTTGTTGAGGTGTCAAGATCGCCTTGAACTTCGTGTAGTACTTCTTTTTGAGTGCTGTCGACTTCTCTGCCATCTCGAATGATTTGAGAATCTGAGCCTCGATCTCTGCATCTGTTGGTGCGGCCTTTTCGCGCTTAGCTACATTTTGACCTTTGCCACCCTTTTCGCCCTCTTTGCGAGGCTCACGAAGCTTCTCCAACTCTTGGGTGTACTCGGTGTAGATCTTAGCGAAATCGTCCCTCTTAGACTCCTCGATGAGTAGCTCTTTGGTCATCATCTGGATCTGGAACTTCTGGAAATCCTCCTTCGAACGCTGTGGGCGTTGCTGCTGTTGCTGAGCCTGCAAAGTGAAGCTCGAAAGGATAAAAGCAGCTGCGATAAACGCTAACTTGAAATTTTTCATAGTTGTAAATGTATTAAGGTAATAATGAATAAAATGTCTCCTGTCCGCTGGTCTCGGCTGCGAGAGATTGAATCTCAGCCTCACACATATTGTCGAGATATGAATCTATACTCTCGCTCAAAGTCTCCATTGCGAGGTAATCCAACTTGGGTTCGAGAGTTTGTGGCGTCTCGTTAAACACCACGAAAACTCCAATGAGCAGGGTTGCCGCCACCGCCACCGTTGCCATCAAAACCCTGAGGTTTATGAGCTTAGCTGGTTTCGCAGGCTTACTATCTTGTTTCACCTCGTTGAGGATCTTAGCCTCGAAGTTTGCGAAAAAATCATCCGAAGGCTCACGATATGGCATCTTCTTTCCTATGTCGTCTATCTTAAAATCTTTCATAATGCAACCTCCATATTTTTAATTATAAACTCTTTAATCTTGTTTTGTGCGTAGTGGTAGTTTGTCTTTAGCGTCGTTGTGGTGCTTCCCGTCACCTCGGCAATCTCCTCGTAGCTCATCTCCTCGAAGTAGCGGAGGTTGAAGGCTATGCGCTGTCGCTCGGGAAGGGCGAGTATCGCCCTTTGGAGGAGAGCCTCTGCGGTGGCGTGGTCAACTTCGGGCTCTGACTCGAACAACTCCACTAGTCGGCTCTTCTCGTCGTAGGAGTCCATCTCCAAACTTCGCTTGGTGCAGTGGGTGATGGCTTGGTTTGTCGCTATCTTATATACCCACGTCTTGAGCGATGACTCTCGTTTAAACTTGCTGATATGTCGAAAAACACTTATAAACGCCTCCTGCATTACATCTTCGGCATCCTCGTGGCTAACCACCAATCTACGTATGTGCCAATATATGGGACGTTTATAGAGCTGTACGAGAAGCTGGAATCCCTCCTGCAAACCCTCCTGTGTGGCGGTTAACTCTAATATTTTATCCTCTATTATATAGTTCATAAATGTTGTTCTTCTTCGTTAGCGTTTGTCGCTTGTATCCTTATAGAGTGTCGTTTTATCGAAAAGTTAAATCAAAGGTACGATTTTTTTTGATATTTTTTTTCGGGGTAAAACTCTGCAATCCCAATAAAAATTACTATTTTTGCGGTTCAAGTGAAACGTAAACAAAAATAGATATATATAGTAGGATGGCAAAGGAGCTAAAAGACCTCACTAAGGTGGAGGATAACTACTCACAGTGGTACAACGAATTGGTTATTAAGGCGGGTCTCGCAGAGAATTCGGCGGTGCGCGGATGTATGGTGATTAAGCCATATGGCTACGCAATATGGGAGAAGATGCAGGCGGCATTGGATAAGATGTTTAAGGAGACGGGGCACGAGAATGCCTACTTCCCACTCTTCATCCCGAAGTCGTTCTTCTCGAAGGAGGCGTCACACGTCGATGGATTTGCTAAGGAGTGCGCTGTGGTGACTCACTACCGCCTGAAGAATGACCCCAACGGTGAGGGTGTGGTTGTCGATCCCGACGCTAAGTTGGAGGAGGAGTTGATCGTGCGCCCAACATCGGAGACCATCATCTGGAATACATACAAGGGGTGGATTCAGTCGTACCGCGACCTTCCGATCTTGTGTAACCAGTGGGCAAATGTTGTGAGATGGGAGATGCGCACACGTCTATTCTTGCGCACAGCAGAGTTCTTGTGGCAGGAGGGTCACACGGCTCACGCTACCAAGGAGGAGGCTATCGAGGAGACTCACAAGATGATCCACGTCTACGAGAAGTTTGCTCAGGAGTGGATGGCTGTACCTGTTATCGTTGGTCACAAGTCGCCAAATGAGCGTTTTGCAGGTGCTGAGGATACCTTGACTATTGAGGCGTTGATGCAGGATGGCAAGGCGTTGCAGAGCGGAACATCGCACTTCTTGGCTCAGAATTTCGCCAAGGCGTTTGATGTTCAGTTTACCAACAACGAGGGTAAGCAGGAGTATGTGTGGGCGACATCGTGGGGAGTATCTACACGTTTGATGGGTGCGTTGATTATGGCTCACTCGGATAATAACGGTTTGGTGTTGCCTCCGAAGTTGGCACCTATCCACGTTGTATTGGTACCTATCTACAAGGGTGCTGAGCAGTTGGAGGTTATGCGTGCTAAGATGCAGGAGATCGCTGCGCCACTTCGCGCTATGGGTCTCACGGTTAAGATCGATGATAGAGATAATATCCGTTCGGGCTTCAAATTTGCGGAGTATGAGTTGAAGGGAGTACCTGTGCGTTTGGCGTTGGGTCCTCGTGACTTGCAGAACGGCACTATCGAGTTGGCGCGTCGTGATACGTTGACCAAGGAGACTGTCGAGATGGAGGGTCTTACGGAGCGCATTGTGGCGTTGATGGATGAGATTCAGGCTAACATCTACAATAAGTCGTTGACATACCGAGACTCTATGATTACTAAGGTCGACTCTTGGGAGGAGTTCTTGGATGTCTTGGAGAATAAGGGTGGTTTCATCTCGGCACATTGGGATGGAACAGTTGAGACGGAGGTTGCCATCAAGGATGCTACGAAGGCTACAATCCGCTGTATCCCTGTTGATGCAGTCGATGAGGATGGTGTTTGTGTCTTTACGGGCAAGCCATCTACCAAGCGCGTACTCTTTGCACGCAGCTACTAGGAGTTAGGTCTTTAAAAGAGATGATGAAAAGATGTCTCGACACACAAGAGCGCAAGCGTAAAATTTACCACGTGACCATTGTTGGTTTCGTGGTAAATTTGTTGTTGAGCATTGTTAAGTTGCTCGCAGGACTCTTCGGAGGCAGTGCCGCCATGGTTGCCGATGCTATTCACTCGGCATCGGACTTCGCCACGGATGCTGTGGTGATGTTGTTCGTTGGGATCTCGGCAAAGCCTCAGGATGCCGACCACAACTACGGTCACGGCAAGTATGAGACCTTGGCGTCTATATTAATAGGTATAGTCTTGGCGGTTGTCTCAGTGAGCATGGCTGTTGAGAGCGTGGAGTTGATCGGCAATATCTTGGAGGGCGATATCCCCGAGCGACCATCCTCTTTGGTGTTGGTTGTGGCTGGCGGGTCGATCCTCGCCAAGGAGTTATTATATAGGTATACCATTCGCGTGGGGCAGAGGTTGGAGTCTAAGATTGTCATCGCCAATGCGTGGCACCACCGCAGTGACGCACTCTCCTCAGTTGGAACGTTGATTGGTGTTGGATGTGCTTTTTTTCTTGGCGAGGGGTGGCGAATTGCCGACCCTATTGCGGCGTTGTTGGTCTCGATTATGATTATGAAGGTGGCGCACGACCTCTGCAAGTCGGGTGTTGACGAGCTACTGGAGAAGTCGTTACCACGAGATATGGAGGAGGAGATCATTGCGAATATCATCTGCGAAGATGCTGTTTATAAGGCGCATAACCTCCGCACACGACGCATTGGAAACAACATCTCCATCGAGGTCAACATCCACGTTGACGGTGATATGAGTGTTTCGAGTGCGCACCGCATGACGGATGGCATCGAGGAGCGACTTATTGGTATGTATGGCGAGGGTACGTTGGTGAGCATCCATGTCGAACCTCGTGAGCATTAGTGGGTTTATTGTATAAAAAATAGTAATTTCCGTAGAAAAAGAGAAAAAAAAGTGTCGTTTGCTTTTTTTTCTCTTTTTGTTTGTTTAATTTTGTGGTTACACGTTGTGTGTTTTTCAACCAAAACAAAATAACCAAAATAATTAACCAATCAAACTATGAAAAATTTTAAACTTTTCATGCAGTCGCTCATTATGGCATTCGCTATGGTGTTTGTTGTTGGATGTACTGCGGACGGTGACGGACTTGGGTCTGGATCACTTCAGGAGGGCGATGTCGTTCAGCTGACTATCAAGGCAGAGTGCGCGGATCTCGCTCAATCACAAACCAAAGTTGACTTCGAGGCATCGGACGCTGATGGTCTCACATCGTTCACTGCAACTTTCGAGGCTGGCGATGCTATCTCAATCGTTGACGCATCGGGCGTATGTGTAGGAAACCTCACAACCACTGAGGGCGGTGCTGAGGCAACTTTCTCAGGTACTGTGACACTCACTACATCTGCTGATTATTCGGCTGTCTACCCAGCTATCGAAGTTGGTGAATCGGTATCTACGGAGGCTACAGTTTTCGTGCTTACTCAGGACGCTACAGATCCACTTAAGGCGATCCAAGAGGCTGCGACATTTGCAACTGAGACGTTCACTATCTCTGACGAGTCTCAGGATGTTACGTTGTCTTTCGGTCACGAGCAGACATACATCGAGTTCACAACACAGAACCCAACAAACTATAATGCCGAGGTTCACGGAGCACCAATTGTTGTTGCTCTCTATGCAGGAGATGACATGATGTCTATTGTTGATGTGTCGAATCTTGAAGTCGATTGGGCATCGGAAAAATTGGTCGCTTATTTTATCTCTAAGCCTATCGAGTCTCAAATTCTTAAATTGGCTATCACAACTTCTAACAACTACACAGTCCACTGTACAGCTAAGGAGGCAGCGAGCAACCCAGCAGGTACAGTTACCACTATCGACTTGTCGGATAACACAACTGCTTTGCAGTTCGAGGAGATTGTAGTTGATGAGCCTATCCTTACTATCGCAAATGAGGCAGCAGGTGAGCTTGCAACAGCTCTTGCTGCGACAACTGCGTTGGCAGATGCAGGTCTTGAGACGGATTACACAACTTACGATGCTAAGCCAGTTAAGATCACAGGTACAATGAGCACTGCTGATTTCGCTGCACTTTCTGCTTATGCAATCTCGGAGATCGACCTTTCGGAGGTTACACTTTCGGAGACTCTTACTGCAGCATCTGCATCAGTGGCTTATTGGAATAAGGGTCAAGTTGCGACCAATGGATCTTCTACCTTGACTAAGATCACACTTCCTGCCTCTGCAACAGCTTTGCCAACAAATATGTTTAATGCGTGTATAACTCTTACAGATGTTGTATTCCCTCCAAGTTTGGCTACAATACCAGGTAACTGTTGTTACGGTTGTACAAAGCTTGAGAATGTTACATGGCCAACATCGGTTTTCTCTATCGCATATAGTGCATTTAACAACTGTGCAGTTTTGACACAGCCTACGGATGATGAGATGGCTCTTATGAAGGCTTTGAATGCTGGTTGTTTCTCAGGATGTAAGTCATTTACTTACTTCAACATCAGCACTTCAGTGACATCCTTGTACGTCAATGTCTTTGACAACTGTACAGGCTTGACTAAGCTAACAATCCCTGCTGAGGTAAAGACACTCACGAGTGGTGCATTTGATGGCGTTACTGAGACATTGGCAACAATTGAGTGTGCTTGGACTTCGGTTAACATGCCTACAACATTTGTTCAGAATGTAAGCAATGTAATATCAACTGTGCCTGATGTTGCTACGCTACAGGGTATCTTCCCTGCATCGTATTCTAAGGATGGTGTTAACTACTTGACTTTCACAGATGCTGACGTTGATATTGATGCTGTCGCAGCTACTGTAATCACATTGTCAGACGACTCAACTACAACTTGGGGTGAGTGTTTCAACATTAAGGATTCAACTGGTAAGAAACCAGGTGATGACGCAACGACAGATGATAATGACGATACAACTCCAACAACCCCAACAACTGTAGCGATTACAGAGTGTACTGAGGGTGGCTTGGAGGCTCTTTTGGTCGCTGCAGGTGTTGCGCAAGGTGACGCAATCGAGAATGTATCGGTTTCGGGTGTGATGAAGATCGAGGATATCGCGGCGTTGAATGCACGTAAGATCACAAACCTCGACCTTTCTGGTATTACTAATATCGCTACTGGTTATTGGCAAGGTGCAGAAACGTTGACGGCAGCTAACAATATCCCATCATACGCTTGGAATAAGTACGCAGGTGACGGTGTAGCGGCAGCTCTTAAGACTATCATTTTTCCCTCTTGTGTCATAAAGGTTACTTTTCAGGCATTCTATGGTTGTACAAATCTTACATCTGCGACATGGGCAGGTGAGCCAACTTCGAATATGTCGTTTGAGAAGCAGGTTTTTGCGGATACAGCGTTGACTGAGGATTGTATCAATGCAATGATGAAGTTGGAGAAGTTTGTGACTTTGGGTAAGAATATGTTTGAGAATATTACTGGTGTTGAATCTCTCTACATTCCATCAAATGTAGGGACAATGAATGCCGAGGTGTTCAAGGGTATGGATGATGTTACCTCGATCACAGTGGAGGGTTATATCACTCCTTCTTCTATGACTGCACCTTTCCCAGAGCAGTTCTTGATAGATGGTGGTTCTTACTCAATCAGCGTTCCATCGGAGACTATTAAGGATCAGTACGAGGGTGAATCGGTATATGCATTGTACAGCTACCAAGTCGTAGAGCCTGCAACTGTTGAGATTAGCATTGAATTGGCTAGTGCAACTGCAATAGAGAGCAAGATGACTGAGGCATTGGCGGCTTTGGGTCTTAGTTATGGCGACCACGTAGACAAGTTGACCATCACAGGTTCTCCTTTAAATGCTGATATACAAGCTACAATTAAGACATATGATGTCTCTGAGGTTGACATGTCGGGGGTTACATCATTACAGAACACTGTTCTTGCGAACACTGCATTTATGGACAACACGTATTTGACAAAGATCACCTTCCCTTCATCAACTGTAATGACTCAGATAGGTACAAATGCGTTTAACGGATGTACAAACCTCGTAGATGTTGTTTTTTCGGGTGATACAGATGCCGCATCTATCACAGCCAATAATAATACTGTATTCTCGGGTTGTAGCTCTCTTTCTGAGGACTCAAAGGCTGCGATAATGGCAAAAATCAGTAATAGTGCTGACCTAACATTCTAATTGACCTTATTCACTTACATAAAATATAGATTGCTCATTTTGGGCAATCTATATTTTTTTTGTGCTTTGCGGTGAAATTGAACTACTCAGATCTCTTTTATGTAGGCAGTAGCTTAGAATCCACCGCCACCCATGCCGCCACCAGGACCACCGCCCATGCCGCCGCGCATACCGCCACCACCGCCACCATCGGGAGGTCCCATCATACCACCACCTTCGCGCGATGGTCTCTCTCCGCGCTGCGGCATCTGACCGTTGAACTTGCGCAGGTCAAAGGTGAACTTTATGCCGTAGTAGCGACCTATGGAGTTGCTACGCACATTCTCAACATAGCTTTCCGTGATGTTGCGCGTGAAGCTCTCGGTCTGATCCAATAGGTCGTTGACGCCTATGGAGATCTCGCCACGTTGGTTCTTGAATAGCTTCTTACCCAAGTAGATGTTGCAGAGGAGGTACTCCTCGTTGAAGTCATCCGTGATACCCTTGTATTGCGAATATGTAGAGGTGCTCGTGAGCGTAATTCCGCCCCAGAACTGGAACTTAAACTGAAGGGATGCCTTATGCGTTAGGTACTCGTTGTTCTTGGAGATCACCGAGGCGATATCATCCTGATACTCTGCGACATTGTAGCTACCATTATACGCCACTGTGAAGTCGACATATTGGCTGATGTTGCTACCAATCGAGATGCCACCCTTATATGTCGATGTTGTATTGATAATCTCGACATCGTTGAGGACACTTGGGGTCACCTTGTAGTTATATCCGAAGTCGATATTTACGTTGCTGGCGATCAGGTTCACGGGTGTTCCGAAACTTGTACTCGCCCCAACGCTCCACTCGCCATCGAGGTTGACAGGCTTGGTGTACTCACCATACTGCTCCAACTCCTCACCATTGGGGAGGGTGAATGTGTCGTCGGCATTGAGCAACAACACGGTGGAGTCGTTGATGGAGTTTTGGACGTAGCTACCATTCAACATCGCCATAAATGTGCGACCCTTGTTGACGCTCGAACGTATATATGTCGCGCGAAGGCTATGCGTGTAGGATGGCTCCAACAGACTATTTCCCGAACTCACAGAGAGAGGGTTAGAGTCCTTGACCACCTCTTGAAGCTCCGACACCGATGGATTCTCGGTGTATGATCTCAACATAAAGCGGAGGCTGTTTGTTCGGTCAATGGTCTTGCGCAACATTGCCGAGTAGATAAAATTCTCGAACGAGTATTGCTGATCCGACGGAGTTATAACGGGGATCTCCTGCTCATTGAGCAGCGACGAACTCTGATACGACAGATTGACATTAAGCTGCAACTTCGAGGCTATAGAGTACATCAATCCAGGACCAATATTTTGGGTCAAGTAGCCACTATTATATATATTGGAGCTTGTTGGGTCGTAGTCGGGGTTGAACATATTAGCCTCCTGCTCCCACTCGTAGACCTTATAGTCGGCATCGGAGTAGTTGTAGCTGACGTTATACTTGAATGTCAACATCGCGCTCTTATTAAATATAGGTTCGCTATATGTTACGCTAGAGCTGACGCTGTAACTCTCCGTGTCGTTGATGATATCCTGATTGGTGACGCTCTCGTCCGCCTCGGGATAGTATGTGCTAATATAACTTAGCGAGGTGTTGTCATTCACGGAGTAGCTACCGCTCGCAGTGAGCATGATGTTGCGACCCTTGTTGCCCAATAGTGCGCGGTACACAAGGTTATTCGAGACCGAGTAGGCATCCTTCTGACTCGTTACATCGCTGATTGTCTGGCTCAGCTCCTCGCGCGTCAATCCATCGAGCGACTGCTCATTGAGAACATCCGAGTAGTTCCACGACCCATTATCTTGGTACACAAAGCTAGGTCGCATCATGATCGTGTGACGCTTGTTGGGCTTATACTCGATCATTGCATTTACGCGATGGTTGTAGTTGTCGGTCTCGCTATTGCTAGTCGAGGTGTAGAAACGCTGCAACTCATCCACATCTGTAATATATTGGCGGTCGGTGCTCTTTTCAATCTCATTCTCCGTTGTGTTGAAGAAGTAGCTAGCGTTGATTTTGAGCTTGCTGTCGAGTAGCTCACCACCGTAGTTGAGACCCACGCCCGAGGATGTTGACAATCCTGCCGAGGCACTCTCGAAACTTCCCACGCCACTGGTCATCATGCGTCCGCCACCTGCGCCACCGCGACCTCCGCCAACACTCATAGCCCCAAATCCCTTGATATTCATATTGTTGGATGAGGCAATCACCGAAAACCTATGCCCCGTAGAGGTGAAATAGTTGTAGTTCGCGCTGAGCTGATACAACCCCTCGTGGGCATATCCTGCTGTGAATTTACCAAACTGACCCTTATTCATTCCCGTGCGCGTGACGATGTTGATCGCCTTGTAGCTGTTGCCGTCGTCGAAACCTGTGAACTCAGCCTCGTCGCTCAACTTATTGAACACCTCCACCCTAGCGATGATGTCGGCAGGGATGTTTTTCATCGCGATGGTGACATCCTCCGAGAAGAACTCCTTACCATCGAGGTATACCTTCTTGACCTCCTCGCCTTGCGCCTCGACCTCTCCGTCATCGACCTTGATACCAGGCATCTTAGCCAACAGACCCTCCGCCACAGCATCGGCAGCAACCTTAAAAGCGTCGGCATTATATATCACCGTATCACCACTTTGCGAGGTGCGAATAGCATTTGATTGCACCTCGACACGCGCCAAGGTCTTGGAGCGGAAACTCATCTTCAACGAGCCAAGATCGACCAAATCGCGATCTATCGTTATGCTACGGCGTATTGTGTCATAGCCCACATATGTAGCTGTGAGCTGGTATTTTCCGTACTCTGTATTTGGGAACGAGACTGCACCGCTGCCATCAGTGGTGTTGTAGTAGTAGCCCTTGCCATCGTTGGTGATTCCGACAACGGCACCCACCATTGCGTCATTGTTGCCCGAGTCGACAAGACGCAGGTTGAGCTTACCACGCGAGGTGGTCTGCGCCACAACAGACGATGATATTACAAATAGTAGAAAAAATAGAAGTAGAGACCTCTTCATAGGCGTAGATTGATTTGAATTTAGATATTTTCACAAATATAAACAACACTTTTTAGATCTAAAAATATCGAAACCTATGTAGTGGCAAACGACGGCAATCTAGTGGTAAACGACATTTCGAAGATATTATATTTTTTACTTAGTGATGTTAACGAAATTACCACCTCACTCAAAACAATTACCTCAAAGTAACTACTAATGGGTACAAACACCCATTTTCAGCCCCATAAATTTAACTATTTTTTGGTATTGTCGCGACTTTCATTTAACCATACCTTTGCAACCAGATAAAGGTTGCGTATTTAAATAAAATTAAAATCAATCTTTTGGGCTCACACTAGATACTATTATATAAAGGTTGTCGAGCTATTATTAAATATTATTAACGATTTATTTTTAAAATATGAAGTTTCTTCTATCACTTCTACTTCTATTCACTAGCTCTTGGGCTTGGGCAGTAAATGCCGATTCGGACTCAGATGCCGAGGCTAGACTCGTGCCTATACACGGTGCGGTTTTATCGCTAGAGGATGGCAAACCTATTGCATATGCGACAGTCTCACTAGCCGACAAAAATCGCTTCGGAGCATCGACCGACATGACTGGTCGCTTTCGCATGCGTGTCCCAAGTGGCAAACATACACTCGTGGTTACATTCGTGGGTTACCAGAAATATACACAAACTATTGAGGTTACAACTGACCGCCAACGCCCAACCCCGATAACAATCAAACTAAAGCCAGTATCTCAGGATATGGAGGAGGTTGTTGTGAAGAGCGAGGGTTTTGCATCGCGCGTAAATAAGACTGCATTCAACGTCCAAGCGGTAGCCATCGACAACCTAAAGAGCAACACCACAGCATCGCTAAATGATGTCCTCTCGAAGGTTAACGGTGTGCGTATTCGCGAGAGCGGAGGTGTGGGTAGCGACTCGAAGATCAGCCTCAACGGCTTCTCGGGTAGCCACGTGAAGATCTTTATTGATGGGATTCTTCAGCAGAACAACGGTGCATTCTCTCTGAGCAACATCCCTGCAAACTTCGCAGAGCATATTGAGGTTTACAATGGCGTTGCCCCTATCGAGTTTGGATCGGATGCCTTGGGTGGTGTCATCAACATCGTCACCAAGAAGCAGAACCAAGCGGGTTGGAACCTCGACGCCTCATACTCGTATGGTTCGTTCAACACCCACCGTAGCAACATAACATTCACCCACCAGTTGAAGGGCGGTCTACAGTATAAGGTCAACGCCTACCAGAACTATTCGGACAACAACTACGACATCGACAACACCGTAATTTTGTATAATGGTAATATTTCGCAGACATCCACAGAGGTCTACAACGTGGAGCGTTTCAACGACAAATACCACAACGAGGCGATAATCACAGAGGTTGGTTTCAAGGGCAAAAAGTGGGCAGATGTCGCTACGCTAAGCGTCAACCTCGCACAGTTCTATAAGGAGGTGCAGACAGGAACAACACAGGATGTTGTCTATGGAGATCGTCACCGCGAGGGTTATTCGGTGATCCCAACACTTCAGTACTCCAAGCGCGATCTTTTCACCAAGGGGTTGACCCTCAAGGCTAACGCAAGCTACGACTATGGCGTAACATTGGTTGCCGACACCACGGTATTTAACTACAACTGGTTTGGCGACACACAATACAGCAAGTCGCGCAACAACACATACACCGAGACAACAAGCAACTCGTGGAGCACCAACGCCAACGCCACATACAAGGCTAGCGAGGCGCACACCGTGGCGTTGAACTACTCTCTCAATTCGACAGCTCGCGTATCACGTTCGGCAACCGTAGGGACGACATTCGACGACTACGATGACCCTCAATACACAACAAAGAGCGTCACAGGACTCTCCTACATGTACAACTTTCGCGACCGATTCAACGCCCAGGGTTTTGGAAAATACTACACCCAAAGTAACGACGGTGCGACATACGACACCGAGGGTAACAGAACTGAGCGCAACGAGAAAAATGGGTATTTGGGTTACGGAGCTGCTGGAACAGTATTCTTCTTGAATGGTTTCCAGGGTAAGTTCTCCTACGAGAAGTCATATCGCCTACCTACCACGACAGAGCTATTTGGAGATAGCGACTTGGAGTTGGGAAATGTTGGACTTGACCCCGAGAGTAGCGACAACTTCAACATCAACCTCACATATAACCGCACCTTTGGAAAGCACAACTTTGAGTTGGGTGGAGGCTTGATATACAGCAACACCAAGGATTACATCCAACGCGTAGTGGCGAGCGACGGTGAATCAGCATCCTCAGTAAACCACGGAAAGGTTAAGACTAACGGTTGGAATGTCTCGGCGCGCTACAACTTTGGAGATCGCTTCTCGGTGGGTGGAAACTACAACATCCTCAACACCATTGATGACGAGATGTACGACATATCTTCTGGATATCAGCGCGTGAGTATGACCTACGGTCAGAATATGCCTAATGAGCCAACTGAATATGCGAGTGTTGATGGGCAGGTCAATTTCTATGATCTCATCAAGAAAAAAGATCACTTCTTCATTGTCTACGACTTGTTCTACCAGAAGGAGTTCCTACTCGACTGGGCAAACTTTGGAGATTACGACACCAAGAAGATGGTTCCTACGCAGTTGGCACACAACATCACGTTCCACTACACCCTCAAGGATGGCAAGTATAACTTCTCGCTAGAGTGTCGAAACATCACCGATGCCAACCTCTACGACAACTATAGCCTCCAAAAAGCTGGGCGCGCATTCTACGGCAAGGTGAGAATAATGATCGGAAATACAAACAAATAACTAATTATCAACAACAATAACAAACAAAAACATGAAAAAACAATTTCTTTTTAAGTCGCTACTTTTTGCGGCAGCAGTAGCCTCAGTAGCTACATCATGTACGAAGGATGATGCAGGTTCAGGCTCAGATTTCGTTATCGACCCACAGACAACTCTTGAGGGTGAGGGATATATCGTTGCCGCAACAACATCGGGCTACGACTATCTTCTATACACTGACGCTTTGGACAAAAACATCTCTGTAACAAAGAACAGCGTTGAGACGAGCGTTACCAGCGGACAGTGGTATTTCTACAGTGATATGCGTGTGCTAGGTCTTAAGTACAACGATGGTGATCCTGTGCCAGCAGAGAGCTTCGTGATGGGTACAACAAAACCAACAAGTAGCACTCAGTACACTAGCTACCGTTTCACAACTTACGGAACATATGGCGAGAGCATCATCACATCTTCGTCAAACGCACTTACTGCGGCATCGGACACGAATGGCGACTACCTCAAAACTATCAGTTACGAGGGTGTTGACGAGTATGCAGGTTACTCACGTTTCATCAACATCGCTATGTATCACTCGACAAATGGTACAGTTGCAACCTATGACTTCGAGTCGGACAACTTCCTAGGCAATGGTGAGTATGTAAACTTCGCAGGTTTCGCAGAGTCAGACGGCAATTTGTATACAACAGTCTACCCAATGGGTATCACAGCTTACGGTTCTGAGGAGTACAAGAGCACTCTTGAGGCGGCATCGACAACTTACTATGGCGATTCAAGTGAGTATGCACAGTTCATCTCTCCAGGTTACGGAGGTTCTGGTTCTGGTTCATTCTACCCAGGTACAGCGGCAACAACTCTCTTCCCAAATCAGTTCCACGTTGCTATCTTCCCTGCAAACCACAAGTTCTCTAACGACAACAAAACACCTAACAAGTCGGGCGTAACAATCATCACAGATGATCGTATGTCACCTCCTTGTGGTCGTCAGCAGTCGTCACAGTACCCAACAATTGGCGCAGATGACAACGAGGATATCTACATCTTCTCTCCAGGTAACGAGCGTTCTTACACATCGGGTGTCGTAGTTTACAGCGACTCAAGCAAGACTGTAACAATGGATGCGTCAACTGAGGATCCACTTTTCTACAAGGCTCTCGGAACACACGCGTCAAAGGTTATGCGTATCAAGAAGGGTGCGACAGCTTTGGATGAGACATACGGATCAAACGGTGTATTCGATGTTGAGGCTGCTATGGGCGGACGTTCATTCCTTACTTGCGACTTCATCACAGGTTCAGGATCTAAGTTCCTTCTTAGAGCATACAACGATGCTAATGTTCAGTACACATCAAACGTTAACTTCCAGTTGTACGTTGTTGATGCAGCAAATCAGACAGCAACTATGGTTACTGGTCAGCCATCAGCAACATCAATCTCTAACATCAGCCGTAACTCATACTTCGAGGATGGTAAGGCTTATGTAGGTATCACATCTTCTGAGCTTTCATACCCTGCAATCTACGAGATCGACTCAGCAACAGGTGTAGCGACAAAGATCGCAGATGTTGAGTGTACTAACATCGCTTCAATCGGTAAGCTAAAGCAGTTCTAATATAACTTGTTTTCACTAAGTAGGTCTACGTGAGAGTGTTTTCACCCCTGCGTAGACCTCTTTTTGATTAACCCAAACACCTATTTTTAATATGATAAATGCAGCATTAGATTTTATCGTCTTCTTCAAATCGAACTTCTCGATGCTCTTCGCTTTGATTGTCTACACAATCCTCGCTATCGCACTCTCGAAGTCAATCAAGAAAAACTACAAGGTATACTATTGGATCTTTGGAATCCTCTCGGTAGCTTTTGTTATCCCATTTACTTTCCGTATTCTCGGCATGCCATTGTCGGTAAACCTTGGTAAAATTCCATTTTTTGGACCTTGCATCAACGAGCTATCTAGCGCAGGAAACTTCGTGCATCCAATCCTTATCATCATCATGTACATGGGCGCATTCAGCCCCAAGAACCAATATATTGGTCGCTTGATGTCGATTCGTAAGGAGCTATCTATCATCGTTGGATTCCCCGTTATTGCCCACGCCCTCAAGCGTATCTTCGCCTCATTCCCCGATGGTTGGAAGTACTTCGCCAACCACGAGGAGTTTATGCAGAGTCCACGCGTAACAAGTGCCTTAGGCTCTGGAATTACAAGTTTTGTCTTTGTGTTGGGTCTTGTGATGACCATCCTCTTCCTTGTGTTGTGGATCACATCATTCGATTCAGTTCACCGCAAATTGGGTACTCAGCGTTGGAAGAGCGTTCAGAAGTGGTCTTATGGACTCTACGCAATGTTGTTTATCCACGCTATGGGTCTCAGCCTCGGTGGATATATCAGCGACAAGGCGCGCGCGGAGCAACAGCAAGCATCTCGTCCTGCACAGACTGAGATGGTCGCAGAGAAAAAGGGCGAGCGTCCACAGCGTGCTGAGGGTCAGCAGGCTCAGCAAGGTCATGGACAGCAACAAGGTCACGGAGCACCTCAGCAGGCTCAGGCTCAGCAGGGTGGTCACGGCAAAAAGCCACAACCATTTAAGTTTGAGGAGATTGAGATTAGTCGCGGTGACAAGCGTATTATCAATATGTTTATCTATGTGTTGATCTACGGCTCATACCTGTATTTCCGTCTGCGCAAGGCAAAGCTTGCTAAGCAGAAGCGACAACAATTTGCTCAATAAAAGAGAGATTGAGGACAACGCAATCGTGGAACGATACCGTGAAGCGACAGTGAAGTTCGGCATGTGGCACGCTACGCTAGTAGCGTGAAGTTTAAAGAGATGAATCTTCGGATTGAGAGCCGACCTAAGGAGGCTTTCAAAATCCGAAGATTCATCTCTTTAAACTTAGCACTTTGAAAAAGTGCGTACCACATGACCGCTAGGAAAAAAATAGCCCGTGCGGCTACGCACCGCCCGTCCGGCGTTAGGACAGTCCCCAGCGTCCCCAGAAAGGGTTACTCCCACTCGATTGTTGCTGGTGGTTTTGATGAGATATCGTAGACTACGCGATTGACGCCGCGCACCTTATTGATAATTTCGTTCGACACCTTAGCGAGGAACTCGTGAGGGAAGTCAACCCAGTCGGCTGTCATTCCGTCTGTTGACGACACAGCGCGAAGTGCTACACAGCTCTCATATGTACGCTCATCGCCCATGACGCCTACGCTCTTCACAGGCAACAAGATAGCTCCTGCCTGCCACACCTTATCGTATAGTCCCCACTCGTGGAGAGCATCAATATATATCTTATCTACATTCTGGAGGATCTCGACTCTCTCGCGTGTGATCTCGCCCAAGATGCGGATTGCCAGACCTGGACCTGGGAACGGATGGCGACCGATAAGTTTCTTCGAGATACCCATCGAGAGACCTACGCGGCGCACCTCATCCTTAAACAAAAGACGCAACGGCTCAACAATCTTGAGGTTCATCTTCTCGGGCAGACCGCCCACGTTGTGGTGCGACTTGATGGTTGCCGAAGGACCATTCACCGAGCACGACTCGATAACATCGGGGTAGATAGTACCCTGTGCCAACCACTTAACATCCTGAATCGAAAGTGCCTCATCGTTGAACACCTCCACGAAGTCGCGACCGATGATCTTACGCTTAGTCTCGGGATCGCTCACGCCATCGAGATCCGTAAGGAACTTATCCCCTGCATCGACACCCTTGACATTGAGACCCATACCCTTGTATGACTCCAACACCTCCTCGAACTCATTCTTACGTAACACACCAGGGTTGACGAAGATACAGTATAGATTCTGACCAATAGCCTTGTGCAACAACACCGCAGCCACCGTAGAGTCAACACCTCCCGACAAGCCCAACACAACGCGATCATTGCCCAACTTAGCCTTCAAATCCGCAACCGTGCTATCCACGAAGCTCTCCGATGTCCATGTCTGAGAACATCCACAGATGCCAACCACGAAGTTCTTCAACAGCTGCATACCATCCGTAGAGTGGTAGACCTCGGGGTGGAACTGAATAGCCCATGTTGGCTCACCGTCGATGCAGTAAGCGGCAACCTTCACCTCCTCAGTACTTGCGATAACGCGGTAGTTGCTAGGGATAGATGTGATGGTGTCACCGTGCGACATCCACACCTGCGTCTTAGCAGGCAACTCCTTCATGAGTGGGTTCTCGGCATCGCCAACGGTCAACATTGCGCGACCATACTCTCTACTTGGAGCAGGCTGAACCTCGCCACCAAAGGCATGCGAAAGGTACTGAGCACCATAACATACACCCAACAAAGGCATCTTACCCTTGATCTGCGAAAGATCTGGTTGTGGAGCTACTGCATCGCGCACCGAGTAGGGGCTTCCCGACAAGATCACACCCTTGAACGACTCGTCAATCTCGGGCATGTGGTTGAAGGGGTGGATCTCACAATATACATTCAACTCACGCACGCGACGCGCGATAAGCTGAGTGTACTGCGATCCGAAATCTAAAATTAGGATTTTTTCCATTCTGTAATGTAAAAAAAGCGTGAGGTGAACATCCGAGGTTGGCACGAGCCACCACGAAGTCCACCTCAACTATCTATTATTATTGTTTGTCTCTAAAAACTAAATTAGCTACGTGAATAGTTAGGTGCCTCGCGCGTGATTGTAACATCGTGAGGGTGGTTCTCCGTAACTCCCGACGTTGTGATGCGGATGAACTTAGCACTCTGAAGTGTTGGGATATCCTTAGCTCCACAGTAACCCATTCCCGACTTCAAGCCACCAATCAACTGGTATACTGACTCCGACAAGAATCCCTTATATGGAACACGCGCCTCGATACCCTCGGGTACAAACTTGCTTGTGTTAACCTCGCCATCTTGGAAGTAGCGATCCTTAGAGCCGTTGTTCATCGCCTCGATAGATCCCATTCCGCGGTAGTTCTTGAACTTACGTCCGTTATAGATGATTGTCTCACCTGGAGACTCCTCCACACCTGCGAACATTGAGCCAACCATCACACAGTCGCCTCCTGCCGCCAACGCCTTGACGATATCTCCCGAGTAGCGCAAACCACCATCCGCAATGACTGGAACACCTGTACCCTCAGCCGCCTTAGCGACATCGAAGATAGCTGTCAACTGAGGAACTCCAACTCCTGCAACGATACGTGTAGTACAGATCGAACCAGGTCCGATACCAACCTTAACACCATCAGCTCCAGCCTCAATGAGGTACTTAGCAGCCTCTCCCGTTGCAATATTTCCTACGACAACATCCAAATCCGAATATGTCGCCTTGATAACTTGCAACGCCTTGACGATATTTGCTGAGTGACCATGCGCCGAGTCCAAAACCACAGCGTCAACACCCGCCTCAACAAGTGCCTTCACACGATCCATCATGTCGCCCGTGATACCCACTCCTGCGGCAACTCTCAAACGACCCTTGCTATCCTTACATGAGTTTGGATTATCCTTCACCTTGGTGATATCGCGGTATGTGATAAGACCGATCAACATGCCGTCATTATCCACAACAGGTAACTTCTCGATCTTGTTGATTAGCAATATATCAGCAGCATGAACGAGATCAGTATTTTGTGTCGTGATAAGGTTATCCTTAGTCATCACATCGTTGATCTTGCGAGTCATATCGCGCTGGAAACGCAAGTCGCGGTTGGTCACGATACCGATAAGCCTCATGCCATCCTCAACAACTGGGATACCACCGATCTTATTCTCCTTCATCATCGCCAAAGCATCACCCACAGTATTCTCCTTAGAGATTGTCAACGGATCATCGATCATACCATTCTCCGCACGCTTCACCTTGCGCACCTGTGTAGCCTGCGCCTCGATAGACATGTTCTTGTGGATCACACCAATTCCTCCCTCACGCGCAAGAGCGATAGCGAGTGGAGACTCCGTAACTGTATCCATAGCGGCAGATACGATTGGCACATTGAGTTTGATATTGCGTGAAAAGCGAGTCTGAATACTCACCTCACGAGGCAACACCTCCGAATAGGCTGGCACGAGAAGTACATCATCAAACGTGAGACCCTCTTTTTGCACCTTTTCATCAATAAACGACATAATATATAATGTTCTAAAGTTATCGAATTAACCCCTCGCTTTCAGTTTGGGGTTTATGTTGCACGCAAAGATACGAAGAATTTTTGGATTTGTTGATCTTAGGGCGACTCTTTTTATAAAATAATCAATAATTAGAGCCTTATAGATCTTACGGCACGGGGTCGTGACCACTGCCACCCCACGGATGACACCTCGATATGCGTTTGATAGTCAACCAACCCCCTTTGAAAAGTCCATGTTTGCGCAACGCCTCCAGCGCATATTGCGAACAGGTGGGCGTATAGCGACACGAGGGTGGTGTGAATGGTGAGATACAGTTGCGATAGATGAATATCAGAGCCACCAAGGGCGAGATCGCAATCTGCTTAACAACTTGTCGAGATATGTTCCAGAATTTTGCGAACTGCATTGCGAATGGTTTTATAGGTGTGCGCCTCCTTCGTGGAGTAGATCAATGCCAACTCAATCTCCTTCGTGGAGTCCACCTTGCCTACAACAATCTCCTTCTGCAATCTGTATGCCTCCTTAACTCTACGTCTCAGCAAGTTACGTTTATTGGCGCGTCTATGAAACTTCTTGGACACGGTAAAGAGCACCGCAACATTAGTCTCCTCTGTCTCACTCTCTGCACTCTTTACTCGCCACACATATCTCAGCGGATATACAAAGCCACTCTCCCCCTGAGAGAAGAGCTCTTTGATTCCGCTCAGTGAGCGCAAACGCTCGCTATGTGATAGGGAATATGGTGAATTATACACTCCTCTTTGATGTCGTTGAAGTAGCTGTTGTCGATGATGCACACTTCGATGTGCGTGGTTTCTTGGTGAGCTTGCACTGCTGTGTGCGGATAAACTCCTCCTTGGCGTTATCCTCCTGCAACTCGATGTCTGCAACCTCCTCACCAGCTGCCAACTTCGTGAGGTAGTCATCTACCGCCTTGACCATTGATGGAGCTTTGGGCGTTGGAGCCATAGCCTTAACCTTAAGCCCTGCAGCGATTGCTGCGCGGTGAGTTCCGTTACCAAAGACTGCGATTGCAGGCATCTCCTCCTGCGAGAACTTCTCGCACAACGCCTTAACATCCGATGGCGAGTAGAGAGCCACAAGCCCCATCTCCTTTAGCGAGACACCCTCCATATCTGCCGACTCCGTGCGTGCCAAGACCACCTCCGAGAAGTTGAGTTTCAATCGGCTCAATGTCTCAGGCAGCTCAGGCTTGTGTGGCTCGCTGAGCGTAAGTAAGAACTTCTCGCTCTTATGCTTCACGATAAGCTCCACAAAGTTGGTGAATGTACCATCGGCAAAAGAGATTTTGCGCTTGCGGTATACGATATATTTCTGAAGATAGAGAGCCACAGCCTCCGTCTGGCAGATATACTTCATGCCCTCGGGGATGGTGATGCGTGCCTCCTCACAGATGTGAAAAAAACTATCAATCGTTGTGCGCGATGTAAAGATCACTGCGCTATGGTCGAGAATTTCAACACGCTGAGAACGATACTCCTTGAGCGACACACCCACCACACGAATCAGTGGCTTATAGTCGATCTCGATATTGTGTATCTGTGCAACTTCGTAAAATGGAGACTTCTCCTTCACAGCTGGTTGTGGCTGTGAGACTAGAATTTTATGGATATCCAACACGTTATAAACTTGTCTTTAAAAAATATATTCACTTTAGGGTTGTGGTCACACTTCTCCGCTCATTAACATGCCCCTGACATAAGGGTATTACATCGACTACAAAACTCCAAAACAGACAACCAAGATGTTGAAAATTATAGACTTAGGTGTCTAAGTACTCCCCAAACGAGGCTCAAAGGCATCAACTCCACAGCACAAAGGTACAAAATCCAATGCAATATTGAAAAATTTTCGCGCATAAAGAGTAAAAAAGTCTGCCACACAAATAGGGCGACAAGCACAATACACTCTAATACAAGGATATAGACAACCTGCTGAAATTGCAAGATATTTGACAGAGCCATCATCATTAAAACGGGTGAGATGAAGATTGTCGACAGAACAAAAAGTCGTCTCTTTATCGCCAAAAGCTCCTTCATCGCATCCACGTTGATGGTCAGATATCCCGCCACCTTGATGAATGTCCAGCCATAGAGGGCGCAGAGCAACGCCACCGTAGCGGCTCCAATGACCCATACCCCACCATCCAAATTGTCATAGGATATACCTATATATATATCGGCTAATTTAACGCCCAACATCGCAACCATCCCAATACCCAACACCCACGTCAAGATATTCATCAACATCTGCTGTTGACCAATAACCTCTCTACCTCCCGATGCTGAGCCGACTTCGCGACTAAAGCTCTTAAGTTGCGACCAACGCACCGTTCCGCTCACAACAATGTGGGATAACCACACCAGATAGAGCAACGAGAACGCCAACGTCAAGAGCATGAAACTGTTACTTTGGGCAATAGATACACTCGCCTCGCACGCGACCTCAGCCACCGTCTCGACACCTGCACCACCCTCCATCGTCGACTTCCAACCAAAGATATGTCGCGTTGTCTCCACCACTCGCGTTATGGAGTCCTCGCGCGCGATATTGCGCACCATCTCCAACGAGTCGGCAACCTGAACCTCGCGAACTCGCGCCAACGAGTCGATCCGCATTTGAGCCAACGAGTCCACAACCGCAGATCCTCTCTCCAACGTTACACTCATAGCTCTAATCGTTATGTCGTTTGAGGGTTATTCTGATCTTCGTACCCTTGCCAATCTCGGACTCCACCACTGCAATACGTCCGTGGTGGTACTCCTCGACAATGCGCCTCGAGAGCGAGAGTCCCAAACCCCAACCGCGCGTCTTGGTTGTGAAACCTGGGGCGAAGATCCTCTTCCAGTTACCCTTAGGAATTCCCTTGCCGCTGTCGGCAACATCAATCATAACATCCTGATCCGTATATGAGATCTTGACATCTATAGATCCGTGACCCTGAAGTGCATCCAACGAGTTCTTCATCAGATTCTCGATCACCCACTCAAAGAGTGCTGCATTCATCATCACCTCTACAGGAGCCATCGCCAAACCGTTATACGAGAGGGTGACATTGCGCGGAATACGCTTCTTGAAGTACATAACGCTACCTCCGACAATCTCGTTGACATTGGCAGGGGTGAGAGGTGTCTCCGACCCGATCTTCGAGAATCTATCGACAATCTTCATCAGGTGCGCCAGATCCTTATTCATCTCCTCAACCACCGAAGGGTCAATAGGTTGGGTCTTAAGGTACTCAATCCACCCCAACAGCGAGGAGGTGGGAGTTCCCAACTGGTGAGCCGTCTCCTTGGCGAGACCCACCCACACTCTATTCTGCTCCGAGTCCTTGGAGTTGGAGAGCGCGATATAACACAACACCGCAAAGAGCAGTATTGTAAAGATCTGAATAAAAGGAAAGTAGTACAGCCACGTCAAGAGTGACGAGCGACCATAGAAGAGGATATTTTTCTTCTCATTCCACATATACCTCACCACGATGGGTTGATTCAGCTCCGTGAGCTTCTCAATCTCGCGACGCAGTTTATCGGGGTGGTTGATGATATCCTCGGGGATCAGGTGCGACTCAATCACGCGCAGGTTCTCATCCGTCATCACGAATGGAATGTTCTGCTTGCTATTGACAATATCGGCAAGGAAAGGGTCGCTACGCCCCATCATATCTTGGTTGAGACGCTCCATGGCGTGTGCCCACACCATCACATCGTGCCTCTCCTTGTGACCGAGTGTTCGCGCCATGTTACCCGTCGCCAAGAGCGACAACACGCCAAGCAACACCCCCACAACGATTACCGCACGATTGCGAAACGTAGCCGATAGTTGACCCAACCTATACATACCTATATATTAATATATATTTACTCCTTGTGAGAGACCAAGCTGCGTTGCCACTCGCCATCCTTGGTAAGCACCTCCACAGCTTTAACAACATTGTCGTCATCGGGTAGAGATGCCTCGATAACACCGCGCAAATAGCCACTTCTCATTACCAAATCGCGCTCAATAAGATCTACGATGTCGCTCTTGTGACGCTTAAGATTTGTCGCTTTGTCATCCTTAAGATCCGCCTCAATCGACTTAAGCCTCTCTGCAAAGTCATCATACTGCTCATCCTTCGCCAACTTCTGGAGATCTGTGAGGCTCTTGCGCGTGCGCGACTCGTAGGGCAGATCCCTACCCTTCATAAACTCCATAAAGGTGTTATACTCCTCGTCCGAGAGTTTGAAGTTCAAGATATCGAGTTTTATATCACCATTTTTGTCGCCATTTTTGCGGACATACTCATCCCCGAAGTCATCAATAAAGCCCACTCCGTAGAGCGCGCCAACAAAGCTGCTAAACTTGGGTGTCTCAATCTTAATGTCGGGGGTGACACCTCCGCCATCAAAGACCTTTCGACCAGATTTGGTCGTAAACTCACGTCTCACAGAGTCGGCAACCTTGGCGCGAACACCGCCAGCCTTGCCATCCTTGGAGTAGTCTATCGCCTGAATACAACGTCCCGAGGGGATGTAGTATCTCGCTGTGGTGAGCTTAAGGTATGAGTTATACCCAACAGGTATTGTGCTCTGCACCAACCCCTTACCGAAACTCTTAGAGCCAATCAACACCGCGCGATCCAGATCTTGAAGTGCTCCAGCGACAATCTCCGCCGCCGATGCCGAGTTGCCATCTATCAAGACCACCAACGGCATATCCAACATAAGTGGCTGCTTCATGGTCTTATAGACTGTCGAGTCGCGACGCCCCTTAGTTTTGAGCACCTCGCTACCTTGGGGCACAAAGAGCGACAATATATTTATCGCCTCCTGCATGATGCCTCCACCGTTATCGCGATAGTCGAGAACAAGCCCCTTGAGACCCTCTTTCTGCATCGAGGTCAACGCTGTGCGCATCTCATCGTAGCTACCCTCCGTGAAGTCGGTATGCTTCACGTAACCTATTGCATCCTTGGCATCTCCGACAAATCCATAGTATGGTATCGCAGGGATTTTGATCCTATCGCGCGTGACTGTCACATTGCGCGTCTTGGTGGTATCCTGCACTCCAGCCACCTTAACCTTGACCTTTGTTCCAGGCGTACCCTTCAGGCGCGAGCTGACATCCGAGACCTTGAAACCCTTAGCATTGACACCATCAATGGCGATGATGCGATCACCGATTTTAAGACCTGCTTGGTCGGCTGGAGAGCCTTCATATGGCTGAGCAATATGGACATAGTCACCCTTTTGGCGAATGATGGAGCCAATACCGCCATACTTTCCCGTTGTCATCATCTCGAAATCCGACATCTCCTCCTCAGGCAAAAACGCTGTGTAGGGGTCGAGATTTCGCGCCATAGCACCTGCGGCACTCTCCAAAAGTTTGCTAGGCTCAACCTCATCGACATAGTTGCCGTTAAGTTCGCGCATCAGGTTGATTACCAACTCAGTACTCTGCGTCAGTCCGAAGTCATTGCTCACCCCCTTGATGGATAGAGCCGCGACAATCACAACAGCAACAGCTGCTAAAAATCTTGATTTTATCATCTTTTCCCTATTTTATGGATGGACTCCCGAGCCTCTCCCTAGAGAGCTTACTCCTCAGAGCTCTCGATCGCGCTCTCTAAGCGATAGATAATCAGCGCGACACCGCGACGAATACCCTCGACAACCAATTTGTCGCCAACCTGCGAGATCACAATCTCATCCTCAAACAAAAACGTAAACTTCTTCAAAAAATTGCTACTCTCGAATAGCATCTCGCCACGGCTCTCGCTCTTCAACTTAAAGCCATTGACAGCCAACGAGTTGATGATAGCCTCACGATTCTTCACAAGGTCACCGCTGATCTCCTTGCGCATGAATCCAAAGACTGGATAGGAGATCGACAAAGCCAAAATCGCAATCACCATGATGATGCCACGCTGTGACGAGTAGAGTGCTTGGAGCGTCTGCGATGGTGTCAACATCGACATGCCCGTAAGCGACATAAGGTAGATCACCGCCAAATAGACTACACACAATGAGATAAGGTACTTAAACGCTCTTGAAAAGTATTTCATAATATTTTATAAATTAATTAGTTACACATTTTTTCTATCGACTCGGCAACCTGCCTCATCAACCATGCAGGGGTGGATGTCGCCCCACATATTCCCACCGACTCGACACCCTCCAGCCACGAACTCTCGATCTCGCTCTCATCCTCAACGAAGTAGGCGTTGGAGTTTGCACCTCGACAGAGGTCGTAGAGCACCTTGCCGTTGCTCGACTTCTTGCCACTCACGAAGATCACAACATCGTAGCTGCTGGCGAACTCCTTAAGGTGCACCTCACGTGACGATACGCGCCTACATATCGTGTCGCAGACAACAATATCTCGCTCAACATCGCCCTCATATCGCTCCTTAATAACTGCAGTAAGTCTCTCAAAAAGTGCAATACTCTGGGTGGTTTGCGACAAAAAATATATCGGTCTTGAAAAGTCCACACCATCCATATCCGCCTCACTCTCAACAACAACAACCTCGTCATCCACCTGACCCGTCAACCCCACAACCTCGGCATGACCGCGCTTGCCCAACAAGACAACCTGACCTCCAACCGCCTCCATCTGCTCAAACGCCATCTTAACCCTCTGTTGCAACTTCGCAACCACAGGGCAGGTGGCGTCAATCACCTCAACGCCTTGATCTTTAGCGAGTTTATATGTCGATGGTGGCTCTCCATGTGCGCGTATCAACATACGCCCTTCGCACGTTGACTTCGAGATCTCCGCCTTGGTGATGGTCACCATCCCCAACGATTCAAGTCTCTGAACCTCAACACGATTGTGGACGATATCACCTAAACAGTAGACAATACCATCCTCACTCAATGCGCGCTCCGCCTCCTCGATGGCGCGAACCACCCCAAAACAGAACCCCGATTGTGGATCAATATCGACTCTCATAGCCCCCATTATTGTAAAATTCGCTCCTCGTAGAGCCTCAAAAACCACTCCATCTGCTCCTCAACACTCATGTAGGTGTTGTCGAGAACTATTGCGTCATCCGCCTTACGTAGTGGCGAGATTGCGCGCTCCTCATCGGCACGATCTCGCTCCATGATGTTGGTCTCGATCTCCTCAAGGCTCACCGTCGCACCCTTAGCCTGCAACTCCGCATATCTGCGCTCCGCACGAACCCTCGGCTCAGCGGTCATAAAGAGCTTGATCTCAGCCGATGGAAATACCACCGTGCCGATATCGCGACCATCCATCACAATACCGCCCTCGTGCCCCATCTTCTGTTGTAGGGCAACGAGCTTCTCGCGCACCGCGGCAATGGAGCTCACCTTGCTCACCCTCTCGCTCACCGCCATAGTGCGGATCTCATCCTCGACCCTCTCAGCACCTAGATATATGTCGCTCGCACCTCGTTGGGCGTTATACGCAAAACGAATATCCAACATCGGCAGTAGAGCCTCGATTTGCGACACATTCGCCTCGCCACCCTCGAACGCTCCCGACCTCACAGCCGCCAGTGTCACAGCGCGATACATAGCCCCTGTGTCGATAAATATATAGCCCAACTTCGCCGCTATAGCCTTTGCGAATGTGCTCTTTCCGCACGACGAGTAGCCATCTAGCGCGATTATAATTTGTTTGTTAGCTTGCTCCATAGTTCAAATAAATTAACAAAAGTTGAGAGTATCGTGTAGACTCCCAACAGCGAGATTATTGAGCCTGCGACATGGTTGATTGTGAGCATATGTCGGGGGCGAAATCTCGACCTGAAGAGGCTGATAACGCACGCCAGTCCGCTCCACCACGCCACCGCACCAATAAAAAATCCCGAGATCACCAACACCCCACTCAACAGATTGATCGCCCATGTTGAGCTATCGGATATATCGGCTGTCGAGATGTTGAACATCGCGAAAAATGCCAAAATATAGGGTATCACCATTAGGAAATTGGCGATGGTAAATCCAAAGATTGAGACAAAATCCTGCCATGAGGAGCTACGTCCTGCGCGGTTATTTCTAATCTGCGTCACAGGATTTTGGAAGAAGATGAAGAGACCCACACCCACAACAAAGACTCCACCCACAATGCGGAGGACAAAGTTATATTCGTCAATGGCATCCTTCAAGATGGCGTAGAAGAAGTAGGCGACAATCGCCATGAGGGTATCCGCCACCGCGACACCAAAGCCCGACATCAACCCCGAGCGTCGACTCTTGCTCAGCGTTCGCTGGATGCAGAGCACCGCCACGGGACCCACAGTGATAGATGCCGCAACACCCACCATTAGCGAGCGCAAAAATATATCAACAATGCTATATAACAATTCGTTCATCTCAAAAACTTACTTTCTAATTCGATACCCTCGAAAATCGGGCACAATAGGGAACAAATATACAAATTTTTTGGGAGTTAAATATCAAAAACTCTATATTTGTGATATGAATAAGATTTTAGATGGCAGTGTGATGTATATCCCCAAGGTCGGAGAGGCGCGAGCTAAGCTACTTGAAAAGGAGCTAGGCATTGTGACTCTGCGCGATATGCTCTACCATCTACCCTTTAGATATATCGACCGCACACGCGTTTACCCCATTGCCGAGGTGACAGATCAGGAGAGTTCGTTGCTTCAAATTCGGGGGCGCGTCACGGGGGTGAGCTACGCTGGCGAGGGTCGCAAACAGCGTTTCACCGCACACATAAGTGATGGAACAGCCTCGGCGGATCTGATCTGGTTTCAGGGCGTCAAGTGGATCGAGAAACGAATTGAGGTGGGGCGCGAGTACCTCATCTTTGGGCGTCCGACATTTTATGGGCACTCCATGTCGATGGTTCACCCCGAGTTGGAGACCATCGAGAAGGTGATGTCGCAACGCCCCGAGAGCGGACTTCAAGGGGTCTACTCCACAACCGAGACACTTGGGCGCACCTTAGGAAGTAAGGGTATCTATAACATAATCTGCGAGTTATGGCGTCGCGTAGGGTCTCAGATCGAGGAGACACTACCTCAGAATATTATCGCCAACTATGGGCTTTTGTCGCTCAGAGAGGCACTCTACAATGTTCACTTTCCACAATCCCAAGAGCTACTTTCGCGCGCGATGTATCGCCTAAAGTTCGAGGAACTTTTTGGTTTGCAGCTCGTTATTGGGGTGAGGCGCAGCGACCGAATATCCAAGCGTAACGGATTTCTGATGCCCAAGGTGGGGGATCTATTCAATAGATTCTACAGCGAGCTGTTGCCGTTTCCGCTCACAGGGGCACAAAAGCGCGTCATCAAGGAGATCCGCACCGACACAACATCGGGGTATCAGATGAACCGACTTCTGCAGGGTGATGTGGGTAGCGGAAAGACGGTGGTATCGCTTGCGGTGATGCTCCTCGCCGTAGATAATGGTTTTCAGGCGTGCATCATGGCTCCCACTGAGATTCTTGCGCGACAGCACTTCGCATCCATGCAGCGCATGACCGAGGGGCTACCTATTAATATTGGAATACTTACGGGATCTTCGCGCGCCAAGGAGCGTCGCACTGCCCTCGAAGGGATCGCATCGGGAGAGATAAATATCTTGATTGGAACACATGCTCTACTGGAGGATCGCGTTGTCTTTCAGAACCTTGGATTTGTGGTCATTGACGAGCAACACCGCTTTGGTGTGGAGCAACGTTCGCGACTTTGGAGCAAGAATGTACAGCCTCCGCATGTGCTGGTGATGACTGCGACACCCATACCGCGCACCCTCGCAATGACACTCTATGGTGATCTCGACGTCTCGGTGATTGACGAGCTACCTCCAGGTCGTAAGCCCATCAAGACCGTTCACTACACCGACGCGGCACGTCTGCGCCTCTGGGGTTTTATGCGAGAGCAGATTGCGCAGGGGCGTCAGGTATATGTGGTATATCCGCTGATCGAGGGGTCGGAGAAGATGGACTACAAGGATCTTCACGATGGTTACGACTCCATTTCGTGCGACTTCCCTCTGCCTCAGTACCATACGACCATATGTCACGGCAAGATGAAACCTGCCGACAAGGATGAATCCATGCGTCAGTTTAAGAGCGGAGAGGCGCAGATCATGGTTGCAACATCCGTCATCGAGGTGGGGGTGGATGTCCCCAACGCCACGGTGATGGTCATAGAGTCAGCCGAGAGGTTTGGACTCTCGCAGCTCCACCAACTTCGCGGTCGCGTAGGTCGCGGATCGGAGCAGTCGTTTTGCATCTTGATGTCGGGCGAGAAACTCTCGCGCGAGTCTCGCGCACGCCTAGAGGCTATGTGCCAGACAAATGACGGATTCCGACTCTCGGAGCTTGACCTCCAACTGCGCGGAGCAGGAGATATCAACGGAACACTCCAAAGCGGTGAGGCTCTCTCTCTCAAAGTCGCCAACCTCGCCCTCGATAGCGAAATCCTAGCCACAGCGAGAGGCTGTGCCGAGGCAATCCTTGAGGTCGATCCTCAACTCGAAGCCCCTGCAAACACCCTCCTGCGACAACTTCGCGACCAACACCAACCGCGCAAACGACTCGACTTCTCAATGATATCGTAGTCACCCTCAATACATTACAAAAGTGTAGTCAATATATAACATTTTAATTTGCAATATAGTTTAAATTTTGCATTTTAACTTTTTTATCATATCTTTGAGTCTAAACGTTTTATCAAAGTATTAATTAAAAAACTAAAACTATGTTTGGACGAAAGAAAAAGAGTAATAGCAACTCCACTATTGAGAGTGCACTATCTCATCTTGCGCAAGCAGGGAGCGACCACCCCAACGCCGAGGCATACAAATGGTTGGATGAGGCGATGTATACCTCATCGAAGATTAAGGGTGATGAACGAGAGAGTGACATTGTAGAGTATGATAATATCTTCCCAACTAATGCCGAGCAGGCTGAGAAAATGCGACAATGTGTCGATAAAGCCCAGGAGGTGGCAGGTGACCCCAATGACCAATTTTTAAACACACGTGTTGAGACTCTCAACAAGGTTATCAACTGGTCGACACAACGCCACAGCACATTCCAGTGGGTTCTAATCGTTGGTGTTGTTATAACACTTATCATCTTCAACTTCATGCGTGGCAGTCAAGAGGAGGATGTCGCAAGGGCACAGGCTAAGTTGGAGATTGTGAAGAACTGGACTGCTCAAGATACTACAGTCAACTACGCCACACTTTCCTTTGTGAAGATGAAGTATGATGATCGCTTTGTTCGCGCCAACAACTACAAACTCGAAAAGCTCAGCGGAATAAAGGATAGGGCTGATTACTGTAGTAAAAATGCCGTTACTCATCGCCAACAAGCCGACACCACAAAAAGTGCTGACGATAAAAAGAGCTACTTAGAGTATGCACAGAAGGAGGAGAAGGAGGCAAAAGAGAAGAGAGAGCTATTTGACGAGATCAATAATATGAAGTTCAAAGAGTTCCACGAATTGGCAATTGGCGAAATGGAGCGTCGTGTAGATAACGAGCAAAGCTCATCAAACGGGTTGCTCCGCTGGTTTATATTTTTCGCCATACTAATTCCACTCTACATCATCTCACAACGTCCATATGGCTACACCATAACGCGACTAAAGACAGAGAGCGCAATAGTTGGAGGCATCCAGAAGATATTTGTCGGAATGGGAGCAGGTTTAGCACTGGGAGGCTTGGCAATGCAGTATGTGCCAACAACATACATCACCAAGTGGAGCGATGGCTCGACAACTAAGGAGAAGGGCAGCACTGCTGATTTTGCGTCGCATCTAACCATACAACTTATATTTATCGCTGTGGGTGTATTTATCTTCTGCTTCACATCATCACTACTGATGATATACCTCACGTTTCAAGGTCTGCGTCGAAACTATAATTGGAGTAACATAGCTGCGAAAGCACAAAGCTACACCAAGAAAGATGACGAACAAAAAACTGAGTAAAGATCTATTTGAGAACTTGCTGTCTCATTTTGGGACTTTGGGACAAAGAGAGACCCAAAGCGTCAATACTGAGAGAGGTGGAACGTCGGCATGTGGCACGCGACGATAGTCGCGTGAAAAATAAAAGCGAAGATTTTTTAGATTAAGAGCCGACCGTAGGAGGCTTTTAAGATCTAAAAAATCTTCGCTTTTATTTTTAGCAGTTTCCAAAAAGAAACTGCGTACCACATGACCGCTAGAGAATAGCTCCGCGGGGAGCACCCCGCCGCTGTCCGCGCAGGACATACCCCAGCCGTCCGATATACTTACTCTGCCATATTTGGGATTGGCATACTTGCGTATACTCCGTCCACGAGTTTCTGGCGTACAGCGACGAATGCGTCGAGAGTATACTTGACATCTTCGAGTGTATGTGCTGCTGTTGGGATTACGCGAAGGATGATTTCGCCCTTAGGGATCACTGGGTATACCACGATAGAGCAGAAAAGGTTGTAGTTCTCGCGGAGGTCGACAACAAGGTTTGTAGCCTCATTTACTCCACCCTTCATATATACTGGTGTCACAGGTGACTGTGTAACGCCGATCTCGAAGTTATTCTCACGAAGTCCCGACTGAAGAGCGTTTGTGATCTCCCACAACTTAGCGATGAACTCGGGGTGTGTGCGGATCATGTCGAGACGCTTGAGAGCACCAATCACCATAGGCATTGGGAGGGACTTTGCGTAGAGCTGTGAGCGCATGTTGTAGCGGAAGAAGTTGATAAGCCACTTAGGACCTGCCACGAAAGCTCCGATACCTGCCATTGACTTGGCGAATGTGTTGAACAAGACATCTATCTGGTCTGTCACACCGAAGTGGTCAGCCGTACCCTTACCAGTCTTACCCATTGTTCCAAATCCGTGAGCATCATCCACGAGTACGCGGAAGTTGAACTCTTTCTTAAGCTCTACAACCTTGTCGAGGAAACCGAGGTCGCCCTTCATTCCGAATACACCCTCAGTGATTACGAGGACGCCACCGCGCTGTGACTCAGCGAGATCCGTAGCGTGCTGAAGTTGTAGACGAAGAGAGTCGAGGTCGTTGTGACCATACACGAAACGCTTACCCTTGTGCATGCGAAGTCCGTCGATGATACAAGCGTGAGCCTCAGCATCATATACCACAACATCGCGGTGTGTCAAGAGGCAGTCGATGATTGAGATCATTCCCTGATATCCGAAGTTGAGAAGGAAAGCATCCTCCTTGCCGACGAATGCCGACAACTCGCGCTCCAACTGCTCGTGATACTTAGTCTGACCACTCATCATACGTGCACCCATAGGTGCTGCCATACCGAAATCTGCTGCGCCCTTAGCATCCGCCTCGCGCACCTCGGGGTTGTTAGCAAGACCGAGGTAGTTGTTTAGAGACCAGTTAAGCATCTCCTTGCCGCGGAACATCATGTGAGGACCTAGCTCACCCTCTAGCTTTGGGAATGCGAAATATCCGTGAGCTGCATTCATGTATTGACCAATAGGTCCGCCTACGTTTTTCTCTAGGCGTTCAAAAATATCAACCATAATTTATAAAGTTTATCTTTTATGTGTTTTATTGTTCTCTTTCGTTGCCCAACAGTGAGGGCATTGACCAACAAAGGTAACAATAATTTTACAATCATTGTTACCTTTACTCGAAAAAATCGCTACTACTCAACTACAAAGCTGAACGAATCACCCTCAATAGCCTTGTTGTTGTTTTTAGATTTTGCGTCGCGAAGGTATACCACAGCGGTATATTTTGCACCCTTGGTGTATTTAGCTGGAAGTTTCACCATCTGGTTGGCGTAGCCCACATATGCAGGAATCACATTCGATGTGACGCTCTTGTTGTTGGCATCGAAGATCTCGATTGAGATCTCGCGGTTTGCCGATGTCGTGTATTGGATATTAAGCTCCACGCCACCCTTCTTGCCCACTGGAGCAGCTAGCTTAGCAGGCTTCTCGCCCAACGATATGCGGTTGGCGAAGATTCCCTCAGCAACCTTACCACTGCCCGACTTGTGTGCTGCAACAAGGACGTAGTGACGTACCCAGTCGTAGTATGTTCTGTTCTTCTCAGGGTCGTTGAGATCCTCATCCGTAGGTGTTGGAATCCAACCGTATGTCTCCACAACGAGGTTCAAACCCATAGGCTTAGGCATGTTGAATGGTCGACCTTGACGATCTAGGAACTTCTTCTCGCCACCCGACTCATTGTTCATGTAGAACTCCGCGGTGTTCTCGTTCTTCCACCAACAGCCGTAGATATTGAAGTCCTCAGAGAGGAGCTTGCCGTTCTGTGGCTTCATGCCAGGGATCTTCTTGATTGCGACATCGGTCTTTTTGCCACCCTTAGGCGTGTGCCAGCAGTGAACGTTTGAGTTCATCACCTTGCAGAACGATGCTGCCATAGGTTTCCAACCCTCCGCTGGAGTTCCTGTGCGACCAATGGTCTCGCAGATATCTAGCTCCTGACCAAACATACCATCCGAAATCCACTCGGGCTGGTTGCCCTCAACGGGGTGGTTACCTCCGCGTGACAACCAAAATGTTGTCGACATTGATGTCTTGTTCGCCTTAACGCGACTCTCATAATATCCGTAGTGCGCCTCTTCGGATTTCGAAACCACCGCAGCACCTCCAACGGTATACTCGATGATCTTCTTATCGCCCCACTTCGATTGGTACTGAATTGGCTCGGCAGGTTTGCTCGATGTGAGGACAAGGTTGCCATCCTCCACAGCGACATTCTCCTTCATGAAGAATCCAGGTTGGCGACCAGCCCATGTTGGGTGGTGGTCATACCACTTGTTTGAGTCTAGCTCCGTGCCGTTGAACTCGTCGGAGAATATCTCGTTGAGAACCCAACGCTGCCCTACGGGAGGTGTTGGAATTGATTTGATTGGTTGCGACACAGGGTAATCTGCCGCCAACGCTGCCGAGGCACACACTGTTGCCATCAGCGCGAAAATTACACTTTTCTTCATGGTTTATTTAGGTTTTAGTTTATTGTTGATTTTGTTCTGCAAGGTAGCAAATTTTAGCCAATAAGCCAAAACATGTAGCCGCCAAAGATCAATAAAAAGATCGCTGCCTCAACCCTATCGAGCATGTTTTTCTTGAATGTGAAGGCTGCCACCAAGAGCAACACCGACCCCAAGGCGACAACCAAAAGGTCAATGATCGTTATCGCGCCCAGTGTGATGGGTGTGATGGTGGCACTCGCGCCGATGACCAGAAATATATTGGCGATGTTAGAGCCCAAGACATTACCCAACGCGATGTCGTTCTTGCCCTTCATGAGCGAGACCAACGATGCCGCCAACTCAGGAAGCGAAGTGCCCCCTGCAACCAGCGTGATGGCGATGATGTTCTGTGGTATTCCGAACTTCTCGGCAATAGAGACCGCGCTACCCAAGAAAAGCTCGCCTCCGTAGACCAAACCTCCGAGACCTCCAACGACCAAGAGTGTCGCCACCCAAGGTTTCATCTCCCCCTCGTGCGACTCCATGGGCTCGTCGAGGTGTGCATCCTTTCTCGATGCGCGAATAGAGTAGAGCATCAGCGCAAAGTAGATCAACACCATAAGTGCGCCATACGCCTGAGGGATAACCCCCGAGTGGGTAACGAGTAGCAACACTGCTGAGGCTAAAATTCCGATGGGGATATCGCGTTTGACATTGTTTTTGGTGATCGCCATAGGGCGTATCAGGGCGCAGATGCCGAGAATGACATAGGTGTTGAACATATTAGATCCCACGACATTACCCACGGCAATTTCGCCATGACCCTCCAGTGCGGAGATGACGCTCACCACCATCTCGGGCATAGATGTTCCGATGGCGACAATGGTGAGACCAACGATAAACTCCGAGATATTGAAACGTTTCGCAATAGCTGCTGCGCCATCGGTTAGGTAGTTAGCACCTCCGAGAATCAACGCCAAGCCAATGAGCAAAAGTAGTGCATCCATAATGTATCTTATTAATATATAGGTATAATTTTTAATTTTATTTAAATTCTGCCACCTCTCACACTGCCTAAATAGTGGTTTAAGCCCTGTTGCAGGGTAAAGTGTAGCGCAAAGATACTTTTTTTCCTCAGAATTGCAAGCCAAAGCTTCTATAAAATTGTTATTTTAAGGGGTTTGAAAGTGATAAATGTGTAAAATTCGAGGGTCTATAGTTAAGAATGATAATTTAAAAAAGATATATCACTTTTTTTGAGCTAGATACTTCCGTTTTTATAAAATTTTTCATAAATTTGCAAACAGAGATTTATCACACATGTGTGGTAAATCCTCCTACGGAATAAGATGTATAACTAATAAATAATGTAGAGATGGAACAACAAAATGTGCAAGAGATGCGCGATGTCGTGATTCGCTTTTCAGGCGATTCAGGCGATGGTATGCAGCTCACAGGTACTCTTTTTTCAGACACATCGGCTCTGCGAGGTAACGGAATTTCAACATTCCCAGATTATCCAGCAGAGATCCGCGCCCCACAAGGTACGGTAGGTGGTGTCTCAGGTTTCCAGGTTCACTTCGGTTCTCAAAAGATCGTGACTCCTGGTGACTACTGCGATGTACTTGTAGCTATGAACCCTGCCGCTTTGAAGGCGAACCGCGTGTGGTTGAAGAAGGATGCAACGGTAATTCTTGATGCTGATACTCTTAACGAGGATTTGATTAAGAAGGCGGGTTACACCACTGATGATCCTATCGCAGAGTTGGGTCTTACGGACTACAACGTTGTGTTGGCTCCCATCACTACAATGACTAAGGATGCACTTGCTGACTCGGGTCTCGACAATAAGTCGGCAGTGAAGTGTAAGAACATGTTCGCGCTAGGTCTATGTTTTTACCTATTCGACTTCGCCGAGGATCACGCTAAGAGCTTTATCGACAGCAAGTTCGCTAAGAAGAACCCTGCGGTAGCTGAGGCTAACAAGCTAGTTCTCGACGCTGGTTACAACTACGGTGCTAACACTCACGCATTCGCAAATAGATACAAGACTAACGAGGCGGGACTTGCTCAGGGTAAGTATCGCTCAATCAGCGGTAACGTCGCTACTGCTTGGGGTCTGTGTGCAGCGGCTGAGAAGGCTAACTTGCCACTCTTCTGTGGTTCGTACCCTATCACACCAGCTACGGTAATCCTTGAGGAGTTGGCTAAGCGCAAGGATATGGGCGTTAAGACAGTTCAGGCGGAGGATGAGATCGCAGGTATCTGTACAGCTATCGGAGCTGCCTATGCAGGTAACTTCGCAGTGACTACAACGTCAGGTCCAGGTCTTTCATTGAAGAGTGAGGCTCTAGGTTTGGCGGTTATGACTGAGTTGCCACTCGTTGTTGTCAATGTACAGCGCGGAGGACCTTCGACGGGTCTACCTACCAAGACTGAGCAGAGTGACTTGGCGCAGGCTCTCTACGGACGTAATGGTGAGTGTCCAGCGGTTGTGTTGGCTGCATCATCACCTAGCGACTGTTTCCACTACGCATTTGAGGCGGGACGTATCGCCCTTGAGCATATGACTCCAGTGGTTCTGCTTACTGATGGATTTATCGCTAATGGTTCTGAGCCATGGTTGATCCCCTCAATGAGTGACTACCCAACTATCACACCACCTATCGCTGCTCCTAACGCTGATGGTTCACCATTTATGCCATACGCTCGTGATGAGAAGATGGCTCGTGGGTGGGCGTTCCCAGGTGTTGATGGTCTGCAGCACCGCATCGGAGGTTTGGAGAAGGATGCCTTGAAGGGTAACATCTCTCACGACCCTAAGAACCACCAGATCATGACCGAGAACCGCGCTAACAAGGTTGCTAAGGTTGTCGATTATATCCCAGCTCAGACCGTTATGGGTGACGAGAGTGGCGATGTTTTGATCGTTGGATGGGGAGGTACTAAGGGACACCTTGAGAGTGCCGTTACTGAGCTTCGCGAGGAGGGTAAGAGCGTATCTCTCTGCCACTTCAACTTTATCAATCCACTTCCACACGGTGTTCGCGAGATCTTCGCTAAGTTTAAGAAGATCGTTGTTTGTGAGCTTAATATGGGACAGTTCGCAGGTTACTTGCGCATGCAGATGCCTGAGTTCACATATGAGCAGGTCAACAAGGTTCAGGGTCAGCCCTTCACTGTTGTTGAGTTGAAAGAGAAGTTTGTACAAATTTGTGAAAAGTAAAAGTTATGACACAACAATATAAATACGCCCCAGCAGATTTTAAAAGCGATCAGGAGGTTCGTTGGTGCCCTGGATGTGGTGACCACGCAATTATCAACGCTGTACAGCGCGCTTGTGCCGAGATTGCTGAGAAGAAGTCTATCCCTCACAATATGTTCTCATTTGTGTCGGGTATCGGTTGCTCATCGCGTTTCATCTACTACATGCGCACGTTCGGTTTTCACACTATTCACGGTCGTGCTAACGCTATCGCCACAGGTGTAAAGACCGCAAACCCTAAGCTTAGTGTTTGGGTGGCTACGGGAGATGGTGACTCGCTCGCTATTGGTGGTAACCACACAATCCACGCTATCCGTCGTAATGTCGACCTCAATGTTGTACTCTTCAACAACGAGATCTATGGTCTTACAAAGGGTCAGTACTCGCCAACATCGAAGTTGGGTAAGATCACTAAGACATCGCCTTTCGGAACTGTGGAGCACCCATTCAACCCAGGTGAGCTTGTTATCGGAGCTAAGGGAACATTCTTCGCTCGCGCCATTGACGCGGATGTGATGTTGACAAAGGATCTTCTTGTTGAGGCAGGATGTCACGAGGGATTGTCTATCGTGGAGGTTCTTACCAACTGTGTGATCTTCAACGATAAGACTTTCGCTGAGTTCGCAGGTTCTAAGGCGTTGCGTCAGGCAAACACCATCACCCTTAAGCATGGCGAGAAGATGATCTTCGGAGTTAACGGCGAGAAGGGTCTTGTTCTCGATGGTCTTAAGTTGAAGGTTGTCACTATTGGCGAGGATGGATATACGCTCGACAATGTACTTACTCACGATGCTAAGGAGGAGTCTACAACGTTGCACACAATGCTTGCAGCGATGAAGTACCCTGAGTATCCAGTTGCTATGGGTGTGATTCGTTCGGTTGAGGCTCCAGTTTACGATCAGGAGGTTGAGGCTCAGATCACACGTGTTCAGGAGGCTCCGCGCAAGATCTCTTGCATGGATGATCTTCTCAACTCAGGTGAGACTTGGACAGTATAAGGGTAACCTTTAGAGATATTTAGATATGGGCTTATCGCGTTGCGGTAGGCCCATCTTTTGTAAATGTGGTAACCTTGCGATAAGGATACAAAAAAACGGTCAGAGTAATACTCTAACCGTTTTTGGTAGTGGATAGGGGATTCGAACCCCTATGTCCTGCGTGAGAGGCAGGTATCCTAGCCCTTAGATGAATCCACCGTAAGTGTCAACGTTTTCCCTTGTTGACGATGCAAAGGTAGGTATTTTTTTTATATCTCCAAATTTTTTGGCAACAAAAATTCGCCCCCAAACGCTAACATTATGTTAATATCCTTATGCACAGTGCATTGTGTTGACAATTATTTTTTGGTTTTATTTGACCATCGAGCGCAATTTCTCGATCTCCACACTCCAAAGGGTATCGTCGGGAGTCTCAAGAATCAGCGGAATATCGTCGAAACGCTTGTCGTTCATGATGAAGTCGAAGCATGGAAGCCCGATCTTACCCTCGCCAATAGATGCGTGGCGGTCGACATGGCTACCAAGATCTTTCATGGCGTCATTGAGGTGCATGCCACGGAGGTATTTAAACCCAACGACCTCCTCGAACTCAGCGAAAGTGCGCTCACACGCCTCATATGATGTGAGATCGTACCCTGCGGCAAAGGTGTGACAGGTGTCTAGGCAGACGCCCACGCGCGATTTATCCTCCACGCGGTCGATGATATGGGCGAGGTGGTAGAACGAAAACCCAAGGTTGGAGCCTTGACCTGCGGTGTTCTCGATTACAGCGGTCACCCCCGAACTCTGAGCCAATGCGAGGTTTATCGACTCGGCAATAAGGTCGAGTGACGCCTCGGCGGAGATCTTGCGCAGATGGCTACCTGGGTGGAAGTTGAGCATCGTGAGTCCTAGAGCCTCGCAACGCGACATCTCCTCGTTGAACGCTTGGCGCGACTTCTCCAACCCCTCGCTCTCGGGGTGTCCAAGGTTGATGAGGTAGCTGTCGTGGGGAAGTATCTTTGCTGGGGTGAAGTCGTGCTTTTCGCACGCGCTTTTGAATGCGTCGATCTGCTTCTGCGTCAACTCTGGTGCGCGCCATTGGCGTTGATTCTTGGTGAATAGTGCAAAGGCATTTGCTCCGATTGCCGCAGCGTTGGCTGGTGCATTTTCGATTCCGCCCGATGCGCTGACGTGTGCTCCGATATATTTCATAATGAGTGGTCTTATGGTTAAATGTTAAAAAATAATACTCCTCACAATCTATCCCTTGGGGCGATGTGGCGCGAAGAGCTACATATCCTCAACAAAATTAGGTAGTTTCTAGGTATTCAGCAAATAAATTTATAATTTTGTGACATTAACAATCTTTTATGTCAAGAAATTTACACTTTCTACTACTTTTAGTAGCCTTTACATATATATATACGGTACCTGCGGTGGCTCAGATGGAGATTGACGAGATACCGACTAAGGTGCAAAGCATCATCTTTTGCGATTCTATCGCTGAGAGTAATATCGCGGATAACTACTTCTCGCCTGCGAGGTATCGCGCCGAGAGGGACTCCATCCGCAAGGAGCGTAACACGCTAGAGATCACCGCATCATTGCAGGGTAGCCTTGTTCAATATAATCAGGCGTGGCTCGATGCTTCGGGTGGTGATAACTCGATGACTACGCTGTCGTCAATAAATCTAAAGCATACATATACAAAGAATCTATTCTCGTTGGAGACGCAATTTTCGGCTAAGTTTGGCTACTATCGTGTCGGTGTTGAGCGCACGGCAGATGATGGCTCGACATATGACGAGACGGTGTGGTACAAAAATCAGGATGAGTTCTCACTCTCGATAGCCCCCGCGATCAAGATGTCCAAAAACTGGTCGTATGGAGGTTCGCTGAAGTTTAGAAGTCAATTTGCCGATGGATATGTGTCGAGTGCCTCGCAGGAGAGAATTCACCTAAAGAGCGGATTCATGGCTCCAGGATATCTGACCATCTCGCTGGGTGTCAACTACCAGTCACCTCTGGAGAAGTTGCCTTTCAAGGTGAGCATCTCGCCTCTAGCGGTCAACGGCACGTATGTCTCTAGCGAGCTTATTCGCCAAAACGCGCTATATCAATACTTGGAGCATACCGACGCCAACGAGTTATATGTTGAGCCTTACGGAGTTAGCCCCTACGCAAGTTCCAAGGTCGAGGGTGGCTCTTCGTTGCAGATCGACTTCGATAGAACCTTTGGCAAGAAAGGTGCGATACGCTACGTGACCTCGGTATTCACCTTCTACGGATGGATTTCGGAGCTCTCATACAGCAATATATACACGGATTATGATGAATTTACCGAGGCGATAACGCAGTGGAATAGCGACAACGAGGGTATAAAACCAGTCTTTTCAATCCGCCCAACGGTGAGGTGGGAGAATCGCGTGGAGATCAAGGCGACACAGCTGCTGTCGACAACTCTCAGCTACCAGATGTATTACGATATGTCGCAGAGCCTTAAGATGCAGACTCAGACGCTCTTGACTGTGGGTCTGGCATACACATTTAAAAACAAGTAAGATGGAGAAAATCTCAAAATATACGGTTCTAGCTACGGCGGTGATAGCTATTGTTGCGGCGGTCATGGTCGGTATGATTGTGGGTCGCGTGGCGGAGCGAAAACATACGCAGGATCAACTCGGGGAGCTTTTTAAGGGGTTCACACTGCCGCAGACACCTCAAAATAAACTATCCTACACCATCTCGCTTATCGAGAGTCAATATGTCGACCCTGTGGTGATGGACTCCTTGGCGGAGAAGGTTATACCCTCGCTCATCGAGGAGCTCGACCCCCACTCGTCATATATCCCAGCCAAGGATATGCAGAAGGTCAACGAACCTCTCGATGGTGAGTTCGAGGGCGTCGGCATCGTCTTTAACATGGCGACCGATACCGTTATTGTCCTCAATGTCATCAGCGGAGGTCCAAGCGACAAGGCTGGTGTCAAGGGGCGTGATAGGATCATCAAGATCAACGACTCAATTGTCGCAGGTCGCAAAATAGAGCAGAGTAAGATTGTTAAACAGCTGCGCGGTAAGCGAGGATCTACGGTGCGCTTGTCGCTTGAACGTCAGGGTATTGACGACCTTGTGGATGTTGAGGTTACGCGCGACGTCATCCCAATCAAGAGCGTTGGAGCGACCTTTATGCTTGCCGACTCCATCGGATTTTTGCAGATGTCGCAGTTTGCGCGCAACACCCACCGCGAGTTGGTGGAGGGTATCAAGAGCCTCAAAGCCCAAGGTATGAAGAAGTTGATCCTCGACCTTAGGGGCAACTCGGGCGGATACCTCGACCAAGCGATTCTCATAGCCAACGAGTTTCTGCCCAAGGGGACACTTTTGGTCTATACGGAGGATCGCGCAGGGGAGCAGATTCGCGAGTATAGCGATGGTCGCGGAACAATTCAAGACCTAGAGATCGTGGTGTTGATAAACGAGGGTAGCGCATCGTCGAGTGAGATCCTCGCAGGTGCGATTCAGGATAACGACCGCGGAACAATCATAGGTCGCAGATCATTTGGTAAGGGGTTGGTGCAGAGGCAAATTCCGTTCCCCGATGGATCGGCACTTCGTCTCACTACAGCGCGATACTACACACCCACAGGTCGTTCGATACAGAAACCATACACCCTAGGTGATGGAAAGTCATACGAAGATGAACTCTCCGAGCGCGTGAAGCATCAGGAGCTTTTCCATGCCGACAGCATCCACTTTGTTGACTCACTCAAAAAGATCACCCCCAAGGGTAAGGTGGTCTATGGTGGCGGTGGTATCATGCCCGATATCTTCGTGCCTGTCGACACAACGAGCGTTTCGAAATATTTTGTCGAGGTGTCGGGGCGTAACATCCTATACCACTACACGATAAAGTACTCCGATAAACACCGCGAGAAACTGAACGCCATCAAAACCGTTGATGAACTGCACAATCTTCTCGACAACGACAAGGATCTATTCCCCAACTTCATTGCCTACGCATCGCGAAAGGGGGTGAAGCGCAACAACGCGGAGATTAAACAGTCCAAAGCACTCATCGAGGCGCAACTTAAGGCGTACATCGGTCGAAATACACCCCTCGAAGATAATGGTTTCTACGCCAACATCTATGTCGTCGACGAGATCATGCTCAAAGCCCTCGAAGTCCTACAATCAAAAGCAGAAAACAATGATAAGTAGATTCCTTTCGGTGATATTCAGTATCATCGTGATGGTCGTCCTCGCCTTGGTCATCATCAACCATAGTAAGTTTAGCTCACTGGTGAGTGAGGCTGTATTTGAGGCTGAGTAGGACTGAGAAAGATTGAGTAATACACAGTTTTACTCAGTCCTACTCAGCAGCCCCCAGTTCTAAAGCGACAAATAGTTATCGACTCTTCGAGAAGAAGTAGCTTTTTTGGCGGCGTTTATCCTCTTGGCTACGGGCGACAATGACCTTCTCGCCTGTGTAGGGGTCTTCGCCTGTGTAGAACATCACGGATGATAGGGTCATGGGTGTGGGTGTGAGATCCTGCACCTGCTCAAGGTTGAAGTGTAGCTTGCCCAATACCTTCTGACTCAGTGCTTTCATATCTTGTTCGCGACATGCTGGATGCGAAGATATAAAGTATGGTATCAGCTGATAGGGTAGGTCGTGGCGTTTGCATATGGCTTTGAAGTCGACTGTGAGCTGCTCAAAGAGTTTGAATGATGGCTTGCGCATGATCTTCAGCACATGCTCCTCGGTGTGCTCGGGGGCAACTTTGAGACGCCCCGAGGTGTGGTATCGGAGCACTGTTTCGAGGTATGGCGACTCATCGAAGAGGTCGTAACGTATTCCGCTACCGATATATGCGCGTTTGATTCCGCGCACGTTGCGTATTTTGTTGTAGAGTCTCAGCAACGGTTTATGGTCGTTGTTGAGGTTCTTGCATGGCGATGGGTGTAGGCAGGATGGGCGTCTGCACTTGTCGCATAGGGCGAGGTTCTTACCCCCCATGTTCCACATATTTGCCGATGGACCTCCAATATCTGATATGTTGCCGCGGAAACCCTCCATCTCGCCAAGTCGCTCCACCTCAGCGAGTATTGACCTCTCGGAGCGTGAGGCAATGAACTTGCCTTGGTGTGCAGATATTGTGCAGAATGAGCATCCTCCGAAACATCCGCGGTGCATGTTGATCGAGAATTTTATCATCTCCCACGCTGGAATATCCCCCTTGCCACGATACTTGGGGTGTGGCGCGCGCATATATGGCAGGTCGAATGAATGATCCACCTCCGCGGTTGTGAGGGTTGGGCGCGGAGGGTTTATCACGACGAACTTGTCGCTTGTGCCCTCTACGAGCCACATCTCTTGGTTGCGGAGGTTGCTCTGCGTCTCCATGGTGACAAAGTTCTGCCCAAAGGCGCGCTTGCTCTTGCAGCACTCCTCGAAGCTGTTCATCTTCAATATCTTAGATTTGTCGAGACGCTCTACATAATCCTTGTCGGCAACATATGCGACCTGCGCGATTTTGCGCAGTAGCTTAGCGTTGAACCCATTCTCTAGTGCCTTTGCAATCTCCTCGATCACCCCTTCGCCCATGCCGTAGGACAAAATATCTGCACCGCTCTCTATGAGCATTGATGGCTTGAGGGTGTTGCTCCAGTAGTCGTAGTGGGTCAGTCGACGCAGTGATGCCTCGATACCTCCCACCACAACGGGCTTGTGCGGAAATAGCTCTTTGAGAATCTTGGTGTATGTTGTTGCTGCGTAGTCGGGACGAAATCCAGCCTTGTTGCCAGGTGTATATGCGTCATTGCTACGTAGGCGGATGTTGGCGGTGTAGTGGTTTACCATGGAGTCCATTGACCCTGCCGTGACGCCAAAAAAAAGTCGTGGCTCGCCAAGTTTCTTGAAGTCGCGCAGATCGTCGCGCCAGTTGGGCTGTGGGACAATCGCCACGCGATACCCCTCAGCTTCGAGGAGACGACCGATCACCGCCGCGCCAAAAGATGGGTGGTCGATGTAGGCATCGCCCGTGAATAGTATGACATCGAGGTAGTCCCAACCGCGGGCGCGCACCTCTTTTATTGTTGTTGGTAGAAACATATATCTAAATATCGTGCGTAATCTAAATCGTTAAACTCCTTGTATTGAGCGAAATACCCAACGTGAATAGGCAACCTCTCGATATCTTTGCGGAGCATCTTGCGACTCCGAAATAGCTTGGTGTAGAGCCAATTCATCACCTCGGAGTTGAGGAGTTGCGCAACCTCGTCATATCCTATCGGGAGTGGCTTGTCAATTATCAACGCGTTGGCACTGTTGAGGAGGTAGCGACCCTCGCGATCTACGGCAAAGGTCAACCGCTTGGATATAAATCTATATATCAACTTCTCGTGTGCCTCGTATATCTCACGCGGAGCATGTTGCTGATACAGAGTGAGATCCGCGGATGCAAATATCGTTGCTGGAGCTATGCCGTTGGGCGATATGTCAATCCCTCGCGTCAGCGGAATATACCCCTTTCGCGGTTTTTGGGTGCAGTGTCGTTCGTTGTCGCCCGTCACAATTCCAAGCCCCCAACGACACCCCTCAGCGAGGGTCATATGCTCCTTGGCGAAGATCCGCTCTATCTGCTCAGCCTCCTCATTGTTAGCCCAGAAGTTAATGATACTCTTGGGATTAGCTCCAAATGACGCAATTTTGCGCAGGTGGTCAGCATCCTCGTATCGACATCGACACTCGTCATCCTCGTGGGCATCTGTTGCCTCGACAATCACCGCCTGTGCTCGCGTCATTAACCCCTTGAATGGACGCCTGAAGTCGGTGATTGACAATACTTTACGCTTTAATAGCTCCTTGCGTCCCCACTCGAATGCCCCGATATTGAAAAACGACTCAGGCATGAGGAGTCCAACAGCTCCGCCGCGCGCGACACTCTCGAAAATCGCGCACATGAATATCACCGATGAGTCGATCTTGGATGGCGAGTTGTACCGCTTGGCGAGGGCGTTGCGCGTTGCGTAGTCTATGTGTTTTCCCCACGGTGGATTTGTAAAGATATAATCAAAACTTATAGCTAGCGGACTCTGCAAAAAGTCCCTACACTCAATATTCACCCCCTTGGGTAATCTTTCGCGCGCAAACTCAACAGCTTTATTGTCAATGTCATAGCCATAGATATTTTCAGGTCGAAATCCCAACTCCAACACCTCGACAAGAAAATTTCCACATCCGCAGCATGGATCTAAAAACGTTTTGTTGGAGAGGTCGACACCCTCCACGCTCTGCAAAATCATCTCGCGCGCAATGCTTTGGGGTGTGTAGTAGATCCCCTCTCGGTTGCGGTGCGACTCGCTAAGGCTAGGAGCATAATCCGTCCAGTTTGTGGCGGTCGTATCTTCTTGTGTCATGGTGTCGATTTTGTGGAGTTTGTTGGCTCGCTTTGCTAACCTCTCGCCACTTGCAATCTTCGCCTCCATGGTACGTAAAGATCTCTCAGTTAGCTTTATACGTTCAGCTTTGAGCCAGTTGCGAACCGTAGCCGACGAGACGTTAAAACGCTCCGCCACCTCCGTAATGGTTATGGTTCTCTCCGACTTCATCAACTTATTTGAACTCTCTACTCCTCGTCACAGTCCACCGTTAGGCGGTTGGCGAAGTAACCCTCCCACTTGGCAATCAACGCCTTAAACTCCTCGGGCATTTCGCACTCGAAGTGCATATTTTCGCCCGTGTGGGGGTGTACAAAGCCCAACGACTTGGCATGCAACGCGTGGCGCGGCATAATCGCGAAGCAGTTTTCAACAAATTGTTTATACTTTGTGAATGTCGTACCCTTCAGCACCCTATCCCCTCCGTAACGCTCATCGTTGAAGAGGTGGTGACCCTGCCAAGCCATATGTACACGGATCTGGTGTGTGCGTCCTGTCTCCAGCTGACACTCCACCAACGTAACATACCCAAAGCGTTGCAACACACGGTAGTGCGTCACAGCGTGCTTGCCATCCGAGCCATCCTCAAAGACAAACATCTTCAAGCGGTCTCGCACCGAACGACCGATATTTCCAGTTATCGTACCCTCGTCCTCATCGAAATTTCCCCACACCAACGCCACATATTTGCGCTGTGTCGTGTGGTTGAAGAACTGCTTAGCGAGGTGGGCATGGGTGCGCGGATCTTTGGCGATGACCAACAAACCCGAGGTGTTTTTGTCGATACGATGCACGAGACCTGCCCTCATGTCGCTATCCTCCAACACCTTAGCCCCTTGCAGGTGGTGCGTCAACGCATTAACCAATGTGCCCGAGTAGTTGCCGTGACCGGGGTGAACCACCATCCCTGGAGCTTTGTTGACAACCAGCAACCAATCATCCTCGTAGACAATATCCAACGGAATATCCTCCGCGATGATGATATTTTCATACTTCGGGTATGACATCATGATGGTTATCACCTCCCCAGGTTTCACCTTGTAGCTCGACTTCTGAGCCTTGCCATCGACCAAGATTGAGCCATCACTCGCGGCATCCTGAATGCGATTTCGCGAGGTGTTGCGCATATTTATTGCGAGGTATTTGTCGAGACGAATTTGTGACTGTCCGCGATCCACCTCAAAGCGATAGTGCTCATATAGTTCACCATTGTGCTCTGTGGTTGTTGGCTCAACGAAGCATCTCTCAGCCTCCTCGTCACCCTCCATATCCATATCGAGGTCGAGATCCAGATCATCATCCAGCTCTACATTTGCAATATTCATCTCCTCGCCCAATGTCTCGATGGGCAATCTCTCGTTATTCATCATTATATATAAAGTACCTTGTTTTTACTAATCAAAGAAACCACCGTCGGTTTGTGGCTCTGTGGTTGTTGTGGTTGCAGATGCTGCTGCCTCTATTTTGGCGCGCGCTAGAGAGTCCGCCTCGGCAGCCTTTGCCTTAGCCTCCAATTTGGCTCTGAGTGCCTCCTCCTTGCGGATGTCACTCAGCACCTTATCCACCTTGTCGATGTCGATGTCGAGGGTCATCGCGACCGAACGTCCCAACATTATCTCCGCTCCGCTGTATAGACCCTGAGAGATAACTCTTGCCTGAGATCTATTTTGTGGCGTTACGTCGCCATCAAATTTCACCTCGCCAATGTTGAGTCCCATCTCCCAAAGTCGGCTCTTTGCCTCGGCAAGGGTGAGTCCGACAATACTTGGAACAATCGTCGTGGGGTCATCGTGGCTGCGACCTACATGCAGCGTAATTCCTGTACCCACGGGGAGTTTCATGACGCTCTCGGCGGTGATCTGCGTATCGCCATGATACTGCGCCAAGACGTAGTTGGTCGCCATATCTGCGCGATACTCCAACTTCTCGATCTGCAAACCTGCAACCTCCAACATATTCTTAGCCTGACGCAACGAACGCCCTGCAACATAGGGGACATCGACCTTCTGGGCGTTGAACGCATTGATGACAATATAGACCTTGCGACCTGGTTTCACCTCGACACCCCCCTCGGGAAGTTGATCCAACACCGTGCCTCCTGCCACTGCTGGGGCGTGCAACGAGTCGTTGATAATAAGTTGAAGATCTTGACTCTTAGCCAATTGTGTCGCCTCGCTCAATAACAAGCCCGACATATTGGGCACTACACGTCGCGCATTTTGACGCGTCGCCAAGCGCAATCCAAAGTGCGCCACCACTGCGCCAATCAATATTAGCCCTGCAATGATTGCGAGGTTTTTTATAAGTCGTCTCTTGGTGAATCCGCTCACCTTGTCGCTCTTTTCTGTCGTTGTTTCGCCACTCTGACCATTGATAGGTCTCTCATCATTTTGACTCTGCATAGCTCCTTACGATTTATTTATTTACTACGTTATAGTGTGTGTCGCGCTCCACAGCCCTAAGTCCTGCGCGCTTTGCCATCCTCTCAATCTCGCCAATGGTCATGCGTGGGTGGTCATCCTCGGCACCTGCCATGGAGTAGATCTTCGTGGAGTCGTCAATCGTGCCGTCGATATCATCCGCGCCATACGCCAACGCCATCTCCGAGATCTCCTTGCCATACATCACCCAGTACGCCTTGATGTGGGGGATGTTGTCCAAAAATAGCCTGCTGAGTGCCAACATCCTGAGATCCTCAACCACCGACACCTCGCCCAAATGCGACATCTCGTTATTCATGTTGCGATACTTCAACGGGATGAAGGCGTTGAAACCGCCCGTGAGATCTTGTTGCGCACGAAGTCTCGCGAGGTGGTCAATGCGGTGCTCAACACCCTCAATATGACCATACAGCATCGTGGCGTTGGTCGAGATTTCCAACCTATGTGCTGCGTCGTGCACCTCGAACCACTCCGCTGTCGAACCCTTGTCGGGGCATATCTCTTGGCGGATCTTCTCATCGAAGATCTCCGCGCCCCCCCCAGGTATCGCCTCCATACCTGCCGCCTTGAGTCTGCGCAGACCCTCCTCGGTGGTTAGCCCCTCCTCGCGGATCATCTGCCTCAACTCCACAGCCGTATATGCCTTGATCGCAACATCGGGAAGTAGAGCCTTAACTCCGCGTATCAGCTCCTCGTAGAACTCGAAACCATGGTCGGGGTGGACGCCTCCAACGATGTGAACCTCCGTCACTCCGCTGCCGACATAACCCCTCACAATCTCCATCATCTCCTCCATCGAGTATGACCAAGCCGATGGCGAACCCTCCTCGCGTCTATACGAGCAGAACTTACACCTAAAGCGACATATATTTGTCGGCTCAAGGTGGAAATTGCGGTTGTAAAAGAGTGCATCGCCACTCACCTCGTGCTTGCGTTTTGTCGCCAACTCCGCGAGTAACCACAACGGTGCGTCACTCCACAGAGCCAGAGCCTCATGGGTGGTGATGCGGATGTTGTCGCGACACTTAGTCGCGATATCTTCAATATGTTGGGGTAGCTGTTGCATTACTTTGGGGCTTTGACGTAGAGATAAACGGCAATAAACGCATATATAATATTAGGTGTCCAGACCGCAATGTCGGGGGGTAGTGCTCCACCTTTGGCGAACTCCTCAAAAAATCTCGTAAACAAAATATATGAGAAGCAGAGTCCAATACCAATACCTATATGTAGTCCCGTTCCGCCCCTCACCTTGCGCGACGATAGCGAAACGCCAATCAGCGTCAAGATGAACGTTCCAGCAGGGAAGGCGTAGCGTGCATGTTTCGCCACCTCGATAACGGTGATCGAGTCCGAGCCCTTCTGTCGTTGCTCCTCCAAGAAGTTATTCAGCTCCTCGATATTCATCGTCTTGACCAGATCCTCCACCTTGGTCAGCTCCGAGCGGTCAATGTTGATGAGGGTGTCGAGGTTGCGCGCCTGCGTGAAATCATCCGTGCCGTTTTTGTTGAGCTTGCGATTGACATATCGCGGAGCACTCCAACGACCGCTCACGGTGTCTAACTTGACATTTGCCGCCTCCAAGGTCTCCACCATGTCTCCATCCTCGAACCTCTCCAGAGCCAAGAACGAGGCTGTACCTCGCGCCGTGAAACCTCTAATATATACAAACAAACCTGGGTCAACCTGTCGGTAGATATGTCGATCATATCGGAGACTCTTGGTTCCGTCGATATACTTCGCCTCAAACGCCACGCAGGTTCGCTGTGAGATGGGCACCAACCACAGGTTGAGAGCCAACGAGAGCGACGCAATGAGTAGCGCACCAATAAAATATGGCCACATCAACCTCTTGAAGCTCATTCCGCCCGACAACATCGCCACAATCTCGGTCTGATACGCCATCTTGGAGGTGAAGAAGATCACCGCAATGAAGGTGAAGAGTCCACTAAACTGATTGATGAAGTAGGGGATGAAGTTGAAGTAGTAGCTGAAGATAATCTCGTTGAGAGGAGCGTTGGTCTTGGTGAAGTTATCCACCTTCTCAACATAGTCAAAGACCACCACAATAACGATTATGAGGGCTATGGCGAAGAAATATGTCGACAGAAACTTACCAATAATATATCGGTCAAGGATCTTGAGTCCAGGGAAACGGAATTTCATTATCTCTTTTATCTTTTTATTAAAAAGGCGTTTACAATCGTCTTGCGAGTTTCACAACCATCACCTCTTTCCACTCCTTGAAGTCACCTGCGATGATATGTTGGCGCGCCTCACCTACTAACCTCAAATAGAATGCAATATTGTGCAACGAGGCGATCTGTGCCGCCAACATCTCCTTGCAGACCACGAGGTGGTGCAGATATGCCTTGGTATATGTCGTGTCGACAAATGCCGTACCCTGAGCATCAATGGGCGAGAAGTCGTTCTCCCACTTCTTGTTGCGAATATTTATCACACCCTCCATGGTGAAGAGCTGACCGTTGCGACCATTGCGCGTCGGCATCACGCAGTCGAACATATCCACTCCGCGATCTATCGCCTCCAAGATGTTTATTGGCGTTCCTACACCCATCAAGTAGCGAGGTCTATCCTCGGGCAGAACAGCATTCACCACCTCGATCATGTCATACATGACGGGGGCTGGCTCACCCACCGCCAACCCTCCAATGGCGTAACCATCGGCGTTGTACTGCAACACATTCTCCGCCGCCTTGTGTCTCAACTCGGGATAGGTGCAACCCTGAACAATTGGAAACAACGACTGTGAATGTCCATATTTTGGCGCGGTTGAGGCGAACTGGTTAAAGCATCTATCGAGCCATCGCTCCGTGAGAGCCAACGACTTAGCGGCATAGTCATATGGCGAATCCCCAGGGGGGCACTCATCAAATGCCATCATGATATCAGCACCTATAGTTCGCTGAGTATCAACGACATTCTCGGGGGTAAAGAGGTGGCGCGACCCGTCAATATGCGACTGAAAGTGACACCCCTCCTCCTTGAGCTTGCGACACGCCGCCAACGAAAAGACCTGAAAACCGCCACTGTCGGTCAACATTGGCTTGTCCCACGCGCTGAAGCGGTGGACTCCGCCAGCCTGCTCCAAGATCTCGACACCAGGGCGAAGGTAGAGGTGGTAGGTGTTGGCGAGGATAATCTGCGCCTTAGCCTCCTGCTCCACATCGCGGTGGAAGATGCCCTTCATCGCCGCCGCTGTACCCACAGGCATGAATATAGGGGTCTGAATCACACCGTGATCTGTGGTGATTGTCGCGGCACGAGCCTTACTTTGAGGTGCCTTATGTTCGAGTTGAAACTTCATGGAGTATCTTTAGCTTTTATTTTGTGTTCGTCACAATACGTTATAATCGGACAAAGATAACAATATTTTGCGAGAGATAAGAATTTTTTGCACCAACTACACTAATATTGATAGGAATCACAAGAAACTTTCGTACATTTGTGGGTTGTTACACAAATTTCAAAGCCTCAGAAAATGCAATATATAGAATCTCTCGTAAGCCACTACGGCTGGGAGGGTATAGCTCTAATAGTTATTATCTTAATCCTCTTTGCGGTGCAGATATGCTTCTACGCATTTCGATACCTCCGCATAGCAAAGTATCGGGATAGCAAACGCCAAACTATCCTCGACAACACTCCGACAGTATCGGTCATTGTGCCGCTGTGGAGCGAGGACTACACATTCTTAGATGAACGACTACCGCTCTTTATGGCGCAGGAGGGTGTCAACTTCGAGGTGGTAATTGTCTACGTAGGTTCGAGCACCGACTTCTTCGATGACCTGTTGCGACTTCAGCAGATGTTGCCCAACATCGTGGTGACCAAAATTGAGTCCAATCCTCGATTTCCAATCTCTATAAAGACGGCACTCAACGTGGGTGTCAAGGCGTCGCACTACGAACATATGATCTTTACGACATCAGACTGCTACCCTGTGTCGGATCGTTGGCTGTCACTCATGGCGAGTGGTTTCAAGCGCGGAGATGTCGTTTTGGGATATACTGCACTGGAGTCAGCAGATGGTTTTGCACGCTACTTCATGCGCATGTCGCGAATGATGACATCCGTGGGGTGGCTCTCCTCGGCAGTGCGTGGCAAGGCGTATCGAGGTCACCGAACAAATATCGGATGGACAAAAACTCTATACTTCGAGGTGCGTGGATTTAGTCACCTCAACATGAATATTGGCGAGGATGACCTCTTTGTGCAGAGACTCCTCGAGCGCACCGACAGGGTGAGCGTCATCCTATCCCCCAAGGCGACACTTAGGCAGCTATGTTGGGGATCATTGGCGTGGTGGACAAGCCAGCTGAGGTTGTATCGTTCGGCTGTCGCGCTCTACCCTGCGCGAGCGCAACACACTGAGATGTGGGAGCTACGTAGCCGTATACTCTTCACCTTGGCGGTGGTGGTGGCGATTATATTCATGCCCTTCGAGGTGAAGATCTTTGCTGCGGTTTTGTTGCTTATTCGCTTCATTATCACGCTGGTGAGTCTGCGCAAGGTGGCTCAGCGTCTAGGTGAGGAGGGAGTTTTGGGCAAGTACCCGATATTTGATTTTCTTAACCCTATATATATGTACTGCCTCCACATATTTATGAATATTAAGCGAGACAAGAGAGTTTGGAGATAGATGATTATATCGTTGCGGATGACCGTGAGCTTGTGGCTTTGGTGTTGCACGAAGGTGACGATGTCGCCTTTGAGTACCTCTTCACGCGCTACCGCGAGTCGATACGAAGGTTGTTGATAAGTCGACTGGGTAGCTCTCAGGGCGATGTCGACGACCTGATGCAGGAGACATTCATCAAGGTCTATATCAACATCCACCGCTACGATCCCAACTACACATTTGGACAGTGGATATACACCATCGCGCGCAACACCTTTGTCGACTACTACCGCAAGCGACAGGATGACCTGCCTCTGGATGATAGGATCTCAATCCCCGAATCCTCAGCGCCCAACCCCGAGGAGAGCGTCATCAACTCGCAGAAAAAGACGCAGATCGAGGCGTGCATATCCAAGCTCAGCGAGATACAACAGCGACTCTTCAGGATGAGATTTTTCGATGAATACTCCTACGAGGAGATTGCCGCCAAGTTGGGGATGCCACTAGGTAGCGTCAAGACAAATATCCACCGCGCCCGCGCCCGAATGTGTCAATTTATCACCGATGGCGAGAGGCTATAGGGGACTTCTAATAATTCTCTAAAATACTTTTCAGTTACTAACCACCCCTTTTCGTTTTTTCAAAAATCGGTGGTAGAGCCACTACAACCCACTTTTGCAAAATCAAAAATGGGCAATTATTAACCAAAAATTAAAATCAGGGAATTATTAAAAGTCCCCTATAATAACTTTTTTTGATATGGAATTAATAAATAAATACTTTCCCGATCTCACCGATCACCAACGTCAGCAGTTCACGGATCTCTACGACCTCTATGCCGACTGGAACTCAAAGATAAATGTCGTGTCGCGCAAGGATTTCGACCAGTTATATCTGCGTCATGTGTTGCACTCGCTCGCCATCGCCAAGGTGTGCGATTTCAAGGCGGATGCTCGTATTTTGGATGTGGGTTGCGGAGGTGGTTTTCCTTCGATTCCACTCGCAATTCTCTACCCCGAGGCGATCTTTACCTCGGTGGACTCTATCCGCAAGAAGATCACTGTGGTTCAGGGTGTTGCGGAGGGTCTAGGGCTCGAAAATCTCACCCCGATAAACTGCCGTGTCGAGGAGCTTAACTCGCGCTACGACTTTGTGATCTCGCGTGCGGTGACCGACATGTCGACCTTTGTCGGCTGGGTGTGGAACAAGATTGAGAGGGGTGGCGACAAGGGTTCTCTGCGCAACGGCATCCTCTACCTCAAGGGCGGAGATCTTGCCGAGGAGCTAGCCTTGACGCAAAAACGCTGGAATGTCTACTCGATAAGCGACATCTTCGAGGAGGAGTTCTTCGAGACAAAAAAAGTTGTATACACTCAACGATAGAGCACAATGGCGAGACCTCTAAAGAGCATAATTATAATTGGCGCAACGTCGGGAATTGGTGCGGAGATTGCACGCCAACTCATCACCCAAGGGTGGCGCGTGGGTGTGGCAGGACGACGCATTGAGGAGCTTGAAAAACTTGTTGATATCGCGCCTGAACGCGTTGTCACTCAACGCGTTGATCTCAATACGGAGGAGTGCGCAAATCAGATTCAAACCCTCCTTGCGAAGATGGGCAAGGTGGATATATATCTTCACTGTTCAGGCATAGGTCGCCAAAATCAAGAGCTCGACATCGAGATCGAGATGGCAACAGTCGCAACAAATGGCGATGGATTCATGCGTAGCACCATCACTGCATTCAACCACTTTCGAGGTTGCGGAGGTGGACACATCGCCGCCATAACATCCGTGGCAGGGGTGCGCGGAGGTGGCAACGCTCCAGCATACTCAGCAACAAAGGCGATGCAGTCAACATATATCGACTCCCTAGCGCAACTCTCCAATATGGAGCGTCTTAATATCACGTTTTCGGATATACTGCCAGGATTTGTCGCAACACCTCTGCTCCGCGACCATAAGTACCCAATGCTTATGGATGTCGAGTATGCAGCCGCCAAGATCATTAAAGCCTTGAAGTCTCGTCGTCGTCGCGCCGTGATCGACTGGAAATACTCACTCCTAATATTCGTCTGGAGATTAATCCCTAAATATATCTGGGAACGCCTAAATATCAGAGGCTGAGGTCGGCTTCTCGGTCGGCTGGGGACTGTCCTGCGCGGACGGCGGCGGGGGGCAGTACCCAGCAGTCCAAAAGCCGTCCTCGGCAGTCCTCAATCGAGTGAAAATGGCATTGAGACGGAGTTATTGAGGTATGCGGTATAGTATCCGAGGCAACCTCCTGAGAAGTTGTAGACGGGGTTGCTATTGCTTTGGGACGACAGCGAGAGGGTTTCGAAGTATTCGTAGCTACGAGCGTCGAGGGCTGTGACTGCGACTGTGATTTCGTCACCGCTGTTTATCTCGGTCTCGTCGTCGTCGTTTGCTGTGGCAACTCCATTCTCCAGAGAGCCAAACAGCATGCTGAGGGAGTAGGGGTTGGGTGCATCAGTCTCCTTATTTCCTGATCCCCAAAGCAGGCGTTCGCCATTTAGAAATAGTTCATATTTATAGTATCGCATGGCGTCGGTGTCGCGACTTACGGTGACGGTGCAGAGGAGCATGGTCTTGGTGTTCATGATTGTCTCGGTGCTGAACTCCATGGAGAGAATTTCGGGTGCAGGCTCAACTGTGGAGAGTGATGAAAAGCTCTCGTCATCAATATTTACGGTGAGGGTGAATACCTCCCCCGCGCTCTGTGCGATGACGCTTTGCGATGTGTAGCTACCTGAGGTGTCTTGGGTAAGAGAGTGCGCAACCCCTTGATTATCAGTTATGGTGACCGATGTTGCGGTGAGGGGTGTGAGATCCATCGGGTCGTTCATGTCGGTGGTGCGCGTTATTGTCACGCTGCTCTGGTCGCTCGATGTATAGCTGTTGATGACATATTTGCTCTCGATGCTTTTGTACTCCATGTCGATCTCCTTCTCGCATGCGGTGAGGAGGGCTGTCAAGAGAATAAATATATGTAGGATAGATCTTTTCATGGCTTAAAATCTTATGCTATAGTTTGCTGAGGGGAGTAATCCATAGAGTGAGTATTGCGTTGTCTTAGTTCCCGATGGCGAGGTGGCATCGTCGGAGAAGTATATCATGAATGGGTTCATCTGGTTGTAGAGGTTGTAGACTCCAAACGACCACTCGCGAGTATATTTTTCGAGTTTTTTGCTGTTGGTGAAGTTGATGTCGAGACGATGGTACGCAGGTGTGCGATATCCATTTCTCTCGGCGTAGTAGTATGCTGTCTCACCCTCGATCTCATACTTTGCGCTAGGTGCTGATATCGGCTTTCCAGAGCTGTACACCCACGATGCCGCCACCATCCAACGTCGTGAGAGTGCGCACATACCCACCACAGAGATGCTGTGGCGCATGTCGTTGCTGGCGTTGTACCACTCGCCACCGTTGATCTCGTCGATCTGGGTCTTTGACCAAGAGAGGGTATACCCGATCCAACCCGAAAGAATGCCTTTGTTCTTTTTGGCGAGGAGCTCCACGCCCCACGCGCGTCCGCGACCCTCGCAGAGGAGCGTCTCAATCTCGATCTCGGAGGTTAGAGATTTTCCATCTTTATAGTCGTAGGCGTTCTGTGTCGCTTTGTAGTACCCCTCCACCGAGAACTCGAACATCTGATCTCGCGTGAGAGCCATATATCCCAACGACACCTGATCCGATATCTGCGGTTTGAGGTAGTTGCTCGCCATGGTGTAGCGCGTGAATGGCATCACGGAGGTGTTGTTCTCAATGCGGTAGATGCTCTGCGATGTTCGTGCATAGCCCACCTTGATGCTGTGGTGGTCGTTGAGGCGGAAGTTGGTGCTGAGGCGTGGCTCTAGCGACCAGTAGTTCTTGACCACCTCACCCGAACCGTAGTCGAGGGTGGAGGTGATTTCACCATCCTCATCAAAAGTGTAGTATGGCGAGCCTCCCAAGACGGTGAAGAGCCCCAACCTCAAACCTGCGAGGAGCGTTATTCGGGGGGTGATCTTCCACTCCTCGTTGACCCATGCCGCGCTCTCCAACCCCTTGCGCCTCTCACGCTCGTGATATCCGTTGATCTCCCAATCCGCGGTGACGATGTCGGCTAGATAGCTCTGGACGCCAAAACGCAGAGTGTTCTCGTTGCGCTCGTGTACAAATTCGTGGGTGATACCCGTCTGCCCAACCTCGCCAGCAAGGTTGATGCTCATACCTGCAATCTCGACCTCTGTCGTCGCGCTATATCCCGAACGTGTGAGGGTTGTGTTGGATGTTAGGCAGCTGTTGTAGCGGTGAAACCAGCCAAGCGACCCGTTGGTGTTGCCCCAAAACATATCGAACATATCTGCCAATCCAAGGTTGTCGCCACCATTGAAAAAGGATAGTGATAGCGAGTTGTTATCGGAGATTTTATAGTGTAGGTTGGCGTTGATGTCGTAGAAGTTGAGGATATTTTCGCGATAATCCTCCGTGAGTTTCAGAAACATATCGAAGTATGAACGTCGCGCCGAGACGAAGAATGACGCCTTGTCGCTCACGATGGGTCCCTCAGCATACGCCTTGGCAGAGAGGAGCCCCACATCGACACCAAAACTGTAGTCGTGGAGATCTCCGCGCTTGGTCTCGATCTCAAATATTGATGCCGAAGCCCCTCCAAACTGCGCAGGAATAAGACCTTTGTAGAGGGTCGCTTGGGCGATTGCGTCACCATTGATTACCGAAAAAAGTCCCAAGGCATGACCTGTGCTATATAGCTGCGCCTTGTCGAGAAGTATCAGATTTTGGGTCACCGTACCTCCGCGCACCATATATCCGCTCTGTCCATCGCCCTGAGCCTTGACACCTGGGAGTAGCGTCACCGACTTGACAACATCCTTCTCGCCAAACATCGTGGGAGCTTTCGCCATCTCGGAGAGGATGATCTTCTCAGCTCCTATCTGCGTTGTCGCCACGCGGTCGTCCCAACGTCGACTATTCACAACAACCTCCGAGATATCGAGCGAGGAGCTTTTGAGGGTGAAATTTATGCGGTAGCCGCTATTTTTTGTCGGCTTAATGGGTTTGGTCTGCTCCTTGTAGCCTAGCGACGATGCCGTAAGCGAGGTGTTAGGCTGAATGTTGAGCATGATGATATACTCGCCATCGATGTTTGTTATCCCCCCTTTGGTGGGTTGCTCCTTGACTGTCACCGTAGCTCCGACAATAGGTTTGCCATCCTCATCGGTCACCTTACCGTTTAGCGTCGTCTGCGCCATGGCGGATGTCACCAAAGTTGTTAAGGCTATAAAAAGTAAAAATATATTGCGATTCATTGTTTTTTTCTCCTCCCTTATAGGTGCAAAGTTATATATAATAATCTATAAATAAAAGGGTTCTAGCGCATATATTTAAGCTTTGAGAGGTGTGAATTTGTTATTAAAAAATGTGGCAAAATCTGAGCTACGAATAATAAAAAGAGATAAAAAAACGTTAACTTGCTATTTTTTGATCTAAAATTATTATCTTTGTTATGTTTAATAGTTGATTTTTTAGAAATTACTAGTTATCATGGAGCAAATTATAGAGCCTATAGATCGTGAGGTGCTGATTGCGGAGCTGACTCCCGAGCGTAAAGCGCGCGACACGAGCAAGGCCGATAATGAGATATATATCTTCACAGCGGCTGAGGCCCCTGCTCTTATGCAGGAGGTGGGACGTCTGCGCGAGGAGTCTTTTCGTGAGGCAGGAGGCGGAACTGGATGTCCCGTGGATGTGGATGAGGCAGATGTTGCGGAGGATGGATATCTTCAGCTTATCGTCTGGGATCCGCGCGAGCAGGAGATTGTCGGTGGATACCGCTTTATTGTCTGCATGGATGAGAATCCTAAGAACCTATCCACGGAGCACTACTTCAACTTCTCGCCCCTCTTTAGGCGAAAGTTCCTCCCCTACACAATTGAGTTGGGGCGTTCGTTCGTACAGGTTAAATATCAGGCGCGTCGCAACCCTAAGGGTATCTTCGCACTCGAAAACCTTTGGGATGGCTTGGGTGCACTTATGGTACTGAATCCCAAGGTTAAGTACTTCTTTGGTAAGGTGACGATGTATACCACATTCCAGCAGGATGCGCGCAATGCGTTGATCTACTTTATGCATCGCTACTTCCCCGATCCAGATAGGTTGATGGAGGCGAAGAAACCGATACTTTTTGACCTTAACCACCCCAAGTATAAGGAGATATTCATAGGTAAGACATACGAGGAGAACTACAAGATCATGGTTCAGAAGGTGAGGGGTTTTGGCGAGACTGTGCCACCGCTTTTCAGTGCATATATGGCTCTGTCGGCTACCATGCGCACCTTCGACACATTCCTCAATACCGACTTCGGAGAGGTAGAGGAGACTGGAATTTTGATTACCATCCCCGAGATTTTCCCCGAGAGACGCGAGCGTTATACTCGTTGGTTGGGTTGGAGGGATCAACTTCAACGTCGACGCTTTGTGTGGCGTCAACGCCTATTGGGTCACCGCAATATGCTGTTCTCACCCAAGAAATAATACACCAAATCTTATGTCGCGACTGGCTTACATCAAACCAGCGACACATATAATTAATAAAAGAGATCTCCAAAATTAGGGTAGCCCTGATTTTGGAGATCTCTTTCTCTCTTTAAACTTCACGCTACTTGCGTAGCGTGTCTCATGCCGAACTTTCACTGCTCACTGTATTGTCTCAATGTCTCACTTTTGGGACAATGGGATATTTAATCGGCACCGTGAATATATAAAAAAAGCGCGAGTTACAATCTCATAAGAGATTGCGACCCGCGCTTGCACTAAATACTTCGGTTATATTACTTAACCTTAACAGTTACAGTTTGTGGAGCGATACCCTCCGCGCTAACTGTGATCTTCGCAGTTGTTGGTGTGTTGCGCTTAGACTGAACGATAGCCAAACAACGTCCCAAGCGTGTTGTAACCTTGTCGGTTTGGAAATCCTGAACACTCATGTTCCAACCGTTGTCAACACCAAGGAGTGTAACGTCACCCTCAATTGTGAACTTAACCTCCTGCTCCGATGTGCGAACTGGAACTCCAGCCTCGTCAACCAACTGAACAACAAGGTGCGAAACGTCATATCCGTCAGATGCGATAGATGACTTGTCAACGTCAACAACGAACTTCTTAGCCTCGCTAGCTGTCTTAAGAACTGTTGTAACCTCCTTGCCATCAGCTGTTGTAGCCTTAGCCTCAAGCTGTCCAGCCTCGTAAGGTACAGCCCAACGCATAATGTTGTCTGGGCAGTCAACCAACTTCTTAGAGCCCAAAGATTTGCCGTTCAAATATAGTGTAGCCTCTGGCTGATTTGTTACGATCTCAACGAAAGTCATCTCCTTATCCTCGTAGTTCCAGATAGGCTCTGAGAGGTAGTTAGACCAGTTCTTGCCCTTCTTCGCTGCATTCACAAACTCACCGTTCTGGATATCGAATACTGAGTTCTTAGCGAGGTGCGTCTGCAATGCGATAAATGGCTTCTCATCCCAGATGCCCTTGAAGTGGTTCCAACCTGCCTTAGTGAATCCTGCAAGGTCAACCATATCACCTGGCCAAGCCTTCTGTGGCCATCTGCCCTGAGACTCACCCATATAGTCGATACCAGTCCACATATACATACTGAATACCATTGGGTTGTCAGTCACCGACTTCCACTCCTGCAAAAGACCTGTGTTCTCACCACCTGTGAACATCATCTCAGGGAAGTGCTTCTTCATCCAGTCGTACTGAGCGATCTGGTAGCTAACACTTACGATATCAAGAGCCGCAGCGTAACCAGTCACGCAACTTGCAACAGGGATGATACAGTTTGATGTCACGGGACGTGTCGTGTCGACATCCTTAACCCACTTAACAAGTTTCGCAGCTGTCTCAGCCAATACATACTCCTGCTCTGGAAGTGCATCGTAGCGAGCCTTCATCTCCTCAGGTGTAAGGTGTGGAATTTTGTTCCAGTAGCCACCCATGCCCTTGTCAAATAGACCACTAACATGCTTGTACTCAGGATATGTCCACTCGATCTCGTTACCGATGCTCCACATGAATACTGATGCGTGGTTGCGGTCGCGCATAACGACGCGCTTAAGGTCGCTCTCGCCCCACTCTTGGAAGAAGTTGTCGTAACCCTCTGTGCGATACAAAGGCTCCTTCTCGCCGAAGTTGAAACGCTTATCCTTAGGGTTGTCCATCTCGTCGAAGATCTCATTCTGAACGAGGATACCCATCTCGTCACACAACTCTAGGAACTCAGTAGAGAATGGGTTGTGCGATGTACGGATAGAGTTTACGCCACCATCCTTTAGGATCTGAATACGACGGCGCCACACCTCCTTAGGTACTGCAACACCGACCAAACCTGCATCGTGGTGCAAACATACACCCTTAGCATAGGTCTTTACGCCATTGAGGAAGAATCCCTTATCCTTGTCGAACAAGAGTGTACGAACACCAAAGCGTGTTGTGTATTGGTCAACGAGTGCTCCATCAACAGAGATTGATGTCACAGCGTTGTATAGGTTAGGGTTCTCAGTATCCCACAACTTAGGGTTTGAGATAGATAGAACCTGATCGAACTTCTTAGTAGATCCTGCACCTACGGCCAACTGCTCATCCAAGTTAGCAACCTTCTTACCTGCGGCGTCATAGATCACAGTTGAGAGTGTGAAGTTACCCTCAGCAGCCTTCTCGTTGTTAACGGTAACCTCCAAGTTAACCTTTGCAGCCTCCTTAGTCACCTCTGGCGTAGTCACATATGTTCCCCAAACTGGGATGTGTAGCTTATCAAGAGTGTACATCTTCACGTTACGGTAGATACCGCTACCAGTGTACCAACGGCTATCAGCGTAGTGTGAGTGGTTGACATATACAGTGATAACGTTGTTCTCGCCCACTGGCTTAAGATACTTTGTAAGGTCGAACTGCACTGGAGAGTAACCGTAAGGGTTCTCGCCAAGGTACTCGCCATTCAACCAGAACTTTGCGTTGTTGTAGACACCATCAAAGAGGATAACAGTGCTCTTTAGGTTTGCATCCTCAGTTGTTGTGAAGTGCTTCTGGTATACTCCCACACCACCTGGAAGGTAACCTGTACAGCCCTCTAGGCTCTCATCGAACGATGACTCGATACTCCAGTCGTGAGGAAGTCTCACATCGCGCCAATCTGTATCGGCAAGGGGTAGATTTTTAAGCGTCACAGTATCCTCAAGAAGCTTGAACTTCCAATCGAAATTGAAGTCCGCCTCACGAGCGATAGTTGGCTGTGAGCAACAACTGCTAGCGCAGACAACACACATTACCGCAGCAAAGAGTGTCTTAATAATAGATTTGTAATTCATTGGGTTTATTGATTTAGTTGTTTGATTTTTGCAATTCTGCAACAAAGATAGTAAAAAAAATAATATTTCATGGTAGGAAATATTACCTTTGTAGAAATTTTCACAAACTCGACATATGAAGATCGCAATTATCGGAGGCGGAGCGGCAGGTTTCTTCGCCGCAATAAATATATTGGAGCAGTGCCCAACGGCAGATGTCACCATCTACGAGGCATCGTCACAACCCCTCGCCAAGGTGGGGGTGTCGGGCGGTGGACGTTGTAACCTCACCAACACATTTGCTCAGATTGGGGATCTCAGCGAGGCATATCCGCGAGGTGCGAAGCTCATGCGCGGACTCTTCAAAACCTTTGATAATCAGTCGACTGTCGAGTGGTTCGAGAGCCGAGGTGTTGAACTGGTGACCCAACCCGATGAGTGCCTTTTTCCTAAGTCGCAAAGCTCGCAGGAGATTATCGACACCTTTGGGCGACTCCTCGCTAAGTTGGGTGGAGGTCTGAAGTCATCGCATCGAGTGAGTGCGATTTCACCTCTGTCCGATGGCGGATATCGCGTGAGTTTTGTGGATGCAAAGTTGGCTGATATATATGTGGACACGGTGGTTGTGACAACGGGAGGAAGTCCCAAGATCGAGGGCTTGAGTATGTTGGATGGCTTGGATTTGCAGTTCGAATTGCCTGTGCCATCACTATTTACCTTCAATACCCCTCATCGTGAAATTCGCGAGTTGATGGGGGCGGTTGTCGACCCTGCGATGCTCTCAATTCAAGGGACGAAGTTCTTAGCTACGGGGGCATTGTTGCTCACACATTGGGGTTTGAGTGGACCTGCGGCACTTAAGCTGTCATCCTATGCAGCGCGATATTTGGATGAAAAAGAGTACAAAGCAATAGTTGTAATAAACTGGGTCTGTCAGCGTGATAACGACAGGGTGCATAGTGAGTTACTGCGACTTTTGAGCGAAAATCAAGGTCGACTCATCACCAATATCAGACCCTTTGGTCTGCCGTCGCGAGTTTGGGAGATGCTGTTGCGACGTGCTGAGATTCCGCATGAGCGCAGGTGTGTCGAGGTGGGTAGCAAGGGGGTGAATCGTCTGGTCAACCGCCTCACCAATGATCAATATGAGATGGATGGTCAGAGCCGTTTTCGTGAGGAGTTTGTGACGTGCGGAGGTGTGTCGCTTAAAAGTATCAACCCCGCCACTATGGAGGCGCGCAAACATCCCAACCTCTACTTCGCAGGCGAGGTTGTCGATGTCGATGCCATCACGGGAGGGTTCAACCTTCAAGCGGCGTGGAGCATGGGGTTTGTTGTCGTTCAGTCGATTATCGCGAAACTAGGTGGCGCGGAGTCGTAAATTTGTATCAACTTTTGTAAATTGGTATATTTATACTAAATTTGCACGTTAACCAATATGGTAAAATAGAAAACTACAGTAAAGATGAAGATAATACTCCTTTCGGGAGGTTCGGGCAAACGCCTGTGGCCAATCTCAAATGATGCAAGATCAAAGCAGTTCTTGAAGCTCTTGGAGGCTCCAAGTGGAGAGTTCGAGTCGATGGTTCAGCGCGTGGATCGCCAGATAAAAGAGTCGGGAATCGAGGCGACATTGACCGTGGCGACAAGTATCTCGCAGTATGACTCAATTGTCAATCAGTTGGGTCATGCGGTAGATGTGGTGACAGAGCCTGAGCGTCGTGATACATTCCCTGCAATTGCTCTGTCGGCAAGCTATCTCCTTAAGGCTAAGGAGTGTAGCCGCGATGAGGTGGTTGTAGTGATGCCTAGTGACTCATATGTCGAGAGTGGGTATTTCGCATCTATCGCCAAGATGGTGAAGGCTGTCCAGAGCGGTTGTGCCGATATGGTGCTGATGGGTATCACCCCCACAGAGCCATCGACAAAGTTTGGATATATCGTCCCCGATGCTGCGCAAGAGGGTGTTGACCACATTATGGTTAACCGTTTCACGGAGAAGCCCAACGAGGAGGTCGCTGTGGAGTTGCTCAGGCAGAACGCCTTTTGGAATGGTGGCGTCTTTGCATTTAAGTTGGGATATATTGCCGACATTGTGGAGAAGTATATTCAGGCGGAGACGTTCGAGGAGGTGCGCGCGCGATATGGCGAGTTCCCCAAGATCAGCTTCGACTACGAGGTTGTCGAGAAGGCGCAATCTGTTGCTCTCGTGCCATATAGCGGTGCGTGGAGCGACCTAGGAACATGGAATAGCCTCACGGAGAAGATCGCAAGCACCGAGATTGGTAATGTGGTGACCGATGAGCAGTGTCGCAATACGCACATCGTCAATGAGACAGATCTTCCGATTATCTGCCTTGGGGCGGAGGATATGGTTGTGGCGGCAAGTCCCGATGGTATCTTGGTGAGCAAGAAGGAGTCGAGCGTTAATCTTAAGTCCTATGCCGATAAATTTACAGCGCGCCCAATGTATGAGGAGCGTCGCTGGGGTAGCTACCGCGTGATGGGTCACGAACACTTTGGGGATGGATTTAACGCCCTTACGAAGTTGTTGTGCCTGAAAAAAGGGTGCAACATAAGCTATCAATACCATAATAAGCGCGAGGAGATCTGGACATTTGTCGATGGCGAGGGTCAACTCGTTATAGATGGTGAGGTTATCAACGTCAGTCGCGGATATGTCGCTCATATCAAGGCTGGACAGAAACACGCAGTTCGTGCCGTTACAGAGCTGCAAATTATTGAGGTACAATCGGGTACCGACCTCGTTGAGGAGGATATCATCCGCCTCGATTGGGAGTGGAGGTAGTCACATGTAAACCTCTTATACGGATAAAATAAATGGCAGAACCACCGTGGTTCTGCCATTTCTGCTTATTGTGTTATCTCTACTTTGCGCGATCTTTGATCTTGTCGATTTGGTTGCGGATGGCATCAATAGCATCATCTACAGCCTCCTCGAAACTCTTGGCGCGACGCTCCGCAATGAGGTCATCACCTGGGATACGTATAGATATCGTCGCTACCTTATTCCCCTTCTCGTGATCTTTGTCCAACTTAAGAATCACCTCTGCACCTGTGGCGCGATCGGCAAAGCGATCTAATTTTGCAATTTTTGCCTCTACGAAATCGATAAGACGCTTGTCTGCATCGAACTTCACTGATTGAATCTGTACGTTCATGACTACGTAAATTTTATGGTTAATACTCCGAGGCGTACAGCTATCGAAATAACTGTTACCTCATCTCTTGTGGTTACTCATTTTTTATACCATCATCCTCTCTCACCTCTCTCACCTCTCTCACCTCTCTCTCTGCCTCTTGTTTTCGACCCCTTGGGTGCGACCCCTGATAGGTTTTGGTGAGGGTGGCGATGGAGTTGTGGGTGTAGAGCTGAGTCGCTTGGAGCGATGTGTGCCCCAGTAACTCCTGTATCTCGCGCATGTCGGCACCTCCGTTAAGCAGCTGTGTAGCAAAGGTGTGCCTTAGTACGTGAGGGCTCTTGCGTCCCTGAACCCCTGCCTCTCCTAGGTCGCGCCGAACAATGCGGTATACCATGTTGCGACTTAGGCGGGTTAAGCGTTTTGTTAAAAATAGAGGAAAATTTTGACTTATGCAAATTTCAGCAGCTTTTATTTTTGAGAGATATTGTTGAATCTCGTCGCGGATGGTCTCCATGATGGGGATCAGACGCTCCTTGCCACCCTTTCCGCGAACCTTAAGGCTCAACATATCGTTCGAAAAGTCGCACAGATCTATGGATATCAGCTCCGAGAGTCGTAGCCCTGTGGCGTAAAAAAGCCTGATGATTAGTGCATCGCGACTCGCAATCCAGTCGCCATCATCCGCGATGGTGCAACACTGCTCATTGAGGGTGTTCATGCGACTCGCAGGGATAAAGGTGGGTAGCTTGCGGCTCTGTTTTAGGGATGGAATGCTCTGTGCTGGGTTGCGATCAATGATCCCCTGCGAGAGTGCCCAACGAAAAAAAGACCTCAATGTTGAGAGTTCGCGGTTGAGGGATGACGATTTTATCGGTGTCTCGAACCTCTCGATCCCCTCGCTGCGCTCCACAATCCAGTCGCGCAGTGTGTGGTGAGTCACCTGCGTGGGGTCAAACTCCTCGGGCGTGGTCTCCAGCCACCTGAAGAATGACTCCATATCGGCGCGATAGTTGCGAACGGTGAGGGGTGAGTACCTGCGTTCGCGCTCGATATATGTTATGTATCGTTCTAAAATATTTTGTGGTGACTCCATTTTGCGGTGCGTGGATATAGGGGACTTCTAATAATTCCCTGATTTTAATTTTTGGTTAATAATTGCCCATTTTTGATTTTGCAAAAGTGGGTTGTAGTGGCTCTACCACCGATTTTTGAAAAAACGAAAAGGGGTGGTTAGTAACTGAAAAGTATTTTAGAGAATTATTAGAAGTCCCCTATAATAATTCTCGTCAATGCAAAGTTAGTATATTATCGCTATCTTTGTGGCGTATTTCAAATTTTCAAACAAAAAAAAAGAAAAATGATGAAGAGGTTTATTGCGAGTATTGTTGCTGTGATGGTTGTTGGTGCTTTGGCGGTGGGGTGTTGCCCATGTCGCAAAGGCTCTGCCGAGAGGGTTAAGTTGGAGAGTACCGTTTGGCAACTTTCGCAAATAGGTGGCAGAAATGAGACCCCCGTAGAGGATCAATATACATTGAGCTTTGCCGAAGATGGCAAGGTTGGCGGTGTTGCGAAGTGTAACCGTCTGACAGGTAGCTATGTGTATAATGCAAACAAAAGCCTCAAGTTCGACCATATGGGTATGACGCGCATGATGTGCCCTCCTGGTGGGGATTTCGAGGATGAGTTTGCGCAGATGTTGGGCAAGGTGACTCACTATGAGGTGGATGGCGACATGTTGATACTTCTTAGCAATGGAAATACCGTGGCTTTGATGCGCAGAGTTCAGAAGTAGGCTATATAATATATAGGTATAGAGTAGAGATGAGGGGTTTTGTAACCCTTTGTCTCTATCTTTTTTTGTCGTTCACCACTAGAAACCCTCCATTCGCCACCACTCTAGCTGAAAAATTTGCATTGTGCGAGGTGTCGAGATATCTTTGTGTTAGGATAATTTAATTTACTAAAATATAAAATCGCAAAGTTATGAAAATTTCAAAGGTATTTTTCGGAGCACTAATTATGATGGCGGCAGCTGTCTCATCTGTAAGCGCACAACCTGGTGGCGGCATGGGCGGTGGCATGGGCGGTGGCATGGGTGGCGGTCAGCGTCCCGAGGGCGGCATGGGCGAAGGTGGTCAGCGTCCCCAAGGTGGTGCAAACATGGATCCCATCAAGATGACAGGTTTCTTCACATATGATGCACCCGAGGTTATCAAGAAGTGTAAGGTGAAGGATAAAGGGGTGATTTCGAAGATGAATGTAGCCCTTGCAGCATTTGATAAATCTTATGACTCAGTATCTATTGAGTGTTCGGACGCAATCAAGTTCATGGAGGAATTCAAGGAGCAGATGATGGCGACTCGCGAGAAACAGGATCAGACAGCTATGCGCACACTCATGACCGAGATGCGCGAGAAGTCGGGTATCATCAAGCCTAAGATGGTGAGCATACACCGTAAGTTGGATGCCGATTTTAAGGAGATCCTCACCGTTAAGGAGTTCGAGAAGTGGGAGAGCTACCGCGACTCAAAGTATAAGGAGGTTAACTTCTCAACAAAAGAGCCACAGGCTCGTGGTCAAGGTGGTCAAGGTGGACAAGGCGGACAGCGTCCCGAGGGCGGACGACCACAAGCTCAGGAGTAGTTAGGTCGATTTAGAGTCGAGTACTGCCCTAACGCCGGGCGGGCGGTGCGAGCCGCACGGGCGATCTTTTCTAGCGGTCATGTGGTACGCACTTTTGCAAAGTGCTAAGTTTAAAGAGATAGCTCTTGGATTTTGAAAGCCTCCTAAGGTCGGCTCTCAATCCAAGAGCTATCTCTTTAAACTTCACGCTACTAGCGTAGCGTGCCACATGCCGAACTTCACTGTCGCTTCTTGGCATCTTAGCAATTGCTGTCTCATTGTCCCGATGTCCCACTGTCTCATTTAGGGACATTGGGATATTTTAAAGAGATCTGGTTAAACGAAAAGAGGAGTTGCCGAAAAGCAACTCCTCTTTTTTTAATTCAGCGTTGAGATTACTCAGCCTGAATACACTCTGCTGGACAAACACCTGCGCAAGCTCCACAATCGATGCACGCTGAAGCGTCAATCATGTAGATATCACCTGCTGAGATAGCCTCTACTGGGCACTCGTCGATGCATGTGCCACATGCAACGCAAGAATCTGAAATTTTGTAAGCCATTTTCGTAAATTTTATAATTAATGTAATGTGTGTGTAAAACTATATCGCAAAGGTAAAAAACTATTTGATAATATCAAAGCCTGTGTAAGGTTTTAATACCTCGGGCATGCGAATTCCATCCTCTGTCTGGTAGTTCTCCAACAATGCTGCCACAATTCGGGGCAATGCAAGCGAAGATCCATTGAGAGTGTGCGCCAACTGTGTCTTTTTGTTGCCATCCTTGTAGCGCAACTTCAAACGATTAGCTTGGAACGACTCGAAGTTAGATACCGATGAAACCTCCAACCAACGATCCTGAGCCGCTGAGTAGACCTCAAAGTCATAGGTCAACGACGAAGTGAATGACATGTCGCCACCACAAAGTCTCAAAATACGGTAGGGTAGACCCAAATCCTTGATGATAGACTCCACGTGGTCTACCATGCCGTCCAACGCCTCGTATGACTTCTCGGGGTGAGCCAACTGCACGATCTCAACCTTGTCGAACTGATGCAGACGGTTAAGTCCGCGGACGTCCTTACCATAAGAGCCAGCTTCGCGACGGAAACATGGTGTGTAGGCGGTCATCTTAACGGGGAAATCCTTCTCATCGAGAATAACATCGCGGAAGATATTTGTAACGGGAACCTCAGCCGTGGGAACCAAATATAGGTTGTCAACTGTCGCGTGGTACATCTGTCCCTCCTTATCTGGAAGCTGTCCTGTTCCGAAACCTGATGCCTCATTAACCATCACTGGAGGCTCAATCTCGGTGTATCCTGCTGCAGTGTTGCGGTCGAGGAAGAAGTTGATAAGCGCGCGCTGAAGTCTTGCGCCCTGACCCTTGTAGACTGGAAAACCTGCGCCTGTGAGCTTAACGCCTAAATCGAAGTCGATGATGTCGTACTTGCTAGCCAACTCCCAGTGAGGAAGTGCGTTTGAGGGAAGATCCTGCTGACCTGCCTCCTGCTTCACAACGACATTATCCTCGGCATGCTTACCCTCGGGAACGATGTCGGCCGGGAAGTTTGGAAGAAGAACAATCTGAGCTTGAAGCTCATCGTTGACACTCTTGGAGTCGACGCTAAGCTCCGCTGACCTCTCTTTGAGGGCAGCCACCTCGCTCTTCTTAGCCTCAGCCTCCTCTTTGAGACCCTTTGCCATAAGTCCGCCAATCTCCTTGGCAGCTTTGTTCTGCTGAGCCAAACAGCTATCTAGCTCATTCTGAATAGCCTTGCGGCGGTCGTCAAGCTCCTCAATGCGGTCGATAATTGGTGCTGCATCGACACCCTTCTTCGCCAAACGACTCTCTGCGAGTGCACGGTCGTCACGTAATTGTTTTAGTGTTAACATCTTCTATTTATAGTTAAACTGTCTCACTTTGATTTTATCTGGCAAAGGTAAAAAATAATTTCTAAAAAGAGCAATTAAACAGCGCGATATAAGTACGCATTCTCGAAAAAAAATGTATCTTTGTCAGAGTAAGTAGTGAAAAACAATTATTGCCATATTTTAAAAAGCACTCTTGGAGTGATATTTTTCACTATTAAATCTCAATGTAGAACCACTATATTTTCAATTCAATAGCAAAAAATCTCATCTCCAATAGTACTCTTAAAAACACACCAATAATTATTTTACACTACTTAGAACAGTAATCACATTATTATGTCAACAAATAAATATCAACTATGTGAGGTGACCGATGCTCGCACACATAGAGAATTTTTGGACTTGCCCAAGCGTCTATATCGCGGTGACCGTAACTGGGTCTGCCCCATTGATGATGCCATAACCAAGGTTTTTGATCCCAAGCAGAACCACCTTTTCGAGGATGGCGAGGCACGTAGATGGCTCGTGCGCAACGCTGAGGGTGAGGTTGTTGGACGTATCGGAGCGTTCTACAACCGCGAGAAGGCAGCAATCGAAGAGGTGCTCACTGGAGGTTGCGGATTTTTCGAGTCGATCAACGATCAGGAGGTTGCCAATATGCTCTTCGAGGAGTCGAGGCTGTGGCTTATAAGTCGCGGCATGGAGGCGATGGATGGACCTATCAACTTTGGACAGCGCGACTCATGGTGGGGACTTTTGGTTCGAGGCTTTGAGTTTCAGCCCCTCTACGAAAATCCATACAATCCGCCATATTATCAGGAGTTGTTCGAGAATTACGGATTTAAGAACTATTTCGACCAGAATACATATATCTGGAAGATCTTCGATGACGATGTTAACAACTGGGTGCATGAGCGCGCTGAGCGACTTCGCGCCACTCCAGGATATACGTTCGGAAATATCGACATGAAGGATCTGGAGGGTGCAGCGGAGAATTTCCGCATCATCTACAACAAATCGTGGGCGATATTTACAGGCGTCAAGGCGATGACCCCCGAGGAGGCGCGCGGATTGATGAATATGTTGAAGCCAATTATCGACCCCGACCTAATATTTTTCACATATTTCAATGGCGAGCCTATCGGATTCTTCATCATGGTGCCCGACTTGAACCGACTCATCGGACGATTCAACGGAAAATTTGGATGGTGGCAGAAGTTACAGCTGATGTGGGATTTGAAAGTTGCGCGCAAATGTGACCGAATTTTCGGAATCATCTTTGGCGTTTCGCCCGAATATCGAGGCAAAGGCGTCGAGTCGGGGATGATGCAGGCGGTGCTCGACCAATATATTCGCACCGAAAGAAATAGATACAAAACTTTGGAGTTGGCGTGGATTGGCGATTTTAACCCCGTGATGAACCGCATGGTGGAGCACTATGTCGGGGCGACAAAGCATAAAGTTCACACAACTTATCGCTACCATTTCGATCGCAGTCGCCCATTTGCGCGCTGTCCACGTATCGGCATGAAGAGCAAAACCGACGAGTAGAGGTGTCGCAAGGTGAGGCGAGAGGTTTTCGATCTTGGAGGTCGATTTTGCCTCGCCTGCTGACATACCTATTATATATAGAGAGGAGGCGAAAAATGCACTTTTTTTCGAAAATTATCAAAAAAAGTTGCCTTACTATTTTTTAATTCACAAAAGAGTGCTATATTTGCATCCGATTTCAGAACAAAGGTTACCAGTGATGGTGCTTGGGTTGTGAAGTTGAAATGGTTCTTTGAGAGGAGCGTGGGGTTTTAAGAGAGATGAAGCGTGGCAGAGATGCGGTGCTGAGTCGATTCCAAATAAAAACTTTTTTTTGAAAAAAGTTGCTAAAAAATTTGGAAGTTAAAATTTATTCCCTACCTTTGCAATCCGAAACAAGATCAATAAGCCGATGTAGCTCAGTTGGCCAGAGCAGCTGATTTGTAATCAGCTGGTCGGGGGTTCGAATCCCTCCATCGGCTCTAAATTTATTGATGGGAAGTTACCAGAGTGGCCAAATGGGGCAGACTGTAAATCTGCTAGCTTACGCTTACGGTGGTTCGAATCCATCACTTCCCACTTTTGTTTTAAACAAAAAAGATCAAGATAAGGATTGTGATCTAGTTGCTTGCGTGAGGCACGAGTTTTTCGTGGCTCTGTTTAGTTGACGGTCAAGCATTGCGGTGGAACGCGATGTCGGTAATTGAAAAGCAGCCAGCTCCTGTGAGGTCTATATTGCGGAAGTAGCTCAGTTGATAGAGCATTAGCCTTCCAAGCTAAGGGTCGCGAGTTTGAGCCTCGTCTTCCGCTCTAAAAAGATTTGCGTGTGATGCATGAAGTTGATCTCCGAAAGGGGAGATAACGGAATTGTATTGCCCGTTTTTCTGCTAGTATAGTCTCACCTTAGAAACAAGTAATTTTTAATTAAAAATAATATTTTACTACTATGGCAAAAGAAAAATTCGACCGTTCGAAACCGCATGTGAACATCGGTACTATCGGTCACGTTGACCACGGTAAGACAACTCTTACTGCAGCTATCACAAACGTACTTGCTAACGCAGGTCTTTCAGAGAAGCGTTCTTTCGACTCTATCGATAACGCACCTGAGGAGAAGGAGCGTGGTATCACTATCAACACTGCTCACGTTGAGTACCAGACTGCTAACCGTCACTACGCTCACGTTGACTGTCCAGGTCACGCGGATTACGTAAAGAACATGGTTACTGGTGCTGCACAGATGGATGGTGCAATCCTTGTAGTAGCCGCTACTGATGGTCCTATGCCTCAGACTAACGAGCACGTTCTTTTGGCTCGCCAGGTAAACGTTCCTAAGATCGTAGTTTTCTTGAACAAGTGTGATATGGTTGATGATCCAGAGATGCTTGACCTTGTTGAGATGGAGGTTCGTGACTTGTTGAGCAAGTATGAGTTCGACGGCGACAACGCTCCAGTAATCCGTGGTTCTGCACTTGGTGGATTGAACGACGAGCCAACTTGGGTTGAGAAGATCATGGAGTTGATGGCATCTGTTGATGAGTATATTCCAATCCCTCCACGTGAGAACGAGAAGCCATTCTTGATGCCAGTTGAGGACGTATTCTCTATCACAGGTCGTGGTACAGTAGTAACAGGTCGTATCGAGACAGGTGTTATTCACGTTGGTGACCCAGTTGAGATCGTAGGTATCGAGGAGAAGACAATCACTTCTGTATGTACAGGTGTTGAGATGTTCCGTAAGTTGCTAGATCAGGGTGAGGCTGGAGATAACGTAGGTCTTTTGATGCGTGGTCTTGATAAGAACGATGTTAAGCGTGGTATGGTTGTGGCTAAGCCAGGATCAATCACTCCTCACACTAAGTTCGAGGCTGAGGTCTACATCCTTAAGAAAGAGGAGGGTGGTCGTCACACACCATTCAAGAACAAGTATCGTCCTCAGTTCTACCTTCGTACAATGGATATCACTGGTGAGGTTTCACTTCCAGCTGGTGTAGAGATGGTACTTCCAGGTGATAACGTAACTATCACTGTAGAGTTGATCTACAAGGTTGCTTTGAACCAGGGTCTTCGTTTCGCAATCCGTGAGGGTGGTCGTACAGTAGGTGCAGGTCAGGTTCTTAAGATCATTGAGTAATACTCAGGAGTCTTAGATAAAAGATAGGGAGTCATTATATTTTTGTATAATTTCCCGACACAAAAGGTTGGGGTGTAAGTATACCTCACACTCCAACCTTATTTTAGGAGCATAGTTCAAGGGTAGAATAGCGGTCTCCAAAACCGTTGATGGGAGTTCGAATCTCTCTGCTCCTGCCACAATAGAAGCAATTATGATTAACTATATTAAAAGTTCATACGAGGAGCTCGTAGAGAAAGTAACATGGCCATCATTTGGTGAGTTGCAGAGTTCAACAGTCGTAGTTATGGTAGCAACTGCAATTTTTGCGGTTGTTGTTTTGGCTATGGACTTGTCGTTTGAGGGTATCATGGAGTTTATCTATGATACTCTGGGCAATATTGCAGGTTAACAATATATATTTCGGAGGTTTAAGCGATGAGCGATGTTGCAAAACAGTGGTATGTAGTCCGCGCAATTGGAGGTAAGGAGAACAAGGTCAAAGAGTATTTGGAGGCCGAGATCCGTCATAACCACTTAGAGGATTATATTTCACAGGTGCTAATCCCCACCGAGAAGGTCTATACTATCCGCAATGGTAAGAAGTACTCTAAAGATAAAGTCTCTTATCCTGGATATGTATTGGTCGAGGCCGCGTTTACGGGCCACATTCCCACACTAATTCGTAATATCCCTAATGTACTCGGTTTTCTGGGTGACACCAAGGAGGATAGTCGCAAGATGATCGCAACGCCGTTGCGTGAGGCTGAGGTTGCTAGAATCCTAGGACGCGTAGATGAGCTTAGCGTACAGGAGGAGGAGAACGAAATACCATTCTTTGTTGACGAGACTGTTAAAGTTACAGACGGTCCTTTCTCGAGCTTCCAAGGTACTATCGAGGCCGTCGACAATGAGCGTAAGAAACTCACAGTATCGGTGAAGATATTTGGGCGCAAGACTCCTATGGAGTTGAGTTTCACACAAGTAGAAAAAGAATAAAAACCTAAGGAAAATTATGGCAAAAGAGGTTGCTGCATTTATTAAATTGCAGATAAAAGGTGGTGCCGCAAATCCTTCACCCCCAGTTGGTCCTGCGTTGGGTTCTAAGGGAGTCAATATCATGGACTTCTGTAAGCAATTCAATGCACGTACACAAGAGAAGGCGGGTAAGGTACTTCCGGTAATCATCACGGTTTACAGTGACAAGTCGTTTGACTTCGTTATCAAACAACCACCTGTGGCCATTCAGCTTAAGGATGCTGCAGGCGTGAAGTCTGGTTCTGCGCAGCCTAACCGAAACAAAGTCGGTGAGGTGACATGGGATCAGGTGAAGGCGATTGCTCAGGATAAGATGCCTGACATGAACTGCTTCACAATTGAGGCTGCTATGCGTATGGTTGCTGGTACTGCTCGCAGTATGGGTATCAACGTTGTTGGCGAATTTCCTAATATGTAATTGAATTACAAGATGAGTAAGTTGACAAAAAATCAAAAAATTGCCTACGCAAAGGTTGAGGCCGATAAGGCTTACAAGCTCACTGAGGCAGCCGCTCTTCTCAAGGAGATTACCTTTACGAAATTTGACGCATCTGTAGATATCGATGTACGTTTGGGTGTAGACCCACGTAAAGCGAATCAGATGGTACGTGGCGTTGTAACACTTCCTCACGGAACAGGTAAGCAGGTACGAGTTCTCGTATTGTGTACACCTGAGAAGGAGGCAGAGGCGACAGCTGCGGGTGCTGACTACGTAGGTTTGGATGAGTATGTAGATAAGATCAAACAAGGTTGGACCGACGTTGATGTTATCATCACAACTCCAAACGTTATGGGTAAAGTTGGTGCGCTAGGTCGAATTTTGGGTCCTCGTGGCTTGATGCCTAACCCTAAGACTGGAACAGTTACTATGGAGGTTGGCAAGGCCGTTGAGGAGGTTAAAGCGGGTAAGATCGACTTTAAGGTCGATAAGTTTGGTATCATCCACGCTGCAATTGGCAAGGTATCTTTCGATCCAGAGAAGATCATTGACAATGCAAAGGAGGTTATCTCAACGATTATCAAGCTCAAGCCATCTGCTGCTAAGGGTACTTATGTAAAGAGTATTTTCCTCTCTACAACAATGAGTCCTGGTGTACAGATTGATCCTAAATCAGTTGAAACAAAATAATCAGGAGGAGAAGAGATGACAAAAGAACAAAAGACGGCACTTATTGATGCCCTAGCTGCTCAACTCAACGAGTATCCTCACTTCTACATTGCAGATATCGAGACTTTGAACGCTGAGGCTACAGCTTCGTTGCGTCGCAAGTGTTTCGAGGCTGGTGTAAAGCTAGTTGTTGTTAAGAACACGCTTCTTATCAAGGCTTTGGAGAAGACTGAGAAGGCTGATGCTGATTTATTGAGTGTTTTGGAGGGTCCTACCTCTATTATGTTTACTGAGAGTGCGAAGGCTCCAGCGGTACTTATCAAGGAGTTCCGTAAGACAAGCGAGAAGCCAGTTTTGAAGGCTGCGTTTGCTGAGGGTTCAGTATATGTCGGTGACAACCAGCTTGACGCACTTTGCGCTATTAAGAGCAAAGAGGAGCTTATCGGCGATGTTATTTCGCTTTTGCAGTCTCCAGCGAAGAGTGTTATTTCTGCATTGCAGGGTAGTGCAGGTCAAACAATTGCAGGCATCGTAAAGACGCTTGAAGAGAGAAACTAAAGAGTAAAAAACAAAAATTTAATACGAATTACAACTATGGCAGATGTAAAAAAGCTAGCTGAGGAGCTAGTAAACTTGACAGTTAAGGAAGTTAACGAATTGGCTGCTGTCCTTAAGGACGAGTACGGAATCGAGCCAGCTGCTGCTGCAGTTGCAGTTGCTGCAGCTCCTGCTGCAGGTGAGGCTGCTGCTGAGAAGACAGCTTTCGATGTAGTTTTGAAGTCAGCTGGTCAGGCTAAGCTTCAGGTTATCAAGGTAGTTAAGGAGTTGGCAGGTCTTTCATTGGGCGATGCTAAGGCTCTTGTTGACGCTGCACCTAAGGCTATCAAAGAGGGTATCACTAAGGAGGAGGCTGAGTCAATCAAGTCATCTCTTGAGGAGGCAGGTGCTGAGGTTGAGCTTAAGTAATTCTTAGCTTAGCTAATCACAAAACTCAGGTATAGAGCTATTCGTAGCTCTATGCCTTTTCTCGTCTAAGTAAATCAGGTGTCCAATATGGGGCACTGATTGCTTGGGTGAGCTCTCGCGCGATATGTGCCAACATGTTGGCAATCAGAGCGTTAGTGGGACTAATTTTGCTTTAGGTAGTTGGGAGCCTTAGGGGCACAACTGCTTCAATCAACTAAAATTTGGATTTCACCTCATGTCCACGACAATACAACAACAAAGATTCAGCTTCTCGACAATCAAGAACCCAGTTCCATATCCTGATTTGTTGGAGATACAGCTCAAATCATTTAGAGACTTCTTCCAGATGGATACAACGGCAGAGAATCGCAAGTGCGAGGGTCTGTACCGAGTGTTTCAGGAGAATTTTCCAATTACCGATACGAGAAACAATTTCGTTCTCGAGTTTATCGATTACTATATCGACCCACCCCGTTACTCGATTGAGGAGTGCTTGGAGCGTGGTTTGAGTTACAGTGTGCCTTTGAAGGCTAAGCTCAAACTATACTGCACGGACGACGATCATGAGGATTTCGGTGTTGTCGTTCAGGATGTATACTTTGGAACCATCCCTTACATGACTGAGCGAGGTACGTTCGTCATCAATGGTGCTGAGCGTGTTATTGTTTCGCAGTTGCACCGTTCGCCAGGTGTGTTCTTTGGTCAGAGCATGCACACCAACGGTACGAAGTTGTACTCGGCACGTATCATCCCATTCAAGGGTTCGTGGATCGAGTTTGCGACGGATATCAACAACGTGATGTATGCCTACATTGATAGAAAGAAGAAGTTGCCAGTGACAACTCTTTTGCGTGCAATCGGTTTTGAGACGGATCAGCAGATCTTGGAGATCTTTGACCTTGCAGATGAGGTTAAGGTTTCGAAGGCGACACTTAAGAAGGCTATCGGTAGAAAGTTGGCGGCTCGTGTTTTGTTGACATGGGTTGAGGACTTCGTTGATGAGGATACAGGTGAGGTTGTCTCTATTGAGCGTAACACGGTTGTCGTGGATCGCGAGACTGTTCTTGAGAAGGAGCATGTTGATGAGATTTTGGAGAGTGGCGCAAAGACAATCTTGTTGCACAAGGAGTCTTTGACAGGCGTTGACTTCTCTATTATATATAATACACTTCAGAAGGATACATGTAACTCGGAGAAGGAGGCGGTTGTCTATATTTATAGGCAGTTGCGCGCTTCTGAGCCACCAGATGAGGCTACGGCACGCGATGTGATCGATAAGCTCTTCTTCTCGGACAAGCGTTATGACTTGGGCGAGGTTGGTCGTTACCGTATCAACAAGAAGTTGGAGTTGGACACTGAGCCAACAGTAAGAACCCTCACTCGTGAGGATATCATTGCCATCATCAAGTACTTGATTCAGCTTATCAACTCGAAGGCTGAGGTGGATGATATCGACCACTTGTCGAACCGTCGTGTTCGTACGGTGGGTGAGCAGTTGTCGAACCAGTTCTCAGTAGGTTTTGTTCGCATGGCGCGTACGATCCGTGAGAGGATGAATGTTCGTGACAATGAGGTCTTTACACCTATTGATTTGATTAATGCTAAGACGTTGTCGAGCGTTATCAACTCATTCTTTGGAACGTCACAGCTTTCGCAGTTTATGGATCAGATCAACCCCTTGGCGGAGATCACCCATAAGCGTCGTTTGTCGGCACTTGGTCCTGGCGGACTTTCTCGTGATAGAGCAGGTTTCGAGGTTCGTGACGTACACTACACACACTATGGACGTTTGTGTCCTATCGAGTCTCCTGAGGGTCCGAACATCGGTTTGATCTCATCGCTTTGTGTATATGCGAAGATCTCACCAATGGGATTCATTGAGACGCCATTCCGTCAGGTTGAGGGAGGTCAGATCGATATGGATAACTCACATATTAGATACTACTCGGCAGAGGAGGAGGAGGGACAGATTGTCGCTCAGGCCAATACGCCGATCAATGATGATGGAACGTTTGTCAATGCGGAGCGTATCAAGGCACGTGAGAGTGCTGATGTGCCTGTTGTAACTGCGGATGAGTTGCAGTTGATGGACGTTGCACCAAACCAGATTGCGTCGATTGCGGCGTCACTCATCCCATTCTTGGAGCATGATGATGCGAACCGTGCATTGATGGGATCTAACATGATGCGTCAGGCAGTACCATTGGTTACTACCGAGGCACCGATTGTTGGAACAGGTATTGAGAAGGATTTGATTAAGGATAGCCGTATTCAGGTCGTTGCCGAGGGTGACGGAGAGGTTGTCTTTGCGGATGCTACTCGTATCGAGGTTAAGTATGAGAGAACTCAGGATGAGATTGTTTGTTCATTCGCCCCTGAGATCACGACATATTATTTGCCACGTTACCGCCGTACCAACCAGAATACATCTGTGACTTTGAAGCCTACGGTTCTTACGGGAGCTATGGTTAAGAAGGGTCAGATCTTGACGGAGGGTTACTCTACACAGGGTGGCGAGTTGGCGTTGGGACGTAACTTGAAGGTGGCATACATGCCATGGAAGGGTTACAACTTCGAGGATGCGATTGTGATCTCGGAGCGTATTCAGCGAGATGATATCTTCACGTCGGTGCACGTCGATGAGTATATCATGGAGGTGCGCGACACTAAGCGCGGAGTGGAGGAGTTGACTTCGGATATTCCAAATGTCAGCGAGGATGCTACACGTGATTTGGATCTCAATGGTATCGTTCGTATTGGAGCAAATATCCACCCTGGAGATATCTTGATTGGTAAGATCACACCTAAGGGTGAGAGCGACCCATCACCTGAGGAGAAGCTCCTAAGAGCGATCTTCGGTGACAAGGCTGGAGATGTTAAGGATGCGTCGTTGAAGGCTCAGCCATCGTTGCATGGTGTGGTTATCGACACTCGTCTATATAGCCGTGCGGCGAAGGATACCAAGAGGAGCAAGAGCGCGGAGCGTTTGCAGTTGGAGAAGATGGACGAGAAGTTCGCTGGTCAGATTGCAGAGCTTACAGAGACTTTGATCGAGAAGTTGATGACGTTGCTTGATGGTAATGTTGTCTCAGCGGCAGGTGTTACAGATTACTTCGGAGTTGAGTTGTTCGGCGAGGGTGCTAAGTTCTCGGAGAATATGCTTGAGGAGGTTGGTCGTACAACTGTTGATGAGAAGACAGGTGTTGCGATGGGTTACCTCAACTTGGGTACATGTAAGTGGACTGGAGATGAGCACGTTGACTCACTTATCGAGACTGTCATCAACAACTACACAATCGAGTGGAAGCGTGCTGATGCCGCTATCAAGCGTGAGAAGTATAACATGACCAATGGTGACGAGTTGCCACAGAATGGTGTTATTCAGCTCGCTAAGGTCTACATCGCTAAGAAACGTAAGTTGAAGGTTGGTGATAAGATGGCGGGACGTCACGGTAACAAGGGTATCGTTGCTAAGATCGTTCGCGACGAGGATATGCCATTCTTGGAGGATGGAACTATCGTAGATATCTGTTTGAACCCACTTGGAGTACCTTCGCGTATGAACTTGGGTCAGATCTTCGAGTCTGTCTTGGGATGGGCTGGTAAGGAGTTGGGTTGCAAGTTTGCGACACCTATCTTTGATGGTGCATCACTCGATCAGGTTAATGAGCTTGGAGCTAAGGCGGGCATCCCACACAGTGGACGTACATTCCTATATGATGGAGGTACGGGCGAGATGTTTGACCAGCCAGCGACAGTGGGTGTTACCTACATGTTGAAGTTGGGTCACATGATCGACGATAAGATGCATGCTCGTTCTATCGGACCATACTCACTCATCACGCAGCAGCCACTGGGAGGTAAGGCTCAGTTTGGAGGTCAGCGTTTTGGAGAGATGGAGGTTTGGGCACTTGAGGGCTTCGGTGCAGCAAACATTCTTCAGGAGATCTTGACCATCAAGTCGGATGACGTGATGGGACGTGCTAAGGCTTATGAGGCTATCGTCAAGGGCGATAACTTGCCTAAGCCAGGTATTCCAGAGGCGATGAATGTCTTGTTGCATGAGTTGCGCGGATTGGCACTTTCGGTTAAGTTGGAGTCGTAAAAGGCTGCTGGCTGTATAGTTTATAAAGGGGGGAGTTAATCCCCCTTAAAATAAAAAGATATATTATGTCATTTAATAGAGATAATAATAAGCAATCAGGAGGTTATAAGCAGATCTCGATTGGTTTGGCTTCGCCCGAGGAGATCTTGTCGCAATCGAGCGGCGAGGTTCTCAAGCCCGAGACTATCAACTACCGTACCTATAAGCCCGAGAGAGATGGTCTCTTTTGTGAGCGTATCTTTGGTCCTGTAAAGGATTATGAGTGCCACTGCGGTAAGTACAAGCGTATCCGTTATAAGGGTATTGTTTGTGATAGGTGTGGTGTGGAGGTTACCGAGAAGAAGGTGCGTCGCGAGAGAATGGGTCACATTTCGCTCGTTGTTCCTGTGGTTCATATCTGGTACTTCCGTTCGTTGCCATCTAAGATTGGTTACTTGTTGGGTATCCCAACTAAGAAGTTGGAGTCGATCATCTACTATGAGCGTTATGTCGTTATCAACGCAGGTGAGGCGTCTAACTTCGGTGTTGAGAAGATGCAGACACTTTCTGAGAAGGAGTATTTGGATGTCTTGGCGCAGTTGCCTAAGGAGAATCAGTCGTTGTCGAATGATGATGAGAACAAGTTCTTCGCAATGATGGGTGCTGAGGCTATCGACATCTTGCTTAAGACTGTAGATTTGGATAGCGTTTCGTTCGCATTGCGCCACAAGGCGATGAACGAGACATCACAGCAGAGAAAGAGCGAGGCTTTGAAGCGTTTGAACGTTATCGAGTCGTTTCGTAACTCTGCGGATATCAACAAACCTGAGTGGATGGTTCTCAATGTAGTTCCAGTTATTCCACCAGAGTTGCGCCCTCTTGTTCCATTGGATGGAGGTCGTTTTGCAACATCGGATTTGAATGATCTGTACCGTCGTGTTATCATCCGTAACAACCGTTTGAAGCGTCTCATCGAGATCAAGGCTCCAGAGGTTATCTTGCGTAATGAGAAGCGTATGTTGCAGGAGGCTGTGGATTCGTTGTTTGACAACTCACGCAAGAGCAACGCGGTTAAGAATGAGTCGAATAGACCACTTAAGTCGTTGTCGGACTCGTTGAAGGGTAAGCAGGGACGTTTCCGTCAGAACTTGCTTGGTAAGCGTGTTGATTACTCGGCGCGTTCGGTTATCGTCGTAGGTCCTGAGTTGAAGATGCACGAGATGGGTATTCCTAAGGATATGGCGGCAGAGTTGTACAAGCCATTTGTTATCCGCAAGCTCATCGAGAGAGGAATTGTTAAGACCGTTAAGTCGGCAAAGAAGATTATAGATAGAAAAGATCCAGTGATCTGGGGAATTTTGGAGAATGTCATCAAGGGTCACCCTGTGTTGATGAACCGTGCCCCAACTCTTCACCGTCTGGGTATTCAGTCGTTCCAGCCAAAGCTCATCGAGGGTAAGGCTATGCAGTTGCACCCATTGGCATGTACGGCGTTTAATGCCGACTTCGATGGTGACCAGATGGCGGTTCACTTGCCACTTGGTAATGCTGCGATCTTGGAGGCTCAGGTGTTGATGTTGGGAGCTCACAATATCTTGAACCCAGCTAATGGAGCACCTATCACCGTACCTTCACAGGATATGGTCTTGGGTCTCTACTACATCACTAAGCCACGCCCAGGAGTTAAGGGTGAGGGTCTTGTATTCTACGGAGCTGAGGAGGCTATCATCGCTTATAACGAGAAGCGCGCTCAGTTGCACGCTACGGTTAAGTGTATGGTGGAGGATCTCAACGAGCAGGGCGAGTTGGAGATGACATTGGTGGAGACCACTATTGGACGTATCTTGTTTAATCAGGTTGTTCCTAAGGAGGTTGGATTCATCAATGAGGTGTTGACTAAGAGGTCGTTGCGTGACATCATCGCATTTGTGATGAAGAAGGCAGGATCGGCTAAGGCGGCAGCTTTCTTGGATGATATGAAGGCTATGGGTTATCGCATGGCATTCCAAGGTGGTTTGTCGTTTAACTTGGATGCGGTAATTATTCCAGATGAGAAGGAGAAGCTTGTTAACGAGGGTTATGAGCGTTCGGATGCCATCATGGAGGATTACAACATGGGTCTTATCACCAACAATGAGCGTTATAACCAGATCATTGACGTCTGGACAAATATCAACTCTAAGTTGACCAAGACGGTAATTGATACGTTGATTGCCGATCAGAATGGATTCAACCCAGTATATATGATGCTTGACTCGGGAGCCCGTGGTTCTAAGGAGCAGATTCGTCAGCTTTCGGGAATGCGTGGATTGATGGCTAAGCCTCAGAAGTCTGGAGTCGAGGGAGGTCAGCAGGTTATCGAGAACCCGATCCTTTCGAACTTTAAGGAGGGACTTTCGGTATTGGAGTACTTCATCTCTACGCACGGTGCGCGTAAGGGATTGGCGGATACCGCCTTGAAGACTGCCGATGCAGGATACTTGACACGTCGTTTGGTTGATGTTGCTCAGGATGTCATCATCAACGAGCCAGATTGTGGAACGTTGAGAGGTTTGACAGCTACGGCTATCAAGCGTAATGATGATGTTGTTCAGACACTTTACGAGCGCATCTTGGGTCGTACAGCGGTGTTGGATGTGGTTCACCCAATCACGGGAGAGATCTTGTGTGAGGCTGGTGAGGAGATCACGGAGGATATCGCAGCGGCAATCGAGAAGTCTCCATTGGAGTCGGTAGAAATCCGTTCGGTACTTACTTGTGAGGCTCGCAACGGTGTATGTGCTAAGTGTTACGGACGTAACTTGGCTACGGCGCGCATGGTTCAGAAGGGTGAGGTCGTTGGAGTTATCGCGGCGCAGTCTATCGGTGAGCCAGGAACACAGCTTACACTTCGTACGTTCCACGTCGGAGGAGTTGCGGGAGGTTCAACGGTTGAGACAAATGTCATCTCGAAGTATGAGGGACGTTTGGAGATTGACGAGTTGCGTACCATCAAGACTAAGAACAACTCGGGCGAGGCTATCAACTTGGTTGTATCGCGTCAGTCGGAGTTCCGCATTGTAGATCCTAAGACGGAGATTGTACTTTATACCCACCCATTGCCTTACGGAGCTGTGTTGTTCATGGCGGACGGTGCTGAGGTTAAGAAGGGTGACTTGATTACGGAGTGGGATCCATACAACGCAGTTGTGATCTCGGAGCATGACGGAGTTATCGCTTATGACAGCATCATCGAGGGTATCACATACCGCGAGGAGCGTGATGAGCAGACAGGTTTGTCGGAGCGCGTGGTAATCGAGAGCAAGGATAAGACTAAGAACCCAGTGGTTAAGGTACTTGACCGCGACGGTATTGAGATCAAGGCATACAACTTGCCAGTAAATGCGCACGTTGTTGTTAAGGATAAGGCGAAGATCAAGAGTGGTGATATCATCATCAAGATCCCACGTGTTGTTGGTAAGAGTGGAGGTGATATCACGGGAGGTCTCCCACGTGTTACTGAGCTGTTTGAGGCTCGTAATCCATCGAATCCAGCTATCGTGTCGGAGATCGACGGTGAGGTAGCATTTGGTAAGATCAAGCGTGGTAACCGCGAGATCGTCATCACTTCGAAAGAGGGTGATGTTAAGAGATACTTGGTGCCATTGTCACGTCAGATCATCGTTCAGGAGAATGACTATGTTAAGGCAGGTAATCCATTGTCGGATGGAGCTATCACGCCAGCGGATATCCTTAGAATCTTGGGTCCAACCCGCGTTCAGGAGCATATCGTGAATGAGGTTCAGGAGGTTTACCGTATGCAGGGTGTGAAGATCAACGATAAGCACTTTGAGGTTATCGTTCGTCAGATGATGAGCAAGGTTAAGATTGATGATCCAGGAGATACTCAGTTCTTTGAGGATCAGGTTGTTGGCAAGTGGGAGTTCATGAATGTTAACGATGATCTTTACGATAAGGTTGTTGTTACGGATGCAGGAGACTCTACGGCGTTGCAACCAGGACAGATCATCTCGGTGAGACGTTTGTGCGACGAGAATTCATCGTTGAAGCGTAAGGATTTGGCTCAGGTTCAGGTTCGTGATATCGTTCCAGCGACATCTAATCAGGTTCTTCAGGGAATTACGCGTGCAGCGTTGCAGACGTCGTCGTTCATCTCGGCGGCATCGTTCCAGGAGACTACGAAGGTGCTCAACGAGGCGGCTATTCAGGGTAAGAAAGACCCATTGGTTAACTTGAAGGAGAATGTAATCTGTGGACACTTGATCCCTGGAGGTACAGGACTTCGCGACTACGACAACTTGGTTGTAGGTTTGAAATCGGATGTCGAGGGTTTGAACTTGTAGTAAGAACCTAAACAAAAGATATATTGTAGTGAGGGATGGTCGCAAGATCATCCCTCACTTTTTTCTCCCATTGTCCCAAGAAATGGACATTGGGACAGTGAGACATCGGGACGGTGGGACAATTTTTCGAAAATTGGCAAAAGAAGTTTGAATAAATAAAAAATAGTGTTATCTTTACGAAACTTTGAGGTGTAGACCAATTTAACTAACCAAAATAAACTAAAATAATTATGTTGAAGAGATTTTTACTTGTGGCGGCGGTTGGTGCTATGGCATCGGCATGTTGTGGCGGAGCGCAGCAGTCTACGGATTGTGGCGATCAGAAGTGTTGTAGTGCAACAGACTACGACAAGGAGCGCGCAGCTTACTTTGGTGTGCCTGAGGGGAATAAGCTCAGTGCATCTATGCAGCGTGCGATGAATTGGCCTGAGGATCGTGAGGCGGATAACAGCTGGTTTATTGAGTACAAGACAATGCCTTTGAAGGGCGATCTGGCTTATGAGAAGGGTGTGGTTCGTCGTGACCCAAGTGCGATGATTATGGAGGATGGTCTCTACTACGTGTGGTATTCACGCAGTACTGGTCCAACTGACGGTTTCGCAGGAGATATCGAGAATGATAAGGTGTTCCCTTGGGATCGTTGCGACATCTGGTACGCGACATCTCCAGATGGTATCACTTGGAAAGAGGAGGGGCCAGCGGTCTTGCGCGGTAAGAAGGGTGAGTACGATGATAGATCGGTATTTACCACTGAGATCATGAAGTGGGATGGTAAGTATTACCTTTGCTATCAGGCGGTTAAGTCGCCTTATGATGTTCGTGTTAAGAACACTGTAGGTATGGCGTGGGCTGATAATATCCGTGGTCCATGGACTAAGACTAAGGAGCCAGTATTGTGTGCTTCAGACACAGGTGAGTGGTTGGGCGAGGAGCAGAACCGCCACAAAGTTGTTAAGCAGGGTGACTTCGATAGCCACAAGGTGCATGATCCATGTATCATCCCATTCAAGGGTAAGTTCTACCTATATTATAAGGGTGAGCGCATGGGTGAGCGCATGACATGGGGCGGTCGCGAGATCAAGCATGGTGTTGCTATTGCAGATAGCCCACTCGGCCCATACGTGAAATCGGAGTACAACCCAATCAGCAACAGTGGTCACGAGATCTGTGTATGGCCTTACCGAGGTGGTATCGCAGCTCTTATCACAACGGATGGTGCTGAGAAGAACACAATGCAGTGGTCTCCAGATGGAGTAAACTTTGAGATCATGTCTTACATCCCAGGTGCGCCACACGCAATTGGTTTGAATCGCACGGCAGATGCTGATAAAGCTCCAGAGGAGATTATGAAGTGGGGTTTGACACACGTTTACAACAGTGGCGACTACCAGAGTATCATCCGTTTCGTTGGTCACAACAAGACTGTTCACGGAGCTAAGGGTGAGACTGCAGGAACAACAAAGAAGAAGAAGTAGTAGATTCATATATATATATAGAGAGAGTGGGGTTGCCGTCAATGAGATGGCAACCCTGCTTTTTTGTATATATAATGCGAATTAAGGTTTGAAAATATTAAACCAAGCGTGATGTTAAACCAGCCTCTTTGTACCCTGTCATTGCGGGCTTGACACGCGGTGAAAGAGTCTCTTCGTGAGATAATTAAACGAAATATTTTCAAACCTTAATTCGCATATATATGTGAAAAATTTTGCAAGTTGGAATTTTTTAACTAACTTGCAGTAACCAATTTGTACCAACCTAACCAGACTAAAACTATATTAAAATGAGGATTAATTTTTTGATTCTAGGACTTTTGTGTGCCTTCGCATATGGATGTTCTGAAGATGGATCTACGGCAGGCGATGGCAGTGATGGTGGTGATGACAGCGGGCAGACCACGACACCAGATGATGATGGCTCGGGTGAGTCGGGAGGTGGTACCACTACAACGCCCACTTATGAGGATTCACTCGACAAGGTGCATGAGTTGCAAGCTGGCGAGACCTATGATTGGGATGCGTACGAAGTCCCTGCGGCTTTATCCACCCTGTCGGGGTTGGAGTGGGTGTTGTCCGACCAGTCGGATGACTTCAACTACACCTCGGGCACGGATTCCAAGAGTGCGGAGTTTGATGCCAAGTGGTATGCGCGATACCCTCAGGAGGGGTGGACAGGACCTAACCCTACGGTGTGGAGGTCTCAGAACTCTTATGTCGATGGTGGGGCGTTGCATCTGTTTGCGTCGCGCGAGGCTGGTGAGCCGACAGTGACATTCACATATAGTGGCGAGAGCTACACGATGCCGATAACCAACTCTGGATGTATATCTTCGCAAAAGGCGTTTACCTATCCGCTATATATTGAGACGCGTGCCAAGGTTGCCAAGACAACGGTTGCCTCGGCGGTATGGATGTTGAGTGATGACTCGGCTGAGGAGATAGATATCATTGAGGCGTATGGTGGTGATCGCTGGGCAAATGCGTGGTTCTCACCAACGCGAATGCACCTTAGTCACCACGTTTTTGAGAGGACATCGGCAGGAATTACGGGTGATTATCAGCCTAGTGATGAAGGGTCGTTTTATACCGATGGCTCGACAAATTATTCGGATGGTTACCACCGTGTAGGTGTCTTTTGGCGCGATGCCTTTCATCTGGAGTACTACATAGATGGCAAGTGTGTACGCGTGGTGGATGGAGCAGATATGATCGACCCATATAGTTATCGCGGTGGATTGGGTCTCTCGCAGGAGGAGTTCTTGATATTTAGTCAGGGTGACCAGACATGGCGCGCGGTGACGGGATTGTCGCCAACCACGGAGGAGATCGCCAATACTGCAAATAATACATTTTCGATTGACTGGATAAGAATCTACGAGGCGAAGTAATTTTTAGAGATATTGATGAGGGTAAATTTTAAGATAGAGTACTTCATTGCCGCGGATGAGCAGGTGGTTTGGGTGCGAGGCAATGAGCGTGTTGTGATGTCCAACTTTGATGGTCGATGGAATGTCGCAGATATCGAGATTGAGGATTGTGTTGTGCAGGGGCACGCGACGCTAGAGTATAGATACGAGATAGAGAGGGGTGGTGAGGTATGTCGCACGGAGTGGTGCGGTGTACCACACACTCTCGACCTTGGATCGGTGGCGGAGGGTATCGCTGTGAAGATCATAGATGTGTGGCGAGATATGCCTCACGACAGATCGTTCTACTCGTCACTATTTACCGAGTCGATATTTAGACGCGGAGGATGTGGAAAGCAGAGCTATGCCATCTCTGCTATGGGTGGATCTGTCACGATATCGGCAACATCGCCCATGGTTGAGCCACACCAGAAGTTGGTGATGGTGGGTAGCTCTGCGGAGCTTGGCGAGTGGAACCATATGCGTGGTGTCCAGATGGCGGATTGTGACTTCCCTGTTTGGAGATCTCCAGCATTGGCTATCACAGAGGAGCTACTTAACGCGGAGTTTAAATTTGTCATTGTCGATACGCGATGTGGTAGCGCGGTAGCGTGGGAGAGTGGCGAAAATCTCAACTTCGGAGTGTGTCATTATAGCGGTGGCGATGCTGTATATATGGAGCAGCGCGCTCCAATTTTTGATGCTCAGGCGTGGAGAGGCGCAGGTGTTGCCATTCCGTTGTTCTCGATTAAGAGCGAGGATAGTTGCGGTGTTGGCGACTTCATGGATCTCAAAAAGATGGTCGACTGGGCGGCGGTGACGGGTCAGAAGATCATTCAGATCTTGCCCATCAACGACTCCACCATGACCCATACGTGGGAGGATTCATACCCATATAACGCAAATTCGATTTTTGCGTTGCATCCCCAATATATATCGTTGAGGCGCGCAGGGGCGTTGAAGGATAAGGCTCTGGAGGCGGAACTGCTAGAGGAGGGTAGGCGTCTTAATTCGCTTGATGCTCTCGACTATGTTGCTGTTAACAACCTCAAGGAGAGATATATGCGTCAGCTCTACACGGAGGTGGGGGCTGAGGTGTTGAAGTCGGCAGAGTTTGTTGAGTTCTTCACAGACAACAGCTATTGGTTGGAGTCGTACGCCTTGTTTTCGCTACTTCGGGATAAGTACGAGACGGTCGATTTTGCGAAGTGGGGCGACGAGGCGAAATTCTCACCAGAGTTGCTGGCGCGATACTCCAACAAGCGAACAAAGCTATATAAGTCGTTGGCTTACTACTACTTCGTGCAGTTTAATCTGCATGTTCAGCTGGTTGAGGCGCGCGAATATGCCGCCCAAAAGGGTGTTGCTTTCAAGGGCGATATTCCAATTGGTGTGAGCCGCAAGAGTGTCGATGTGTGGGTCAACCCCAACCTCTTTCACCTTAATGCTCAGGCTGGTGCGCCACCCGATGACTTCTCGGTGTTGGGGCAAAATTGGGGATTCCCCACCTACAACTGGGCGGAGATGGCGAAGGATGGATATGCGTGGTGGTATGCGCGATTTAGAAAGATGGCGGAGTATTTCGATGCCTATCGCATAGATCATATATTGGGATTTTTCCGAATTTGGGAGATTCCACTCGATGCAGTGCATGGACTCTTGGGCTACTTCAGCCCTGCGATGCCGCTATCTGTCGAGGAGATAACATCTCGATTTGGATTTCCATTCGATGAGTCGATGGCGCGCCCTGCGATAAATAATTGGCTGCTTGATGAGATCTTTGCGGATCAGGCGGAGGCGGTGAAAATCAAATACTTAGAGTATCTTGGTAGCGGATCGTATCAGTTCAAAAAACGATACGACACCCAGATAAAGATTGCGCGAGCAGTTAAGGGAGAGGCGATGTCGCTCAAGTTGATGACCTTGCACGATGAGGTGCTCTTTGTCGAAGATCCATATCGCAAGGGGTGTTACCATCCGCGAATATCAGCCGATCATACATATGTTCACCGCGCGTTAAGTACCTCGGATAAAGAGTGTTATAACCATATGTATGGCGACTTCTACTACCACCGTCACAACGATTTCTGGCAAGCGGAGGCGATGAAGAAACTTCCCGTGCTGATATCCGCGACCAACATGTTGACGTGTGGCGAGGATCTCGGAATGATTCCGCACTGCGTCCCTGCGGTGATGGAGAGTGAGCAGATTTTATCGTTGGAGATTCAGCGCATGGCGAAAGATCCTGCCCTCCAATTTGGTGAGCCGTGGAACTATCCATACCGTTCGGTATGCACAACGTCGACCCACGACATGAACCCACTTCGTGCATGGCTCTTGGAGGATGTTGAGCTGTCAAAGCGTTATCTGATTGATATACTGGGCGTTGAGGCGACAGTAGAGGATGACTGTTCGGGCGCAGTGTGCGAGGCGATAATTCGTCAACACCTAGAGTCACCAGCAATGTGGACGATACTCCCTCTGCAAGATTGGCTCTCAATATCAGAAGAGGTGCGAAACGCTGATCCCCACGCCGAACGAATCAATATCCCTGCAAGCTCTCGACACTATTGGAGATATCGAATGCACTGCACAGTCGAAGATTTACTATCTTATACCGAGGTTAATATGAGGATAAAGGCTCTGGTCGAGTCGTGCCGAGGTTAGTCGAGGTCTGCCCTGCCCTGCGCGGGCGGCGGCGGGGTGCTCCCCGCGGAGCTGAACTTTTCCTAGTGTCTGCTGTTCACCTAAGACAAAAGAACTCGAAGCTATATCTAACCATGCTGGATGGAGATATAGTTTCGAGTTCTTCAATTACTAGGCTCAATTCACAAAGACCGTTAGATCTTTTGCAGCCTACTTAAACCTTTAGAGTGCAGCGATTTGGCAATACTCTCCGTAGCGACCAATCACGTCATCTACATACGCGAGGGTCTCCTTTGCACCGCGGAACTTACCACTGCGAACGACATCCTGTTCGTAGTACTCGGGGTGCGCCTTCATCTCTAGGTAGTGCGAAACAGCCTCCCATGAGTAGGCATTTTCACCATACACTCTAGCCAAACGTTGCGCATCAAAGACGTGTCCAATACCTCCGTTGTAGCATGCCAAAATTAGAGCCATGCGGTCGCGGTGTGAGACACTCTCGGGCAACTTCAACATCTTATCAATGCGGTTGACCAATAGGTTGGCAACCATGATGTTGACAGCGACATTTGAGAGATCATCAATCTCTACATTAAAATGTTTTGCCACATTGGGCATAATCTGCATCATTCCCTGCGCGCCTTGACGCGATGTAATGTCGGGAGTGAATCGCGACTCGTGGTATGCCATAGCACTCATGAGTCTCCAGTCGTTACCGTGTTTCAAGCAGACCTCTTTAAAAATCGGGTCATAAGGCGAGATTGCCGAAACTACGGGTTTTGTTGTCTCCTCCGCGATGTCGTTGTTCTCTACGACACTGGTTGGGGGGACGAGTTGCTCCATTGGATCGGGAGTGATGATTCTGTCGATCTTGATAACAAGCGAACAGACCATGATTCCTGCCAAGATAGCAATTGATCTTCTTACCATAAAACATCTTTTAGAGCCTAAATCCTCGACTCGAACAACACAAAATTAGGGTCTTAACTCTAACTCTTAATTGCGAATTCAACATCACAATTAATCGTAGAAGCCCCATGAAATACCGAATTTGAACATACCGGGATTCAGCGGATAGTGGGCAACTGAGAAGTTGTCACCATTACCAAATAGTCCATCGTTGATATGTTGATATTTCAAAATTATACGCATTCTTTTCCACTTGGCTGCCGCGTAGACATCCATGTATGGGTAGTCGCCCACCTCCACCTCGCGTTGGTTGTAGAATGTAGACAACGCAGGGTTATATCCGGGCATGTAGTAGGATGTCGTGTAGCGCGTGTCGGCACCTAACTGTAGGCGCAACACATCCTTGACAACCCAAAACTCGTAGTAATACGAGAGGTATGCAGAGAAGTCGGGAACGGCAACCACACTGTCGTGCGTGCTCATCTGGTAGAGCAGGCGGTGGTCGAAGTTCATGCCTCCAACTTTGAAGTTCTTCTGTGCATATATTGCTGTGACGCTGACGCTCTCCGACTCTTGGGTGGGGAGGCAATCAGCGTTATAGTATATCTTGTCTGTTGAGATACTCTGAGTCATCGCAAGCTCAAAGTTCCACGACGGTATCGAGAGCTTAGCCTCGAACTTGGTCTCCTGCTCTGCCGAGAAGTTGTTGACCCACACATAGTGGTTCGAGAAGAGTGTCTGCTCCCAGTAGCTTGGCGACTGAATATCGTGGCGCAACGATCCACTCAGCGTAATAGGCTGCTTGGCGATCTTTGCCGTGAGGGCAATATCTCCGCCTAGGCTCATGTCGCCACCTCTATATCCCGAGGGATATAGTTTGAAATCTCCGCCCCACTTCACAGCATTGCGGATCTTGCCATCCACAGCTCCGTAGAAGAAGTAGCTCGTCCTCTGATCTCGTTTCTGCTCGGAGGTCAGGTAGTTATCCAGCGAGAACTGCGAGTAGGTGTGAAAGTCGATGCCGATACCTCCGTTGAGCGTTCCGACGACACCATTTCTATCCCACGGCTGCGCCTGAATATAGAGCCTATTCGATATGATACGCTCCGCGATGGAGTCGCACGTGATGTCGGGATTGATAAACCAATCGTCGTAATATGTACCTTCGTAGACAACATACTCTCCTGTGGTCTCGTCGCGCTCATACCTATCATCGGTATATGTCGCGCGGACATCTGTATACTTTTTAGTCCATTGATTATACTCGAACGAGTGTCCAAAGTAGACCGCTGGAAGTTGCTCCATCGAGAAGTCGAGGTCGCTCATCGGAACCAACGGTATACCGTATGACTGCTGAATAAACACTGAGTTGTTACGATATTGATTCAGAGCCTCAGCATCCGCCAACTTCATGGGGATACCGATGTTTAGCTCAAAAGTTGTATCGCGAACTGCCCAATCTCCCACGACACCTCCACTCTCTTGGGTGGTGATGTTGTTGTTGATGTACCCTCCGTGGAGGCTATATCTCTTGCCGAGGTGCGAAAATGTGAGGGCTAGATTGTGATTCTTGGTCTTTTGTCGATTGTAGAGACCCTTTGTTCCAGGAGATTTGTAGCTCAATGCGAAACTTGTCGATGGCGAAATGCTCTGAGCATGGATAATCTCGAAGTTAACCTCTCGATATGAGCTTGATCCACTCTCGATATACTGCATCTGAGTGAATGGGTTCTTGACGTTGTAGAATGGAGCATTCTCCATATTGTAGAGATAGGAGTCGAAAGCCTGCGAAAAGCTGAAGTTGAAGTAGTTGGGACGCTCGAAGTAGTCGATAGGCTGCGTCGCCTGTCCCAAACCTCCTAGAGACATGTCACCCACGCCATCCTTTTGGTAGGGGTAGTCGATGCGCCAATCTGCAAGTGTTGTGTCGACCTTCTGGATCTTAATCTCGTTGAGGTCGCGGTTGACATTCCACTTCACGCTCTTGAGTGCGCGGATGGAGTCGCTGAAGAAGTATGACTCCAAAGGTTTTCGGATCTTAGCCTTCTTTGTGGTGTCGTCGAGATTGGCAGGCCTCTCCTCGTCGTTCTGGTATGGATTTGTTCCATACGCTGAACTTTCGTCACCATTGAGCATCGCACGCTGAAGATCTTCGGCACTCTGTGCGAAAGATATCTGTGTAGTGTAGACCATAGCCACCACGGCCATTGTCACCACTGCGAGTATGCGTGAAAGAGATAGTTGCATCTAACCCAACTCCCAACAAAAATTAAGCCCTAAGTCGTGCCTTGACGCACAACAGTAGAGATATTAAAATATAAGAGGCTATCACCGCAGGCACAGCAAACAATCCGCATTTTACACAAATCGCTATTGCCAAGGCGATAAAGAGGTACCTCACCTCGTTGCCTCGCCACCCAAATCCCTTAAATTTAAGGGCGAACATTCTGAGTGGAATAATCATAAAAATCGACATCACCACCGCGATCAACGCCAACACCTCGGTAGGTAGGGCGAGACCTTGTTGCTGATATATCAACCCTAGCGATGCACAAAAGAGTGCGTTTGCAGGGGTTGGTAGTCCACTAAACTCTGTCGTTTGCGTGTCGTCAATGTTGAACTTCGCAAGTCTCAGAGCCGAGAACGCCACCACGATAAGTGTCAAGTAGTGGCAACTCGTATCAATAAATTCATATCCAGTTAGGCTATCAAGCTCTCCGCTAAGCGAAAAGAGCACCATCGCAGGGGCTAATCCGAACGAAATCATATCCGCAAGGGAGTCCAGCTCCACCCCGATAGGCGATTGTTGTTTGAGCAGACGAGCGACAAAGCCGTCAAAAAAATCAAACACCGCAGCCAATATTATTAATCCAAAAGCTAGTGAATAGTTTTTGTTTGCAATCACTTCAAATATCGCAATCACACCACAGATAAGGTTTGCTAATGTGATGAAATTGGGTATCGTAAAAAGTTTTATTTTCATTATAGGCTCTATTTTATGGTCTTTAGGCGGTGCAAAGTTACATAATTTTTTTTATATTTGTACGCCTTTGGGGCTCTATTAATGAATATATACCAAATAATATAGTGAAATAACGCATGAACAACAACAAATATTGCATAATTATGGCTGGTGGCATCGGTGCGCGATTCTGGCCTAAAAGCCGCCAATCAATGCCTAAACAGTTTCTCGATGTCCTCGGTGAGGGGCGATCTTTTATCAGACAGACGTTCGAGCGTTTTCGCCCCATCATCGCCATTGAGAACTTCATGGTGGTGACAAATCGAGCATACAAAGAGTTGGTTTTGGAGCATATTCCAGAGCTTAAGGAGGAGCAGATTTTGTGCGAACCTATTGGTCGTAACACCGCGCCATGTATTGCCTATGCCGCGCATAAGTTGCTGAAAATAAACCCCAAGGCGGAGATGATTGTGACCCCTGCCGACCATCGCGTAATTCGTGACGAGGAGTTCCGCACAGCGGTGGAGGAGTGTGTTGAGTTTTCTACAAAAAACAGTGCTCTGATAACCATCGGAATCAACCCCACACACCCCGAAACAGGGTATGGATATATCCAATTTTCGGATGGCGAGAGGAGTATTTCGCGCGTGAAGTGTTTCACCGAGAAGCCAAATTTGGAGCTTGCAAAGACGCTCCTTGCATGTGGCGAATTTGTTTGGAATTCGGGCGTCTTTATCTGGAGTGCGAAGGATATTGTTGAGGCATTTTCTAAATATCTTCCCGAGCATCACGCCATGTTTCTAGCCATTGAGGATGATCTCTGCACCGAGCGCGAGGATGAGGCTATAGCCGACCTTTTCTCAACCTGCAAGGCGATATCTATCGACTACGGAGTCATGGAGAAGGCGGATAACGTCTATGTTCGCAGGGGCGATTTCGGGTGGAGCGACGTTGGCTCTTGGGGCTCTGTATATCAGCAGTCGCCCAAGGATCGCCACGAGAATGCCGCCTCTGAGGATGCTTTTCTGTACAACACACATAATAGCATGATTTCGCTACCCGAGGGTAAGATTGCCGTGGTGAGTGGACTCAGCGACTACATTGTTGTCGACACGGATGATGTCTTGATGATATGTCCGCGCAGTGATGAGCAGAGCATCAAAAAGTTTATTGATGAGGTGAAATATAACAAGGGCGATAAGTACATTTGATTGCAGAGCGTTGCAAGGCGGCGAAATTTCAAAGATGCTGACTCGGGTTTTTCGGTCACGTACTCTAGTACGCTCCCTCAACCCCTCGCCACCATCTTTTAAATTTCATCCACCTATCAACACTCTGAGGTGGTAATTTAAGCGTTGCAGAGATTGTTGCTCTAAGAGATGTTGCACCAGCCTCGTCATTGCGGGCTTGACCCGCAATCTATAAGAAATATTGTACACTCGCTGAGAGATTGCGGGTCAAGCCCGCAATGACACGCGTAACAAGAGCCTCTTAGAGAGATAATTTAATACAAGATTTTAGTTTTAATTCGTTTAGTAATGTTCGATCCTAACCCATCCTCGCGAATAGAGGAGCTATATAAGTTGTTTGAAAGCTACCCAACGGTGGTGACAGACTCGCGTCGTGTCATCACCAACTCGATATATTTTGCCCTCAAGGGGGTCTTTTTCGATGGTAACAAATTTGCCGATGCGGCACTTCGTTCGGGGGCGGCATATGCTGTCGTGGATGATGCATCGTTGGTGGAGGAGTCGCCATGTCTCAGTTCGAAATACTTCTTGGTGGATGATGTACTCACCGCTATGCAGGAGTTGGCGCACCTGCACCGTCAGCGTCTTAATATTCCGATCCTCGCCATCACGGGATCTAACGGCAAGACGACAACTAAGGAGCTAACAGCGGCGGTGTTGAGTCGAAAATATAGGGTTGTGGCGACGGTGGGTAACCTCAATAACCATATTGGCGTGCCGTTGACGCTGCTCTCGATGAACCACAACACGGAGTTTGGAGTTGTGGAGATGGGGGCAAATGCGCAGGGCGAGATTGAGTTGTTGAGTGCTATTGCAGCCCCAAACTTTGGAATTATCAACAATATAGGTCGTGCCCACCTGGAGGGTTTCGGCGGTGTCGAGGGGATCAAACGAGGCAAAGGCGAGCTGCTTGATTATCTCGCTCAGCGCGGAGATGGCGTTGCATTTGTTGCGGAGGATGACGTGGTTTTGGTTGAGATGGCGGAGGGGCGACCAACGCTTAAAAAAGAGCTTTACAGCTTTGGATTGGCGAGTGGAATGAAGCACCAATTGGAGGGTGATTTCAACTTGAAAAATATCGCTGCAGCGGTGGCGATAGGTCGCTATTTCGGAGTTGAGGAGGGTGATATCGAGAGTGCAATTGCCTCATATATACCTCAGAATAACCGTTCGCAACGCAAAGAGACTCAGCGAAATACACTTATAATGGATTGTTATAACGCCAACCCATCGAGCATGGAGTTGTCGATCTCTAACTTCCTCAAAGAGAGCTTTGAGCCATACGACAAAAAGTCGATGATCTTGGGCGATATGTTCGAGTTGGGGGAGTGGAGCGCGGAGGAGCACCTTAGAGTTGTTAGACAGGCGACAAGCGTTGCAGATGTCGAGCTTTTCTTGGTGGGTCATAACTTCGCGGAGGTTGCTCCGAGGGTTGACACAACAGAGCGTGCGGTTCACTTTTTTGCCTCGCGAGATGAGTTGTTGGAGTATCTGAGTAGCAACCCCATATCGAGCCACACCATCCTAATTAAGGGGTCGCGCGGTGTTGGATTGGAGGTTGTTGCCGAACATTTGTAACGAGACTCTAAAAAAAAGAGATTTTTATTGGCTATTGACCAAAAAATATGTAATTTTGACCCGAACGTCATAAACCTATGATAATGAAAACAGAGACAACTTTTGCAGGGTTATCGCTCCGCAACCCAATAATCGCTGCCAGTAGCAGCCGCACGAATAGTGCAAAGTCAAACCTCGCACTAGATCAGGCAGGTGTTGGAGCTATTGTTTTGAAGTCGCTTTTCGAGGAGAATATCCTTCAGCAGAGCGAGGCTATGAGCCAAAACGCTTATGGTGAGGGGGCGGACTACCTTCAAGGATATCTTCGTTCGCATGAGCTGAGCGAGTATCTCAACCTTATCAAGGAGAGCAAGAGCCTCTGTTCTGTGCCCATCATCGCGAGTATCAACGCTGTGTCGCATGGCGAGTGGGAGGAGTTTGCAAAGCTCATTGAGGAGGCTGGAGCAGACGCTTTGGAACTTAATGTGATGGGTGTCGAGACCTCGACAGAGTATGTCGATGGAGAGTTCGAGCAGCGTCATATAACCATCGCTAAGAGTGTCTGCGAGGTGGTGAAGATCCCTGTGGTTATGAAGTTGAGTGGTCAGGTGACCAACCCTGTGGCGTTGTCGGCTAAGCTTAAGGCATGTGGCGTGGCGGCAGTGGTGATGTTCAATAGACTCTACCAGTCGGATATAGATGTTGAGTCGATGGAGTATGTGCCATCGAATATCTTCGCTCAGCCTCTCGATATTACAACCCCTTTGCGATGGGTAGCTATTGCATCGGCTAAGGTTTCGGGCATTGATTTTGCACTCTCGGGAGGTGTCAAGGATGGTGACGATGTCATCAAGTCGATACTCGCAGGAGCTGCGGCGGTGCAGGTTTGTAGCGCGATATATAAGGAGGGCAATAGTTGGATCGGTAATGCGTTAGAGAGGTTGGAGAGCTGGCAGGGCGACCATGGTTATGGTAGCGTGTCGGAGTATTGCGGTAATATGAACTTCTCGGGATCTGAGGAGCAGGAGGTGTTGATGCGTAGTCAATTCTTGCGCCACCTAGGTTCAATGTAGAGGTTATAGGTTTAGGGTTATAGTTAGTTAGGAATAAATATAAATTTAAGGATGCAGGAGAAAATCTCAGATTCGATATTATATATTGGTGTCGATGATAAGGATATAGACCTATTTGAGGGTCAATATCAAGTCCCTGAGGGTGTTAGTTACAACTCGTACGTTATTTTGGATGAGAAGATCGCAATCATGGACTCGGTCGATGATCGTAAATTGGATGAGTGGTTCACAAATTTGCAGACTGCTTTGGCAGGTCGCACACCCGAGTACATCGTGGTGACGCATATGGAGCCCGACCACTCGGCAGGTATCGCCAAGGTGTTGGAGAGCTACCCCGCGGTTAAGATGGTCGGAAATGTCAAGACCTTTGCCTTTGCGGCGCAACTCTTTGATGTTGAGCTTCCTGAGGATCGCAAGGTTGTCGTTAAGGAGGGTGATGTGTTGGAGTTGGGAGCGCACTCGTTGAAGTTCGTCTTTGCCCCAATGGTGCACTGGCCCGAGGTGATGGTTGCCTATGAGGCGACATCAAAGACACTCTTTAGTGCCGATGGATTTGGTAAGTTCGGAGCGTCGGATGCTAAGGGTAGCTGGGCGTGTGAGGCACGTAGATACTACTACAACATCGTTGGTAAGTATGGCGCAAATGTTCAGTCGCTGTTGAAGAAGTTGGCAGGTGTTGAGGTGGCAAATATCGCACCTCTCCATGGCCCTATCTTGCGCGACAACATCGCATACTATGTTGATATGTATGACCAGTGGAGTCGCTACCAAGCCGAGGAGGATAGCATCTTGATTACCTATGCGTCAATCCATGGCAACACCAAAAAGGTGGCGTATGAGTTGAAGGAGATGCTTAAGAGCAAGGGCAAGGAGAATGTCGAGATGTGCGATTTGTGTCGCGACGACATGGCTCAGGCTGTTGAGGATGCCTTCTATTCGGAGAGCTTGGTTGTGGCGGCATCGTCGTATGACGCAGGTTTGTTTCCCCCTATGGAGCACTACCTCCACCACTTGAAGTCTAAGAATTTCCAGAACCGCAAGGTCGGAATTATTGAGAATGGATCGTGGGCACCATCGGCTGCTAAGTGCATGAAGGCGCAGTTGGAGACGATGAAGGGGATCACAATTTTGGAGCCTGTGGTTACAATTCGTTCGAGCTACAAGGCGAGTGACGCGGAGGCGTTGAACGCGCTAGCGGAGGCGTTGATTGGTTAAGAGGAGTTTTATTTCTCCCTTAAGAGGATAACGAAAACACATATTAAATAAATAAGATTATGAAGAAGTATACATGCGAGCCATGCGGTTATGAGTACGATCCAGAGATGGGTGACATTGATAACGGTGTTGAGCCAGGAACATCATTTGAGGAACTTCCAGAGGATTGGGTCTGCCCAGTTTGCGGACTAGGTAAGGATGTCTTTGTAGAGGCATAGATTAAATAATGGGGCAATCCGAAAAAGCGGATTGAGTCCTTTTTGTAATTTACACTATTATATCATATAACTTGCTGTATTATCGCAAGTTATATGATGTTTTTGTTTACGGTATTTCCTGCTACAACAGACATATAAAGCAAATTCCATTTAAAACATCTGTGTATGTAGGCTGAGATGTAGCTTAAATACATTTGGCTAAATAGAAAATAATCTATACCTTTGAAATAAAAACTAATGGCAAAGATAAATGTCAAGGAGACGGATGTAACAATCATTAAGTTAGACAATGTTGATTACATTTCGCTTACCGATATAGCTAAACACAAATCTGATGATCCAACTGCT
>JBCQVH010000017.1:0-19677 GCA_047173185.1 Rikenellaceae bacterium
TATGACAAAAATGAAAAAGCCTCGAAAATCATTGATTTTCAAGGCTTTGCGGTGAATTGCTTCACTCGTTTGCGGTGCGTAGGGGACTCGAACCCCTGACCCCGTGCGTGACAGGCACGTATTCTAACCAACTGAACTAACGCACCATTTGTTAGTTATTAGCTACTGATGCTGATGCTGATCTTTTCAGATTAAACACAGAGCTAATTGCTGATTGCGAGTGCAAAGATAGATAAAATTTTAGAACTTCCAAATTATTTTTAGAGATATTTTACATTTTTCGCATCACTCAATCGTCGCAACTAGCAAGGTAATGAGTCGGACTAAATATAGTTTTGATGTTAATCTAGTAACTCGTTTTAGCTCCTTGTCAAGTTCTAATATTCGGGTATGATAATATTTTGATGACGCTGTATTCATACCTAAATCTACGCTTTTGTCTTTTGCGCTATTGTTATTAGTGCTCCTGTTGGGCAGATAAATCGGCAGTATGGACGTTGCACAAAGAGCGACAAAAACAAAAATACGCCTGCTAAGCTTAGAACAAATCTCGACGCTGAACTATATAGAAAAGCTGAGAAAACCTCGTAATCCATCAGTTCAAATCCCACACCACACCACATCATAAAGAGAAGGAGCATTAAAATATAGTAGCGTACCTTAGTGAGTTTCGACACAACATTTGGTGCGATCTTAACCTTGGGAATTGGCAACATATACAACAACCCCTGCGCTGAACCCATCGGGCAGTGTATATGGCAATACGACCCTTTGCGCCCAAAGAGCGGCATCAACACAACGACAGCCAACAAAACCAACGTCACCGATAGAGTTGAGAGGTTCAGACCATTGGATGCCCACGAGGTGAAGAGCGTCATCGACAAGAAACTTCCGCACCAGAGACCCAAAACTCCAACATTTAAAACCATCTGTGCAATTTCGAAGATCTTCTTCTTAGGGCGAACGATAGTGAACGCCACGCCCAAAAGTACAACTAGCAGACCTAGAATATTTTTCAGTCCAAGATCCGAAAATATACCTCCGCCACTAGGTGAAATGCTCGCTCCATACTCCGCTGCGCGTTGCACATTGCGAATGATAGCCACGGAGCTCATCGTTGACCCCGAGACACCATCTACCTGAGCTTGTGCCGCATCGTCAAGGGTCATCCCATCCCAACGCGAGAGCAGTCCACTCTGAACCACCGCCTCCATGAAACTAGGCGTCTCGCTGTTGTCGAGGATGGTGACGCTCTGTATTACTCCTCTTTTGATAGCCACTTCCAACGGTATCCTACCTGCGTAGCCGATGATATCTCGACCAAGATTGGCTGTGTTTATGATGCGTGTTCCATCGTTCAACGACCTCTCATGGGTGATCTCCGCCTCGGGTTCTTCACTTGTATTGCTGGTCATCTCCTCGATAGCGACACCACCCACGCGTCCATCCCTTGATATGGAAATGGCACAAAAAAACAGCGCAACAATAACGAGGTTGACGATATATTTTAACCTATCCATAGAGCCTAGTACTTATTATAGTGCACCTTCTCAGGCTTCCACTTGTCCTTGATGTGTGGCTCAGCGTTGGGGTAACCTATAACGTTGATGCTGAGCGGGTAGATACCTTCGGGAAGGTTAAGAAGTTCGCGAATTTTACCCACTCGATCGTTGGCATCGTTGGGATATGCGCCGCACCACACTGCACCAAGCCCCAAAGCCTCAGCTGCGAGAAGTATATTTTCGGTAACGGCTGAACAATCCTGCACCCAATACTCCGACAACACCCCTGGGAACGACTTCGATGGATCTCCACATACAACGATGGCGAGTTGCGCCTTAGCAGCCATATGTGCACCCTTGATTATCGGAGGTATTGCGTCGAGTGTTGCGCGATCTGTCACAACGACAAACTCCCACGGTTGGCGATTTCCAGCTGTTGGGGCTGCCATACCTGCTCTAAGCATCGTCTCTATCTTCTCAGTTTCGACAGCTTGCGAGGTGTAACTTCTTACGCTTGTTCGCGACATTATCGCATTGAGAACTATCTCGCCTTTGTCGACTGGAGCAGCCTCAACACCGCTCTTAGAGCCGCTATCCATAGCGACCTTAAAAGATAGAACCACAAGTGCCACTGCAAGGAGTAGCGTCAAAATTTGCCAACTGTTTTTCATATTCAATATTTGTTTAATTTTTTGCAATTTTCAAATGCGGAGATGCGCAAGTGGGGTAGTGATACCTTTGCAACATCCTCGCCACCTCGCCACAAAGATAGTACAAATAACGATTTTTCTATTAGTGTCGGTTTTAAATCGTCAATAATTTACTACCTTTGTGTAACTATGGCGTCTCGACACCACAGACAAACCGAAACTAAAAACTAAATACAATATGAACTTTATCATTAAAAGCCTAGCTGTTTGTGCATTAACCATTGCGACAGTAGGGAGCGCATACTCTGCGCCAAAGTATCAAGATCCAAAGATTCCAATAGAGGAGAGGGTGGAAGATCTGCTAAAAAAGATGACCATCGAGGAGAAGGCGGACTATATCAGCGGTATGCGCATTGGCGGTCACACCAAAAATTCGTGGGATGGAACAAATGGCAACGAACGTCTCGGCATATGCCCCGTGAAGATCTACCACGGACCCTACGGCATTGGCGCAGGACGCTATACGGGCAAAAATGGAACATACTACCCATCATCCATAAATATGGCAACCTCATGGGATCGAGATCTTGTTGAGGAGGTTACAACATCACTGAGCAAGGAGCTCAAAGCAGGTGGTGGACAGTCGAGTGCAGGTCCTGCGATGAATATCATCCGCGACCTTCGTAGCGGTCGAAGTATGGAGTACTTCACCGAAGATCCATATCTCAATGGTCAGATTGCCGCTGCATATACAATAGGTGTGCAGTCGCAGAAGAACTTCGCGATAATGAAACACTACGTCTGCAACAACCAAGAGATGTATCGCAACAGCATAGATGTCACAGTGAGTGAGCGCGCATTGAGGGAGATCTATCTACCTGGTTACAAGGCGTGTGTGGATGCAGGTATCATGGGTGTGATGACGGGTTACAACACCGTTAATGGTAACCACAACTCAGCTTACAAGCACCTAGTTCAGGATATTTTGAAAGATGAGTGGGGTTTCAAGGGTGTTGTAATGACCGACTGGGCAGGCTCTGCCAAGGATCTAAAATCTATGTTCGAGGCTGGTCTTGACTTGGAGATGCCTCGTCCAAATCGCTATAAGCGAGCTGATCTTCTCAAAGCTATTGAGAACGGCACAATCACCGAGTCACAGATTGATGAGAAGTTGCGTCGAATACTCTACCTTACATTCTGGAGTGGTGTGATGGATGTTGCTCCAAGTTACGACGTAGAGAAGATCGCAACCCCTCAAACCGTTGAGTTGGCACGCAAGGCGGCAGAGCAGTCGTTGGTGTTGCTACAGAACGAAAACAACCTCCTACCTTTTGACCGCACCAAGGTAAAAAAGGTGGCTGTGATTGGTCCAAATGGAGAGTATGGAGCACATTTTCGCGATGGTCAAAAGAGCTATCAAATGTTGCAGGGCGGAGGTAGTGCCTCAATCGTTCCACCTGCAGGTCGGCTCATAACTCCATTTAACGGAATTAAAAATGCGGCAGGTTCAGCTGTTGAGGTGACCTTCGAGGCGGGTTGTTACGGAGAGCACGGATGCACACCCATCCCCTCAAAATATCTAACCACAAAATCGGGTGAGGCAGGTCTTGATGCTGAGTACTTTGCAAATGGTTCATTCTCGGGTAAGGCATCGAAAAAAGTCGACAAAAAGTTGCAGTTCGTCTGGTTCAAAAGTCCTACAATCATCGAGGAGGGCAACACTTCGGGCAACGCAAGCAACCATTTTTCTATTAAGTGGTGTGGTCAGTTGACTGCCCCTGCGACACGTGACTACAACTTCGAATTGAGCGTTATGGGTGATGCTAAACTCTATATCGACAACAAGCTAGTGCTGGAACACTCAGCAGTTCAAAACTCTGTGCAACACGCTGTTACTAAATTGCACCTATCAAAGGGTGAGCATAATATTGAGGTGAGATATAAGAATCTACGCAATCGAGATCAGCTTAAACTTTCGTGGGATTACGGCAGTGATGACTACCTGCAAAAGGCATTAGAGTTGGCTCGCACATCGGATGTCGTAGTTATGCCTGTTGGAACATCGGGATTCTTGGAGACTGAGAGCACCGACCGCGCGCAGAAACTCAACAAAAGCGACTGCCTCGCACTATCACAAGCTCAGGAGCGTTTGATTAAGGAGGTTGCCAAGGTGAACAAAAATGTTGTGGTCGTGACATACACCGCAGGCGTTGTTTGCGAGGAGTGGAAAAACGATGTTTCATCTATCATCTACGCTGGATTCCCAGGTCAGGAGGGTGCTAATGCGCTAGGTAGCATACTCTTTGGCGATGTCAACCCATCGGGACACTTGACGGTTTCCATCCCCAAAAGCTCAACACAATACCCTGCAACTTGGCACACTCGTGGCGAGAAGATAACCTATGACGAGGGGATTTTCATTGGCTACCGCTACTTCGACAAATACAAGAAAGAGCCATCATTCCCATTTGGTCATGGACTCAGCTACACGACATTCTCATACAGCGACTTGAAAGTTGCTAAATCGGGTGATGAGGTTAAGGTATCGGTAAAAGTCACCAACAGTGGCAAGATGAAGGGGCGTGAGGTTGTTCAGCTCTACGTTGGAGATGTCGAGAGCAGCGAGGAGCGACCATCAAAAGAGCTTAAAGAGTTCGCAAAGGTGGAGATTGAGCCATCGCAGAGCTGCATTGTGGAGTTTACACTACCACGTGAGGCTTTCCAATTCTTCAGTTCAAAGCGTAACAAATGGACGTTTGAGAGCGGTGATTTTAAGATCATGGTAGGGTCATCAATCGAGGATATCAAGTGCACACAAACTATCAAGTTGTAACCCTCGAAGTTAATTACAAATCAAAACGGACAACCTCACTGCGAGATTGTCCGTTTTAATTTATCTGGGCTTGAAAATACTACTTGTCAGCCTTTACGATCTTCACGTTGTCGATGATCGACTGAGAGTAACCTGCTGAGCTAGGGCAGAATGTTACACGGTGGTAACCGCCAACCTTAGTCTTGAACTTCATGGTGATCTTCTTGTACTCCATTGAGCCATTGATAGGTGTCTCCTTGAGTATAGTCAACTTCTTAACCGTTGGATCGTAGTACTCAACCTTCACAATACCTGCCTCTTGACCCTGCTGAACACCGCGTGTATCTGCTGTTAAGATATAAGTTGTCTTCTCCTTGACACCTTTAAGGTCAAAGAATGTACCTGTCACAGCCTTAAGGGCGTGCTTGCTATCCTTGGCAAACTTCTCACCAACGATGACATTCTCCTTCTTCTGCCATACGCTCCAACCGTTGTATGTACCATCCTCGAATGTGTAGTTAACAACCTCCTGAGCTGATGCTGCGGTAATGGCAAATGCAAATGCCACAGCCAATGTTAAAATCTTTTTCATGGTTTTAGTTTTATATATTTTTTTGTTAATAAACGATAACGCAAGTTACAAATCCTCAACAGAAATTCCAAATTTTTCTTTAGAAAATAACCAAGTAAAATATAGAGCGCGAAAATATTCCGCATTGATTTTGTTTGTTCTGATTATTTTTCATATATTTGTGAGAATTATGTGTGCGCACACAAGAGCTAGCCAACACACGAAAATGAAATTACTAACAATTTAAATATAACCTAATGAAGCCATTTATTCACGAAGACTTTATGTTGGAGAATGAGACAGCTAAAATTCTCTACCACCAACACGCTGCAAAACAACCAATTATTGACTATCACTGCCACCTTGTGCCACAGATGATTGCCGACAACTATCAGTTCGACAACCTATCTGATATCTGGTTGGGAGGTGACCACTACAAATGGCGCGCTATGCGAGGCAATGGCGTTGATGAGAAGTTCATCACTGGCAAGGAGACAACCCCTTACGAGAAGTTCGAGAAGTGGGCGGAGACTATGCCATACGCAATGCGCAACCCTCTATATCACTGGACGCACTTGGAGCTTAGCCGTATCTTTGGCGTGGATAAAATCCTTAAGCCTGAGACAGCACGTGAGATCTATGACGAGTGTAGCGCAAAACTTCGAACTCCAGAGTTCACAGCTCAGTCGCTTATGCGCAACTGCAACGTGGAGACTGTATGTACAACCGATGATCCTATCGACTCATTAGAGCACCACAAGAGCATCCTCGACAATCCATTTGGGGTAAAGGTGTTGCCTACGTGGCGTCCCGACAAGGCGATGGCTATCGAGGACTCTAAGGCATACAACGACTATTTGAATAAGTTGGAGACAGCAGCATCGTGCACAATCTCTACATATGCTGATCTGATCTCTGCATTGGAGAATCGCCACGACTTCTTCGCATCTATGGGTTGCAAGTTGTCGGATCACGGCTTGGAGACATTCCACGCTGACGACTATACCGACGCTGAGATTGAGGCTATCTTCGCTAAGTTGCGCGCAGGTGGTGAGGCTACAGCTGCTGAGATTGGACAGTTTAAATCGGCAGTACTCTACGATATGGCGATCTTGGACAACAGCAAGGGTTGGACTCAGCAGTTCCACGTTGGAGCTATCCGCAACAACAGCCCTCGCATGTTCCGCGCATTGGGTGCAGATACAGGCTTTGACGCTATCCACGACATCTCGAATGCCGCAGCTGGACATAAGTTCTTCGGACGTTTGGACGACACAAATTCACTCGCTAAGACTATCATCTATAACCTCAACCCTGCGGATAACGACCTCTTTGCTGTAATGGCTTACACATTCAATGATGGATCGGTTGCAGGTAAGATGCAGTATGGTTCTGGCTGGTGGTTCTTGGATCAGGAGGTTGGAATGTTGAATCAGTTCAACTCACTCTCTATGTTGGGTCTTTTGAGCCGCTTTGTTGGTATGTTGACCGACTCGCGTAGCTTCTTGTCATACCCACGTCACGAGTACTTCCGTCGTATTCTATGCAATATGTTGGGTTCGGATATCGAGAAGGGTAAAATCCCTGCATCGGAGTTGGAGTTCATCGGCAAGATGGTGGAGGATATCTCATACAACAACGCGAAAAACTACCTAAACCTATAACCAAAGAGCTAACTAAATATGAATCAAACAAATCAGACAAAAATGAGCTCATTCAGGTGGACAATCTGCCTGATGCTCTTTTTCGCAACAACAGTCAACTACCTCGACCGTCAGGTCTTGTCGCTAACGTGGAAGGACTTTATCGCACCCGAGTTTCACTGGACAGATGCCAACTACGGTGATATCACCGCATTTTTCTCTATAATCTACGCCCTCGCTACACTCTTTGCAGGTCGTTTCATCGACTGGGTAGGAACAAAGAAAGGTTTTCTTTGGGCAATCGGAATTTGGTCGTTCGGAGCTTGTTTGCACGCTGCTTGCGGATATGTCACTGAGCATTGGGTTGGACTTGAGAGCGCGGCAGCTTTGGAGGCTGTCGAAGCGGGTTCAGCTATGGCATTTACCATTGCATCTGTAAGTACGTACGCCTTTATTATCGCTCGCTTTGTGTTGGCTGTGGGTGAGGCAGGTAACTTCCCTGCAGCTATCAAGGTTGTTGCCGACTACTTCCCAAAACGAGACAGAGCCTTCGCAACTGCGATCTTCAATACGGGAGCTGCCGTAGGAGCACTTATTGCACCACTCACAGTTCCGTTGTTGGCTCGCTACTTCAAGAATATAGGTTTTGGTGGAGGCTGGGAGATGGCGTTCATCGTTATTGGAGCTTTGGGATTTGTATGGATGGGATTTTGGGTATTCCTCTACGACAAACCAAATGAGAGCAAGAGAGTAAACACTGCTGAGTTGGAGTATATCCGTCAAGATGAGGAGGAGGCTACAGCTGATCAGAGTGCAGCGAATGAGGTTAAGATCTCGTTTTTGCAGTGTTTGTCATTCCGCCAGACATGGGCATTCATCATCGGTAAATTCATGACCGATGGCGTTTGGTGGTTCTTCTTGTTCTGGACACCAGCATACATCAGTGATGTCTATGGCTATACGTCGGATAGTGGTATGGGTATGGCGTTGATCTTTGTGATCTACCTAATCACTATGTTGTCAATCTACGGAGGTAAGCTTCCAACGATTATCATGAACAAGAGCAACAAAGATCCATATGCGGCGCGTATGCAGGCGATGTTGATCTTTGCATTCTTCCCAGTTTTGGCACTCTTTGCACAGCCATTGGGCGAGACCTCTGTATGGTTGCCTATAATAATAATAGGTATCGCAGGAGCTGCGCACCAGTCATGGTCTGCAAATATCTACTCTACTGTGAGTGATATGTTCCCAAAGTCAGCTATCGGAACTGTCGTTGGAATTGGAACAACAGCTGGAGGATTGAGTTCATTCTTGATTAACAAATTTTCGGGAATGTTGTTCACCTACGCGGACGAGACAGGAATGCAGTTTATGGGCTTTGAGGGTAAACCTGCAGGATACTTTATTGTATTCTCGATCTGTTCAGTGTCATATCTAATCGGATGGGGAGCTATGAAGTTGCTTGTCCCAAAATATAAACTAATTGAGGTAAAATAATAATCAAATGAAGAATCTATTTGATGTAAGAGGCAAGGTCATCGTATTGACTGGAGCTACAGGAATCTTGGGGCAGCCAATGGTTAAGTATATGGCTGAGCAGGGTGCAAATGTTGTCTTAATCGCTCGCAACGCTGCAAAGGCTGAGGCTGTTGTTAAGGAGTTGGGGGTTGAGGCTACAATCTTTGTTGCGGATGTCTTGGATCGCGAGGCGTTGGAGTCTGCATACAACGGAGTCATTGAGAAGTTCGGCAAGGTAGATGTCTTGGTGAACCTCGCGGGAGGTAACCAAGCTGGAGCAACTATTCCAGATGATAAGACCCTCTACGACATCGACATGGAGGCAATGCGAGGAGTTATAGATCTCAACTTCTTCGGAACGTTATTGCCAATCTATGTATTCTCTAAATCAATGGCTGAGAGGGGCGAGGGCTCAATCATCAACATCGCCTCAATGGCATCTTTCAGACCATTGACACGCGTAATGGGCTATGCTGCATCCAAGTCGGCAATTGTCAACATGACACAGTATCTATGTGGCGAGATGGCGTTGAAGTTCTCATCTAAGATTAGGGTTAACGCCATTGCTCCAGGTTTCTTCCTAACGGAGCAAAACCGCACGTTGTTGACTAACCCCGATGGTTCGTTGACGGAGAGAGCCGACAAGATCATCGCCCACACACCATTCCGCAGATTTGGTAATGCTGAGGAGTTGCTCGGAGCTTTGCACTATTTGAGCAGTGATGCGTCGTCATTTGTTTCGGGCGAGGTGATGGCAGTTGATGGCGGATTTAACGCCTTTACTCTTTAATTATCGACAGCTATGATTAAATCAATAAAATCGTGGAGATGGTTTGGACCTCAAGATCCAGTGCCACTCAGATATATCAAGCAGGCAGGAATTACAGATATCGTCACAGCGTTGCACTATGTTGGCAATGGCGAGGTGTGGAGCGTTGAGGCTATCAAGGAGCGTCAAGCTGAGGTTGCCGCCGCAGGTCTTACTTGGAGCATCGTTGAGAGCGTTCCTGTAACTGAGTCTATCAAGACGCAGACGGGGGATTTCGAGGTTCATATTGACGCCTACTGTCAGACAATCCGCAATTTGGCGGAGTGTGGAGTGAAGATCGTCACCTACAACTTCATGCCCGTGTTGGATTGGACTCGCACGGAGTTGGAGTATGAGTTGCCTGATGGTAGCAAGGCGTTGAGATTTGAGAAGGATGCACTCATGGCGTTTGACCTCTACATCCTAAAGCGCAAGGCTGCTGAGGCGGAGTATTCTGATGAGGAGAAAGCGAGGGCTAAGGCTCGTTTGGAGTCGATGACCACTGAGGAGCGCGACCGTATCATCGCAACTATTTTACAGGGTCTCCCTGGAGCTGAGGAGAGCTTCACCATTGAACAGTTCAGCGAGGCGTTGGCTACGTATGATGGCATCGACCATGCACAGTTGCGCAAGAATTTGGTCTACTTCTTGGAGAGGGTATGCCCTGTTGCCGATGAGGTGGGCGTTAAGATGGTTATCCACCCCGATGATCCACCGCGAGCGATCTTTGGACTTCCTCGTATCATGAGTTGTGCGGATGATTTCAGATATCTCAGGGAGCAAGTCCCTTGCGAGTCAAACGGTCTATGTCTATGCACAGGATCTTTGGGTGTTGCATCATCCAACGATCTGGTTGCAATCATGGAGGAGTTTGGAGATTGGGTTAACTTCGTACACTTCCGCAGCACTCAGCGCAACGAGAATGGCGACTTCTATGAGGCGAACCACTTGGAGGGCGATGTTGATATGTACGGCATGATGAAGGCTCTCGTTGAGACTCAGAACCGCAGAGGATGCGCCATTGCGGTGCGTCCCGACCATGGACATTTGATGGGCGACGATGAGGGTAAGGCGGCTACATGCCCTGGATACACATTTGTTGGACGACTCAGAGGTATCTCGGAACTTCGAGGCTTGGAGCACGGTATAGCTATGAGCGAGGAGATGAAAGCTAAAAGCTAAGAGTTAAAATGATATGATAAATAAGGTCTTGCCGAGATGTTCTAATTAGTCTCGGCAAGACCTTATTTGGCTCATAAAGGGTGCATAATTACCAAAAAGTCGCTGAAAAAGAGTCTGTTTTAGAAAAAAATATTATCTTTGCACTGCTATTCACTGCAAATATCGCAAACAGAAAAACTTTTACTTATGGCTATCAAGAGGTCACTATTGGGAATATTAGGTGCAACATTATTGACTGCACAAGGGGTTATGAGCCAAAATCCAAATGGCGCATGGCGTGAGTATGACAACAACCGTATTGCTATCAGCTTTGATGGCAACAGCGCACCAGATAATGAGTATAAGTGGCCTATTGGTGATCCAGATGATTGGGGAGCTGCGGCAGCATCGTGCGCAATAATTGCAAAAAAGGGACTTCAAGATAAGTTGGTGCACTGCTCATATAACAACTTCATTGATGCTCCAAGTGGTCCTGATAGCGAGAATCAATTGAAAATTAGTTTGGAGGGTTCATACCAAAGGTGGGGTTTCAATGATGGAACACTCTTTGATGTCACTACCGACTTGGAGCTATCGAGGTTGCATTTGGCTCACCAGATGGCAATCTCTACGGCTGAGAATCCGCTGTATTTTATGCACGCAGGATTGAGCGAGTTTGTCTACCAAGCCGTTGAGGTGGTGGTTAAGGCAGGCAAAGAGGAGTCGCTAAACCACGTCTATCTTCTGTCGCACAGTGGATTTAACGAGAAGGAGAAGCGTCGACCTTTCCACCGCACATGGGCTGAGACTCAGGAACTTGCAGGCGGAAGAATTAAGTACAAAAAGATTGTTGATCAGAACGGCAGCAATGACCCCAATAAGTTGTGGAACTCGGGTAAGGATTTCTCAGTATGGTACTGGATGCGCGACCACAAAGATGAGTCGGTGAGATGGATCTACGAGAGGGCGTTGGTACACAAGGGTGGTGTCGCTGATATCTCAGATTGTGGACTACTATTCTACCTGCTGTGTGGCGATGCGCAGGGTAGCCCCGAGAAGTTCCGCGAGTTCATTGGCGAGGGGGTGCAGAGATAACAAAGTTTGTGAGAAACTATTAAGGGGAGTTCTAATTTCTCCCCTAAAATACTTTTCGGCTACTAACTACCCCTTTCTGATTTTACAAAAATCGGTGGTAGAGCCACTACAACCCACTTTTGCAAAATCAAAAATGGGCAATTATTAACCAAAAATTAAAATTGGGGAGAAAATAGAACTCCCCTTAACTTTAAATAAAATAATTAGATATGCTACTAAATCTACTATCTGTAACAGAAGATGCCGCGACAACGCAAGATCCCTTTACATCAATGGTGTCGTCGGTGAGTTCGATGACAAGTGACGAGATCGTCTCATGGTTGACCTCTTCGGTGTTGAGTGTTGGCTCAAAAATCGTCCTAGCCCTAATTATCTACATCGTCGGCGCATGGGTTATTAAGCGCATTATTGGAATGATGAAGAGGGTGATGGAGGCTCGAAGTGTTGAGGTTTCGTTAAGCTCGTTTCTTATAAGCCTTGTCAACATCACACTAATGATCTTCTTGATCTTCACGATTGTTGGAGTTCTGGGAATCAACACAAGCTCATTCTTGGCACTCTTTGCCTCTGCTGGTTTGGCTATCGGTATGGCACTGAGTGGCACGTTGCAGAACTTCGCAGGTGGTGTTTTGATACTCTTTTTGAAGCCATTCAAGATTGGCGATTTTATCGAGGCACAAGGATTCTCGGGTACTGTTAAGGAGATCTCACTGTTCAGCACACTGCTCAACACTCCCGACAATAAAATGGTGATTATCCCAAATGGATCGCTCTCAAACAATACCATCAACAACTACTCTAAGGAGTCTACACGTTGCATTAGTTGGGTTATTGGAGTCTCTTATGGCACTGATGCCAAGAAGGTTACTGAGGTTGTGAGTAGCATCTTGGACAACCACCCATTGGTTTTGCAGGATAAGGTTAAGTTAGTTGAGATCACTACACTCAACGACAGCTCTGTCGACTTTATTATAAAGGCGTGGTGTGAGTCGAGCAACTACTGGGCTTTGAACTTCGACATCTACCGCAAGATATACGACACATTCAACGCTGAGGGTATCGAATTCCCATTCCCACAGGTGGATGTAAACTTAAAGAAGTAATAGGGGCTCTGACAAACGGCTGAGATGGTTTGGCGAGATCCCTAAAGATCCTTCTCTCCATCTCGGCCACCCCATTTTAAAATATTAAAAAACAGTAATCAGTTTATGAGAAAATTTTTTACATTATTATTGGCAATGACACTATGTACATTACAATTTGCCGAGGCACAAGAGGGTGGTAAAAAAGTGGAGGATCAGGCGTGGAAATTGGGTGGTAACCTATCTGTTAGCCTCAACCAAGCTAGCTTTAGCAACTGGGCATCGGGAGGTGAAAATGCCGTTGGAGTGGCAGCGCAAGTTAACTACTCTGCGGACTACAAGGCGGATGGTCACATCTGGAATAATCGCCTAGAGTTGGCATATGGTCTCAACGACACGGAGAGCATCGGCAGTCGCAAGACCAACGATAAGATCTACTTGTCATCGACATATGGTCGCGAGATTGCTAAAAATCTCTACGTTAGTGGATTGTTGACTTTTCAGACTCAGTTTGCAAATGGTTACTCTTACGACAGCGATGCAAATCGCACCTTTATCTCGACATTCATGGCTCCTGGATACCTCACGGTCGGAGCTGGATTGACGTGGACACCAAACGATTGGTTCACAACAACTCTAACACCCGTGACATGGCGCGAGGTCTTTGTGTTGGATGAGGAGCTATCTGATGCAGGAGCTTATGGCGTAGATGCAGGCGAGAGAGCCTTTGCTGAGGCTGGAGCTAACTGGCAGATGGAGGTTAAGCGCGACATCATGAAGAATGTGAAACTATACTCGCGTTTGACACTATTCTCAGACTATTTGAGCAAGCCTCAGAATGTAGATGTCAACTGGGAAGTTCAACTCAACATGACGATCAACAAGTGGCTCAGCGCGTTTGTTACAGGAAATCTTGTCTACGATGACAACATTACAATCCTTCGCAGCAACGGCACATCGGGTCCAGACTTACAGATCAAGGAGACTCTCGGCATTGGTCTTTCAGTGACTCTATAACGAGACGTTTCAAGCGAAATATCGCAACAATATGCGACCGACTTGGATATTCAAGTCGGTCGCATGTCGTTTATATCTATATATCTATTATATCTATGAGTTGGTGTTTTGTTGCTCGAAAATATTTCCTATCTTTGTAGCCGAATTTAAAAATCTAAAGTGCAAGAATGGAGAAATGGTCGAAGAGTCTAAGATTCCTGATTCCCTCGGTGGTGGGTCTCATAATGTTTGTGATACCGCTACCATATGGTCGCATCATCCCTCTGGAGGGGATTGCGGAGGTAAATATTGGAGTGGGAATGTTGGCAAATCTCTTTACGATCATCTTTGATGAATATCTCCTCTTGGCGTCCTGCGTGGTGATCAGCTCATCGGCGGTGCTCTCTCTGGTGGCAAAGGTTGTTCACTTTAAGAGCAGTTTCTTCAATGGACTCTTTAACGTCTCGCCATTTTGGCTAGCATGTCGATGCTTGGGGGCGACATTCACAGCAATGGTCTACTTTGGTGTAGGTCCAGATATCATTATCTCCGACCTCAGTGGTGGTGCAATGATTGAGCTGATACCTAGCCTGCTGGCTATCTTCTTCGTCACGGGATATCTTTTGCCACTCATCATCGACTTTGGATTGATGGATCTTCTAGGAACGTTGATCTCGCGACATATGTATTGGCTCTTCAAAGTCCCTGGGCGTGCAGCAATAGATACAATATCGTCGTGGCTAGGTGATGGTACTCTGGGGGTTATGATTACCGACAAGCAGTATCGACAAGGTTACTACACAACAAAAGAGGCGTCAATCATTGCGGTCTGTTTCTCGCTTGTGTCGTTGCCATTCTCCACCGTGATCGCTGGAAATGTCGGCATGATGCCGCTCTTTGCTCCATTTTATGGAACTGTCTGCATCGCCTCGTTCTGCTGCGCTATTATTCTTCCGCGCATCTATCCCATCTCCAAGATGCCCGACACAACATACAATGGCGTTCCGCACCAAAGGGAGAGCTATACGCGCAAAGATAATATCCTGAGATACGCTTGGATTAAGGCGATTATTAGAGCCAACAACGCGCCAACAACTAAGCAGATAGTTGTGGAGGGTATGAAGTTCACCGCCGACCTATATATGTCGTTGTTGCCACTCTGCATGGCGTGGGGAACATTGGCGTTGATTGTCGCCAACTACACACCATTTTTCGATGTTGTCTCAATGCCGTTTGAGTATATCCTCAGGCTATGCGATATTCCAAATGCTCATGAGGCTGCACCTGCAATTTTTGTCGGCTTTACAGATATGTTTATCCCCTCGATCATGGTCTCGGGCGAGGAGATAAGCCCCATTACGAAGTTCATCATCGGAACGTTGAGTGTCTGCCAGATGCTCTTCCTCACCGAGACGGGGGCGGTGATCTTGAAGTCCAAGATTCCTTTAAGATTTTTCGATCTCCTGCTGATCTTCCTTATACGTACCGCGATCTCGCTCCCCATCATTATCGTTGTGGCGAAGTGCCTATTTTAACATTAAATCTACACACTATGAAAACCGCTGATTGGTCATCTATTGTCACAACAAAAGTGCTCCTCGTGGGCGAAAACTCTACATTGCAGTGGAAAGATGAGGTTCTGGAGCATGCCATGTTCTTGGACTACTATTTCCGCCACGCGCCTTATGACCTTGGGGAGAGGAGTCGATACAGTGAGGCAAAGACGATCTTCGAGACCCTTCAAGAGCTTACATGCGGAGTGTGTCGTCCCGAGCAGGTGCATGGGACACTTCTCTCAAACAATCAGTTACAGAGACCTCCCAAAGGCAAGCATATCTTGATTCCAGAGAGGGATGCGCGCGAGGGTGTAGAGCATATCAAATGGATACTAAAGAAGAATCCCACCATCGAATATATATTCGTGATGGGACTTCAAACTAACTATTACCTCCAACGTTTTGGACTCTACGAGTGTGGTGAGTTGACAGAGCCATTCCTAAAGGGTGCAGAGCCTCGTCGAGTTGGACTAAGCTCATACAATCCATTCTATCAGCCCGTTAACGCAAAACCATTTAGAGAGGTCTGTTTTCGACGCTATGGCGTGAAGGGTTTCCCTAATGTTCAGATCATTCCAATTCTTCCTGTCAAGAGCTACCCACTTGTCGGTTCGGAGCTAACCAACTTCGGTGAGAGTTTCGAGGCTCTGAAGGCTAGCTTTGCTGAGAAAGAGTAGTTGATAGCTAAGCGACCGAGCAGCGAATCCCTAGCCTCTCAACCTGTGATGCAATAGCGAGCATATCTTCACGACTCACCTTCTCGATGGTGTGGCATGGAGTGTCACGATCAATGGAGTAGACCATAACCTGTCGCGGAGAGATCTTTGCAATGAGCGCAAGCCATGCCGATACCTCCTCAGGCGTTGTGTTGTCTATATGTTGACCATTGTAGCTACCCCTAAGAAACATCGTCTGCACAATCAGATCGCCACCAAAGGTCATCATCTGCTCAACAACCTTGGCAATAGAGTAACTGCTTGACGCTGGGTTATTCATCAGTCGCGCTGTGACGTCAAAGGCTGAATCTAACTTTAAGATGTTGTTATCCACACGTTTGAGTGCACGCACAACATCTTCGCGATGAAGTGTTGCCGCGTTGGTCAAGACCGAAACTTTTGCCTTGGGTGCATACTTATCTCTTAGGATTATCGTATCCTCAATAATGCATTCAAACTTCGGGTGTAGGGTAGGCTCACCATTTCCTGCAAAGGTGATAACATCGGGAAGTTGCCCCTCAGCAGACATCTTTTGAAGTGTCTGCTCCAACATCGCGTTAACATCCTCGCGGCTATTAAACTGCGCCCCAGCAGAGCGGTTGTCGCCATTCCAACCACACTCACAGTAGATACAGTCGAAGTTACACAACTTAGAGTGAGTGGGTAAAAGGTTTACACCCAACGAAATACCAAGGCGTCTCGAATGGATAGGTCCAAAGATTATATTATTAAATAGTGCTGTCATGCAACAAATATAGATATTTTGACTCAAACGCAGAAATTATTTATACATTTGTGACAGAAATAATGGCTAACTAACAAAAACATAATGCAACACAAAACGATATATGGCTACCTCTGTCTCACAATAGCCAACCTCTGCCTCGGTCTCAACTCACCACTAAGCATGCGCCTATTCGTCTCAACGGAGGCTAGCGAACATGTCTCAGCATTCGCCATGAGTAGCTATCGTGTCATCGGTGCAGCCGTGTTGTTTTGGGTGGTAAGCCTCTTTACTCCGCGCGAAAAAGTTGCACCTAAAGATCTTGGAATGATACTCTTAGCCTCGGTATTTGGAGTTCAGCTTAACCAATTTTTATATCTCTGGGGGCTATCCCTAACCACCCCAATAGATGCACCAATCATTGCAGCAATGGTGCCAATTATGACAATGGTGTTGGCAATGCTCTTTCTACGCGAACCCATCACACGGCTTAAATCGGGAGGTGTGCTACTCGGAGCCTCGGGGGCAATTTTTCTCGTCACCATGAACAGCTCGGAGGTGGGAGGTGGGGTAGCCTCAGCAGGTAGCTCGCCCGTAGTTGGCAAGATTATCTGCCTCTTCGCTGCACTCTCATACTCAATATACCTCACGCTCTTCAAAGGTGTCATCACCAAGTACAGCGTCATCACCACCATGAAGTGGATGTTTCTATTCTCCGCCCTCGTTGCAAGCGTCATCTTCGGAGAGGATATCATGGCTGTGGATTATGGAGCTATGTCGCTTAACGGTTGGGGGACAATCTCGTTTGTCGCAACCATGGGAACATTTGTTGCGTTTCTCTGCATCCTAAGTGCCCAGAAGGTGATACGCCCAACAGCGGTGAGCATGTTCAACTACTTACAACCCATCGCCGCTGTGATTTTTAGCGTTATTATGGGTGTCGCAATATTTGATTGGCGCAAGGGTATCGCAGCACTCGCAATCTTCGTTGGAGTGTGGATGGTTACGCAATCTAAATCGCGTGCCGACATTGAGTCTCAGCGCAAACAAGACAATATTAAAAACTAGAGTTTACGCAACTCTCTAGGCGATTTTCCAGCTCGTCATCCAAGCCCATAAATAGATCAATGCCCGTCACCTTCTCAATGGAGTCGACACTAACAGCATAGCTCTCTATTGGCTTGTCAATCTTGATATTGGGCATAATATACCCAACCATCTTACTGCGCTTGGGAGAGTATATCGCCTTGAAATAGGCTCTCGGTACCGTAACCTTATTTTCGCCAATAACCCCAAGCGGATCGCTCAAAATAGTTCCCGTAACAACGTGAATTTCACCCTCACTGACAGCCCACTCGCGCACGTTTGACTCCAAACGTTTCCAACCCCCGCGATTGAACGAGGGGAACTGTGGCGACATATTTGAGAGGTAGAAACTCTCCGACATCGCCTCATCGTTTATCGACATTGATGCTGCAGGGCAGAGGTGTCCTCGATCATATCCCGAGGCTTTGTAATCCGCAAGGGTTGCCGAACCAGTGGAGACCTTAGGGTCGGGGCGAAAGTTATCCTTGCGCGATGCAGTGCCACCAACCATCTCGGGATTCAAAATATAGTATACCCACTCCGCCTGCTCATCTTTCTCGGAGTAGGAGAGGGTGTAGTACTTATGTTTAATAATCTCGCCATTAGAGCTGGGCAAAAGCTGTTGCGCCACCGCACCCCAACAGAGGAGAACGACAGCTAAAATAGAGGTTAAAATCTTCTTCATCGCCTATGTTATCGCTTATTGTCAAGGGCGTACTTCGCAGCCGCCTCGACATTCTTGATTATTGCGGTTGAGCTGTAGGTAGCCCCCGAGATACCATCAACCTCATGCTCCGCAACCTCGCTGATGGCTACACCATCCCAACTTTTGAGTAGCCCCTCGCCAATCACCATGCTGAGATATTCGGGACTTTCGAAATTGGGGAGCATCTCCACTCTGTCAACTTTGCCATCGACAATGTACAATTTTATAGGTGTGACGCCACCATATCCAAATACCTGCGGAGTCAATTTTGTGGTGTTAATCACACGCTCGCCACTAATCAAATCCTCATCTATTGAGCTGTTGTCGCTTTGAGCCATGGTCAAAAGTGGGGTATATGCTACCACAATTGCAGCAACGAGACCCATATATCTACTATATTTTCGTGTCATAATAGTTGTTTTTAATGTCGTTCGGTTCAACAAATGTACTCTTTTTTCTGGGAAAGACAATATATTATCAAAAATATTGCGGTTGATCTTACAGATATGATTTTAGATAACGTTTTAAGAAATAGGAAGATATGTTGTCGCGCATGAAAAAAGCTTAAAAAAAAAGATTATTTTCCCGTCATAAAGTTTGGAAATATCACAAAAACACTCTATATTTGCATTCGCTTTTGGGGTTCTACGGAAGGTTCGGGAGTAAATTTGATGATACTTTTTGAGTATCGTTGATGGTTCAAGGAGGGATGGGTGAGTGGCTGAAACCACCAGTTTGCTAAACTGACGTACGGGTAACTGTACCGGGGGTTCGAATCCCCCTCTCTCCGCCAAGTGCGGAAGCAAAAACGACCAAACACCCACAAAATCAGTAGATTAAGTGGGTGTTTTTCTTTTTCAGACCCACAAAGAAACCCAAAGTTTCACAAACACAACGTTACAAATCTGTATACAGTAGCTCAAAAATATTTTACTGTATACATATTTTAGATAACTTCTTCGGGCATATCTGATTACACAACAGAACGTTCAACACCCCAAAATGATATTTGTGCTAAAATTTTTTAGGTTCAAATGAATTTTATACT
>JBCQVH010000012.1:0-63695 GCA_047173185.1 Rikenellaceae bacterium
TAGGGGGATACAATATTTTAAAATACAAATCCAAGCCACTAAAATGGCTTGGATCAGATCGTTATGATTATGCGTGAAATTTATTTTGGACACGATTGGGTCAAGCCCGCAATGACACGCGGAGCGAAAGTCTCCTTGACTACAAATTTGTATTATTTCTTTGTGCTTTTACTTTGGTTGTTTTGGTTTGCGAAGGGTTTTCCGAAGAGTAGACCTTTTCCCATTATGAAGTCGCTGTTGACCATGATGGCTGCGTTGACTGCGTTGCGAGTCTGTCCTGCCACGCGGTTGTTGGTCGAGCCGTTGACAGTTCCCATCACCATCATATACCCCGATCTAAACTGCTTGTTGAGCTTGTTGCACTCGATATTTATGATGCCCTCGCTCTGATCTCCCTCGATTGTTATCGCATTGAACGTAGTTCCCCAAATAGGGATCTTCTTCATGATAACTACGGGTTCGTTGAAGCCATCTTTGCGGTGAAGTTTCACACGAATAGGTACAACCTTGTCCTGCTCCAAAACGATCTCTTTGCCATCCATCGACTCCAAAGTTATTGTAAATGGTTCGGCAGGGGTGATGTCGGCTCGGAAGGCACTTGTTGGCAGAAGATGGGTTATGTAGAAAGCCTGCATCATCTCCTCAGCTGGCTCAGCAACTCTAGTTATTGTTGTCCCATTTTGCAACTTGCTCTCTCCGATAACCTTGATGTCTAGCTGCCCAACTGTTGCATCCTCGGGCGCGGTGATAAAGAGTTGCAACCTCTTCATGCCTCCGAACATCTTGGTGTTTTGGCTCACTTTGTATCCGCTTGGAAGTCCGTCAATTTTAAGATTTATCATGCCCTTGAAGTTTGCCTCGCGCGTCGCGAAGATGGTCACCGTGGATGATCCACCTTGAGGTGTTGATATCGTTGCAGGGGATATTCTAAGCGAGAAATCGGGTTTCACACTCTCCATGCTGAGGCGGTAGCTATACTCCTCTCCGAACTTGTTTTGTGTCTCCTTGACGCGAATGTAGTAGCGACCTTGCGAAGTGAACTTATGCTGTAACTTGGGGTCGGCATGGTGTGTCATCATACCCTCGCGGTTATCCTCCACATCATCTACCTCTTTGATAAGTTTGCGCGATGAGTCGTAGAGCCCAATCTTTGCGTCAATAGGTGATCCAAGTCTGCGACCCATAAGATCAAAAGCCCAGTTGCCTTTTTCGGTTATGTCGACACTGTACCAATGCTCCTCACCTGCGCTGAGCATCTGCCCATTTATCACGATGTCGCGAGTGAGAGATTGCTCGTTTTTGGATCTTGTAAGCTCTTGTCGTCCCTCTTGACTCTCTAAGTAGAACTCATTTGAGCTGTAGCCACTTGGGGATTTGTATGTTGTCGAAATTTTGCCACTTCCAGAAGGTTTGATTTTCATCGTTGTGGAGTTTTTGCCACCAAGGTTTACACCCCGAATCTCTACCGTGGTCTCTTTGCCTATCTCGCCACCAAGTGGGTATATGGATGTAACGTAGGGTATCGCACCTACATTTATTCTGTAGACGAAATCCTCTCGACCTCGATATATCGCATCGCAGATTTTGAGTGTGTAGCGACCGCTTTTTTGGACATTGTAGAACAGTACAGGGTCGGGACGTAGGTTGTGGTCATCGTTGTATGCTACCTCGTTACCCTTTGAGTCAAAGAGTGTTACCGTAGCTTGAAACCAACCAGGTACGGCATCTGCCAAGAATGGAACAAACCTCTCCGCCTTCACCTCCGCAACGAATGTCTCACCTGCCTTTAGGTCGAAAGAGTAGAAGTCTTGACCTCCGCGCTCTGCGAATGTCCCACCTCCGTTGCTCTCTGTTGTCCCTTTAACCATGCTCTTCTCGACATAACCGTTGAGTGTGGCAGGGAGTTTCGCGACATAGTTCGCGCTGTCGAGCGAGTTATTCATCTCCTTTTCCACAAAATTGGGGTACTCACCAACCTCGAAGTAGAGTCTGTTTGATACCTCGCCTTTGTTGTTCACAACCCTAAAGTCGCGAATACCTAGAGGGGCATCTTTGGCGATGGAGACCTTGATTTTGAGTGTCTGAGCAATTTGCAAGTTATCCTCGTCGGAGATGCGCCCTTTGCGTTTTTGTTGCACTGGAGCATCAGCCGATGGGGGGATAATCTCCGCTGTGACACCCTCGCCACTGATGAGTACCTTGGTCGCTGAGGCTATGCTTTGACCGCCAACGGAGATTGTTGTGGTTGCTCCGCGCTCACCTCCCGAGGGGTATACAAAGCCTATATTTGTCTTTTGAGCTGCGATATCTCCGCACCACACCACCACCATGAGTAGGGTGGCGACTCTCAAAACTCTGAGTTTGCTATCTAAAGTTTTCATAATCTCGACTCCTCAATTAGTTCAACAACAATACCCTCGCTAGGTGCGAATTTACCATCTGTGGGTGTGGGTGGGAGTATCGGAATTTCGCCCATCTGAACATGTGGGTATGTAGAGTTTGGATCTATTCCCATCATATAATATATAGTACCCCAAAAATCGGCTGGATATACTGGACGTTTTGTAACGTTCTCACCTGTTTTGTCGGTCTCGCCAATGACCACTCCACCCTTGAATCCACCACCTGCAACGAGGTAGCTGAATGCTGCACCGAAGTGTCCGCGACCTCCATTCCAAGGTGGCTCCCAACCGATACGTGGCGTGCGTCCAAACTCCCCGCCACAGAGAATTATTGTGTCGTCAAGTAGCCCTTTATCTTCAAGGTCGGTGATAAGTGCCGAGATCGCCATATCTACCGATGAGAGCATCTGGTTCATGCGCTTGAAGTGCTCCTTGTGGGTGTCCCAACCTGTGGAGTTGACCACAACAACGGGAGTCCCTGCCTCCACCAACTTGCGAGCGACAAGGCACGACTGTCCTATTCGGGTCATTCCATACTTTTTGCGAAGTTCGGGAGTCTCACTCTCTAGGTCGAAGATCTTGCGACTCTCGCCCAAGATGAGTTCGAAGTTATCCTCTTGCAGACCTTTGTACTTCTCAACCTCCGATGTCTGCTCCACGCGATTTGTTGAGAGTTTGTTGAAGCCATCAAGGAGGCGTTTTTTATACTCTAGCTGTTTGTTGGGTACGCGTCTGTTGATGATACCCTCCACCTCGAAGAATTTGCGTTCGGGTGCTCCACCAGTGTTGTACGATTTGTACTCAACGCCCAAGAAGCCACTCTCATTGAAACGAGTGGAGCTGTTCGGCACGCTGATATATGGCGGTAGCAGACCTTTGTAGCTGTCGCGAAATTGATACGAGATCATCGAGCCGAATGAGGGGTAGACTAACGTTCCGCGCGACATGTCACCTGTATACATGACGTATTGCCCCGTCTCGTGGGCATTTGATCCGTGGCTCATGCTTCGGATTATCGAATACTTGTCGGTGATCTTGGCTAGCTCCTTGAGGTTTTCGTTGATATATATCCCCTCGACATTTGTCTTGATGGGGGCTTTGTATTGACCTGCGTAGTCGCGCCCAGCATCGGGCTTGGGGTCGAATGTGTCGGTCTGTGAGGGTCCTCCAGTGAGGAAGATCAGAATGACACTCTTCGCAGGTTTTTTTATCGGTTTCAGCTCCGCGGCTGTTGTTGTCGAGTTGCCTATCATAAAACTCACTCCTAGAGCGAGAAGTAACGATCTGAGGTAAAATCTTTTCATGGTCTCTAGTTTTTAGTGGTTAAAGATAAACTCTGTGGAGTTGAGGAGCGACCAGACTAAGTTGTTGGCAACCATTCGGTTGGCTAATTTTGCTCCGATAAAGTGGTTGACAAATGCCAAATCCTCTTGGTCGGGGTAGCGCGCCACCATCATAAGATATACCTTGTCGATAACCTCCTCGCGACTCGAACAGCTCTCAACCAAAGCCTTGATCTTGTTGCTCGACTGTATCTTGGTCACGATGGTCGTTGAGTTGAGGAGGTAGAGGGTCTGCTTGTTGTTGAGCGAGTTACTGCGGTCGCTCTCTAGCGAGTAGTCACGTGATGGACGTCCGAAGAGATCTAGTTGAGGAGATGACACCGTAGCGTCACCAATCTGCCACGAAAGCAGGTCGGAGGGGTAGTAAGAGTATGGCTCAGGTACGCGACTTACATAGCGGTCGTTGATGCCCGTGATGATCGAGATCCCATCAATAATTGCCTCCGCGGAGAGGCGTGTTGTGGGGTAGTGCGAGAATAGCGCGACATCCGCGCGGTTGTTGGCATTGCTGAGCGAGCTACGTTGATAAGTCTTGGAGGTGAGGATGAAACGCATGATTTTGCGCGTATCAAAATTCAGCTCCACCACCTTTTTGGTGAGTAGCTCTAGTAGCTCTGGGTTTGAGGGTTTGTTGTCGGCTTTGAAGTCATCGGGCTCATGAACGATACCGCGACCCATCAACCAATACCAAACTCTATTGGCGTAGGCGCATGCAAACTGCTTGTTGGATCTGCTTGTGAGCCACGCGATATAGGGATCTCTGAAATCAGCACCTTTGGTTATGGTCACCTTGACGCCATCATCCATTTTGAAACTTGTTGCGGTTGGCTCGGTGTCGAGATCCACATATACGATCTCCTCTTTCCACTCCTTGGTGGTTTTGTAACGTAGCTGGGTGAAGAAGTTTTGAGCCTGAGGTTGTGACTCTCTGCGACCCAAGAATAGCAGCTCCACATTGTCGGCTATGATCTTTGGCTCGCGAGTGACAAAGGCGCGATAGAAGTTGATCTGAGGGTGTCGGAAGTTACTTCCAGTGCCCGATAGAAGTTGAGCGACAAATTGGTCGTAAGGTGTATTTGCGCGAATCTTCTCGCGTAACCAGCGGTTATATGCCTGTACGCCATTAGGCCAGAGGTTGCTAGGAAACTCCGACTTGACCTTTAGGAGGTCGCCCCACTTTAGAACTTGGAAATCTACAAACTCCTCGCTCGCTAGAAGTTGGTCGATAAGTTCTGTGCGTTTTTTGGAACTCTTAGACTTCAAAAAAGCCTCGCACTGCTCAATGGTTGGGATCTTGCCTGTGAGGATTAAGTATGTGCGTCTGAGGAAGATATCATCTTCGCACAGCGATGATGGCGTGATATTGTTCTGAGCGAGAGACCTTTCAACAGCGACGTCGATGGGGTTGCTCTTGGCACTCACAAATGAAACAGCAGAGAGCAACACAACGGTCGCCACAACTGCCTTGATAATCGAAGTTTTCATCTTAAGTGGTTTTACCCACACAAGTTACGAAATATTCCTCAAAACTCCTAACTTATTGGCTACAAGCCCGATATTTTTTTGATTTCGTTGAGTTTGTTGAGTGCCTCGATCGGGGTTAATGAGTTGATATCTAGACCCTTGATCTGGTCGCGGATTTCGGACAGAACTGGATCATCAAGCTGAAACATAGATAGTTGGATGCTTTGTGGCTCGTCGGCTTGTTTTACCGCCTTGCCAACCTCCGTGCGACCCTTTCCGCGTTTTGTCGATTTTATCTCGATTATCTCCTCATTGGTGCTCTCTGCAGCAATCTCATGGTTGCCATACGCCTGTTCGAGGTTGACCAAAATATCTCCTGCACGCGCCACGACTGAGTCGGGCATACCTGCCATGCGCGCAACATGGATACCAAACGAGTGCTCTGTACTTCCGCGCTCCAACTTGCGAACAAATATTATCGAGTTGTCCATCTCCTTGACGCTGACGTGGTAGTTTTTGACCCTCGCACATAACTCCTCCATCTCGTTAAGCTCGTGATAGTGAGTTGCAAAGAGTGTCTTTGTGCGTGCTGAGGGGTGGTTGTGGAGATACTCCACCATCGCCCACGCAATGGAAATTCCATCGTAGGTGCTTGTTCCGCGACCAATCTCATCCAAAAAGACAACGCTGCGATCTGAGATATTGTTGAGGATGGATGCCGACTCCAACATCTCAACCATAAATGTTGACTCGCCTTGCGAGATGTTGTCTGATGCTCCAACGCGAGTGAAGATCTTATCCACAACGCCAATCTCCGCCCCCGAAGCTGGTACGAAAGAGCCGATCTGAGCCATTAATATTATAAGTGCTGTCTGGCGAAGTAGTGCCGACTTTCCCGACATGTTGGGGCCCGTAATCATGATGATCTGCTGATCCTCGCGATCTAGCCTAATGTCGTTGGGGATATACTTCTCGCCCACGGCAAGTAGTGTCTCGATCACGGGGTGACGCCCCGCCTTGATATCTATGGTCGTCCCCTCGTTGAGCGATGGGCGCACATATCTGCGCTCAAATGCCGAACGCGCGAATGATTGCAACACATCGAGTCGCGCAACAACCTGTGCGTTGCGCGTGATCCCCGAGAGCATAGTTGTGATATACTCGATGAGCTGAGTATATAGTGCCTGCTCAATGGCGATTATCTTCTCCTCCGCACCCAAGATCTTCTCCTCATACTCCTTAAGCTCGGCGGTGATGTATCTCTCCGCTGAGGTGAGGGTCTGCTTGCGTATCCACTCCTCGGGTACGCGATCCTTATGTGCATTGCGCACCTCTATGTAGTAGCCAAAGACATTGTTGAAGCTGATCTTTAGCGAGGTGATACCTGTGCGCTCGATCTCTCGTTTCTGAATTTCGGCTAAGATGCTCTTGCCATGCAACGCAACGCGTCTGAGATCATCGAGTTGAGGGTTAACCCCCGAGGCGATGATGCCGCCCTTGATGATCTGGTTGTGAGTCGGGTCGGGAAATAGCTCTGTCGCGAGTTTGTTGTATAGTTCATGCAGTGGGTTGATCTTGTCAGCCTCCCTGCAAAGTGGCTTAGCCTCCGATGTGGCGAACAGTTCTTTGAGTCGCTCCAAAGCGCGCAGTGACTCCTTTAGTTGTATCAGTTCGCGAGGCGTAACACGCTGTGCGGCAATGCGTGCGGCAATGCGCTCAAGATCTCCAATGAGCGAGATGTTATCCTCCACGCTCTCGGCATATTCGCGATCCATGGTTAACGCGCTGACAATATCTTGGCGTGCCGTGAGACGCTCAACATCCCTCAGCGGAAGTGCAATCCAACGCCTTAGAAGTCGACCTCCCATGGCGGTCTTGGTCTTGTCGATGACACTCACAAAGCTACCTTTAGTTTGGAAATTGTTGCTGTCGAATAGCTCCAAATTTCGAATTGTGAAGCGGTCGATCCAGACATGTTCACCCTCATCAATGCGCGCAATAGATGAGATATGGGCAATCTGTTTATGCTCCGTAAACTCTATGTAGCTGAGTATAGCACCTGCCGCGGAGATGGCGTTCCCCATCTGCTCCACTCCAAAGCCTTTGAGCGATTTTGTCCCAAATTGACTGCACAACTTCTCGCGGTTGACCTCCTCCGAGAACAACCACTCATCCAACTTGTATGTATATAGTTTAGAGCCAAAAGCCTCCTCGAAACGCGCCTCGTTGCACCTTGCGTAGAGAACCTCTTTGGGGGCAAGGTTAGAGATCAACTTGTCGACATAGCTCTGTGAACCCTCCGCGCAGTAGAACTCGCCTGTCGAGATATCCAAAAATGCGATACCTATCCTCTTTGCACCAAAATGCACCGCCGCCAAGTATACATTCTCCTTGGCATTCAGTGCGTTGTCCTCCATCACCACTCCTGGGGTGACCAGCTCAACCACTCCGCGTTTCACCAACCCTTTAACCTTCTTGGGATCTTCGAGTTGCTCGCATATCGCTACGCGCTCACCTGCCCTCACCAACTTGGGTAGGTAGGTTTCGACCGAGTGGTGGGGAAAGCCTGCCAACTCAACATAACTTGCCGCGCCATTGGCTCTGCGAGTGAGCGTGATACCAAGGATTCCGCTCGCCTTGATGGCATCCTCTCCAAAGGTCTCGTAGAAGTCACCGACACGAAAGAGTAGTATCGCGTCGGGGTGCACCGCCTTGATGTTGTAGTACTGCTTCATCAAGGGGGTCTCTACATATTTTTTCTCAACTTTTGGGGTGCTCTCTTTAGCCACGGTTGTATCCTATTTATTGTATTAATCTCAATTTATTTTGTCTTGTAGTAGTCGCGCATGATATACCACGCTTGCTTGCGATTTCCCTCTGGTGAGAGTAACCCCTTGCGATTCCAACCCTGCTGATACATCGCATGCGCACGACGAGGTGAACGGAAGTCAAACAAGATCCAAGGTGCTGTACCTCTGAGGTTTGGAATGTTGTCAAACGACGCCAAGTCATCGCGATACGCCTTACTCATATACTCCTCACTCCACGAGTTGAGGTTGTCGCCATCGCCATAGTTGGCATATATTGCCTCCGCTCCAAACTCTGAGATTATGACAGGTTTGTTGTCGCGTGTGATCCACTTGGTATCTTTTGGCTCTTTGCGCCACTTCTCGTACCAGCCCATATATTTGTTGACGCCGATGATGTCGAGGTGGTCGGCTAGAGGGTCAAACATCTCTAGGTCGGTGCTCTCTTTTGTCTTGAAACGGATCTTGTCAATAGCTGCCGAGATCATGCGTGTGTCGTCCCATGTGCGACACTTTTCGATAAGACCATATAGATATTCGTTGCGCTCCTTGTAGGGGAATGTCTCGTTTGAGACGCTCCAGATGACAATTCCGCAACGATTCTTGTCGCGCTCCACCATCTCGTGCATCATCTTTGTCGCTGCGTCGCAAACATCTTTGTCGCGGAAGTTGATATCCTGCCAAACGGGGATCTCCTCCCACATCATGATGCCACGCTCCTCGCATAACTTCACCATCGCCTCATTTTGAGGGTAGTGTGAGAGACGAATGAAGTTGCAACCCAACGCCTCTGCTTGACTAATAAGATACTCAGCGTCATGCTTGTTGATAGATCTACGTCTGTCGCGTGCAATCTCCTCGTGGATGTTGATACCCTTCAAGAATATCGGCTTGCCGTTGAGGAGAATATCCGCCCCTTTGGTCTCGATGGATCTGAAACCTATGCGATCCTCTACCTTGTCTGTCGCGCTCTCAACCGTTACATCGTATAGCTTTGGTGAGTCGGGAGACCACAACTCCAACTTCGCGTCAAACTCCGCCTTTGCAACTCCATTGGCATCGGTCTTGATCTTCTTAGAGATCTTAGTTCCAGCGATGGTGACCTTAACCTCTTGACCAGCTTTATCCGCTCCGTCAAGCTCAACATCGACAAGGATTTTACCCGTTGAACCCTTGGCGAGACGCACCCAATAGTCATTAATATATGTCTTGGGTGTCGAGATGAGATCTACATCGCGAGTGATGCCTCCGTAGTTCCACCAATCGAACTTCAACGCTGGGATTGTGTTCTTGCCTCTGATGTTGTCCACCCTCACAACAATGATGTTTTCACCCTTTTTGAGCTTGTTGCCAACTTCAAACTGAAAAGGTGTAAAGCCTCCTCTATGTGAGCCTAATAGCTCACCATTGAGGTAGACATCCGCATGGTTTGCTACAGCGGCAAAGTGCAAGAAGTTGCGCTTCTCTGTGTCGGGTGTGAAGTAAAATGACCTCTTATACCACATGTATGACTCGAAGTATACAAACTCAGGGTTCTGGCTATTCCAATCCCCTGGGACATCTAGTGTCATGCCTCCATCATACTGCAACTCTTGGAGTTTAAGTTTGTCGGTGGGTGGCTTGGGATCTCCCCACTTTGCCTTTGCCCCCACCTCCATGATGTCGGGAAGTGTCGCCCACTTGCCATTGAGGCTCATGCGCTCACGGTTCATAACATTCTGCATAGCAAGGTTTTCACCTGCTATTGCAAAGGGTAGGCATGCCAAGGTCATGGCAGCCAAGACTAGAAGTTTTTTGGTTAGTCGAGTCATTTTTGTGGTTGTAGTTTTGTTTTTTTAGTCGCGTTTACTCAACATACAATACCAACCCCTTAAGATACTCGCCCTCGGGGTGGTAGATGTTGATGGGGTGGTCGGCAGGCTGTGTCAGCTGGTGCAAGATGCGCACCTTACGTCCAGCGATAGCCGCCGCGGAGAATACCGTGGTGCGGAACAACTCCTTGGATACCGCCTGAGAACAAGAGAAGGTAAACAAAATACCCCCACTCTTGATCTGTGACAATGCTCTAGCATTGAGGCGTTTGTAGCCCTGCATTGCGTTTCCCAACACCTTGTGGTGCTTGGCAAAAGCTGGAGGGTCGAGGATGATGAGATCATACTTGTCGCCTATGTTTTTGAGATACTCCACAGCATCCACAGCCAATGTCGAGTGGTTGACCTCCTCACCGAAGTTGAGGATCATATTCTCGTGCGCCAACTCCACAGCCCTCTGTGATGAGTCCACGGAGCAGACCTCCTTAGCACCTCCTGCCATGGCGTAGACCGAGAAACCTCCCGTGTAGCAGAATGTGTTGAGCACAGTGCGCCCCTTAGAGTAGTGACCCACCAACTCGCGGTTGTATCTCTGGTCGAGGAAGAAACCTGTCTTTTGACCACGCTCCCAGTTGACCATGAACTTATGTCCACCCTCCAACACCTCGTTAGACTCATTTTGACCCTCGCCACCGTATAGGTAGCCATCCTCAGCGTTGAGGTTGGCATTGAATGGAACAGTCTGCGCGCTCTTATCATATATAGATGTTATAGCATCTCCATATGTCGCTTTGATAGCCTCCGCAATCTCCTTGCGCGAGTGGTACATACCCACTGAGTGGCACTGAACCACAGCCGCAGAGCCATAGATATCGACAACAAGTCCAGGCAATGAGTCGCCCTCGCCATGCACTAGGCGATAGCATGTAGTCACCTCTGAGTCGGTGAGTTGTAGGGTTTTACGAACATTGTAGGCAATGGTAATCTTCTCGTTCCACCAATCTTGGTTGATCTCCTGTTGCTCGAACGTCAAGACACGAACGGCAATAGATCCCACCTGATAGTGTCCCGAGGCGATGAAGTCACCCTTCTTGGTGTAAACATCTACGATTTCACCCTCTTTGAGCTCTCCGCTCTCACTCTCCACGCGCTCTATAGCACCCGAAAAAATCCATGGGTGGCGACGTTGTAGTGACTCCTCTTTTCCTTTTCTTAGGTATATATCTGTCTTTATCATTCTCTCTGTTTATTGTTGTGTTGTTGCTGTTTGGGTGTTGGCCACCTCGGTTGATGTCGCGCTCTTTTTGCGACGCCTTCGGAAGGGTCTCTTCTTTGTCTTTTCTCTTTTTGTCTCGGGGATATCTTCGGTCATCACCATCGACTCAATCTCCTCTTGTTGCGAGGGTTGAGAGTCTGCGTGCGGAATAGTTTGTAGCTTGTTGAAGATCTCAATGCACGCCCAAGCATCTGTCGCTGCATACTGCTGTTGAGGTGGCGTGAGTGTCGTAGCCTCCCAGTTGCTGAGCCTCTGAGCCTTAGATATCCGATATCCAAGAACTATTGCCGACATCTTGCGCAGGCTCTTTTCTGCTATGCCCCACCTCGATACAATGCTTTGAAGATCAATGAATCCGCGATCTTTGAAGTGGCGTATAGCCCTCAATCCGCGAATATCTCCGATGACATCTGCGCCAATTTTGAGGATGTTGGGGTTTTCGAGAACTCTGAGGATCTCGCGGTCGAGAGGTATCTTGTTTATTCTAAAAAGGTAGCAACAGTTGGGGGTGGATAGCTGAATAAGTCCCACCTTGAAGCTCACGCCAGCCTTGAATGATGGGCGTGTCTCGGTGTCGAAGCCGATGATGGGGTGGCGCGACAGATCCTCGCACGCGGCGGCAATCTGCTCCTCGCTATCTACGATGACAATCCGACCCTCAAATTGCAGTGATGGCAACTTGGCGGTATCGTCGTTGGAAATATTCTGTTGTAGCTCTATCTGTTGTGACATATAAGTTCTATATATATCCCACAAAGGTAGCAATTTTTTTGTGATTTTTATAACTTTTCAACCCTCATTTTACCTCAAAGAGAGTCGACCTGTTGCATCTTGGCGGATCTTGCCCTCTTGGATGAGATGTTCAACCGCGGTGATACACCTCGTTGGTTCAGCACCAAGGCGCATAGCCACCTCTTTGATGGTCAACTCCTCAACCGATATTAACCGCACAATAGAGTCGCGGAGGCTTTCGGTTTTCGCGCTCTCCGAGGTGCTTGCGAGGGGTGTTTGTCGCTTGCGGTCGAGGCAAATGTCGCACACTCCGCAGTTGCCAACCCCCTTGCCCCCAAAGTACTCATCTATGACCACCGAACGACAAAGCTCCTCATTGTTGGCGTAGTGGAGCATGTGGGTAAATCGCTCCTCATATAGCTCTTTGCGATGCTTGTAGCTCTGGGGTGAGATGTAGAGATCCTCAATGGGGAGTCGCTCGCTGTGTAGCGTGAGGAGTGGTGAGCGGTTTGAGGGCACATATCGTATGATACGCATGCGCCACATCTGTTTTAGTAACTCCTTAACCTTGGGTATGGTGTAGCCACTCCACTGTGCAATCTCGCTCTCGCGGATGTTTCTGAATCCGCTAAAGAGACCATCGTAAAGTCTTAGTATTGTGCGAATAAATGGGTCGAGGGTGTGGTCGTCAACCCTCACCTTGTAGAGGTCGTCGCGAGAGACTGTGAACATTATGCGCGCAGGGTTCTCCAACTCGTCCGTGAGTTGCAGATATCCATTCATCTCCAGTAGCTTGATGGCACTGTTGACAGTCCCGACATATAGCTTCTGCTCTGAGCAAAACTTGAAGATGTTGAAGGAGTGTGTGCTGTAACCACCCTCGCCAATGGCGATTTGTAGCGAGGAGCAGATCTTATCGTATATCGCCTTGATGGTCTCCAACGATGGAAACTCCATCTCGAAACGCTTGTGTATCTTTTCGTTGTCGTTGGGTGCGACAAGTAGAAGCGCGTAGCTACGCTTGCCATCCCTGCCTGCTCGACCAGCCTCCTGATAGTATGCCTCCAAGGAGTCACTCATGGCGTAGTGCACCACAAACCTCACGTCTGGTTTGTCGATACCCATACCAAAGGCGTTGGTCGCGACGATGATACGCTTTTTGCCCGTTATCCACTCATCCTGACGTATGGAACGCTCGGTGTGGGGTAGACCTCCATGGTAGAATGTTACGCTAACACCCTCCTGCTCTAGGAGTTGTGATAGCTCCTCCGTGCCAACTCGAGTGCGCATATATATGATACCGCTACCCGAGACGTTGTTAATCAGTCGCATGAGTTGATCGTGCTTGTCATCCACGTGGCGAACGGCGTAGCTGATGTTGGGGCGCGAGAAGTCACCTCGAATGATATGTTCACTCTCGAAGTTTAGGTGGTGCATGATATCCTTGGCTACCCCCTCGGTTGCCGAGGCGGTGAGGGCAATAACGGGGGTGTCAGGGAGTTTTTTTCTGATCTCCGCAATCTGGAGGTAGGAGGGTCTAAAGTCGTAACCCCACTGCGAAATGCAGTGAGCCTCGTCGATGGCGAGAAGTGACACATTCATGCGTTGAAGTCTCAGCCTAAAGGTGTCGGAGGCGAGGCGTTCGGGGGCGATATATAGAAATTTGACATCTCCATATGTGCAGTTGTCGAGGGCTATATCTATTTGTCTTGGGGACAGTCCCGAGTGGACTGCTGTAGCCAAGATACCCTTGGAACGTAGCTTGTCGACCTGATCTTTCATGAGGGCGATGAGTGGAGTCACAACGATACATAACCCCTCCATAATCAACGCTGGAACTTGGAACGTCAACGACTTACCGCCACCTGTGGGCATCAGTGTGAGGGTGTCACGGTGCGCCAATACAGAGTTGATGATCTCACGCTGTATATCTCGAAAGGAGTTGTAGCCCCAATATTTACGAAGTACCTCTTCGGGGGATAGCTCCTCACCCGCTGCGCCTCGTCTCTTTTGTCGTCCCATGATGCAAAGGTAGTAATATTTTTTTGTGGAAAAAGTGTGTCAGAGTGAAATAAATCGCTATATTTGCGACATTATTAGGTTTTTTATGGGTTTGCGTTTGCGTCGACATATTGCAGTTTTATCACTGTTGCTATTCATCTTTGCGATGGGTGTCAGGGTTGCGCAGTCGTATGTGGAGTGCCCATGTTCTCATAGTCACCATAGCCACAGTCACGAATGTTGCGGATGCGTGGAGCATGTCGAGGAGTGCCGAAATCACACTCAGCAATTCAAAACTAGATGTGTTCGTGCGGATTTGTATGATACTGAGGTTGAGGGCGTTGTGTCGAACGACTCTAAGAGTCGCTGTCTACAGTTTGATGCCTTAGTTAGCTACTATGAACAACCTTTGTTACTCTGTTTTGAGGTCGTATCGCCATATTTAAGTTGGTGTTATACGCTGTACGACAAATATTTTGGCTCGATAAAATCCTTAAGAGCACCTCCTGTTTTATCATAATTTACTTCTGCATGTTGAGGCTTATGTAGCCTCGATATGTATTCTTTTAAGTATATGATAAAGCAATTCCCAAATGAATATAAAATTATCTCTGTTGGCGATATTTTTGTCGTCAACAACTCTACTAAATGCCGCAGGTATTAGCGGTGTTGTTCGCGATACCAAGGGTGAAAAGCTCGTTGGTGCATCGCTGTGGTGGGAGGGTACCACGGTCGGTATCACCTCCAATGCTGAGGGTGAGTACACGCTATATAGGGTCAAGGATTATGACCGACTCATAGCCTCTTACGTAGGTTTTAAGAATGATACAATAACAGTCAAAGAGGGTGTCTCTAGGCTCGATATAACGCTTGATAGCGGAGGTGTGGATATTAAGAGTGTCGAGGTTCACAGCACCATTGGCGGTAACTATATCAGCCACGACGCGATAGGCAAGGCGGAGATGATCTCCTTTGCTGGACTCTGCAAGATGGCGTGTTGCAACCTCGCGGAGAGTTTCGAGAACTCAGCATCGGTGACGGTGGGGTATAGTGACGCAATATCGGGAGCGAGGCAGATCAAAATGCTTGGTCTCGCTGGAACGTACACCCAGATGTTGGATGAAAATAGAGCTATAATGCGCGGACTCAGTGCCCCTTATGGGTTGAGTTATACACCTGGAATGTGGCTCAACTCGATACAGGTATCTAAGGGTATATCATCAGTTACGGCAGGTCACGAGGCGGTGACGGGTCAGATCAACTTGGAGTATCGCAAACCTACGGATGAGGAGCGACTATTCTTGAACCTATTTATTAATAACGAGTTACGTCCCGAGATCAATGTCTCGACAGCTCAGCCAGTCACCAAAGATGGCAAGCTATCTACGGTGGTGATGTTTCACGGCTCGGCAGATACCGATATCGTGGAGATGGATCACAATGGGGATGGTTTTCGCGATATGCCATCTTCGCAACTGTGGGCTTTGGCAAATAGATGGAGCTACCTTGCCGAAAGTGGAGCGCAGCTAAGATGGGGTTTCAAGGTGTTGCAGGATAGCCGATTGGGTGGTGACACAGAGTACGAGGAGTCTATGCGCGACGATATGTATACCAATAAGATTTATGGCTCTCATATCCGAAATCGAGGGGCTAATGGCTATGTGAAGTTCGGAATGCCCGTGGGTCGCGCGGTCTACGACAGTGAGTCAAGGAGCGAGTTGAGATCTAATTTCGCGATGGTGGTTGATCTCGACCACTTCAATGAGAGTGCTTATTTCGGTCTGAACGACTACTATGGCAACGAGAATTCGTTGGTTGCCAACGCTATGTATAACCACTATTTCACAGCCTCGTCATCGCTGATCTTTGGAGTGTCGGCACAGATGCAACATATCACCGAGCGATTGGATAACTCAATGCCATGGATTGTGAGCAATAGCGGTACGCTGTATGACCTGTCGCGTGAGGAGAACGAAGTGGGCGGTTATGCGGAGTATACCTATAAATATAGGGATGTTTTGTCGTTGATTGTGGGTATGCGTGGTGACTACAACACATATTATGATAGATGGCTTGCCACGCCTCGTGGTCAGGTGAAGTGGAGCATTACCCCCACCTCGACACTTCGTGGATCTGTGGGTGTAGGTCACCGAACATCTAACGTCATCACCGACAATATCGGAATGTTGGCTACGGGACGCCATATTGTTTTTGACGATGGCGAAGGCGCGGAGTTCGACCGCATAGAGAGTGCCTTGACATATGGCGGTAGCTTTACTCAGCAGTTTAAGATCCTTAAGAGTGGCGATGCAACCCTCAGCCTCGACTACTTCCGTTCGGAGTTCTCCAATCAGGTGGTTGTCGATCAGGAGATGGATAGCGAGAATATTCACATTTACAGTACCGATGCACCATCGACAACCGACACCTATCAGGTGGATTTGACATGGAAGCCTTCGGCGCGTTTCGATATCTTCGCGACATATCGTTACACAGATAGCCGCATGACACTCAACCGTGCCGATGGGTCAACATATGAGGTTGAGCGACCGTTGGTTAGTCGATATAAGACGCTCCTCAATGTTCAATACGCATCGCACATGCGCAAGTGGACTTTCGATGTTACGGCACAGCTCAATGGGTCGAGCCGTCTACCAGTTCAGGATGGGGATATAACAAATTATGAGGAGTCGCCAGCCTACCCGATGTTCTTTGCGCAGATCAGCCGTAGAGTCCGCAGTTGGGAGATCTATGCAGGGTGTGAGAATATCGCAAATTATAGACAAGAGAATCCGATCCTAAATTCGGAGACTCCATATAGTTCCGACTTCAATTCGTCGGTTGTGTGGGGACCTTTGGCAGGGCGCAAGTTCTACCTTGGTGCACGATTTAACCTTTACTAGAAAACTTTTTACAAACATTTTAAATAGTCAAAAATCATGAAGAAATTTATTACATTCTCACTTGCCCTACTATGTTTGGCAGGTGTAAGTTCAGCCTCAGCTGCAACACAACAGAAGCAAGCTGAGCCTGCAAAGGTTGTAGCTAAGAGCCCAATCGTGACAACTACTTTTGCTGTAGATGTTGATTGTGCTACATGTTCAAAGAAGATCATGAACACAATACCTTATGAGAAGGGTGTGCAGGATGTTAAGGTTAACCTTGCAAAGAAAGAGGTTGTTGTGAAGTATGACTCATCTAAGACTTCAGATCAGGCAATCATCAAGGCTTTTGCTAAGATTAAGAAGAGTGCTAAGGTGAAGAGATAGTCTCATATAAAGCATTTTAGAGGTGTCGGCAGAGTTGAAATTTTAGATTTTGACTCTGCCGACTCTCTGTTTCGGTACGGAAATTGCCAACGTCAATGATGTATAAACATTTTAAAACATTAATGGCGTGAAAAGGAAATTTACTACTTTATTACTAGCTCTCTCTGTTGCTATGGTTGCCACAGCGCAGAACGACATGAGCTGCTCGGCATCGAAACCTACACCCGATGCGAAACTGATATCTAAGAGTCAGGAGGGCGATTTTATGGTGTGTAGGTATTTGGTGCAGGATCACAACAGCACCAACGATGAGTTCTCGGTGCGATACAAAATCAACCTCTCGAAGTTGATATCTACCTACGACCGAAATGCGGAGGAGCTGAAGGGGCTTAATAACTTTGTGTCGGAGATAACTCGCGACACCCTCAAGAAGATTAAGTCGGTGGTGGTGACGGGATATGCCTCGCCCGATGGTCCTGCAACAATCAATGAGCGACTATCTATGGCGCGTGCCGTAGATTTCAAAGAGTATATCGACACCAACTATCAGATGGGCAAATATCCTAATACTGTTGAGGCGGTGGCTCTGCCTTGGAGTGCCGCGTCGGGGTTGATTGAGGAGTCGTCTGTGCCTCAAAAATCGGCTGTCTTGGAGCTTGTGAATAGCGATCAGTCAGCTGTGGCTGTTGAGGAGAAGTTGCGCAAGATGACATCTTCGTGGGACTATATGAAGGCTAATATCTTGCCTCCAATGCGTTGTGTCGAGTTGGTAGTTAAGTACAACTCGTGGCGTGTGGTTGAGACACGTGAGAGGGTCAACAGGCAAGGTGAGCCAGTAGCCGTGACAGATTCATCCTATATTGTTGTTTTGTTGGATGACAACATGGGTGGCGAGCTTATTGAGATGCCCAACTCAGCCCTCGACTTTCCATGTGACAAGGAGAAGATGAAGTTCAAGAATAATCGTCGCGAGACAAAGTTTAAAGAGCGTAGCCGTTGGGGCAAGGAGCGCGAGAAGTTCAAAAAGCGTCGTCGTTAGGTTTTTGTTGGTTGGGACATCGGAACATTGAGACGTGAGAGAGCGAAACAGTGGAAAGCGACAATGTTGTGAGCGGTGGAACTTCGGCATGTGGCACGCTACGCTAGTAGCGTGAAGTTTAAAGAGATGAATCTTCGGATTGAGAGCCGACCTAAGGAGGCTTTCAAAATCCGAAGATTCATCTCTTTAAACTTAGCACTTTGCAAAAGTGCGTACCACATGACCGCTAGAGAATAGCTCCGCAGGGAGCACCCCGCCGCCGTCCGCGTAGGACATACCCCAGCGTCCCCAACAGTCCTCAGCGACCACTATTTTCGGTAGACCTCGATAGCTGCGACGCCCCATTTGCCTGAGAACTCTAGGTTCATGGTGTTGTCGTTGCCGACGCGAACTTCGAATTTACGGCTCACTGCCTCGTTCTCCTTGAAAAGTTCGTTGTCGATGACAGTTTTGCCGTTGGCTTTGACACTCATCTGGAGGTCGATGCCAGGGTTGTTGGCGTATGTATAGCGCAGGTAACCAGTATATAGCGTCACATCGTAGCGACCTCTAAGCATCTTCATCGAGAATGTCGCAGGTTTCACTCCGCGGATCATGTCGCGTTGCCAATGAGGTACGTAGCGCATGCTTTCGTTGTGAACCGTTGCGAGCTTTGAGAAGTCTGTCTTGCCCCAACCGTATGTGTTGACGCGAGGGTCGTAGACATCGTAATTCGATACAGGCGTGAATCCCCAAACTGCTGGCGCACCTAGCTGTGTGAAGTGGTGCTTGGTGTATAGCATAGGCTCTGGGTTTGGATAAGCCTCAACACAAGCCTGATCCTTGTTGATCTTTGGAGATGCGGTGCACTTCGGAGATTTGTAGCTCTCGTTGATGTTGTTGTAGCTCTCTGTGGCTGCGATGATACCGCGTTTCAGTGGTAAAATTGTCTCCTTGGATGTTGATATCACAATGCGATCAACACCAATATGGTTGTCCATCTCGTAGAGCTTGATTGTGTGATAGCCCGAACGTTTCACCTTGATGACGAATGGGATCTTCTCCATCTGCATAAATACATTGGTGTGCCACCTGCGACTCTCTTTCTCGCCATCAAGCATCTTCGTTGTGAGGAATTGACCCTTGTGGCGAACGCCCTGCAACACCTGTGGCTCCTCGTCATCCACGCCAATGGCAATCTCGCAGCTCATACCCTTACCCTCGTTGAGGGTCGGTATGCGGTACAATATACCACGGAATGTACCCTTAGATGCGAAGTATACGTTGTACTCCAAACGTGCAGAGTTCTCCTGTAAATTCTCCGACACCTTGTGTGCGCCATCCTTGCCCTTGATGAACATTGATGAGCCGACATAGCCGTACTCTGGGTACTCCTCCCACTTTGAGCCATCCTTGGCGTCGACCTTGTTGGTGTAGTGCTCCGCCTCGATAGTCATGAAACCGCAACCCTCGACATAGCTACGCTCGGCAAGCTCCATATCATACTTGTTGGCGATGACGTTGTATGTCTTGGTGTGGTTGTCGCCCGTAAGTGTTATGACAGCTCTGTTTTGTCCCGACTTTTTGATCGCCTTCCAGTCGATTTTAACCAATACTCGCTCCTCAACATCGAGTCTGTCGCCCATCTTCGAGAACTTAACCCAAGGTTCGTTACATGATATATTCCACTTCGCGCTCTTCAAACCTGTGGTGAAGATGTCGATGAAACGGACATTATCCTCGTAAGATGAGAATAGTAGAGGTGTGTTTTCTGTCCCCTTGATCTGACCCTCGCAGACCGAGCCGATACCCTCAACAGCCTCCTCCGCAAATTTCTCTGCATACTTGAAGTGCTCGGGAATACCTGCAATGTCGTAGACTCTTTCGGTGCGGTTGTAGTAGCCGTAGGGATCCATGATGCCGTTCCACTTGCCGTCGATGAGTTTGTTGTTGTAGTAATCCAAATCCTCGTCAATCTCCTTTTGTGCTTTGAGTGATAGCTCTTTGTAGGCGTTGACTGAGCGGAAACGACCCTGCGCAGCGTAGTAGTGATTTTTGTGGTAGTAGTATACCTTTTCGGTCATCATGCGCGCGGCACGAATAGGGTAGTATGTCGTGTGCCAGAATGGTGCTTTATGATCCTCACCAAGTCGGTCGTATACCTTTTTTGCATCCGCCTCTAGGGCTTTGTACTCCTCGATAATGCGCTGAGCCTCATCGCCATAGTCGAATGTCGAGTAGAAACGGTGTAGGCTGCGATTCTGTGGAATGGTGAAGTCAACACTCCAGAATGACGACATAAACTCAGGCTTTTGGCTTGTTGTGATCTGCTGGAAACGTGTGAGCAGTTCGGCACACTCCTTAGCTGTCGCATCCTCAACAGCGTAGAGACTCTTTGATGTGCGCGACATATACTCCTTGACGGTGCTCTTGCGTGCCGCCTCGACATCCCAAGCCATCTCCATGAAGTACTTCAAGTTGACCTCCACGGGCTTAACATCTCCAACGTTGACAATCCAATACTTAGTCGCTCCGCTGTCGTAGATCTTCAACATCTGCTCCTTAAGGGTGTTGAGCGAAGCCGTTGATAACCAGTCGTATGGACTTGGATAGCCTTGGTATACAAGGTGGTAGTAGATACCGTTACCTCCTGCGCGTTTAAGGTCGCGCTCGTTGGGTAGCTGACGCGTGAATCCGTAGTTATCCTCAGTTGTCACCAACATAATATCCTCGGGAAGATCTAACCCCTTGCACTTCTCTTTGCCATCCTTGCTCTCTCCGTTGTAGAGCTCGCCTGTCTCCTCGTAGGGTACGAAGATCTGAGGCACAGCATCCTCTGCGCCGAATGTATCCTTAATCATCTCGCGTTGGCGAGTGATGACCTTCTGGAGAAGTTTAACCTTGTTTTCGAGAGTTGGGTTTTTGAGGTTGCGACATACAAATGGGCTGTCGTGAACGCCACGAATACCCATCGTGTAGATCATGTTGAACTCCTTGCACTCGTCAAGACGCTCCTGCCAATACGCCTCAATAGCTTTGGGGTTGACCGTGTAGTCCCACTCAGCAACACCCTTGGCATCATACATATTTGCGTGTGCCTCAGCCCAATCATACCACTCGTCGTAGTTGTTGCGCGCGAGGTTCTCGCAGTGCGATGTGCCGACAAAGATTCCGTAATCTGTTGCGTTTCGTGGGTTTATAGCGATACCTTTCTCGTCGCGTGCTTGGAAGAAGAACTGCCCTGGCTCCATCATTGATGGCCAAATAGCGTTGGCTTTGAGACGAAGAATAAGTTCGAAGATCTTCTTGTAGGTCTCGGGTGTGACACCCATGTTGTAGCCCCCAGGTGTTGTGTTGCCACTCCATTTGATGAGAGCCTCCTCGTCATTTATGAAGATGCCGCGATAGCGTACCGTAGCCTCGCAGGGTATGATCTTAGCCCCTGAGATTGTGAGGTTTGTGACCTTCTTGGGTGTTGCATCCAACCACCAGTAGAGTGGCGAGACACCCGAAAGCTCCGACACCTGATATGTTCCGTAGATTGCGCCCAAGGCGTCGCTACCCACAACAAGAAGTGCCGACTCCAACTTGGGCGATGGCTTGGTGATGGGCTTCATCAAGAATGCCTCGACCATCTTATCCATCCCCTTGGTCTCCTCAGCGGCGTTAGCCTCAACAAGTGATTTTATCTCGTTGTTAGCCAAAGATCCGATGATGATGGCACGACCCGTGAGTGAGTTGATGTCGTTGGTGATTGTGGGTTTGATTCCTGTCACCATCTCGATGTCGTTTTGAAGATCACCCACAGCTCTGCGGATAGAGTATGGTTCATCTTTGCCGACATAGATTGTCGCTACATCACTGCCTTGCGAGATCACAAAGCTGCTCTCTGGACAAGAGGTGGGTGATGAGCACGCCATAGCGAAAATGGTCAAAAGAGCAATGACAACCTTCACGCTAGAGAGTAAAAATTTTTTCATAAATATAGTTAGTTGTTTGGTTTGTAGGTTTTTTCTCCGCCTTTTTATGGGCAGATACCAGCACAAAAATATACAATAATAATCTAATAACCAAAGTCGATAGATAAATTATCGGAAAAATATTGTACCTTTCGCGAAATTTTAAGAAATAAATACCTAACAATTGTAAATATGAAGAGACTCTACAATTTGCTTATTTTGTCGCTTTTGGTGGGCATGGTGTCGCCTGTGCTATCTCAGAACTCAAAGCCTGATTTTAACTTTTATGGCTTCGTGCGTAGCGATTTCTACTATGACAGTCGTGTGAGTGCAGCAGCATTTCACGACATCTTCTACCTCTATCCCCTCGACGAGAGCCTCGACTCTCAAGGCGTCGATCTCAACGACGATGCGGCTAGCAGTTTCTTCGCATTTATCACGCGCCTAGGTGTCGATATCTCGGGTAAGAAGATCGGTAGTGCCGATGCTACGGCTAAGGTGGAGGTTGACTTCGGTGGTTATGGCTCGTATAACTATCTGTTGCGTCTGCGTCACGCCTACCTCAATTTGGCATGGAAGGGTGGTCATTCGCTCTTGGTGGGTCAGACATGGCATCCGCTCTTTGGTACAGTTATGCCAACGATGTGTAATGTCTCGACAGGAGCACCGTTTCAACCATTTAGTCGTGCTCCGCAGGTGCGATATAGCTACCGCACTGGAGGGTGGAACTTCCTTGTGGCGGCACTTTCGCAACTTCAATATACCTCGTCAGGACCTGAGGGTACGAGTGCACAATATATGATGGATGGTTGCACCCCTGAGCTATATGCAGGTTTCGACTACTATAATGGCGGTTGGCAGTTTGGTGGAGGTGTCGACCTTACAACCATTGCCCCACGTACGGAGTCGGTATGTAATGGCGAGACATATAAGGTAGATGAGAGGTTGACTTCACTGTCGGGTGAGGTGCATATGCGCTACCACAACAAGATGTGGAACATCAACGCTAAGAGTATTTTAGCCTCATCGCTCGACCATATGGCGATGCTTGGAGGTTATGGAGTGACGAGTGACGACCCAATTACTGGTGAGCAGGAGTATACCCCCTTGAAGAACTCGACATCGTGGCTCAATATCACATATGGTAACAGGTGGAAACCTTCGGTTTTTGTTGGTTACACGAAGAACCTTGGCTCTTCGGAGTCGTTGGTTTCGGCGGATAAGATCTACGGTCGCGGAACAAACATAGATCAGTTGTTGGGTGTGAATCTCGCCATGACATACAACATCCCTAACTTCTCGGTGGGTGTCGAGTACTCGACATCAACGGCATGGTATGGAGATATCAACCTCGATAGTGGCAAGGTAGAGAATACCCACGATATCACGAATAATCGTATCGTGGGTATTGTGACCTATTTCTTCTAAGAGAGATATTAGGACATCCTCAGCAGTCTTTAGCTAGATTTTGATTACAAATCCACCACCTGGAGCCATGCGTATTTTGATGTTGCTGTTGACGACTTCGTCGCGTTTGGTGAAGTCGATTCCGTTTTTGTTGGCATTTGCTCCATCTTCGTATATTGTCGCTGTGCCCGACTTGCCTGTTATGGTTTTGACATCTATATTTATTTCGCGTGCAGTCCAGTTTGTTAAGCCTCCGATATACCATGTCTCACCTTGGCGACGTGCCATGATGATATACTCGCCCATCTCGCCCTCGATGGTCTTTGTCTCGTCCCAAACTGTTGGCACTTCGGCAATAAACGCAGTTGACACAGGGTTTTTCTCGTAGTTTGTTGGGGTGTCGCACAACATATTTATCGGTGATAGAAAGACAACATATTGCGCTAGTTGGTGACAGCGTGTTCCTTGGCTCATAGGCTTCGAGAAGTTGGGATAGTACTGTGACTCAACGGTGTTGGTGATGGTGTTGAGTGACCTCACGGCATTCTCCATCGCCCCTTGGGTGTAGTCCACAGGTCCAGATATCATGCGAAGATAGGGCATTGTCACGGAGTATGTCACGTGGTCGGTTGTTGTTGGTGCCCACTTCATCTGCTCCAATCCAAAGACACCCTCGAAGTTGAGAATGTTGGGGTATGTGCGGTGGAGGCTCGCAGGTTTGTATGTTCCGTGTATATCAATGAGTAGCTTGTATTTGGCGCACATCTTAGCCGAACGCTCGTTGAAGTATACTAGCTCTTGGTCGTCACCATTCATGAAGTCGACCTTGAAACCCTTTACCCCCATATTTGCGTAGTGTTGGCAGATATTCTCCATGTCGCGGTCAAAAGCCCAATATCCAGCCCAAAGAATGATGCCTACGTTGCGCTCCTTGCCGTAGTTGATAAGCTCCTGAATATCAATCTCGGGGACAACCTGCATAAGGTCGTACACCTTGTTTACTGACCACCCCTCGTCCAGAATTACATACTCGATGTTGTTGCGTGATGCGAAGTCTATATAATATTTGTATGTGCGGTTGTCGATACCAGGCTTGAACCCTACACCCTCCAAGTTCCAGTCGTTCCACCACTCCCAAGCAACTTTACCTGGTTTGATCCAGCTGGTGTCGCCAATGACATTTGCCTCCGCAAGGACGTAGCTCATGTTGGTGTCTGCTAGGGCGGTGTCGGAGCGCGTTACGATTGTTGCGCGCCACGGGAAGTTGCGCTTGCCGTTGACCTTTGCGATATAGTCGTGGCGCGACTTCACCACAGCTTGGAGGTTGTTGTAGCCCGAATGAGGCTCAATCTCGTCGCGCAGAGGTGCGAAGAAACCATTCATCTTGTTCTCACCCATCGGAGATACGACATACATTCCAGGGTAGTTACGCAGGTCGCTCTCGGTGATGGTTATGCGTCGACCGCCTACAGCCTCCACGCTCAAAGGTAGGAAAATCAATCTGTTGGCGTCAATCTTTGAGAGAGGCAAGACATCGTAAGTATTCTCGAACGACTGAAACAGCTGATGCTCTATGTCTCCTGCCGAAAAGACGTAGGGGATGGTTGCCGTGGCGTCATTTAAGAAGTTGTACTCCACGGTCTCCGACTTCACCTCATACTCGCCATCGCGGTGTGAGACAATGCGATACGCCACGCCATCATTGTAAGCGCGAAATACCAAGCTCCACTCGCCAAACAAGATTGTCGACTGGTTGTAGTGGTCGCGAACTTGGCTCTCCTTGTAGAATGGCGATAGGATCATCTCATCGGCTGAGGTGCTTCGTATGCCGCGATATTTAGCCCCTGCGCCCCAAACTGTGCCATCGCTGAGGATCATAGAGATTTTTGAGGGGGCGATGATCTTCTCACCATCTTGCTCGATGGAGTAGGTGATCTCGCCACCAATATTTACTATCGCCTTTGTTGTTGCATCGGGCGATGTTACTGTGATTGTTCGCGCATTGAGTAGTGCGGTGGATGCAAATATTGCAGCCGTCATGAGGAGCGGTGATAAAAAATTTGATCTCATTTTGTCTATATATTAAAGATTAATGTACTCAATGCGTGAGGTTTATCACCACCAGATCTCGAACTGCAACGAGTAGGTGAAACCGTGGGTCGTGTCGTTATATACGTCGCCTCCGATGTAGCCCTCCAGCCCACTGTTCCAACGTGCGTAGCTCACGGCAGGGCGCAATATTGGACGCGCGAAATATCCCTTCGAAAGAGCTAGCTCAGGCGAAAATGTGAATCTGGTCATGTTGCCTCCAACGCCAAGCTGTCGGTTGTTGACAAACTCTTGTGTGACTTCGGCTGTCAATCTGAAATTCTTAGCAAGGTAGTAGGTTGGGCGAACTCCAAGAGCCAACCAGTAGAACATCTTGCCATCCGAATAACCCTCAACACTCTCGCTGTCGTAGATATTTTCGAGCGAGATGGTTGAGGTGTAGGCATAGTGAGGCGTTGTTCCGTAGTTGCGAATTGCACCAACAAATGTCGCGTTGATGGCGAAGGTCTCCTTGTTGTCGTAGAGAAATTCACTGTTTAGCTCTACGGTGTATGACTTGCTTAAATCGTTGAGGATTATGTTGTTGTTTAGTGGATTTTCGATATCGGACTTACCTGTCCAGTGGTTTATAGGTTGAGTCGCACCTTGGCGAAAAAGCAGAGCTGTGGTGTTGGTTATGTTGCCATTCTCGTAGTCGATCCATCCAAATGCTCCAAATCCCCACGCGCCATCATAGCCTAGGTCGAAGTTACGTTGACGATAGGCTACATTGATGGCTGCATTGATGTTGAGATTCTCGCAGATGGGGTGGTGTATCCACCTGATGTCGAAGTTGTAGTTGTATATTGTGCCAACCTCACCATTGTATGCCGAGGTGACATTTTTGTTGCGAAATTGCCACACTCCAAATCGAATATCCTCCTTAGATCCCGAGATGTTGAAGAGGTTCTCCACGCCAAGACCTATGCCTCCTTGACCGGGGTTGAGCCACTGTCGGTCGAGCATATAGATGGCGCGACGATTGTAGAATCTCTTACCTGCCCAGATGGTCTCGCCATGGTTGAAGAGATTGTTGAATCTGAAATATAGCTGCTCCGCTCTGTGGAAGAACATTGCGTACTCCGAGCCGAAACGCTCAAAATATGATACCATCCAGATGGCGTCAATAGATTTTCCGCTCTCCTTATCGATAAAATATCGATAGTCGAACTCAACCTCTCCATATGTGTCTGCTTGGTTTCCGAGGCTAAATTTATTGAGTGCCCCAGGGATTTGGAACGTAGCCATCACATCGCCACCCTCGCTACCTCCTAATCCCGTTCGTAGGTATCCAGCGACACGAAACGATTGAGTGTCGCTGTCCAAGATGGTTTGGGCGTTAATAGTAAATACTGATAAAATCAAAGATGCTACAAGGGTGATGCAGGTCTTGGGTGTAAAACGTCTAAGTGTTTTCATAAGAATTAATTTTATCGTTATTTTTTTGTTTGCAAAAACTGTACAAATGGTGATGTCTGAGTGTAGATTTAAATAAACACAATGTTTTGGAAATCTTAAAAATATCGCTATCTTTGTACTATAATAGTATGAATCCTTGCAAATTACCAAATTTTATCTATATAACCAAATTACTATGAAAAGAATCATTCAAACATTTATTGCCGCTTTGATGCTTGCAATTCCGTGTGCGTCAACGGCAAATACTCTCGTGGAGACGGAGAGTTTTAAAAATAAGGGCGGCTGGAGGTCTGACCACCAAGCATTCCCTAAGATTGGATCAGCATATCTCCTTGCCCAAGGATATGGTCGTCCCGTGAAAGATGCAACAACGGTAGTTAAATTCGACGAGGCTGCGACGTATCATGTATATGTAAGTACCTACAACTGGACAGCTCCTTGGTATGATGGTAAGGGTCCTGGATCTTTCCAACTTATGGTAAACAACAAACCTATGGCTAACACCCTCGGTGACGAGGGCAAGGCGTGGGGTTGGCAATATGCTGGCGAGGTGAAGGTGAAGGCTGGAAACAATAACCTTGCACTCCATGACCTTACAGGTTTCGGAGGTCGTGCCGATGCTATCTACTTCTCGAAGGAGAAGAAAACTCCACTAAGCGAGTTGGAGAAGTTGCACCAATTTCGTCGCGAGGAGCTTGGATTCCTTAAGCCTAAGGAGTGCGGAAACTACGACCTTGTCGTTGTTGGTGGAGGTGTTGCAGGTTGCGCAACAGCTCTGTCTGCAGCACGTTATGGTCTAAAGGTGGCTATCGTTGACAACCTTCCAGGGCTTGGAGGTAACCACTATCTTCACGTTAAGTTGTGCGGTGTAATCAACGAGAACCTCTACCCTCAGTTGGGAAATATGGTTCGTCAGCTGTCGGGACTTCCAATTCCACAGAACGAGGAGGAGTTGAAGAATGAGCCACACAAGAAACACTATGGTGGTGGTGGTAACCTGCTTAATGTTCCCAATCCAGCGAGTGTCCTTGCTAAGTTGCGTCGCGAGCTCCTTGAGGAGGCAGGTGTTAAGGTGTTCCAGAGCGTTCACGCCTATCAGGTTGAGATGAAGAAGAATAAGGTTGCTGCTGTGGTGGGTAAGAGCCTACTTACTGGTGAGGATATGATCTTCCGCGGTACGCTTTTCTCGGACTGTACTGGTGATGGCGTTGTGGGTTACTTGGCAGGTGCAGATTTCCGCATTGGTCGCGAGGCTAAGAGCGAGACTAACGAGCCAATGGCTCCCGAGGTTGCCGACCAGAAGAAGATGGGATCGACACTTTGGTGGGGGGCTAAGGATGTCGAGACTGAGACTACATTCCCAACGCTTAAGGAGATGCCTTGGGCTATGCAGTGTAGTGCAGAGTACCATAAGGATGTAGTTAAGGGCGGTTGGTTCTGGGAGACAGGTCTTGAGCTTAACAATGCCGAGGAGATGGAGTTGGTTCGCGACAACCTTGTTCGCGCGATCTACGGTAACTGGGCATACCTTAAGGAGGCATACCCAGATAAGTATAAGAACCACCAAATTGTGAATTTGACACATATTGGTATGAAGCGCGAGAGTCGTCGTTTGATGGGTGATATCGTCCTCAATCAGAACGACATCATCAATCGCGTGGAGTATCCCGATGCAAGTTTCACAACAACTTGGACATTTGACCTCCACTACGCTGAGGAGGCTAACTCTAAGGCATTCCCAGGTTGGGAGTGGATCGCAACGACAACAAGCGACCATGGTAAATCGTCATGGGTGAAACCATCGTATCATGTCCCTTACCGTATCTTGTACTCGCGCAATATCGACAACTTGTTTATCGGAGGTCGCGCAATGAGTACTACCCACGTAGCTTTGGGTACTGTTCGCGTGATGGCGACATTGGGTATGGCAGGTGAGGTTACAGGTATGGCTGCCAAGATCTGTATCGACAATAAGACTAACCCTCGCGGAGTCTATGAGAAGCACCTTCCTAAGTTGAAGGAGTATATGACTAAGGGTGCTCCGTTGAAGTAGTTCGGAGTATTCCAAAGCAGTTAAAAAGAGCGTGATATCAACTCGATATCACGCTCTTTTGCTTATTAATAGAGAGACTTAAATTTATAAAAATATGTGGCAAACAGCACTCACAACCGTTGGACTTCTCGTTGTATCCAACATCTTCATGACCTTTGCGTGGTACGGTCACCTCAAACTCCACGAGACTGGATATAGCGCGCATTGGCCGTTATATGCCGTCATCATCTTCTCGTGGGCTATTGCATTGGCGGAGTATGCCTTTCAAGTTCCAGCCAACCGAATGGGTTTTGTGGGCAATGGAGGACCTTTCACACTTATGCAGCTCAAAGTTATGCAGGAGGTTATCACGCTTATCGTCTTTACCATCTTCGCAAATTGCTTTTTTCAAGGCAATGAGTTGAGGTGGAATCACTTGGTCGCTTTTCTGCTGCTTATCGGAGCGGTCTACTTCGTCTTTATGGATACCTCGAAATAATATCGAAGCGACAATACAGTGAGCGGTGAACTTCGGCATGTGGCACGCTACGTTAGTAGCGTGAAGTTTAAAGAGAGAGATTTTTGGATTAACAGCCTTCCCGATGGTCGGCTCTTAATCCAAAAATCTCTCTCTTTAAACTTAGCACTTTGCAAAAGTGCGTACCACATGACCGCTGGTAAAATGCCCGTGCGGCTCCGCACCGCCCGTCCAGCGTTAGGACAGTCCCCCAGTCTAAAGCATGCACTTCACAACCAGAGCATTAAGCTCTTGTATGAACTTGCGCTTGTCGCCTGATGCAGCCACTACGAACTCGCGGATTTTTGCTCCTGCTTGGGCTTGGAACTCGATATATCCGTTGAATCGTGGGCGTAGAGAGCCGTATGTTAGAGTCTCTAGTGTGTTGATAAAGAAGTTGTTGGAGTCGGCATTGACCTTCGCATCCTTCCAAGCCTCGACATGTCCAGGTTGTCCGTTGGCATCGTTGATCTCCCCCTTCTGGAACGCAGGTACAGAGACCATCTCCGCGAATTTTATCGCTGCGTCAATATCCTTACACTTAGACGATATCGACAAGCCCACGCCTCCGATCATACTTCCCGATGGGTGCTCTGCTGTGCGAGGCATATCTCTAAATGTCACGATATTGTCGGCATACCCTGCGCGAGAGTAGTTGGAGTATCCGTATACGAGAGGTGAGTATACAATCTCGTCTGCCGCCACCATGCGATCCAGCATATTGATTGGATCCATATCCTTAGAGTCGGGGTGCGAGAGAGATACAATCTTCTCCAGAAGTGTCAACACCTCGATACCCACCTCCTCATCTAGGGGTGCGCCTTTGCGCCAAAAGATGTCGCCACCACCTAGCTGTGATGCCAATGTGAAGAAGCTAGAGTAGGCGTGGACTGGGACGAATGGAATCGCCATCTTCTTGTCGCTAGGTAGCTTTGCAACCATTTCGAATAGCTCTGTCCATGTTGTTGGCATAGAGCTATTTAGTAGATCTTCGCGTGCCACGCTCACCTGCGCCGCTGCATCCAATGGAATAGCGTATTGGTGTCCCTCCCAAGAGTAGCTTTCGTAGCTCTTGCCGACGCTGCCATCTCTTTGCTCCGCCAAGAACTGAGCAGATAGGCGATCCTCCAATGGAATAAGTAGATTTTCAGCGTGCGCCACACCAATATGTGGGTGGTCAATCATGATGAAGTCATACTTCGATGCCAACTCATCAAGTGGGAAAAGCTCGAAATCACTGAGTGAACGTGCATCCCACGTGATCTCAACACCGTGGCGTTGTTTGAAAATTTCACTTGCCTCCACGAGTGGTCTTACACCGCGCTCGTGGTTCCATGTCATACCTTTTAATTTAGTCACCTTGTTTATTGTCAGTTTGTTTGGTTATTTGATAGTGCTGTTTGAAAAGTATACATCGCGATTTCGCGACACAAAAGGCTTGCCCTCTAGCGTGATATCTCCCTCTAGGTGAATATCAGTCGATGACGCGCCGACCTTAAATCTGTATTTTGCTGGTGTCACCTCCCATTTGCCATCCTCGCGGTAGTGAGCCAAGAGGCGTGGCGAGAGGGTGAATGTCACCTCTTTGGTCTCTCCTACTTGTAGGCTAACGCGCTCAAAACCTTTTAGTTGGATGGGTTTGAGCGGTAGGGTAGAGTCCAATGGCGACACATAGAGCTGCACGATCTCATCTCCTGCAACTTCGCCCTCGTTTGTGACGTTGAATGATATCGGAAACTCACCATTTGGGGTGGTTGCTTGTTGGGGCATTGCGAGATCAGAGTAGCTGTATTTGGTGTATGATAGTCCATATCCAAATGGATATATCGCCTTGGCAACCTGCTCATCGGCACGGTTGTAGCAGACGTCTACTGTCTTATGCTCATTCATATAGCTCATTGTTAGCTTGCCCGATGGATTTTGCACTCCGAATAGAATATCAGCCACTGCGCGACCGCCCTCCTGACCTGGATACCACGCCTGAACAATAGCTGCTGCCTTCTCTAAAACAGTCTCACTCAACACCTGAAGTCGTCCTCCGAAGATCACCACAACGACAGGTTTTCCTGTGGAGATAAGCTCCTCGACCAATTTACCCTGATCGCCAGCAAGACCTATCCCTTTGCGTCCGCGACCCTCGCCACAGAGAGCGACATTCTCGCCAACGGCAGCAACGATGACATCGGAGTTTCGTGCAATCTTCATCGCCTTGCTCCACGATGTCTCATCGGTAATCGACTCATAGAGATTGATGTAGAGCTTGCGAACTTTCTCCCTTACAAAGCGACGATCCTCTCCCGACTTAACATTGAGGAACGCCTCGTGGCTCATGCTCCAATCGCATGCTCGCGAGTAGTTGATCTCTGCCCCCTTAGCTACGCTCTCCATACCATCTTTGAGGGTGTAGATGCGTGGAGAGTCGAAACTAACCATCTTCCCTTGGTGGAAGAGGTGCATCGACTGATAGGTGTAATCGCCCAGCATCGCCCACTCCGAATTGGCATTTGGTCCAAAGAGACCAATCTTGCCACTCTTAGGCGACAGTGGCAGTGTTCCATCATTTTTGAGCAATACAACCGATTGAACAGCCGCGTCATACGCAACTTGTTGATACTCTGGTTTATTTAGATCTATATCGCCTTCTGCCTTATATAATGGTACGCTCTTGTCGAAAAGTCCAAGGCGAACCTTAAGTGCCAGTGTTCGTTTAACAGCGGTCTCAAACTGCTCCTGCGAGAGTTTTCCCTCTGCTATGGCATCTGGAATATATGGGAACGCTACGCCCGATGAGAACTCCATGTCGCAACCTGCATTTATGGCGTCCGCAGCACGCTGTGTGAACTCCTCCTTGCCCTTATTTTTATTGCCGACATTGAGCTGTGCGATTGCTCCGTAGTCGCTCACCAAGAGACCCTCGAAACCTAGATAGTCGCGTAAAACATCCGAGATCAGATATTTGTTAAAGACGCTATATATACCTCTAAATTGGTGATATCCAGTCATTACGTCCTTCACCCCCGAGACCCTCACCACAGCATCATATGGCATCAAGATCTCCTCGAAGAGAACCTTTTCGTTTGTCTCGTTCACCTCCGAGCCACCTCCATAGCCGAGGTAGTGTTTGGCACATGCCGCGACACCTTTGGTGAGATCCTCGCCTTGAAGCCCATCGACAAAGGCGACACCCAAGCGCGATGTTAGGTAGCTATCTTCACCCATCGCCTCCTCGCCTCGATTAAATACCGCCGTGCGGATGATGTCGAGATTTGGAGAGAGTGCCATGAAAGATCCCACCTCGCGCATACTCTCAGCGGTGAGGCGAGTCTTTTTCTCCATAAGGTCGCTGTTCCAAGTGCAGGACATGCCCAGCTGTTGGGGATAGGTCGTAGCTCCAAGTGCCGCAACGCCAGTTATCGCCTCCTCATGGAAGATGGCGGGTATTCCAGATGGTGTCTCGTTGATGAGGTAGTTCTGAATATCGCGCACCATGTCGCGTAGCTCGTTGGGCGTATAGTCCAACATGCAGGCAAACTGTGAGAGGTGACCAATGCCGTTTGGGATCATCTTGCGACATAGATCTAACGAGATTTTGCCGTCGACCATTATCTCCCTTGGACGAATACCTTGGAGCTGAGCAACACGCTCCTCAGTGGTCATCTTATTATATATGGAGTCTACGATCGCCCTGTTCTTGGTATCCATGAGAGGGTCAAGTTTGACCTGCGACAGTGGTTGCTGAGGCTCTGAACATCCAACAAGTAGGCTGAATGTGAGGATTGTTAAAAGTTTATTCATCTTGGTTTGATCTGTTTAGGTGGCGTAAAGGTAGTAAAAAATGGTTAATTTCTCTACCTATTTATTCATGATGCGAGCTTTCTGCTTCTTGCTCAATCCATGTTTCATATAATCTTCGTAGACTGGGCGCACGTGGTTGATCTTCATCTCTGGGTCGTTGAGATCTTGGCTTAGATCGCAATCAAAGCGGAACATCAACGAGTGTGTCGAACCTTTAGAGTATTTGTTGATATGGCAGATTCCCCAAGTGATACCGCGACCATCCTTGGTGTTTGTGAACGCATCTGGGTCGTAGAGTCCCGATGCCTCGGGCATCAAGTCGCAGATACTCGCTTGGTGGAAGTTGATACCATCCGAAGCGTACTGAACAGTGTAGTGCTCATGTCCATCGCGCGTAACAATCGCGGCAACACCCTCCTTGAATCGGAAATATTGCGTCTCGTGACCTGAGCTGATGACTGGATTGAGAGGCGATTTCACGAAAGGACCATAGGGGCTATCACCGATGGCAACACCCTGAGAACGAGTCTGGAACGAACCCTTGTTGTAGTCTGATTTGTAGTACATATAGATCTTGCCATTCATCACAACGGGCAGCGGGTCGTGGATATTAAACTGATCCCACGCACCCTCATCACCCGTAGGCAAAACAACCTTGTCTATATGCGTCCATGGTCCATCTGGAGAGTCCGCTTCAGCCATCGCAACGGGGCAGTTGTCGCCACCAGTCGTTCCGCTCGCTTGGTTAAACGCCTGATAATAGAGGTAATACTTGCCTTTCCACACCAAGATCTCAGGTGTCGAAATTGAGCGATATCCCTGCTGTGGTTTGGTTGGTCGAGGTACAGCAACCCCCTTCTCATCCCAATTGAAACCATCTTTACTTGTTGCATATCCGATAGTTGCGAGATCCCAATCCGTAGATGGAATTGTCTCCGTGCACCCCTTAGCACCTGCTGGAGCTGACTCCGTTTGGCGTAGCGTATACCAAACATAATATGTATCCCCAACCTTCACGACGCGAGAGGGATCACGACGTGAGTTGCAACCATCGCCATCGCTATAGTCGAAGCCCGTGATTGGTGAGAACTTAAATTGCGAATATAGTTCGTTGGATTGAGGAGTAGGTGCTCCGTAGCGGTCGTATACCGCCTCCATTGAGCTACTAAGTGCGTAGGCAGGTTTCTCAGCAGGAATTTCGTATGGGAACGCCTTATCGCTGATTGGTCTTTGGGTCGCCTGCTCGCACGAGGTTGACGAACAGCTACACATAAGCACTGAGGTTAGTGCCGTAAAAAGTAGGTTATTTTTCATTAGATGTTGGTTTTGGTTGTTTCTAACGGCTAAGTTACAACATTTCTCGTAAACAACAAAAAAATACCCTCGCCTCATAAGATATGAAGTGAGGATATTTTAATAATCCGCAACTAAGGATTGCGAATTAACCACTGCGAATTAAGCTACTGCAGCACTAATCATGTAGGTTGCAGCAACAGTCAAGATCGCGTACAACTCAGGGAACGCAGCCATGATAAGTGTCTTACCCATAACGTCATGTCCACTTGCAATAGCTGAGATTCCGTTAGCACAAACCTTACCCTGATAGATCGAAGCCGCCAAGTTAACAACACCAACCAAGATACCAATACCAAAGATAGCAGCACCCTGCATCATTGTCATATCGTCCTTGATAAGACCGCTAACCATAAAGAAACTTACAAATCCATAGAGACCCTGAGATCCAGGTAGCGCACCAAGAACCATATAGCTACCAAAAGCATCCTGATTCTTCTTCAACGCGCCAACTGCCGCCTGACCACAAATTGAAGTACCGATAGCTGAGGCAACACCTGCCAAACCTACCATAAAGGCAACACCTACGTATGCCAAAATAATTGCTGTTGAATAATCCATAATTGAAATTCGTTTTTAATATTTTAATTTTCTAAATTCTAAAATTTATCTTACCCTACTTCTTTAAGGGGGTAAACTTTCGCGTCGCCATCTGGAATCCAGCATTTTTGTAGAACTCCACAAAGGTCAAACGCATGGGGTGAACAAATGATGAGATGGTCGACATGAAAAGATTTAGACCATGACCAACCAACAAAATTGCTGTCGCTGCCAAGATCTTTAATATAATACTCACGATGGGCTGTCCCGATAAACCTTCGTTTAATCCTGTCATTCCCAAAGCCAAGTCGTTGAATACCAACGCCAAAACACCGCCAGAGAGACCAATTGCAAAGAGTCGAATATAACTCAATACATCGCCCAAAAGACCTGTGATATTGTTGTATGTATTCCAAATTCCAGCTCCGAAATTAACGAAGATATTCTTATCTGGCGAGTTGAAGAACAGCATCAACACACCTCCGACTCCTGCTCCGACATAGAATGGAATAGAGTCAAAGCCGAAACCCTCAACTCCAAACTCTGTCAACGCCGCTGAGCACAACGAGATGGTGAGAACCATGAACCAGCCAATAGAACCCAACGCGTACTTGATACCGAAGGCTCTCGTGGTGACGAAGATATTGATAAGCATACCAAAAAGTAGCTGTACAATTCCGATTATCATCGCAACAGAGAAGAAATCCTGCTGGAAATTAATGAACTTGAAACCATCAAAAGCGGATAACGAGCTGATCGACATTCCAAAGAACGAGTTGGCAAAGAATCCAAAGATAACCGCTGCCGAACCACACATGATTGACAACCACGATGCCTGCCTCATAGCATCGCCACCCTTAAAGTAGAGTGCCAAGCCTGTCAACAGGATCATCAAACCATAGCCTGCATCACATAAACATATCGCGAAGAACAACATGTAGAATGGCGCGAAGAATGGCGTCAAGTCGATAGTTCCATACTTCGGCATCGCGTAGAGGTTGGTAATCATCTCAAAGATATTGGCAAACCATCTATTCTTCAACTTAATAGGGGTATTATCCTCTGGCGTTGGGTCGCGCTTGAAGTAGACAACGTTGGGGTACTCATCCAAAAGTGCATCCACACTCTTCGATGTAGCACTCTCAGCCCATCCCTCCAAAACAAGCAACGATCCATCCGCAGCGACCTCCGCCGATGATTTGATCTGCGACTCCTGAAGATGAGAGACCAACACCGCTTTCTGAGTCTCGATCATCTCGACAGAGTTCGCAGCCCTAGAGAGCACCGAACTCAATGCGTCAATCTTAGCCTCCAGCTCCGAGATTTGACCTCGTGCCGCACTTGCCGTCATCGTCAACGACTTAATCTCCTGAACCGCAACTTCAACCTCCTCAGCCCCGATTAAGACGAAGCAGACCAAAGAGTCACCCTCATTGATAACCTCCAACGTATACTCTCCGCCTAGCTCACTTTTGAGCGACTCGAAAGCCGACACCGTAGCGTAGAAGTATCGAATTGACAACCCCTGACTAGCCAATGCCGCAAGATCCGCAACCGAAAACTCGCCCCAAGGAGTCATCTCCGACTCGATCTTCTCCAGCCTTGTGATCTCAGAGTTCCACTGAGCCTTAGATTGCATCGCCTGAGAATAGGCACTGTATGCCTCCTCGCCCGATGAGTAACCCTTAGCCTGAGAGTCGAACCTCTCATCCCCTGCGAAGTTTCCCAGAGCCTTCAATGCCTTGGTGTAGCCCTCAATCTCAACGACCAAGGATCTATCACTCTCGCTAGCCTCCCAGCTAGATGTGGTGATATCTACCAAACCCAACTCGCGCAGACGAGCAACAAACGACTCACACTCTCTAGCGTAGAGAATGAAGTCATATTTTGACATCTTAACTATCATAACATTGCACCCTCCCCAGCGTTTTGTTGTTTGGTTTTCACGATCTTCTGTGCCGACTTCGAGAGATTCTCTTCATCCTCCATAAATCGCTTAATTTTACGTATAGCATCCTCATACCCAGGTATCTGCACCTTTTCGTAGAGGTTTACCTTTTGAGTAGTCTTTCGGCGTGCATAGTCGAGCAGATCCATCTTGTGGTTGTAGATCTCCGACTCAATCTTCAAACGCGCAAGACGCTTCAATAGATCGACTCCATCGCTGTACCACACAGGCGACGAAAAGAGATCGTAACTCTTTAACTCGAACTTCACATCCTCCAAAATGGGGGTGCGCACACCCGCAATCTTCAGTGTCGATAACTCCACATCCGATATGCGTATTAGGTCACAATCAAACTCTCCCCACAACGATACCATATAGTCATACTCCGAGATCAACCTCTCCAGAGCCTCACCATATTCGCGTGCGGAGTCCTTTGCCTTCTTGACTTCAGAGCGCAAAGCCGACTCCTTACTCTTGATGGTAGGGAGTGCCTTTTGACGCATCTTGAGCTGCTTGCCCATGTCGCCTAGCGAGGTCTTGTTATATTGAAATTTGATTGCCATAACGTGTTACTCCTTCCAATATTTCTCAACGAGTGACGCCTTGATAGCTACCTCCTCGCGAGTAAAGTACTTCGCAAATAGCTCCCAAGCGGTATCCAACATCTCGTCAATCTCAATATTGATATCAATAGCCAACAACTTCATCGAGTAGTCGTGAGCAAACTTCAACGAACGCTCATCGTAATCCGACAAGTCGAAACCATTCTCCAACTTAGTCTTAGAGTTAGCAGCATCGGCAAAGAGACGTACACATGAGTTCATCACCTGAGGGTGATCCTCGCGAGTCTTTTTACCAATAACCAACTGCTTCAAACGCGACAACGAACGGAATGGATCAACGATAACCTTACCTGTGTCGCTGTCATTACGCAAGAACAGCTGACCCTCAGTGATATATCCCGTATTATCTGGAATCGCGTGGGTGATATCACCTCCCGACAACGTAGTCACCGCAATGATGGTGATAGATCCTCCATTTGGCAACTGCACCGCCTTCTCGTAGATCTTCGCCAAGTCCGAATACAAAGATCCTGGCATAGAGTCCTTAGATGGAATCTGATCCATACGGTTCGACACGATAGCCAAAGCATCGGCATACAGCGTCATATCGGTCAACAACACCAACACCTTCTCGCCCTTATCCACCGCGAAGTACTCCGCTGCAGTAAGTGCCATATCTGGAACCAAAAGACGCTCCACTGGGGCATCCTCCGTAGTATTTACAAACGATACGATACGATCCAACGCTCCTGCATTCTCAAAGACATGCTTGAAGTACAAGAAGTCATCATTCGTAAGACCCATACCTCCTAAGACAATCTTGTCCGCCTTAGCACGAAGTGCCACATTCGCCATAACAGCGTTGTATGGCTGATCTGGATCAGCGAAGAATGGGATCTTCTGACCCGACACGATGGTGTTGTTCAGGTCGATACCTGCGATACCCGTAGCGATCAACTCCGATGGCTGGATACGTCTAAATGGATTTACCGTAGGACCTCCAATCTCGCGCGACTCTCCCTCGATAGCCTCGCCACCCTCCAACGGCTCACCAAAAGCGTTGAAGAAACGACCTGCTAAGTTATCCGAAACGTTGAGCTTTGGTGGCTCACCTTGGAAGATAACCTCCGAGTTAGTCGCCAAACCCTCTGTTCCTGCAAAAACCTGCAGCGTAACACTCTCACCCATCAACTTAACTACCTGAGCCAACTTACCACCCACGGTAGCCAACTCATCGTTACCAACACCCGACGCACGCAACGTTACCGTAGCCTTGGTGATGTTGTCGATTTTGGTGTATATTTTTTGAAATGCACTCTTTGTCATGATATATACATTTTATTTTTTAACCTTCTCAGCAACGGCACTCTGAATCTTTGTTTGGTAGCCCTCAAACTCCTTGCTCTGCCAAACCGTGTAGTTCATCTGCTTGAAGTCATTAATCATCGTCTTGAAGAACTGTGAACACTCTGCAAAGTCTACAAAGTCATAGCTAGCGTTGCAGATATCCAACACCATACTGAACATATACTTCTGACGCTCCATTGGAGTACTTGCGTCAATATCATCAAAAGCATCCTGCTGCAAGATCACAAAGTCGATCAACTCCGACTTCCAGAATCTCTCGTGGTACTCCACGGGAACACCGTCATCTCCCAAGATGTTGATCTGGTCGTTAGCCTCCTTACCTCGCTGTATCAACGTCTTACCTGCATAGACCTTCTTGACCCATCCTGGTTCAACATGCTCCTCCAAGTAACTCTCAACCTCGGGATACTCCAAATACTTAGAGTATGAGTCGATTGGGTCAATCGCTGGATAACGCTTCGAGTCGGCACGACCCTGCGACAACGCGTAGAAACAACGTGCCGCCTTCTTCGTAGACTCAGTAACGGGCTCCTTAAGGTTACCTCCCGCTGGAGATACAGTACCCAAGAATGTCACAGATCCAGTCTGACCACCCACTAGCTTAACCAATCCTGCACGAGAGTAGAAGTTAGAGATGATAGCCGACAAATCCATCGGGAAGGCATCCTGACCTGGAAGCTCCTCCAAACGGTTTGACATCTCACGCAACGCCTGCGCCCAACGCGATGTAGAGTCCGCCATAACCAAAACCTTCAAGCCCATAGCGCGGTAGTACTCTCCGATTGTCATACCTGTATATACTGACGCCTCACGCGCCGCAACGGGCATGTTCGATGTGTTACAGATGATAATGGTACGCTCCATGAGGTTGTGACCCGTACGTGGGTCGATCAACTCAGGGAACTCCGCGAAGATCTCAACAACCTCGTTGGCACGCTCTCCACACGCTACGATGATGATAACATCCGCCTCCGCCTGTTTAGAGATAGCGTGCTGAAGAACTGTCTTTCCTGCACCGAAAGGTCCCGGGATAAATCCTGTACCTCCCTCGACAATAGGGTTGAAGGTGTCCATCGCGCGAACACCTGTCTCCATCATATTCGATGGACGTGGTTTCTCGATGTAGTTGCGCACCGCCTGCTTCACTGGCCACTTCTGAACCATTGTGATATCGTAATCCTTACCATCGACATCCGTAACCACGGCGATGGTATCTGTAACCTTATATGTTCCAGCTTTAGCGACGCTCTTGACTGTGTATGAACCAGTCATGATGAAAGGAACCATGATCTTGTGGATCAACCACTGCTCCTTAACCTCACCCAACCACGATGCACCTGTCACCTTGTCGCCCTTAGCGGCAATGGGGGTAAACTCCCACTCCGCCTCGAAGTCGATAGGCTCAGTTGCCGATCCGCGCTCGATGAAGAGTCCCTCCATCTTCTCCAAGTCATTTTGTAGACCGTCATAGTTGCGCGACAAGATACCTGGAGCCAATGTAGCCTCCAACATATGCCCCTCAAACTCAACTTTGTCACCGATTTTCAAACCTCGCGTAGAGTCGAAAACCTGTACGTAGGCTGCATCTCCAACAACCTTGATGACCTCCGCCATCATCTTAATATCACCGCAATATACCTGACATATCTCATTCTGACCGACAGCACCGTCGACCTTAACGATCACGATATTGGCGATAATACCATTTACACGTCCCGTTGTTTTCATTATATATTCTATTTGTTATTAATCAAATCCTTAGCTCCAAGCTCACCAACAAGCTTTTGGAACATCTCAGCTCCTCGCTTGGGATCAAGAGCCACCCAACGAGCCACAATGTTAACCTTGACGAGGTATGCCAACACAGCATCCAAGCTGAAGTAGTCAAACTCCGAAAGCTCCGTCGCCTCCGCCCAACGAATAAGGTCAATCTTATGCTCCTTCTCAACCATATTCGGCTCATCATTGACTGCCGAAATAACGCCATCAATATATGCTAGCTCACCTCTTAGCCCAAAGTCCGCAGCTGTGGAACGTATCAACTGATCTACAATATCACCCTCGCCAACAACAGCCTCCTCAATGGGCATCTCCAGACTCCTAGCCAATACCGCAGCTGTGACATTACGTAGGTTGCGATCCGTCTCAGACCATTTACGCATAAATTTACTCTTCGCTGCTGCGCACTCCTCATAGTATGCTCCAAAGAGCACCTTCTCGAAACTAGATCTCGCCCCCGACTCCTGACTCTGCTCACCCTTGGTGCTAGCAAACGCCTCAAAAACCTTGATGAGTCGCTCAGGCAGAAGATTCTCATAGGCGTCAAAGCTAGTTGATGCAACCAACTCCTCGACCTCCGCACGCGTAAGAGTACCTAGATTATTGTGTGCACTACGTCCAGCCTTACACACTGCGATATTTTCGCAGTCGTAATAGTTGTAGAGCAAGCGCACAATTGCCCCATCTTGAGAAGATACCTCCTCAAGACACTCGGCAATAATCGCCTTGACATCTAATCCCTTAGTCTCGGTGTCTAGGTTATACTCCCTAAGCCCCGCGACCAGACAATAATATTGAGACCCAAACATCACACTTAGGCGTTAAATAACAACTCAGAGACTCTTTCGCGCAGGTAGGTGCGCATTAGAGCGTCGAAATCCTCATCTGTGAATGAAATATAGTAGCCGCCATCTTTTGCGCCAACCTTAAAGCCCGACTTAACCTCCGCAGAGTAGCCAACCTCAACACCTGCAGCCAAGAGATCTTTAGCACTTTTAGCAAAAGCAGCGTCCAGTTTTTTCTTCTCCGCCTCGGGAAGAAGTGCCTGAAGCTCCACCTTGCCCGATGCTGCACCATCCCAACTCTTAGCCACCGAGATCAAGATCTCCTTGATGAACGCAGCATCCATAGCAGCCGCCTTAACACCCTCAGCAATAGAGCCATTGATGATAGCCTTAGTGATCTCAGCCTTGATCTTAGCCAATGCCTGTTTTCCAGCGAGTGAGATCTCCGTCATTGAATTTTTGAGGACATCCTCAGCATCCGACTTAGCTTTTTTTACAATTGCCTCAGCCTCAGCCTTAGCCTCAGCGATGATCTCCGCAGCGGAGCTCTTTGCAGCGGCAACCAATGAATCGGCCTCTGAGCGACCTTTCTCCAAACCCTCATTGTAGAGTTTCTCGGTCAACTGTTGAAGTTTATTTTCCATACCTATTTATTATATATAATATACATACCTATCCTAATAGCAATATCGCAAAACTAATAAAACTTTTTTAATAAAACCTAAAAAGTAGAAATATTTTTCTACCTAATAATAGTTATTTTATACATATTACATAACTATAAGGGGCAAAAAATAGGGGTTGTAAAGTTTTGACAGCCTTAAACTATCAATTCTTTACAACCCACTAAATATTTATTTTTTTAGGAACTTAGAATCTGTTTAAATTTCTCTCATTTATTTTGCTAAGGATCTGTCACTTCGCTTTTCTCTTTTTGCACTGCGTTGCATAGGCAACGCTATGCGCCTTATGCAAAGAGGGAAAATCAAAGCAACATCTCTCTTAGCAATTCTAGTGAGAAAATCTTAAACAGATTCTTATTATTTTGCCAAATGTTGCGCTCTTAAAAGATCCTGAACAACCTTAACTGGTGTGAATGTCGAAATTGGAACCTCAACAAATATTGTATTCCAGCTCGCCATCGCACCGTTCCACAATCCAGGCAACTCCTGTGCTCTCAAATCACGACCGCCACTCGACTTCTCCGAGATAAATCCAGTCGTTGGATCTACATACTCACCAAGGTTGAACTTCTCGCCCTTAGAGTTGCGAACGCCACAGACCAAATCTACGGGGTTGAAGTGTGTTGCCTCCTTCATCAATGAGATCTGCTCAGGTGAAATTTGGCTCGACTCGGCAATCTGCAACGACTCGCTGCCACCCTCGCCAACGACCCAGAAAGGTCCACCACCAGGCTCACCCTCATTGCGAACCATTCCGCAGACACGAATTGGACGATCCAAAACAGCGCGCAACGTCTCCATTGTGTATTGTGTAGGCAACTTAGCCGACAACTTAGACTCGATAAACTCAGCAACCTCCGACTCCTTTACATCGCCTGCGTCAATCTTAGCGATCATTGCGAAGATCTCGCTCTGCAACTTCAACAAAAGTCCAGCTACAGCCTTTTTATATGTAAGTGTGTCCGCGCGAAGTGAGTCGATGGTAACGTTGTCGATAGTCTTGACGTAGATCACATCGGCATCAATCTCTCCGATATTCTCAATCAAAGCTCCGTGACCTGCTGGGCGGAACAACAACTTGCCATCATCCGTGCGGAATAGTGTATTGTCAGGATTTACAGCAACGGTGTCGGTCTTAGACTTCTGTGTCGAGAATGAGATCTCATACTTCACGCCATACTTAGCCTCGTACTTAGCTTGAACCTCCGCGATCAAAGCCTCGAAACCTGCCAAGTGCTCAGGCGAAACAGTGAAGTGAATACGAACCACACCATCACATGCAGCGTAGAGTGCACCCTCAACCAAATGCTCCTCAACAGCCTTGCGACTCTCCTCGCCGTAGCTGTGGAACTTAACCAACGCCTTTGGCTTAGATCCATACTCAAGACCCTCACCAACGATAGCTCTAACGGTGCTCTTCTCATCCGCACCCTCACCAACGATAGCTTTCAGCTCGCTCCAAAAAGCAAACTTCTCGATATTCTGCAACAAGGTGTCGATACCCTTACCGCGCTTGTCGTCATTGACAAACTCGAAAAGCTCCTTGAACATGCGTGTAGCAGCTCCCGATGCAGGGACAAACTTCACAACCTCCAAAGCTGAAACCTTGCTGTCGTAGTATGCAACCATCTCTGCAAGATCTGTATCCGAAAGTTGAATAATACCATCTCCACACACCGCCGCGCGTGAAATTTGAAGATATGGAAAACCTCTCTTGAAACTCTCTACCTGCTTCTCAACCGCCTCGGGCGTGAGACCATGACCACTAATTTGAGCCAAATCCTCCTGTGTAAACATAATCCTAACTATAATTTAAATTAATTTCGTTACTAACTTTGCCCCAAAATTACTGAAATTATTCCTAACTTTGCAATATGATTAGAATTTTTAATAATGTTTCTTTGCGTGAGCGAAATAGTTTCAGGGTCGATTGCTCGACTCTAAGGCTTGTTGAGTTCGACTCTAAGGAGGATTTAGTTGAGATATTTTCAGCAAATCCGCCCCTTAAGTGGCTAGTACTCAGTGGAGGAAACAATATCCTATTTACGCGAGACTTCGAAGGGACACTTCTCACTCCGACATCTCAGAGTATCGAAATTCTGAATTCCGAGAGAGAGGAGAGTTTTGTTCGTGTTCGCGTCGGAGCAGGCGTGGAGTGGGATGATCTTGTGGAGTGGAGCGTTGAACGCGACCTTTGGGGGATCGAAAACCTCTCGTTGATACCTGGAAAGGCTGGAGCTGCACCAATTCAAAACATCGGGGCTTATGGTGTCGAGGTGAAGGATGTTATCGAGGAGGTGGAGGTGTTTGAGGTTGAAACACTAAAGAGCTACTCTATTCAAGCCTCGGAGTGCAACTTCGCATATCGAGATAGCATCTTCAAAGGTGAGTTAAAGGGCAAGGTTATCGTTACCTCTATCGTGATTAGGTTGGAGCGAGAGCCAAATCCACGCGTTGAGTATGCCGATGTAAAGGCGAGGGTTGAGAGTCGCGGAGGCTTTACACTTCGAAATATTAGAGATGTGATCTGCGAGATCAGAGACTCCAAGCTCCCCGACCCCAAGGTGACGGGCAATGCAGGAAGTTTCTTCAAAAATCCAATCGTGAAGCGAGAGCTTTGCGACAGACTTCTCGAACAATATCTATCCATGCCCAACTACCCAGTGTCCAATGATCCATCGCGTGTAAAGCTAGCCGCTGGTTGGCTAATCGACCAATCGGGACTCAAAGGGGCTAAAGATGGCAAGGTTGGCATACATCATGCCCAAGCCCTTGTTGTTGTAAACCTTGGCGGTGCATCGGGAAGCGAGATTCTTGACTTCGCGCACAAGGTTCAGCGAGTTGTTCTCGACAAGTTTGGTGTCGAGATCGAGACGGAGGTGAATATTCTGTAAAAAAGATTGACCTATATTACATAGGTGTTGATAACGATATATAAGAGATAGATGATAAAATTAGCCGATATCTTTAAAAGCTATATTGAGGATAATAACCTAGCGACACATGATGACAAGATACTACTCACCGTTTCGGGTGGTGTCGACTCCATGGTGTTGATGCACCTCATCTCGACGAGTGGCTACAATGTTGGTGTTGCGCACTGCAACTTCCAGCTTCGTGGCGAGGAGAGCGAGGAGGATGAGGTGTTGGTGCAGGAGCAGGCGGACAAGTTCGACATCCCCTGCTACAACAAGCGTTTTGAGACTCTTGCTGAGATGGAGCGCACAGGCGAGTCGATGGAGATGGTAGCGCGCAGACTTCGCTACGAGTGGTTCTACGAGCTGTGCGAGGAGCACGGATATACAAAGATTGCCGTTGCGCACCATGCCGACGACTCAATAGAGACATTTTTCATAAACCTCTTCCGCGGAACGGGGCTTCGTGGATTGACAGGTATAAACAAACACTTTGGCAAGGTTATTCGTCCACTATCATTCGCCTCGCGCAAGGATATCTTGGAGTATGCCGTGAGTCGCCACATTCCATTTCGTGAAGATTCATCCAACAGATCTACGAAGTATCTGCGCAATAAAATCAGACTCGGAATTGTCCCTCGCATAAGAGAGATAAACCCCAAGTTCACGAACCTTATGCGCAAGAATATCTCTAGGCTTGTTGATGCTCAGTCGTTTATAGATGTCTGCATCAAGCGAATATATGATGAGGCGATAACCTTAACCGATGGGATCTATCGCCTTGACATCAACAAAATTATGTCGGATCTACCGCGCAACTTCGTTGTGTATGAGCTGTTGTCCTCGTCTTTTGGTTTTAAGGGAGATGTTATTGACTCGCTTATTGCCGCGCACGAGTGTCAAAATTCGGGCAAGAGATTCTATGCCAAAGAGTATGTTGCATATATTGATCGCGATGAGATCCTAATAACTCCGATATCGACCGATGACGAGTGCGAAATTGAGATTGCACAAGGCGCGTTGAGAACATATTGCGGCAACTCGGTTCTACTTCATGAGCACATTGTTATTGACCTTATCGAGAGTCTCAACACCCCCGAAAATGTGGCTCTCATAGATGAGGATAAGTTGAAATATCCTCTCACCGTGAGAAGGTGGAGAGAGGGGGATTGGTTTATTCCGCTAGGGATGACGGGGCGCAAGAAGATTAGCGACTATCTTGTTGACAACAAGGTCTCTATGCCCGAAAAAGAGCGACAATTTGTACTGGTTAGTGGCGAGGATATCGTCTGGTTACTAGGTCGCCGATTAGACAATAGATTCAAGATTGACAACTCGACTGAGAATGTTTTGAAGATCATCAAAGAGATAATATAAAAAAGCAAAAAAGGTGGCGAAAACGAGTGTAAAATTCAGAGATACTGTGGCTGCACATAATAAGATGGTGGCTGATATTGGGGCGCGTAAGTATACTCCGATATACCTCCTTATGGGCGAGGAGAGCTACTTCATTGACTCGGTGAGCGACCTTTTGTGTAGCACAATTCTCACACCCGAGGAGCAGGCATTCAACCAAATTGTGCTCTATGGCGGTGATTCGGACGCTAACAACGTGGTGAACTACGCTCGACAGATGCCGATGATGGGGCAGCGCATGGTGATTGTTGTGAAGGAGGCGCAGCTGTTCAAAAATATTGATAAGCTAGCTCACTACACCGCCTCGCCAATTGAGAGCACGATACTTGTTATCTGTCACAAGGGCAAGAACTTAGACAAGCGTTCGGCTCTCTACAAGAGCATCGTAAAGAACGGTGTTGTCTTGGAGTCGGTGCGCCCTTACGACTACGAAATTGGAGCGTGGTTGAGTAACTTTGTTCAGAGCAAGGGGTATGGAATTTCACAAAAGGCACTCATGATGATTACCGACTCTTTGGGGGCAGACATAGCCAAGATCTCCAACGAGATGTCGAAGCTAATCATCTCAATGCCACATGATTGCAAGCAGATTGAGGATCTTCACATTGAGGAGAATATCGGTATCTCCAAGGATTACAATAATTTTGAGCTTTGTCGCGCGGTGCTCAATCGCGACATGGTGCGATCTTTAACAATAGCCGAAAATTTTTCGCACAACCCCAAGGCAAATCCGCTCTTGGTCACCATTATGACGCTCTTTGGGCAGTTCAAGCAGCTCTTTACGATCAACTACCTCAGGTGGTTGACGCGCCAAAAAGGTGAGGCTTTCCCCTCGGATGGTGATCTAATGAAGATCTTGAAGGTGGGAAATTTCTACGCCATTGGTGAGTTAAAGACGGCAAGTGTCAATTGGCCTAACCCTAAGGTCTTTAGGATCTTGGGACTTATGCGCGAATATGACGGCAAGAGCAAAGGAATTAATACAGGAGGGGCGACCGATGGCGAGCTTCTTCGCGAACTTCTACTTAAGATCTTCGCACTTTAGATGAGCCATCAATACACAATACATATTCTTGATGCAGAGACCATATTTATACCAGATAATACATACACTTCGTTACAAAGCACAACATATTGAGGCGCATTGCGACATCTTAAAAAATGCGTTCTGGAGTCTTAAGAACCAGCGCATTGCACTTTCGCCAAGCGAGATTTCAGATCAGATTGAGAAGTTGTTAAAACTTCGCTCAGCACCAATCAACACCTCAACACTCGTTGAACTGAGGTTGGAGTTTGACGGCAGGATAAAGCTCATCATAGTGGAAAACTCGATATATCAAGGGTATGCCCTGCGATGTCTTTCGCCAATAGCCACCGTTGTAACCTACGACAACCCCATCAGCAACCACCCAACATCAGCACGAAGAGCCGCTGCGGAGCTGGCGCAACATCAAGCTATGAGTGTCGGTGCGGATGTCGCAATTCGAGCAGGTTCCGATGGCATGATCTACTCGGTCAACGATGCCCCGATATTTGGAGTTATTGGTCGCACAATCTACACCCCACCCACCATCGAGAGTGTGGAACATAGGTTGGTGGCAAAGGCTGGTTTGCGCGCAAAGATTGAGGTTTGTGAGATGGCTATGACACGCTCAGATCTCTCGATTTTTGATGAGCTATTTTGGGCGGACGGCTACGGCATCACCGCCATTTCTAGGTGCGATCATAGGGTATATATGTCGATCATTGCGCAGAAGATTGCGGCACTCATGTAGGGTGATAAGTGTTTTTTTTGCTTTGTGTCGAGAGAAGTAAAAAAGTTGCAAAATATAAATCTGCAACCAAAACTTCTACAAACGGTGGAAAATTGGTTTTTTAGAGCAGATTATACTATAAATATGTAATAAAATATTATTTTGTGATATTAGATGGTGAAAAAAACTCTTGTTTTAAAAAAAAAATTATACCTTTGATGACTCATTAAATCTAGAAAAGATTAAAAAATAAATATAGAAATTAAATAAGCAAAAAACATGTGTGGATTCGTAGCACTATTTGACGTTGTAGGCAAGGCGGCTGAACAGCGAAAAGCAATCTTGAAGTTGGCAAAGAAGATTCGTCACCGTGGTCCCGATTGGTCGGGCATCTACTGTGGTGAGAATGCAATATTGGCGCATGAGCGTCTCTCAATCGTTGACCCTCAATCTGGTAATCAACCCTTGTATACCGACGATGGTAAGGTTGTCTTGGCTGTGAATGGCGAGATCTACAACCATATGGATGTCCGCAAGGATATGGCTGACGAATATAAGTTCTTAACAGGTTCGGACTGTGAGGTTATCTTGGCGTTGTACCGCAAGTATGGCGTGGAGAAGATGTTCGAGCACTTCAGCGGAATCTTCGCATTTGCACTCTACGACAGCGAGCGCGACGAGTATCTTATCGCTCGTGACCACATGGGTATCATACCTTTGTATATAGGTTGGGACGACAACGGTCAGTTCTATGCAGCCTCGGAGCTTAAGGCTTTGGAGGGTACGTGCTCTAAGATCCAGCCTTTCGAGCCAGGACACTACATGTGGAGTGGTGACAAGAAGGTCACCAAGTGGTACGACAGACCTTGGAGAGACTACGACTATGTTAAGGATAACGAGGCATCTATTGAGGCTCTTCGTGAGGCGATGATGGAGGCTGTAAAGCGTCAGCTTATGACCGATGTACCTTATGGAGTATTGCTTTCAGGAGGTCTTGACTCGTCGATTGTATCGGCTGTGGCTAAGCACTACGCTGCAACACGCGTTGAGTGCGAGAACAACTCTCAGGCTTGGTATCCTCAGCTACACTCTTTCGCTGTGGGTCTTAAGAACGCACCCGATTTGATCGCTGCGCGTAAGGTTGCCGACCATATCGGAACTATCCACCACGAGGTGCACTACACCATCGAGGAGGGTATTGACGCTATCCGTGACGTTATCTACTTCATCGAGACATATGACGTAACAACAATCCGCGCCTCGACTCCTATGTACCTTTTGGCGCGTGTTATCAAGTCTATGGGTATCAAGATGGTACTTTCGGGCGAGGGTGCTGATGAGATCTTCGGAGGATACCTATATTTCCACAAGGCTCCAAACGCTAAGGAGTTCCATGAGGAGACAGTTCGTAAGCTCGACAAGTTGCACCTATACGACTGCTTGCGTGCCAACAAGTCATTGTGTGCTTGGGGTGTAGAGGGTCGTGTTCCATTCCTCGACAAGGAGTTTATGGAGGTGGCTATGCAGCTCAACCCCGAGGCTAAGATGGCTAAGGATGGTCGCATGGAGAAGTGGATTCTTCGCAAGGCATTCGAGGATATGTTGCCTGAGAGTGTTGCTTGGAGACAGAAGGAGCAGTTCTCGGATGGCGTAGGTTATAGCTGGATCGACACATTGAAGGAGATCACAACATCGGCTGTAAGTGACGAGGATATGGAGAATGCTGCTGAGCGTTTCCCAATCAACCCACCACGAAACAAGGAGGAGTACTACTACCGCACAATCTTCGAGGAGCACTTCCCATCGGGCACAGCGGCACAGTGTGTACCATCTGTACCATCGGTAGCATGTAGCACCGCTGAGGCACTCGCTTGGGATGAGTCATTCCGCAACCTCAACGATCCATCAGGTCGCGCAGTGAAGGGTGTTCACGAGCAGGCAATCTAAATTAGATAGATAAAAGCTAGCTTAGTCTAGTTTTGCATATAGAAAGATAACGGCTGGGTGGTTTTCCGCTCAGCCGTTATCTTTATCAGATACAATAAAAGAGGCTATCCTAAGTCACTATTGTGATTTTGGACAGCCTCTTTATCTATTGAATCTCGAAACTAAGCGTCAATATTTGCGTAGTGTGCATTCTGCTCAATAAACTCGCGACGCGGTGGCACCTCGTCACCCATGAGCATTGAGAAGATGTGATCTGCCTCAGCTGCATTGTCGATGGTCACCTGACGGAGAATACGAGTGTCGGGGTTCATGGTTGTGTCCCACAACTGCACCGAGTTCATCTCTCCAAGACCTTTATATCGCTGAATATGAAGACCCTTAGAGCCAAATGCCTCTGTTGCCTCCTCGCGATCCTGCTCACTCCAGCAGTAACGCTCCTGCTTACCCTTCTTAACAAGGTAGAGCGGTGGGGTAGCGATGTAGATATGTCCGTTCTCGATCAACTCTTTCATCTTGCGGAAGAAGAATGTTAGAATCAATGTCGCGATATGGCTACCATCGACATCGGCATCGGTCATGATGATGATCTTGTCGTAACGTAGTTTCGAGATGTTGAGAGCTTTGCTATCCTCCTCAGTTCCAATCGAAACACCTAGAGCGGTAAACATATTCTTGATCTCCTCATTCTCCCACATCTTGTGCTCCTGCGCTTTCTCGATATTGAGGATCTTACCACGTAGAGGCATGATAGCTTGGAAGTTACGGTCGCGTCCCTGCTTTGCAGTACCACCCGCCGAGTCTCCCTCGACAAAGAAGATCTCCGCAATCGAGCGGTCACGACTAGAGCAGTCTGCCAACTTTCCTGGAAGTCCAGCTCCCGAAAGAACCGTCTTGCGCTGCACCATCTCCCTCGCGTGACGGGCTGCGTGGCGTGCCGTAGCTGCCAAGATCACCTTCTGTACAATAGCCTTGGCATCCTTTGGGTTCTCCTCCAAATATTGACCCAACGCAACAGACATAGCCTGATCCACAGCTGCCGAAACCTCGTCATTACCCAACTTCGTCTTGGTCTGACCCTCGAACTGAGGCTCTGCAACCTTAACCGAAACCACCGCTGTCAATCCCTCGCGGAAGTCATCACCATTGATCTCGAACTTCAATTTTGCCAACATTCCCGACTCATCAGCATACTTCTTAAGCGTACGAGTCAAAGCGCGCCTAAAACCAGTTAGGTGAGTACCACCCTCGATAGTGTTGATGTTGTTGACGTAAGAGTGTACATTCTCAGAGTATGAGTTGTTGTACTGCATGGCAACCTCCACAGGTACGCCATTCTTCTCAGTGTCGATGTAGATGATCGACTCAACGATAGGCTCGCCACGTGTAGCGTCCAAGAACTTAACAAACTCCTGAAGTCCATCCTTAGAGAAGAATGTCTCCGAACGATCACCCTCGCGACCCTCCTCTGGGCGTTTGTCGGTGAGCGATAGGTTGATACCCTTATTCAAGAATGCCAACTCGCGTAGACGCTTAGCAAGGATGTCATACTTATATACTGTAGTCTGTGTGAAGATCTCGCCATCGGGCTTGAATGTCACCGTAGTACCGCGATCCTCGCAATCTCCAAGAACCTCAACTTGAGATGTTGGAGTGCCCTTGCAGTACGATTGGCGATATATCTTACCATTTTTGTGGATCTCGGCAACGAGGAGTGTAGATAGTGCATTTACACAAGATACACCCACACCGTGGAGACCTCCCGAAACCTTGTAGCTACCCTTGTCGAACTTACCTCCAGCGTGAAGAACTGTCAAAACAACCTCTAGTGCCGACTTCTTCTCCTTCTCGTGGTAATCCACAGGGATACCACGTCCATTATCCTTAACCGAGATTGAGTTATCCTCGTTGATAATAACGTCGATATGTGTACAGTGTCCCGCCAACGCCTCATCTATGGAGTTGTCGACAACCTCATAAACTAGGTGGTGGAGACCCTTCTCGCCAGTGTCTCCAATGTACATTGCTGGACGCTTACGTACAGCCTCAAGCCCCTCTAGGACTTGAATATTTGATGCAGAGTATTCGCCACTCTGCTTAATCTCTTCTTGTTCAGTACTCATAAATAATACACTTGGTAAATATCCCACAAAGATAACATTTTTTTTATAAAATCACCATCTTTTAGGCTCTAAAGTTTGATTTTTTTAATAAGGTGTAATCTTTTCTTTCGGCGACTTTATTTTGTCGCTGGAGCGTCTAGGTTTACCTCCTTGATGCCACCCTTCGAGAAGAAGATAGTGCGCGCTGGATATTGCTCAATAAGGGCTGTGTTGTGGGTTGACATCACCACCGCACAACCACTCGCTGAGATTGCGCGAAATAGCGTCATGATACCATCTGCTGTGACAGGGTCGAGGTTTCCCGTAGGCTCATCCGCCAAGATCAGCGGTGGTGAGTTGAGTATCGAGCGCGCTATAACAAGACGTTGCTGCTCACCACCCGACAGCTCAAACGGCATCTTGTACCCCTTGGCTTGGAGGTTAACCATATGCAACACTTCGTCAATGCGTTTGTGCATGGCGGTCTCCGACTTCCAACCAGTCGCTTTGAGGACATAGTGGAGATTCATGAAGATGTTGCGGTCGTTGAGAAGTTGATAATCTTGAAAGACAATGCCCATGCGTCTGCGCAGTTGTGGGATATCTTTGCGCCTCAGTTTCTTAAGGTCAAACCCAACGACACATCCCGACCCCACGAGCAACTGCATCTCGGCATATAGGGTCTTAAGAAGTGAACTCTTGCCACTTCCAACGCGCCCGATGAGGTATACAAACTCACCCTGCTTGATGTCGAGGTTGATATCCGACAAGATCAACTCACCTTCGCGAATTAGCTTCTTCGGAGATTGCGACCCAAATGGATCATCGGCATGGTATATAGCGACATTGCGCAGTGAAATAACACTCTCTTTGTTCATTGTTGGTTCGATTATAACTCACTCACAAAGCTACAATAAAATTTCGAGAATTGAAAGTTTATCACGATATTTAATTGCCAAGTTGAGATCTCAATATTTTGGGGTAATAATTTGCGAAATCAGTTGTTTTCCGTCGTTTTTATCGTAACTTTGTTTTTGAGTATCACGAGTGTAAAACTAACACCTACGCATATGAGATATAGAAGGGAGATATATGACAGATTTTCGACCGTAGTCGAGTCGGCACTCTTTGCAGTCGAAGGTGGCGAGGTGGAGGAGCAAAATATTATGATCCACTCAACGAACCATCTAGCTCCATTTGATGAGCAGTTGGCTGGTGTCGTTGGTTGTTTCGAGGAGCTTTGTAATGGCAGCGGATGTTACACGCCAATATTCGTTAGGGTCTTTGTGAGCGATGCTGCAAATCAAATCTCCACAGTTGAGAAATCATTAAAGTGCGACTGCCCAATTTCCATTATTGAGCAACCACCACTGGATGGTAGCAAAATCGCTGTGTGGTGTTACCTCCAGAGCGGAGTGGTCGGTTCTAAAACTTACAAGACGTCGCATAATGGCTACACTCATATTTGGTCTACGTCAGTGGCAAATCCTTGTGTGTCAGGTTCTCAGATGCAGACAGAAGATTTGTTGACATCGTATGTAGAGCACCTCAGAGATGATGATTGTTCCCTTTTGGATAATACAATTCGCACATGGTTTTTTGTCCAAAATGTGGATGTAAACTATGGGGGTGTTGTCGTGGGTCGCAACAACGTATTTGATCGTGAGGGGCTTGTTGTGGATAGCCATTTTATCGCAAGTACGGGAATTGGCGGTAGGGTAGGCGACCACCGCATAACGACCATTATGGATGCGTATAGCGTCAAGGGTATCAGCGCGGAGCAGATGCAATATTTATATGGTAGCACACACCTTAACTCAACAGCCGAGTATGGTGTTCGTTTTGAACGTGGTACAGCGGTGCATTATGGCGATAGGTCGCACATATTTATATCGGGGACAGCGAGTATCAACAATCGAGGCGAGGTGGTGCATGTCGGCGATATTCGCAAGCAGACGCTTCGTATGTGGGAGAATGTCGAGGTGTTGTTGCGCGAGGCAGAGAGTAGCTTTGAAGATGTAGCGCAAATTATTGTCTATCTGCGCGATATCTCGGATTATGTGGTCGCTCGAGGACTCTTTGATGAACGATTTGCAAATATACCCACAGTTTTTGTCTATGCGCCAGTGTGTCGACCTACATGGTTGATCGAGATGGAGTGCCTCGCCATTCGTCAAAATCGAGACGAACGTTTTCGTAAATTCTAAGAATCTGCTTAAGTTTTATATCGAAGTTATTTTCGGGCTATTTTGTATTAATTTTCATGCTTCGAAAGAGGCGAATAGTGGTTCTATTTAACGATTTTGAGGTATGAAAAATGATGCAAAAGAGCTGAAAAGAGCGAGAATATAAAACTTAAACAGATTCTAATTCGTTGCATCTGTTTTTTTTGCGGATGAAATTTCCCAACACGCTATGTTTTTCAAAAAAATGCACTATCTTTGCACTTCAATCAACGGAGATGTACTTTCCGATGATCTGTAGTTAAGGAATGGGGATGACCGGTTTTGACAGCAGGCAGAGGTTGATTGTAAGCACGTCGAGCTTTGTGTGGTGGCTCGTAAATCCTAATGCTCAAATTTCAAATGGCAATAATAGCTATGCACTCGCTGCCTAATTTTCTAGGAAAATAGGGCTTAATCGCAGAGACCAAGGCGTTTCAGCGACGAGTATCCCGACCGAGTGTTCCGCTCTTTAATGCGAGGTTTTATGGGGTATCATCAATTTAGAGATAGTGGTTGTGGGTGTCTCGACACGGCTGTGAAATTTAGAGACTGGGGCTGTGGTTCGGTCGTTGACTACCAGATTGCAGCAGAAGGATCTAAAGTCGACTAAACGTGTAGAAAGCTCTCGGGCTCCTTGTTTGGACGCGGGTTCGACTCCCGCCATCTCCACAGATAATGGGTGTAAATCAGCAAGTTAGCTGTATTTACACCCATTTTTACACCCAATATTCAAAATTGTGATATTTTTTGTTATTTCGTTGCGACTTTGGCTATAACTACCCATCGTCCGCTCTTCTTAGACCCCTCTCGATCTACAATGCCATATTTGCGTAGAGCTGATATTTCTCGCTCGACAGTAGGTTTGCTGACTCCGATTGCTTGCGCTATGTCATCGACATTGATTGTCGGATTAGTCGCTATTATTGAGATTATCTGCTCTGCTCTTGGAGTGAGTTTTAATCCATCATTTAATCCATCATTAGCCTTGTTTAATCCATCATCGGATTTGCTGATGAGGTTAAATGGATCTGATTCACTCTCAACAGTGGCTTTATATTTAGCGATTGCACCCTCGATATTTTATTTTTAGTACATCTATAAAAGTAGTAATTTTTTTCGTAATAATATCTGTTTTAGTTATAATTACTGGCAATTTTGCAATCAACTCTTGACTAAGATTTTCTTGTGCTCCTCCGTTTGCAAGTCGTTTTATATCTTCTTGATGATATAGTAAATGAAAGTACAAAAAAGCAGCGTCATCTTTCGAGTGGCAAATCATATTACAACACGCTTGATTTGTTGTAGTCTCGCAATCAAGATACCCAACTTGTGCGGCTGTTGCTCCATACATTGCCATAATTACACTATCACGTGGAATTAACTTTGCAGAACTTTTTTGCAATCCTAACTCACTTATATATTCCTCTGTGTCTGTGATGATATTATTGTGAACCTCACCTGTCTTTAGCCATCTATAATCTGCACTGTTCCAATATTCATTTTTTGTTCGACTTGGTGTTCCTCCAGATTTCATCTCTTTGCAATACTCGCCAATCGTGCCCATACGCCAACCAGCAGGGAGGTTTTCGGGGTCGATGTTGTCGATGAACATTTTGCGGTAGAGGGCTTGGGCGGTTTGCTCTAACTTGGCGCATAGGGTTCGTTGAGCTTTATGCGGTCGGTTAGTGTTTGGTACTCTTTGATTATGGCTCTCTGTTTTTCGGGTGAGGGGATTGGTAGCTCCACATCGCACATCTCCGACCAATCGAATATCTCTCGTGCGCTACCGTGCGACTTGTAGCGTGCATAGCGGTCGAACTCTGGTCGCATAAACCACATCATAAAATATTCGGGTAAAAGCTTGCTCTTATCAATAACCTCGAAAACTGTGTATGCCTGAGATATAATCGCACTGTCGCACTCACTAAGAAGTGCAATAGATACCTTATCGCCATTACGTGAAGTTACAGGACCATAAGCAAATTGCCCACGTGTGACGATCTTATATGTAGACATATCAGTGCCGATAGTATTCGCAATAGAGGGAATAAAGCGTTTTTGGATACTTACACCCAACAGCTCCGTAACCCCCAAATCACGATTACGAACATTTACCTCACGGATATAGTCGCCCAAACGGCTATAATTTGATCTCATAGCCAAGCTCTTTGAATAGGTTCAATAAATCGGTTTTTGAACTCTCCTCAGCACGTAGTAGCTCGGTGAGTTCACCCTGCAAGGCGGTCATCTTCTCCTCACGCCACGCCTTTTAGTTGAACGGAGGGTTTGCCATAATGAAATCTGCCTTCAACGATTTATGTTGGTCGTCGCTAAAGGTGTTGGCTGCCTTCTCGCCCAAGTTACACGAGATGCCTCGAATAGCGAGGTTCATCTTCGCAAGTTTGTATGTTGTGTTGGTGTACTCCTGACCATAGATCGAGATGTTTTTCTTATCTCCGTGGTGGCTCGATAAAGCGCATACTCTGGACGAACATACCGCCCGAACCGCAACAAGGGTCGTAGATAGTACCTTTGTATGGCTCGATAAGTTCAGCGATAAGATTCACGATGCTCTTTGGGGTGTAGTACTCTCCTTTACCCTTACCCTCGGCAATGGCGAATTTAGCAAGGAAGTATTCGTATACCCTGCCGATGATGTCTTGCTCCTTATCTCGCAAGGTATCAATCTTATTTACGACATCAAGCAAAGAGGCGAGCTTCGTAGTGTCGAGACCTAAGCCTGAGTAGTAGTTTTGCGGAAGTGCTCCTCTCAGGGTTTCGTTATGCTTTTCGAGAGCTTTGAGGGCATCGTCTATGATCTTGGCGATGTCGCTCTGTTTGGAACTCATCATTATATAGTTCCAACGGCTGCACTCCTCCAAGTAGAATATATTTTTGGCGTTATAAGTAGTGTAAAACAATTATTGCCATATTTTTAACAGCACTCTTGGAGCGATATTTTTCACTATTAAATCTCAATATAGAATAACTATATTTTCGATTCAATAGCAAAAAATCTCATCTCCAATAGCACTCTTAAAAATACACCAATAATTATTTTACCCTACTTAAAATACTGGTTGCTCACAGAATTGCTCCTTGCCCTCGGCTACAAGCTCAGCGTGTCGCTCTGTAAATCTATCGCTTGCATATTTCTAGAAGATTAAGCTCAGGACAACGTGTTTGTACTCTGATGGTTCTACCGAACCCCTCAGTTTATTCGCTGATTCCCATAGTGTCTCTTCGATGCTTTTATCTTTTGTCGGTTTCTTTGCCATATATAATTGGGGTCAATTTCTATTTTCTCGTCACTCACAAAGGTAATCAAAATATCTCACTTATATATCTGTTAGTCAATATTGATTTAATTTAACTCGACAGATCTCCACCCATTCACATTTAGTAGCGACCAGCATTTAACAAGAAATCCAACCACTCAAGTGCTTCTTTATTTGCTCATGAATGGTTGGATTCTGACTTACTTACGTTTCAAATTATTAGCCTCGGTCTCCAGTCGTTCTCATATCGAGAGTGGAGAAATCTAATAGATTACCTCTCTTGTGAATATCTTTGATAAAGATAAGTTTGCCAAGGCAGTTGAGCGAGTAGCTGGAACAGCCGCCAAAGCGGATACTATTGCCTCTCGTACAGCAAAATATATCACAGAGAATATTGAGAAAGCACCCGACTTTTACAAGAAGTTCTCAGATATGCTAAAAGAGACCATATTAGCATATGAGCAGGGACGTATTAGCGACCTCGAATATTTGAATAAGGTGAATAGTATTAAGGAGAGTGTGTTGAATTTACGGATAGTGAAATTCCACAGCAAATCGCTGATAACAGTGCAGCAAAGGCATTCTTTGGGGCAGTTGTACAAACGCAGGTAAGATCATTCTTAACACAGAGCTAATAAAGACCCCAAAGCCGTGTATAGAGTATGTGATTACTCACGAACTTTGTCACTTGGTACACCGAGACCATACAAAAGCATTCTATGACCTATTGGAATCAGAGATGCCAGACTGGAAACGTAGTGTATCATATTTGTCATCTCTGCTAACCATCCAAAATGAGACAAAGAATACAATCATTGCTGTTGCAATAGAGATGCAAACAGCAGCTAAAACCCTCTGCCATGTCAAGATACTACCGAGGCTCTTTCTCCAATCTGAGCTATTCAGCCACTTATCACGACCTCGGTGGAGACGCAGCGCAATGAGAGTGAATGGGATTAAATAGAGGATGACAACCATATATATTATCAAACAGATAAAAGGAGTGTGGATATGTGCGTATATTGAAAAAAGAGTTGTTACAACAGCCCAAAATCCCACCCAGTAGATAGTTACATATTTCACCCTATTTAACGCGAATAGATATATATAGCTTGGCACTATCACCACCCAACTACAAAAGAGCAGATACAAACCAATGATTATGCCTGCTGATGGTGCCCACTCGAAATTCTTCTCATATAGTTCGATCAATTTAGATCCGCCCATTTCGTTAAATAATATACCCGTGATAAACAAGAGTATAGGTAGCAGGCAGTGTAACGACACAGGTAGTGTCCAGTAGATAAATCTCTTCATAATGTTATAGTTTTATAGTTGATTCAACGACTATGTTATGCGCCATCAGCTCATCTGCGATCTCTCGTAGGTCGTTACTACACACCATTCCTAATTTTAGTATATTTAATTATAATTTATTTTGGACACGATTGGGTCAAGCCCGCAATGACACGCGGAGTAAAAGTCACTGTGATATAATGCAGACGAAATATTTTTTTTGTGCGTTTGCCCTGTATTATCAGCAGAAATCATTTATATTTCATATATTTTTTTGTACCTTTGCGTTGCGTTTTCTGAAAATACATATAATTATGATACTTGAACTACTTAATTACTCCTATTTTTCGCTATTTCTTATAGTTGCGTTGGGTTTTATTCTGGGCAGAATCCAGATTAAAGGGTTGTCTTTAGATGTCTCAGCGGTGATATTTATCGCCTTGTTGTTTGGACACTTTGGCGTTATAATACCCAAAGAGCTGGGAAACTTCGGATTGGTGCTCTTTATCTTCACAATCGGAATACAGGCAGGTCCTGGATTTTTTGATTCATTCCGCAGTAAAGGTAAAACGCTGATTATTATTACGTTGCTTATTATTGCATCTGCGTCGTTGACAGCTGTAGGACTCCAATACCTGTTCGATATCGACACGCCTAGCGTGGTGGGATTGATGGCAGGAGCCTTGACAAGTACCCCTGGATTGGCGGTGGCAATTGATAGTACAAACTCTCCAATGGCATCTATCGCTTATGGTATCGCCTACCCATTTGGTGTGATTGGTGTTATCCTCTTTGTGAAATTGTTGCCTAGGGTTTTGCGCATTGATCTCGCTGCTGAGGCGACACGCCTTGAGAAAGAGAGACGCGGAGCATATCCTGAGCTTAAGACATGTATCTTTAGAGTGTCAAATCCTGCGGCTTTCGGTAAGACCCTAGCGCAGATGAAGTTGGGAACAACAACGGGGGCTATTGTCTCGCGAGTTCGTCACGGTAACGATATCTTGATGCCAAAGTCGGACACCTCGTTGGAGGAGAATGACTATGTTCAGGCGGTAGGTAGCAATGACGCCTTGGAGCGTGTTGCTATACTTATTGGAGAGAGAGAGGAGGGCGAACTTCCACTACACCACACGCAGATTGTTGAGTCGTTGCTCTTGACTAAGCAGTCGATGGTGAACAAGCGTTTGGGTGATCTTCACCTTCAGCGCAACTTTGGTTGTACGGTGACACGTGTTCGACGAAGCGGTATCGTGATCTCGCCATCGCCCGACTTGGCTCTGAAATTTGGTGATAAGTTGATGTGTGTCGGTGAGCGCAGTGCACTCCAAAATATGGCTCGACTCTTTGGTAATGACGCCAAGAGACTTTCAGATACCGACTTCTTCCCTATTGCGATGGGTATTGTTATCGGAGTGTTGTTTGGAAAGCTAAATATTTCGTTCCCTGGAGGTTTTGAATTCTCTCCAGGTTTGACGGGTGGAATCTTGATGTCGGCGTTGATCCTTAGTGCTATGGGTAAGACTGGACCTATCTTGTGGTCTATGTCGGGACCAGCCAACCAATTGCTTAGACAATTGGGACTGTTACTATTCTTGGCGGAGGTTGGAACATCGGCAGGTCGCAATTTGGTCGCAACATTTCAAGAGAGCGGACTTTTGCTCTTTGGCGTGGGTGCTGCCATCACAATGATCCCAATGATCGTCGCTGTTGCTGTCGGTTATGGTGTCTTTAAGATCAGCATGCTCGACTTGTTGGGAACAATAACGGGAGGTATGACAAGTACTCCAGGTTTGGCGGCTGCCGACTCTATGGCGGACAGCAATATCCCGAGCGTCGCATATGCAACGGTATATCCTATTGCAATGGTTATCTTGATATTGTCCATTCAGGTTATATCATCCTATTGTTAAAGGCTTTAGGGTCAAAAACAAAATAAAACGTTGCTCTCCAAAATCAATCGTGTGATTTTGGAGAGCAACGTATTTTAATAATAGTGAGTTTTTGCGAAAAAGGGTGAAAGAGCAAAATAAATTTGCATATCTAAAATATTGTTCGTAGCTTTGCGAACAGAAATCAGCAAGATGAATAAAGAGTATAAAAATAATGAGGAGCAGATAGCTCGATATATGAAGGCGTTGGCGCACCCTGCACGTGTGGCTATCGTTCGCTTTTTGGCGAGCCAAGAGTGTTGCTACTTTGGGGATATTCACGAGGTGTTGCCTATTGCTAAGGCTACTGTGTCGCAGCACTTGACAGAGCTTAAAAACTCAGGTTTAATTCAGGGCGAGATTATGCCTCCAAAGGTGAAATATTGTATCAACAAGGAGGCTTGGAGTGAGGCTAAAGAGTTGATAGGCTCGCTAATGGAGTCAGTCAGCAAAGATAAAAAGTGTTGCAAGTAGCGACATTTTTTTTGAGAAGAGTATTCGTAGTTTTGCGAACTACAAACAATGATAAATCAATTATAAAACAAAAGAAAGATGGAAATTAAAGTATTAGGAACAGGTTGCGCAGGATGCAAGGCATTGGAGGCGACTGTACGTGAGGTTGTAGCAGAGATGAATATTGATGCAACAGTTGAAAAGGTAGAGGATCTTATGGAGATTATGAACTACAATGTTATGGCTATGCCAGGGCTTGTTATTGATGGCAAAGTGGTTTCGGCAGGTAAGAGATTATCGGCAAGTGAGGTGAAAGCAATATTAACAAAATAACCCTTACAACTATGAAAAGAGGAATTATTGCGCTATTTGCGCTTATGGTGCTTGCATCGTGCGGAAACGCTACCACATCTAAAAATAATGAAACAGGCTGTTGCAGCACTGAAACCAAAGCTACAACCGCAGGAACAGTGAAGGTATTGTATATGCACGGCAAACAACGTTGTGCAACTTGCATAGCTATTGGCAAGGAGGCTGAGTCATTTATCAAAGGTTTAGGTAATGATAAAGTTGTTATGAAAACCGTAGATTTCTCAACTCCAGAGGGTGAGAAAATCGCTGATAAATATGAGATTGCAAGCTCATCACTTATCGTTGTAAAGGATGGCAAGGTTGATAATCTTACCTCAATGGGTTTCCAATATGCGAGAAACAACCCTGAGCAATTTAAGAAGAATTTAAGTGAGTCAATCCAAAAAATGCTGAAATAATGGAGTGGTTACAATCGCTACTTGATAGCAGTACAACACCAATTCTCACAGCCTTTCTGTTGGGCTTACTGACCGCAGTTTCACCCTGCCCACTTGCTACAAATATCACGGCAATAGGTTTTATCAGTCGTGATTTGGAGTCAAGGAATAGAATCTTTTGGAATGGGTTACTATATACTTTGGGGCGAGTTGCTACCTACACAATTTTGGGTGTCATCTTGATAACTATTCTTCGTGAAGGTTCATCGCTATTTCAAGTGCAGAAAGCTGTAACAACGTATGGCGAGATGTTGCTCTCTCCTGCTCTTATTCTGATTGGACTCTTTATGCTCTTTGGCGATAAGCTGAAGTTGCCAAGTTTCGGATTCAATGGTTCGGGTAGTGAGAAGTTAAAGGGACGTGGCGGTATTGGTACGCTAATATTAGGTGTGCTGTTTGCCCTTGCCTTTTGCCCTACGAGTGGGGTTTTCTACTTCGGTATGCTTATCCCAATGTCGGCAACTGCTACGGCTGGTTACTTGATGCCAGTGGTCTTTGCTATTGCTACGGCACTGCCCGTGATTATCGTGGCGTGGGTCTTGGCTTATAGCGTGGGCGAGGTCGGTAAGGTCTATAATCGTATCAAGATTTTTCAAAAATGGTTCTCGCTTGTTGTGGCTCTGCTATTTATTGCGGTGGGAATCTATTATGGTATAATATTCTATTTGTAAAAAGATGAAAGTTTTAATTTTATGCACAGGCAATAGCTGTCGTAGCCAAATGGCACACGGATTTTTGCAGTCGTTCGACAAATCATTAGAGGTCTTTTCGGCAGGTACCGAGGCAAGTGGTCGGCTTAACGAGGGTGCTGTAAAGACGATTGCTGAGGTAGGTATCGACATATCTTCGCACACTTCCGACTCAGTAGAGAAATATTTAGGCGAGGAGTGGGATTATGTAATCACCGTTTGCGGAGGTGCAAATGAATCTTGCCCTGCCTTTGTGGGTAAGGTAGCTCATCGCCTACATATCGGCTTTGATGATCCATCGCACGCAGTCGGCACTCCAGAGTTCATCGAGAGCGAGTTCCGTAGAGTTCGTGACGAGATAAAGAATAGGTTTTACAGATTCTACATTGAGGATATAAAGGGGTTGCACATCCCTAAATGCTCGTGTGGAGGCAAATGTTAATGAGTTATGATACAACAATTTGCAGACTGGTTAGTCTATGACATATTCGGAATTGAGGCAGCATCACACTTGGGAGCTGCTGTAA
>JBCQVH010000006.1:0-136616 GCA_047173185.1 Rikenellaceae bacterium
GGTGTATCCAAAATCCACAGAACCCAGCCTCATAAACCGAGTAGTAGGTGGCGTTGGGGTAGTTTGTCGCAAGAAATTTGTGCAGTGCCTCAGGCTCTGGATTCTGTCGAAACTTCTTCAAAACAGAGTGCTCGGACAAAACTTCTACCGACCAACTTTTCAAATGAACATCAATTCCTACGTAAATTGCTTGTCCAGTAAAATCTAATTTCGTAACTTTGTTCTGCGTTTTCATAAGCTATATTGTTTTTAGTGTAACTTTCTTCCAATTACAAAGTTAACTAAAACTTTATAGCTTATTTTTTATTGCTGGCTGTTTCACGGGTTAAACATAGGAACTAAGATATTAATTTCGCCCCTTATGGAACTTGCCCTCTTCTACTCTAAAACTGTGCCAAGCGCATTGCAAAAATATATGTAGCTGGCATACAATTTAAACATAACGATATGTGGTTAAAACCCACTTTGCATATTTGCGAAATTTTCACTATCTTTACAATTATAAAATCGCAATAAATGGAACACAAGGAGATAAATTTTGATGAGTATATACGACAAGGCGAGCCTGAACTTCGTGAGAGGGGTATAGCTTGGCGTACTGCTATTGGTTTGCAACAGGTCGATGGGCTTACTACGTCGGAGTATCTTCGTGAGACTGCTTGTGCTCACATTGAGGGTGATATAACTATTGAGGAGGTTAAGGCTCAACTTGATAGCTACTATCAAAGCGTTGAGAAGCGAGAGGCTAATAATAACCGAACTGAGGAGGCTGATAAGGTTGCAGCGAGAATTACCGAGATACTTTCGGAACAATCATTCAACCTTTCAGTTATTGAATATCTATCCATTCATAAGCGACTTTTCGAGGGAATTTACACTCACGCTGGTAAGGTTAGAGAGTACAACATCTCGAAGAAGGAGTGGGTGTTAGATAGCGAAAGTGTAATTTATGGTAATGCTATAAACCTGCGTGAGACAATCGAATATGACCTATCGCAAGAGAAAAATTTCGATTACCGCAACATTATGCAGGACGATATGGTTCGCCATATTGCAAAGTTTACCTCTGATCTTTGGCAGATACATCCATTCGAGGAGGGCAATACACGCACTACTGCATTATTTGTGATTAAATATTTAAGAACTCTTGGGTTTGATGTTACTAACAATGCCTTTGCAGCGCACTCGTGGTACTTCAGAAATGCACTTGTGAGAGCCAACTACAAGAATATCCCAAAAGAAATTTTTGCAACACCAAAGTTTATCGAGCTATTCTTTCGCAATCTTTTGATGGGTGAGCAAAATGAGCTCAGAAATCGCAACTTACAGATATTGGCAGATATTGACACTGTAAATGACACTGTAAATCCAGTACTGCAAGCCATAATCTGCAATAGCAAGATTACGTTAGATGAGATAGCCAAAGCCACTAATAAGTCAAGGAGTACAGTAGCGCGAGAGGTAAAGCGACTCAAAGAAGAAGGTAAGATCTCACGACAAGGTTCAGACAAAACAGGTAGTTGGGTAATAACAGAGTAACCCTTACGACCTACACCCCCTTAGCATAACAAAGGTGTGGATCGGCTTTGAACTCCTTGATTGTCACACCGTAGTGGCGTTTGAAACACTTTGAGAGATGGGAGCTATCGGCAAAGTTCAGTCGGTAGGCGATCTCTTTGAGCGAGAGGTTTGAATGAAGTAAATAGGTCTCCGAGAGGCGGATCTTTACCTTATTGATATATTCCGAGAGGGTCGTTCCGCTGTGTCGCTTGAAGTAGTCGGACATATATCGCTCTGAGATGCCAAATTTTTCAGCTATCACCCCCGATTTCAAGAGTGCATTATCGCCAATATTATCATTGATGTAGCGCATAATGTCGCATATTTTACCCCCTTTACACTCCGCAACGAGTGGGAATCTCGCCTCTATATTTCGTGCTAAAATATTGATAATCGAGATGATAGAACCCATCTGTATTGGGGACGAGTATTTATCTCGTTTCATATTCTCGGAGTGAATAGATTCGATTGCGTTAATCAATGTTTGGCGTTCGCTCTCGGATGATATTATATCCCCTGGCACACGATTATATGAGGCAAGTATGCAGGCAATTTTTGCGAACCAATCGTCATTATCGGTGAGTTTGTGGCTCTTGAAATAGCTGTCGGTGAACTTTATGAAGTAGAATTTCGTTCGCTTTGCAATCTCAAATGAGTGGCAGTTGAGAGGTGGCAGCAAGAAGATATTTCCTGCGCCATACTCCGCCTTGTGGTAGTTTATACACTGCACACCCTCGCCGCTCTCGATATAGACAATCTCGAAAAAGTTATTCATATACGGTCTGCCGCTCCACGACTCCAAGTCTTGAATCTCCACCTCGATGAGGTTATCTATTGTTCTTGTCTCCATTGTCTAATTATCATAGTTCATGATGCAAATATAGAGTATTTATTGTTATTTTGGTCTTATTGCGGGATGTTTATTGCTGTTTTCTGATAATCGTACCGATATTTCAAAAAATGATACAACTTCTGAGCTATAAACTTGCACTATCTTTGCACCAGACAAAAACAGTATAAATCTAAAACATCAAAAACAATGAATGCAATCGAGATGATTAAGGAGCGCAGAAGCGTTCGCCAATACAAAAATGAGAAGGTTAGCCGTGAGCTAATGGGCGAGATAGTAGAGCTAAGTCGTTGGGCACCATCGTGGGCGAACTTTCAGGTGGCTCGCTACACTATCGTCGACAATGATGAGATGATCCGTGCGATATACGAGCGAGGTGTAAATGGCTTTGCATACAATATGAATACTCTGAAAAATGCGCAGGGAGTAATGGTTTTGAGCTACGTCAAGGGCAAGAGCGGTACGCTTGGTGACTACAAGGCGGCAACCTCAAAAGCAGCCACCCAATGGGAGATGTTCGACGCAGGTATAGCTTGTCAGACATTTTGCTTGGCAGCACATGCTAAAGGGGTCGGAACCTGCATCTTTGGAGTCATCGACGATGCTGCAATCTCTGAGATCGTTGGACTTCCTGAGGATGAGACCGTAGCCTCAATCATTACCTACGGCTTCGAGGAGGGCGACCACGCAAAACCAACTGCACGCCACGAAGTTAAGGATATAATGAGAATCGCAGGAGAGTAATAAAATAAATTCAATATTTGAAAATCTATGCAAGATCCCGACTAATTTATCATGAATTAGTCGGGATCTTGCATAGATAATGTAAGTTTTATACAAAATATTTTATAACTTTGTTGATGATAGCATAGTGTGTAATATTGAGAAAATAGATAATATATGGATAACAGACAAGGCGTAGTGCTATTCGTGCTACTGATAATTTACACAGCCGTGGTTAGCTACATCGGCTATCGCAATCGTGGAAGCAACAACAGCGAGGCTTACTTTTTGGCATCTCGTCAGCTTCCTGCGTGGCTACTTGCTATCACCTTTATCGCCTCGTGGTGGGGAGGTGGCTCGGCTATTGATTTGGTAGACCAAGCCTACGCAGATGGCATTAGCACCTTTTGGATTTATGGAGTACCTGTGCTATTGTCTACTGCCTTGATGTTTCTGTTTGCCGCTGGTATTCGCAGGGTCAATACTCTTAGCCAGCCCGAACTTATCGAGAAGAGGTATGATAGGCGTAGCTCGTTGATGCTCACTATATTTATCTTGGTCTTTATGACCATTGGTGCTGCGGTTCAGGTAATTGTCGTTGGGCGATTGTTGGATACTCTGTTGGGTGTGGGGTATGTTTGGGGTGCTGTGATTGGAACTCTTATGGTTGTTTTTTACTCACTTTTTGGAGGGTTTCGGGGTGTTGTGCTTACAGACCTTTTGCAGTTTGGATTTTTCCTTTTCTCCACATTTTTCTTGTTCTTCCTTGCTTATAATCGTTCGGGAGGGTTTGAGCAGATGCTTCTGGCAGCTGAGGCTCATGATATTCCGAGTTATACAGATTTCTTCCATAATATCGGTAGTAACCTCGCCTTTGTAGTAACATTCGGTACATCGTGGATGATTCAGGCAAATGTGTGGCAACGTATCTCGGCTGCTCGAACCCCAAGTGCCGCACGCAAGATGATGTCGATTAGCTTCTTTGTATTTATTCCGTTGTATCTGATTGTAACTCTGACTGGTATGCTCGCCTTGCCATTGTTCGATGAATTGCCCGAAGGAGGTATTGTTTCGGCTCTGCTTGTAGGGATGAATAGCGATATTATTAGAGGTGTGATATTCGTGGGTCTATGCTCTGCCATTATGAGTACAATGGACTCTATGCTTAACACGGGTGCACTAACGCTCACCGTTGACCTCTATAAAAAATACATCAATCCAAATGCCACCCCCAAAAGCTATGTAACAGTTGGTCGCCTTTCGACGCTCATTATTGGAGCTGTTGCGCTATTCATTGGCGTAAGTATTCAGTCGGTGATAACTATCTCGTGGATAGGTGCAGACTTCATCGCAACGGGTGTCTTTGTACCGTTGGTGTTGGGCTTTGTGTGGCGCAGAGGAACAGCTGATGGCTCGTTTGCCTCGATGATATTTGGACTCCTATTCTCGCTCTACAATCTATTGGTTGCTGTAGGTGTGACGCTACCAACAGCGTGGGATATAGCATCGACTTCTCAGGCAATTATCGGAATCGTATCATCGTTTATCATATATGTAACGGTGTCGCTCCTAACCAAGCCAAATGAGGTCAAAAGCCGTGAATTTATTGAAACTGTAGACTTAAAACACTAATGTTATGACTATTGCACAAATTTACGAATATGCCGACAAGATCGGTCTATTGACATTCTCAACCATCGTTGGAGATGAAGTTCACTCTCGCATAGCGCACCTCAATGGCTACGACGATGAGGGTATCTACTTCCGCACAATGAGCAACAAACCTTACGGCAGACAGCTCCGTGAGAGTGGTCGAGTGACCATCTGCGGACACTATGGTGTTGGAATACTAAACCACGATGATGTTGGCGCAGAGCCAGTGTTTGCACCAGGCTACTCTTTTCGCCTAATTGGAGAGGTGAGCTACGTAGCTCCCGAAGTGATAATCGAAAAGGCAAAGACGAACCCAATGCTCGAAGTAGCAGCACGAGACATTGCAACCTATCCAGCAATGGCAGAGGGTAATTTTATGATTCACAAAGCCAAAGGCGAGATCTTTGACTATGACTTTGCAAAGGTATATCGCAACCACAAACTCCTCCGAACACGCTTTGCCTATGGTGGCGCAACCTATAATCCAGCAGGTGTACGCATAGATCCCGACAAATGTATCTCGTGCGGATTGTGCCACGAAACCTGTTCATTCGATGCAATCAAACTTGCCGATAACGGCAAATACAGCGTTATGCCAGAACGTTGCGACGATTGCGGAAGCTGTCTATTAAAATGCCCCGTAGAGGCTATATCACCCTCGCTAATATTCTAAACTCACTATTTTGAACGAGATATTAGAATTTTTGAAGGAATGTTGGTCATTTTTTAAATTCATTTTTTAATTCTGCGTAAAATTATGGCTATTAGTCGTGTGCCGCAATGCGTTTCCGAGGAGCCAGTTACTTAACGAGCGTTTAACTGATAAAACAACAGAGCCATACCTCAATAGATGAAGGTATAACTCTGTTATTTAATTATGCAATATTTACTGCGCTAATTTTGTAGCTTAATTACTGCTGTTGATTGAGACTATTCATCTCCTTATTGAATGTCTCTTTAAACTTTTCGTAATTGTACTCCATACGTAGCTCTTTATCAGCCTTCATAGCTGCATCAATCGCCTTAAGTCCCTCCTCTATGTTGTACTCTACGCAGACGTATGCACGGAATTGACCCTCTTTATTTTGCATGACCTTATCACATATGGTACGAGTCATACCTACCTATCTGTTGTTTTACCACCGTAAGTGTTCGATCTTCAAAGCGTTGGTTACTTTCTGTATTTGTAGACATTGAATAGTCATCAGTAACACGCTTTACCATTGCCCCCATCTGTGTAGCAACCTCGGCACGAGCTGCCGAAATAGCACGTTTCTTTGCCATTGCCATATTCATATCTAAGGCACTACCTGTTGCACGAATAAAATCCATCCCCAGTGGTGTATTGTCGCCCCATGCATGGTTGTTCGATCTCTTTTTCGCCTTTAAGTTTTTTACCTTTTTTTGCTGAGGCGTCTGTTACCGTTAGACCCAACATGAGGATCATAAAGAATAATATCTTTCTCATAATTTTATATTATAATAGTTGGACAATTTTAGAAAGCGTATCCTAAACGTAGCATAAAGTTGCGTGTCTTATTCTTTCCGTCAGAGAATGAATTAACAAAACCATTCTGAAACGAGAAATCAAGATTATACTTTTTCTGATACCAAACACCAAAACCATATCCAAGACCTAAATCAAAGCGATTATACTCGTCATCAAAATCTGAGATGTTAGCCTTCTCTTCGTAATCTCCATCCTCATATTTAATACGACCTGCATAATCTATTGCTGTGTAGAGACCTAGGTGAAGATCAACCTTAACATCATCATAAACCTCATATTTGAAACCTACAGATGGTGCAAACTGAATATTGTGAGCCATCAAAGAAGTTTTGCTATCACCAAACTCAGCGACATAACCTCTTGATCCCAAGCCTAACTCCCAACTCCAATATGATCCTGGCAATGATAAATCATTGTATACACCATAGCCTAGGTAGTAACCTGTCTTACGACTGAGTTCAGCATTAGATAGCTTATTAGTAACAAAGATTCTATTTTTGACCATTGTTAGTGGTCGGCTACATATTTTGTAATTGCCTTTGGTATAGTGTTACTTCAGTGGAGCACCCTCCTCCATATACTTTATAAGCTGAGGGAGGTGTTTCTTGTAGACATCACGTGGAGTCTGCTTATTGTCGATACATATCTTCGCTGCCATACCTGTAACCTCACCTGCCATTCCTAGCGTCGACATCACGCGAACTGTTCCTAGCGCAACGTGTGTGACACTCATTGCACGTCCTCCGATAAATAAATTGTCGATATTGCGCGAATAAAGTACTCGGTAAGGCACTGAGAATGCAGGCTTTACGTATGCCTTTAGCTTATCGTGCTTTGTCTCTGTGATCCACTCCCAACCTCCGTAGAGGCTGCTATTTTGAGGCGTTGCGTAGTGCAGGTCAAACGGCCATGTAGTTGTGAAACTTGCATCGGGGAAATCGACCTTGTTCTCAATATCGTTTTGCGTTAAGATCACATCTCCCAACAGACGGCGAGACTCACGTTTCATTCCGATGTTTGAGATGCTATTGAGTTGGAAAGTGATATACTTATCGTAGTTCTCCTTTAGATATGCGAAATTACCATAGATAGCGCGGAACATATTATCACGCACCAACTCAGCCTCTAGGGCGTTGTCAATTTCGAGTCCTGTCTCCCAGAACCAACCACCTTTGACAACATCGAAGTGATACTCCTTGGTACACTTCATTGCCCAAGGCATCTCCTTTAGTGTTGAGAATTTTGTTGGTCTACCTGAGTTTGCGCTACTCCACCAAAGCGTCATACCCATCTTCTTATTATCCGCCACGTCGGGAGCAAAACGCTCGCCTGTCTCCTGCTTAGACTCGCGTCCAATACGATACTCTGCACCAGCCAAGTAGCCAAGGACTCCGTCACCTGTACAATCGGCAAACAGCTTACCTCCGAAGCGCATCTCCTCACCTGTTTTTAGTGACTTAGCGACAATCTCGCGAATATTTCCCTTTTTATCCTTATTTACCTCAAAGACGTGAGCCAACTGAAGTAGCTCGACACCTGCATTCACTAACAGATCACGACGAACAACCGCCAACTCCTCTGGAGTCTTTGTGAGGGTAACTTTACCAGCTCCTGTATATGGGTGCCAGCGATGTGGCTCATTCTCGTACTCCTCCTGAGTTTGAGGGATCGGAAGATCTGAGAGCTGACGCAACATATTACCCACTTGTGGATATTTATTTCTATGCATCAGACCATTTTGGCTCACCTTAAGATAGTGGTTACCACCTAAGCCTGGGAGGTTGTCGATAAGTGCCACCTTAAGACCATAGCGTGCAGCGGTAAGTGCCGTACAACAACCTGCAAGACCTCCTCCAGCAACGACAAGGTCGTACTCTCCACAATCCTTGATTGTCTTAAACCCTAGTTCATTACTGCGAAATTTACGCAACTCCACCAAGTCGCTAGGAGGAGTTTTCTTCTCGGTCGAGAAGTAGATAGCATCGGCACGACCATGAAAGCCCGTAAGATCACGTAGAGCTACGCTAGCCTCTGTGCCAACCTCAACCTCACCTGCATACTGCCACTCCCACTTATCTCCTGTTTTTCCAAGTGTGTGGTAGAGAGGTTTTCCGTTGACAACCACCTGAAACGCACCAGGTCCCTCTCCATCGTACCACGGAGATGTCCAGTTGTAGGTGCTCACATAGACGTGGTATTTACCAGCCTTATCGAAATTAACCTTTGTTGTTGCATCCTTAACTTTGCGACCAAGACCATGCGCCTGAATATAGGCTGATTGAATCTTCTCGAACGCTTGGTGGTCAAGTAGCCACCCCCCTAAGTTGTCGAAACTCTCAGTCTCGACCAATACATTGGCTTTCGCCGTTGTGGTTAGCAGTGTTGCGCATAGTGCCACACCGCTTAATAATCTTTTGAAATGTCTGTTCATATTAAGTTGGTTATTGCTGAATTCAACCTGCAAATGCAACTGAATTCATAGTTAATATTTGTTTAAATTTTTACTATGCTATTGAGTATGCTACCACCCAAGCCGCTGTAACTTTCATCGAATTTGAGTCTCTCGACCTTAGTCATATCCATCTCATCGGTATTGCTAACGCTATGAGGATAAACAGATACGACTGCTCCCTTTCGAACCCATACAGGCATCTCATCTAATGGGCACTCAAAGTCATTCAACCACGCCTCACCTCGATACTCCTTGCCTGAAAAAAGATTTACCCAATCGCCTTTGGGGAGATAGATATCTCGTCTGTTCTCACTATTAATAATTGGGGCGACCAAAAAATCATCTCCAAAGAAGTATTGGTCATCAATATGCCAACACACCTTATCCTTTGGATGGTGGAAAATCATAGCTCTCAGTAGTGGATAGCCCGTTTGAGTTGCCTTCTCGCTCTGCTCCAAAATATAAGGTATTAGTGCATATCGCAACTTCCACCACTTACGCACAATATCTGAGATATTTGGATACTCATACGGCTCTCTCTTCGATGTTCCATGGTAACGTATGTGAGAGGTAAAGACTCCAAATTGAGTCCAACGCACATACAAATCATCAGGAATTACAGAGTTCATAAAGTCAGGTACGCCATGGAAACCTGGAACATCGTGACTCCAAAAAGCAAAACCTGAGAGACCAAAATGCAATCCACCCTTTAGCGAACCAGCCAACCCATCCCAAGAACAAGCCGAGTCACCGCCCCAATGCAATGGGTAGCGTTGGCAACCTGCCCAACCAGCCCTTGCCCAGATAATACCATCGCCCGTCACCTCTTTAGTCACTTCGTATGCAGCCTTTTGGTATAGTAATCCATAGAGATTATTCAACTTGCGAGGATCCATATCGTGATAAACTGCATCGAGGTGTATCTCCTCACCGAAATCGGTCTTAATGCACTTCACCCCCATATCGAGTAGCTCTCTCAGCAGCCCCTTGTACCACTCCGTAGCCTTAGGATATGTAAAGTCAATCGTGCCGACATAATCCAACGCCGAAAAGTTGGAGCTAGAGCGTTGACCTACATTGTTTACCTTGCAGATATAGTTGTTCTGGGTAGCCTCCGCCTCCTGCTCTGCACCCTCAGCAATGTAAGGAAGTTGCCACAGGCTAACCTTGTAACCATCTTGAAGTAGCTCTTGAACAAATCGTTTAGGATCTGGAAAACGCTCTTTATTGAACTTCCACTCACATAGCCAATCGGTCTCAAACCAACCTGTATCCAAGTGGATTACATCGCATGGGTAATCCTCCTTGCGCAGGCGATTGCAGATTGTCTTAACCTCATCCTCCGAGAAGTAGGTCATGCGACTCATCCACGTACCGAAACTCCATTTGGGTAGCATTGTTGGGAATCCACTCAACCGACGATAACCTTTCAATATCTGCTCAGGATTCTCACCTCCAATAAGGAAGATATCAATAGCTGGCTCTTCGATCAAAAACTGAAGTGAGCGAGCTGAATGATCTGCAACAGAGATCTTACCATAAGACGAGGTGTGCAGAAACACACCATACATTCTGCTTGAGAGAATGAATGGAATATTCTTATAGGTGCGTCGATTATTCACCCCCTGCCCATCTTGATTTTTTAGCTGAAAAGTGCGACCCGAAAGATCCATCTTCGTAAAACGCTCTCCCGTTCCAACAAATTTTTCATCGGGTTTAACCTCCAACGACAAAGTGGTGCTATCCAACTCTCCATCTCTCTCTACGGCAGCCAAGCCGTAGGCATCGTAGCGTGCAGGAAAGAAGATATCATAAGCGTTAAGCTTTATCTCCTTCTTGCCATCTGGGAAGAAACTAAGCTCTAAGCCTCTCTGTGGTGGTTTGTGTAGATCGCTCCAAAAATCGGTCTCAATGGCTTTGCGATCTACCCTAGCTCTCACTACATTGCGACTATCTATTATGGTAATAGCATCCTCGTTCTCCTCTACTTTTAGGGCTAGAGTTTGCAACGTTGCATCCATCTCCAACATCACGGACTCTTGCATCGCAGGTTGATTAAACCCAACGGCTACACGTAAGATCTTATCTCCATAGGCACGCAGACGTAGTTGATAATTTACGGGAGCGACCGAAAAGTCAGCCTCAATATCATTTGATACTATCTGCTTTTGGAATGGAACATCTAAAACAACATCGCCCTGATCTACCCATGCAGATAGGGGCGCACAGCCTATCCATATGCTCTCGTTGCCACTCATAGCTTGATCGAAATCAAGAAAATCAAATAGTTGGTAATTAGTCTGGCTCATCACTTTATCTCATTTAAAAACACCCATTTTTCATCGGGAGCACTCCCCTTAACACCCTCTTGATACTTGCCCATAATTGCGTTCCAATCATCCACACGCGGGTTATTCTCCACGGTTTTGGGGTCTATTTCCGAGAGGTTTTTATCCGCAGGTATAGAGATTACGAGCATCAACTGCCTGCCGTTGCGATAGAGGTTGACCTCTTGGAAACCAGCATTACAAAATCCTCTGGCAACCTCTGGCCACTTCTCAAACTGGGTGTAGTGATAATCCATATACTCCTGCTGCATCACCTTATCATCCACAAGATTGGCTGTCAATATATTGTGTTTCCACTCCTTTGCCGTGGGACAACTCTTGCAATGCTCAGTGAGTTTGAATTGGTAAAAGGGTCTCTCGTAGAGTTTTACCTCAATCGAGGTGCATGCTTTTTTGAGCTCCTCAACAAAGTTGTCAACATCAGCAAATGATGAGTAGAGGGCAACATGATCTCTCCATCTGTATAGTGTGCTACACTCTGCGCCACTGCTCTTAGCCAACGCCTCTACCCTCTCGGTGTCGATCTCCTGCCCTATAATCTCTACTATATATCTCTGTTCCATACTTTTAGTGTTGCAACTTGCAAGAAGTGCCAAAGTTGCTAGTAGGCTAATAAAAATCCTTTTCATACTTATAAGACAACATTAAAGACAATATATAGAGCAATCATAACAACGACCAGCCCAACCCACGCCCACTTAACTTTGGGTTCGAGTTTTGAGAGCTCACCATAATCCAAACTATTTTGTTGTTTGTCTCCCTTATCAAAATAGCTAATTAAAAATGCAAATGCTGTGAGAAGCATAAAGATATAGAACGACAACAACAAGAAGTGAGGCCAAACATCATACACATTGGATGGGAATATAAAGAGGTACAAGATTCCTGTACCTAGACTAATTACTGTACCAAAAATCAGTGTGAAGTTAGCCGCGCGTGAAGTTGTCTTTTTCCACAAAACGCCAAACAAAAAGACAACAGATAGTGGTGGCGCAAGGAAACCCAAGATTGCTTGAAATACGTCAAAGAGGTTAAGCCCCTTGATACTATCAATTCCAACAGCCATAAAAACAGCCACGACAGCTCCAAGTACAGTAACAACTCGACCCATATTTACAATCTGCTTTTGAGTGGCTTGGGGGTTGAACTTCTTGACATATATATCCATTGTGAATACCGTACTCAGTGAGTTGAGTGCCGAGTCGATAGTACTCACTAAAGCCGCTATTAGAACTGCCATAACCAAACCTATCATTCCATGAGGCAAAAGACGTGTGACCATTGTCATATACGCCTCGTCGGGGTTGCTAAGATCAGGGAATAGAACAAAGCAAGTTATACCCGGGATTATAAAGAGAAAGACATCCAAGATCTTCAGCCAGCCAGTGAAGTTTGCACCCAACTGACCTTGCTTCAAGTTCTTCGCTCCCAACACCGATTGCACCATAGATTGGTCGGTACACCAGAACCAAACGCCCATAATTGGGTAGCCTAAGAGGATAGCGATCCAAGGGTAGTTGGGGTCATCAGATGGTTGAAATAGATTCCAATAGTGTGCGGGGACAGCATCAAATATAGCCCCTACGCCTCCAGCTTTGACAATACCAACGATTGTGAGAATTGCAGATACCACGATGAGCAAAATCATCTGAAAAGAGTTGGTGTAGGCGATAGCTTTAAGACCTCCAGCAATTGTGAAGAATGCCGAAATCACAATCAATATTGATATTGATGTAAAGAGCGACACATTGAGGATCTGACTAACCAAGATACCTCCAGCAAAGAGGGTCAAAGCCAACCACGAAATCAACACCGTCGCCAAGGTGTACCACGCCAAGATTGTGCGAGTAGTATCGCCAAAGCGTTTGCCCATAAATTCGGGCAGAGTCTGCACATTAGCCCCCAAATAACGTGGCGCAAAGACCGTAGCTAAGAGGAGGATAAAGACAAAGGCATACCAGCTGAAATTACCCGCCACAACTCCCGTTGTGTAACCAATACTTGCCGAAGCAATCAACATTGAAGGACCTACATTTGTCCCCCACATTGTGAGTCCGATACTCGACCACCCCAACGAGCGACCTGCAAGAAATAGATTCTCGTCACCGCCGACCCTATCTTTTTTTACAAAACTTACCCAATACCCAATGGCTATTAGAACAACCAAATAGAGTCCAACAACTAAAAAATCTATTGTACTTAAAAATGTATTTATATTATCCATCGCTATCTATATTTTTCTATGATTGAAAGTGCTTTGTCAATATCCTTTTCACACTTGAAGTCAACATTTATATGTAATCCTTCAGTGCCAATATTATCAATTAATGGCTCTAACTCATCGAGTGTTACCCAATTTATCATTACTGATTTACCACCTGCCAAAATTCGCTTGTATAGCTCATACCATCGTGCATCGCCACCCTGAGGCTCTCCATACCCTGGAGTCCACTGAATAGCGTTAAGCTCCTCTATTTCGAGCAGAGCATCAAGGTGACGTATAGCCCCCACTCCATCCAAATGGTAGAGTGTGTAGTCAATCCTCTGCGCCTGCTCACGAAGGTATGGCTGAACAAATGAGCGGAAGTCATCCTCTGATATCATAGTCGATATATCGCACTGCAACTTAGTCAGTTTACCTGGTGCCCATATCGAGAAGTAGCAGAACGCCATCTCGCCACCCTCCTCAATTATATCATAAATTTGATCAAAGACCTCAAAGTAGATATCGTTGATTCTCTGCAACTGCTCCTTTAACTCATCGGGTTGCAAGATAATATCCATCAGCGCATCCGAAGGTCCTTTGATAGCAGCGACAATATCTAACCCCTCCATCAAGTCGGGACACCCTACAAAGTAGTTCCCCTTTGAGCGACTCTTGCACTCCTTCAATAGATCGAGATGCAACTTCCAGTAGGGATTATCTCTATATTTGTCAAATTGCGGTTGTGCCCCCTCGGTGTGCTTTATCCAGATTGTATCCTTGCGCCCCTCCAACTCTGAACCCAATATTGCAGCAAGCGACCCTGGACCTAATTGCGTATTTGCAATGGGCATAATATCCGCTTTAAACGAACTGCGAGATAGCTGATAGTCGATATTCTCGGCGCGCCACTGAGGGTCAAACCAATATTGATTCAGATCCACGGCATCTTGGGGGCAGGGGATTACGGCGTGAGGCGCGCCATCTTTTTCGAGGTGCTCCCACATATTCAGAATTATCCCCTTGCCACTCCACCAATCTATGTAGCGTTTTTTACTCTCGTCGAGATTGTTTTTCCAAGTTCTCATAATGGTCGCAACCAATTAGTGGTCTGTATCTTTAAAACTCGCTGGGTACAACTCGATTAGCTCATTTTTCTTTGTTGGGATTATATGCTGATACTTTTTCTCGACTCCTGAGGCTGCTATAATCTCCTTTGCCTCAGCAGAAAACTCCCTCTTTGTTGGAATTGACACTGTTCCCGTAACAGGGCAATTTGTTCCGTTATTTTTGACGTTGTTATCCTTAACAAAGTTATCCTCAGCTATAATATCGTGGCAACAAGGTGTCCATGTATGCAACCAAAAATCTCCTTTTGCATAGTTGTTTAGAACAACATTTCTGCGGATAGTAAGACCAGCCGACCCATCGTCGGGATAGATGCATCGTGGTCCTTTGAAGATATAGTTCCCCTCGACAACTGTACCATATTGCTCGCCCAAGAAATATAGAATACCTCCATCTTTGAGTGCGCGGTGGGTGTTTCCTGCCTTGTTGAAACTCATCGAGTTATTTTTTGCAACCTTGGAGGGGGCAATCTCTGAGTTACCCCACCACCAACCCATCGCAATAGCTCCATATGCGGTGTCGGCAATATCGTTGTGGTCGAAGTGCACCTCCTCCACAAAGAAGGCTGTCATACCCTCCAATTGGCGGAAATCAATGCTCACATTGCGTAGATAGTTGTTGGTGATGTTGGTCCCTTTGCATACCCCCTCAACACCAGCTGGATAGTGAGGACCATCGCCAATTCGGTAGTGCTGAGGGTGACCAATATTAACAGCATTGCCCAATAAATCGTGGAAATAGTTAGCATTGATAGTGCTACCAACAACATCATTTACCATATTTATGGTGATGGCAGAGCCCATCCCCTCGAACCTGTTTAGCTCAAATGTGATATTCTCAGCACTCTTTACATCTATCGAACCTCGCGGAACATCACAACTGCTATACTCCGTTGGATGCCAGTTACCCCCAGGGACAAATTTATAGGCGAGACCTGCACTCTGGATACCAGCAAAGGCGTGAGACCCCTCAATATCCATCAACTCCCAATGGTCGTAACAGAATGTAATCCCTTCGAAACGAAGATTTTTAACCCTCGCCTCACTGCTCTTACCCTCAATGCGCATCAATCCATCCGAGAGCGGTGCAATCACCTCAGCCTTGCTCATATCCTCGCCCGAGCTATAGTAGTAGAGCGTTTTGGTCGATTTGTCGAAGTAGAATTCTCCAGCGGTATCAAGCAACTCATAGGCGTTGCGTACAACAAACTGCTTGTCGTATTTGAACTTACCTGCCCAAGCCATATTTGTAGCGATAGCTCCATAAGGTTGTTGGAACTTTAAGATTGTCACATCTCCTAGCTGCTCAATATCACGTATGCCAAGAATCTTCTCTGTCCAGACATTATTTTGAATCAGCTCCACATCCTCGGGGTTCTTGTAAACGCGCACATCCTTGGTGTGAAATTTAACTCCATCAATGCCCACTCCTGCACCAAATGCCCAAGGCTCATCTCCCCTAACCTCGAATTTGCCCCAATCCGAGATTCCATCAATAGGCTCCTCGACACCTGCCATTCGCATACGCTTGCCATTGACGAAAAGGGTGCGCAACTTAGTATCGCGCTCTAACCTCGCTTTATAGATATTGCTGTTGTCGACTCTCTCCCAAGAAGAGACCTTGACGCCTCCGCTAATCAAAGGCTCCTCATTGTTGTAGGCTTTATATGCAACAGTGTACCCATTGTAGCCCGAATCCTCTACACCAAAAACAATAGGTTTGGTGATGGAGTATGTGCCACCGTGTAGATAGACCACAATATCCGCTGTCATCTTTTTGTTGATCTTTGCAACTCTCTTTTTAGCTGCATCAATCGTATTGAAAGGTGACTCTAGCGACCCCTTGCCGCCCTTGGCAGCTGTCGGAGATACGTGAATCTCGCTCTGTGCATTTGTAGCAAATGTTGCACAAAGTAGCAATCCTAATATAATTATCTTTTTCATTTTATCTTAAAAATTATCGTTTATAATCTTCTGAATCTCAGGGTTTGCCGTATCTGAATCGCCCACCTTAAGTTTGAGAGCTAAGAGCTCTCTCTTCAATCTCTTTAGCACCTCGCTGTATTTAGGATCATCAGCAACGTTGGTGGTCTCGTGTGGATCTTTGCGCAGATCGTACAGCTCAAATGAGACAGGCGTAGGGACTATAAGTGCGGTACTCGTCTTGATCCAAGCGAATGTCTTCTCACCATAGCGGCTAGGATCATAGTGGCGACCATAGAGGAATATAAGTTTATAATCCTTTGTGCGTATTCCCAACTGAGCGGGGACATTGTGGTGTATCATATGCATCCAATAACGATAATATATCGCATCTCTCCAACCTTCAATCTCTTGACCTAAGAATACGCTGCTAAAATCCTCTCCCTGCATATATCCCCTAGTTTTTTCAGCCCCTGCTAGAGCCAAAAGCGTCGGTGCAAAATCGACGTTCTGTATCATCATATCATTGCGCTGATTCTTGACCTTTGCACCAGGTACTCGCATGATATATGGCATACGTAGTGACTCATCGTACATCCAACGCTTATCCTGCAGATCGTGTTCGCCAAGCATCATACCCTGATCCGAGGTGTAGACAATAATTGTATTATCCCACAACCCCTCATCTTTGAGATATTGAAAGAGTCGCTCCATGTTATCATCCACACCCTTGACACAACGCAGATAATCTTTCATATACTTATCATACGCCGCTAGAGTGTTCTTGTCGTCATCGCCCAAGTCAATCTTAAACTCCTTGACATAGTTGTGGTGCACATTTCTCTTAGAGATAGATGTTCCGATAAATCGCTCTAGTGAGTTATCCTCGCCTCGTGACCCCACAGATCCAAATCCCTCACGATTTAAAAGCGTTGCAGGTACAGGAATATCCACATCCTTCAAGTAGTCTGCATAACGTGTATGATACTCAAAATATCCGTGTGGAGCTTTGAAGTGGTGCAGCACAAAGAATGGCTTACTCTTGTCACGTTCGCCTATCCACTCCATTGTCATGTCGGTTATGATATCCGATGAGTGTCCCTTATGTTTGATGGTGTTGTTGGGGTACTTTTTATCTTTATTGCGGCTATCAGCTGTCAATGGGTCAAAGTAAGCACCCTGACCTGCATATTGAGTAAAGACGCTATAGAAATCAAATGCCGTTGGCTCACATCCAAGGTGCCACTTGCCAATCACTGCGGTTTGATACCCCAGTTTTTTCATCTCCACAGCCAAGTGTTGCTGCTCGGTGTCGAGATGATCATCAAGAGTCAACACCCCATTGGTGTGTGAATATTGCCCCGTCATAATGGTGGCACGCGAAGGTGTCGAGATCGAGTTATTACAAAAGACATTCTCAAAGAGTACGCCCTCCTGAACCAAGGCGTCAATTGTTGGGGTGGGGTTCAACTTCGAGAGATGGGTATTGTACGCCCCGATAGCTTGCGAGGTGTGGTCATCGGTCATGATGAAGAGGATGTTTGGTTGTTTGCTCCTCTTAGCAGCTTGAGCCGAGAGTGGAATTGCCACTGCGCTGGCGGCAATTAAAATTAAAGTTTGGTTGGTTAGTGTTTTCATCTATAGCTTATCAGTTATAATTTGCGATTGGGTTCAAATCCGTTGAAACAAACCTCGCATAATCATGTGGTTTAGTAATGGTTACGCAAAGTAAGCAAAAAGGTCGATGAATATCAAACAAAAAAAGAAGAAAACGGCTAATTAACGGGCGATTAACGGGTAATTAACTTGTTAATTCGAAAGATAATTAGTACATTTGCTATGTGAACTTAATTCAATATAAAGCGATGAATGAAGAAAAAATCAGAGTATATTTAGATAAGATAAAGAGTGATGAACAATTTGTTAATTCACCTCGTTACGCTGCTTTGTTGACATTTTTGGTCGAGAAGAGCATTGCGAATGAGCCTATGAAAGAGACATCCATAGGTGTTGAATTTTTCAATAAAGAGTACGACAATAGCGACAGAAGCTCAGGCGGAATACGTGTCTATATGTATAACCTGCGCAAAAAACTCAACGCATATTATGACAACCAAGGTCGAGAAGATAGTGTGAAATTTGAGATGAGCAAGGGGCAATATAACATCTCTATCAAATACCAAGAGCGTATTGGCAAAAAGATGAGACGTGGTTGTGTTTATGCAGCTGCAATAGTTGCATGTGTAGCATTAGTTACACTGCTGTTAACTTTCTCGAATAGAGATAGTTATTGTTGGGCGAACTTTTTCTCCAAGAGAGCTCTTACAACAGTTGTTTTAGCCGATCAAGTAACAATTAACGATAATATAAACGGCGTCAAAGTAGCGGTATTACACCCTCATATAACTAATCAGAGTGAGTATCTAGAGTATATCAAAAGATATAATTGTGACACATTGAGGATGAATTCATACTCTCTATACACCAAGGCTATACCTTTTTCAATGTGTAGTTTAACTAAGTGGTTTTGCTCGCACAACAAGGATTTTAATACCATTTCGGAGAGTGAATTCAACTATATCGAGACCAATAACTCAAACATAATCTATGTTGGACAATCAAAGACCATGAATATCTCGAGAAGTATATTTTTGAAGAATAGCAAGATGTTTTCGGTTGAGAATGAAACCTTTACGGTTCGCAAGGAGGATGGCAAGGAGCTAAAATATCGCTCTAGTTTTATAAATAAAACCACTCTCATAGAGTATGCCATGGTCTCTTATATGCCTCTACAAAATGGCAAGGTTGCTCTCTACTTTGTCTCAAACAATGATGTAGGCACGATTGCCACAGTAAAGCGGTTTGTTGATGCACAATGGCTTAAAGAGTTTTACGAAAACATCCCTTCAAACGCAAGTTATTTTAATGCACTATTCAAGGTGCATGGAGTCTCTCGTAATGAGACAAAATGTGAATTGGTGGAGTTGGAGATTCCATAAAAATCTGTTTAAATTTCTCTCATCCACTGAATGGTCAATGAAAATAGCCATTTTTTTGTATTGCGCACACTACATCATGCCTAGATATATTCGGCATAGAGGTGCTTTAAAACATCTGCAACCTTTGAGGTAAAATAGCACCAAAAGGCAATGTAACTTACAAGGAGTTGATCTCCTCCATGAACTCAGCAGGGCTCTTGCCATACCTCTTTTTAAAGACCTTGCTATAATATGATGGCGTAGCGAAACCCACAGAATACATGATCTCGTTAATGCGCATACCACCTTGACGCATCATATCAACCGACCGTTTAAGGCGATAGTTGCGGATGAACTCAACAACAGGCACCCCCGAGATGGACTTTACCTTGCGGTAGAGCTGCACATGAGTGTATGCCATTGCCTGCTCCAACGCCTCAACGGTGAACTCCGAATCCGTAAGATTCTGCTCAATAAGATCTTCAACCCGTGCGAGAAACTCCTTGTCGGGATCTGCAATCTCGATCTGCTCCAGATCTACAAGCCCCGAGAACTGCATATATTTACTCTTCAGAAGTGAACGAATCTCCAACAACTTCTCAATGCGAACCATCAGATGCTCAAGATTAAAGGGCTTGGGAATGTAGGAGTCCGCACCCGAACGCAAACCCTCCACACGATGATCCATTGAGGAGTTGGCGGTGAGTAGAATTATCGGTATATGACTGGTTTTATCACTCTTTTTAAGCCTATCACACAGCGTGATACCATCCATCTCGGGCATCATAACATCCGAAATAATAATATCGGGAATCACGCGCTCCGCAATCTCTAACCCCTGCACACCATTCTCCGCCTCGTGAACTGTGTATATGGGCGAGAGAACCTTGTTCAGAAACTCCCTTATCTCGTGGTTATCCTCAACAATAAGCACCTCTTTGTCGTGCCTATCCAAAATATTGGGTTGCGCCACCTGCGCACTCTTCTGGTCTACAACAAACTCAATATTTGTCTGCTCAACAGTTTGGTTACCAGAATTTTCGCACATCTCAACCTTGGTTAGGCTCTGAGGTAGAATGACATAAAAGGTACTTCCGACGCCCACCGCCGACTCCACAAAGATATACCCCTCATGTAGCTCCGTGAGAAGTTTGGAGTATGCCAACCCCACCCCAACGCCTCTATGTTTGAGGGATAGATTATAGCCTCCAACTTGGTAGAATTGCTCAAATATACGACCTATATACTCCGCAGGTATACCCTCTCCATTATCTGATACAGAGATTGTCGTGTAGCTACCCACTGGATATTTTATGTTTCGCCTCAACTCGGATGGCATATTGCTTGGCAACCCTACCGATAGCAAAAGTTCGATTTTTCCGCCCTCATTTGGTGTATGTTTGAAGGCGTTGGATAGGAGATTAGCAACGATCTTCTCTATCTTATCCGCCTCAAAACATAGCTCTCTTTGGGGGGATTGGGTAGAGAATTGGAAGTCGACACAGCTCCTCTGGGCAAGCAGCGAAAAACTATCAGATATTGAGCCTAGGAGTGGAACTATATCACCACACTGAGGGTGAAATGGAGCGTGTCCCTGCGTCATTTTTCGGAAGTTAAGTAGCTGAGTAACAAGCGAGAGCATGCGATTGTTGTTTCTACGAATAATCTCCACATCTCGTGCTGGGATGGTCTCGCCACGGTTGAGATCCAAAGCCCCCGAAATTATTGTTAGAGGGGTCTTTATCTCATGTGAAATATTGGTAAAAAAGTCAAGTTTTGCTTGATTGATCTTGCTCTCCACGCTATGCCTCTGTTTCTGAACCAGATAGAGGTATACGAAATAGGCAATCACCATAAGTATAGCGAGATAGACCACCTTTGCCCACCAACTCTGCCACCAATACGGCAACACCACAATCTTCATACGTGCATACTCCCTAGACCAAATACCATCGCTATTGGTACCCCTAACAAGAAACTCATAATCACCAACGGCGAGGTTTGAGTATGTTACCGCTCTATTTTTTGAAGAGACGCTATGCCATGTGGGGTCAACACCACGCAACATATATTCGTACTGATTTTTATCAGGATTATCGAAATGTAGCGAGGCAAACTCTATTGAGAAGCTATTTTCGAAGGGTTGCAACTCAAATTCATCAACTTTCGCAACACCCTCTGCTATATCATTAGTATAGTAGATATAGGGGGCAATAGATTGCTTTACGCCACCTACATGGAGTGAAGTTATGGCAATATTAGGGAGGTATACATTGGTTTTAATCAGCTCGGGCTTGAAGTAGTTTACACCCTCGACACCACCAAAAAACAGCTCGCCATCGGGACTTTTCCACGATGACCATTTGCGGAAATTAAGACTCAACACCCCATCCGAAGTGTTGTAGTTGAGAAACTTCTTGTTCGCGACATCAAACCTCGAAAGCCCCTCATCCGTGCTAATCCACAGGAAGTTAGCTCCGCCACTATGGATAGAGTAGACTGCATTATTGGCGAGTCCATCCCTACGTGTATATAGGGTATAGCTGTCATCTAACGAGGCATAATTGGGTGGTATAACCATCATACCACCTCCAAATGAACCGATATATATATTATTCTGAAAATCTTCGTATAAAGCAAAAATATTGCTCTTCTCAACATCATAAGGCAGAGGGATCTTCTTGCATACTTTAAGCGTACCATCTTGCGTGAAGTCGCACATATACAACCCCTTAGAGCTTGTTCCAATCCACAATCTACCTCGGCTATCACGTATCATGGAGCTGACTCCTCCGACTGCGATATTCGAACCATCCATGAGTGTAAACTCTCGGAATGTTGGGGTGTGTGAAGATGTTGTATCGTCACAAATATATATAGAACAGTTGCTCCCCACAGGGTTAAAAATCGCATAGTAGAGACGTTGTGTATCACGATAGAAAAATCCCAATCCTGCAGCAGTCTCAGCAACCTTCTCATGCGTTAGAATCGACCCATCAATGTCGCATTTGGCTCTATATATAGCCCCCTCTTGCGTAGAGTACCATAGGTATCTACGGTAGAAATCCAGAGCAAATATGGAGCTTTCAGGGGAGAGGTTGAGTTTTTTGTTGACATCATGGCTCACCCCACTCTTTAGATTGGCGTGGCTGATACCGTTATAGAATGTTCCAATCCAGACATTTCCGTTTACATCACCTGCGATCTGGTTGGGATAGCTATCCTTTACCAAGTCACCAAAGGAGTTGAAAGGTTTATGGTTGAGATTGACACGGTAGAGACCGCCATGGAGCGTACCAACCCACAGAACTCCACTACTGTCGATATATCCACTTCGATAACGAAATGGTCGCCCCGACTCCTGAACCCCCGAGAGATGGTTCTTGACAATCTCACGATTGGAGAGATTTATTCGATATACCGCCTCGCTCCAATCAACCCCAATGAGGCTACCATCGGCCGAGAGAAGCAGATCATCAAGATCTATATTACAGTGCGAAAGATCTATATCCTCGCTGTCGAAATCATCGTATTGCTGGTTGTGGTTAATGATGGATATCTGCCCCTTGGCATAGATAATAATCTGCCCTGTTCGATCTACAACGAGTGAGCGCGCATTGGGTATGGGATAGTTGAAAATCTGTTTGTACCACTCAGCCTCATCATATTTATTGCATGTCACCTCATTATTGGAAAGGAGCCACATGTAACCATTATTATCGCGGATGATTTTGCGATATATGGTTGCCGATGGAGTGTTATCTAGGTTTGCCACCTCGACGATAACCCTCTCCACCTCCTCAAGGTCGGGGGTCAACTTGAGAATGGAAATTTTGTCACGACTCAACAACCAGACCACCCCTCGATTCGAGAGGTCTGCCTTGATATCTACAAACCTATACTTAGCCTCACGGTTCGGTATCTCGATGCGGTGAAACGAGCTATCAAAGTCATTGAAGATGTTGAGCGTTGTGTTATTCGTGAAGCAGAGTCGACCATCAAACCATTGAGTTATGGAGAGAATTGAGCTACTATCGAGGCTTCGATCATCCTTTGGGTCGTTGTAGAATATCTCGAAGTTGTAACCATTATATTTATAGACTCCATTGGGGGTTGAGCACCAGAGATACCCACGACCATCTTGGGTGATGTCGATAGCTGTATTTTGTAGAAATCCATCGCTCTCATCCACCTGTTCAATTTTGTAGGAGGTGAAGCTCTCCTGCAAACTAATCTGACCTGTCGATGTCGAGATGCAGAGGAGTAGAGCGATTGCGACAAATATGATTTTGCGCATATTAATAGTTTTAAGGTTTTGGTTTCTCAAAGGTATGTTTTATTTCACAATTTACAAATACCCTAAAACAAAATAGACACGATTTAACGCCGTAGAAGCACGTTTTGGCAATTATGTTATACCCAATGTCAATTATGTACAACACTTCCATGGGGGCTCATGGTACTTTTGCAACAGAGACAAACATCAAATAATTACATACCATGAAAACAAACTTCAAACTACTACTTTCACTTCTGTTGCTGGGTTGCATCTCATGCAGCAGCCACGAGGTGGAGATCTACATCTCACCAACTTCGGGCGATGATTCCAATGTCGGAACAATAGATGCTCCACTCTCATCTATCGAGGGTGCGCGAGATCTCATTAGGTCAATGGACAAAAGCGAGCGCGAGCGCAACATCACCATCTATCTTCGAGGTGGAGAGTATCGCCTTTCGCACACCCTTCGCTTTGGCGTGGAGGACTCCGCCCCCGATGGTTACACCTATATTTATAAGGCGTATGCGGATGAGATCCCCGTCATAAGTTCAGATATCAAGGTCAACAACTGGCGTGTGGCGGACAACCTACCCCCAGCACTCGAAGAGGCAGAGGGTAAGATCTACATGACGCAGATCCCCGAGGGGCTCAACGGAGTCTACAACCTATATAATAATGGTTCGCGCGTGGATCGTTCGCGCCGTGAGGGTTTCGATATCAAGCCTCTCAACGCCATCGCTCTGGAAAAGCATAAAACGACAAAGATAGATAACATCACCAATTACAAGGCAGCACGTAGCATGAATGTCTACTACGACAAGGATCGTTACCTCCTAACGCAGTTTGCGTATGACGATCCTTCGGGGGTTCTCAAAAATTGGGTTAATTTGGAAGAGGTTGAGGTTGGTTTTGCCCCCGTGCCTTGGGTGATGAATCTATTGCCGTTGAAGCGAATTGACACCAAGCGTCAAATCGCCTATACCACTATCGAGGCGAACGCTCCTGCTGGGTCGAAACTTAGCCACACCAAGCCTTGGGTTGAGAATGTCTTGGAGTACCTCACCGAGGGTAGTTTTGCGACATTCAAGGGTAAGATCTTCTACTACCCTGCCAAGGGTGAGACTCTCGAAAATGTTGTAGCACCTCGACTCGTTGAGTATCTTCTCGTTGAGGGCGACATAAACTACGATGGCGCAAAGGACTCACCCGTCAAGAATCTAGCCTTTGAGGGTATCAAGTTCACTCGTGCAGGTCGCTACACATGGAATCAAGATCACAAAGGTTGGGGTATACAGCACGATTGGGATAAGTTCGATGCTCCCAACGCAATGGTTCGTTTCAGAGGAGCTGAGGGGTGTCGCATCTCGAAGTGTCACTTCACGGAGTCGGCAAATTCGGCAATACGCCTCGATCTACACGCTCAACGCAACACCATCGACAACAACTTGATAAACTATGTTGGACATATGGGTATTCTTCTCTGTGGCTATGGAGCTGGTACTAAGGATGTCAACCGCGCAAACATCATCCACAACAACCTGATCCACCACGTTGGCGAGGTTGTGACCCATGGTGCTGGAATCTTTGTTTGGCAGAGTGGCGAGAATATCATCTCCAACAACCTCATCCACCACGTTCCACGCAAGGGTGTTGGTATCTGTGGCATTCGAACACCTATTATGGTTAAGGATTGGTGCGACTTCGACGAGGCATCCAAGACCATCCGACGCCATGAGATCGACCCTCAACCCCTTTCGGATTACAAGTCGGGCAAGATCACCATTGGCGAGTATTGGAGGTCTACCCTACCCTATCTTCACGCACGCAACAACATTGTCGAGGGTAACGAGGTATATCGTGCGTTGGAGGCTTTGGGTGATGGTTCGGTCTTGAATGTCTCGGGAGCTGGCGAGGGCAATATCATGAGGAACAACTACGTCCACCACATCGCCAGCCACGCCTCGGGAGTTCTCCGCACAGATGATTGGCAACGCGGAACGACATTCGAGGGCAACATCATCTACAACACCAATGTCGCAGCGATTGTCCACAAGGGTTACAACCACGTTCTAAACAACTATATCGTTGATTGTAGTGTTGCGGAGTCTATACGCTGGGCATCCTACCCCGATGAGGAGGCAGACTATGGCTCTGAGGTAAAGCGCAACATCTTCTACGAGTCGGGGTCGAGGCTGAACCTCTACCGAGAGTCGTATCGAGCATCAGAGGGTATTTCGTTGCCTCACAACTGCCAAACAGATAGTAACCTCATCTGGGTGGCGCGCAACAAGGAGGCGGCACAAAAGCATATAACCAAAAATGCGCAGAGCAATGTCGACCAACAGAGCCGAGTTGCCGACCCTCGCTTTGAGGATGTCACAAAACCGAACTTTAAGTTGCAGAGCGACTCGCCTGCCTTTGAGCTAGGCATTAAGGCTATCGAGGTGGAGAAGATTGGACTCACCGCTGATTATCCGCCTCGTTATAGGGCTTTGGATTACCCCGACGACCACAGCGGTATCAACCTACACCGCCAACGCAAAAAGGCCGAAATCTACGACTTTTGGTAGCCAAGGCGAGATAACAAATAAAGAACACTTAAAACTTTAAAAGATGAAAAAATTATATATCATAATCGTTGTTCTACTTATCGCTCTACCTACTCAATTGTGGGCTGAGGGAGTTGAGACGATGAGCCTATATGGAGTAGTTAGAGATGCAGCAACAGATGCTCCAGTACCTTGGGCAACAGTGGTAATAAAGGATACCACAACAGGAACAACGACAAATGCCGAGGGTGTATATGAGATACGCGCAAAAGAGGGAGATGTGTTGGTTATCAACTGCCTAGGCTACGAGGTTCGCAGAGTCACCGTTGCGAAGAATAACCACATAAATATTAAGCTTAAGCAGGATGCCATTCAGATGGACGAGATTGTGGCTGTTGGTTATGGCAAGATGCGCAAAAGCGACCTTACTGGTGCGACATCACGCGTCACAGAGGCTGATTTTGCACAGCAGAGCACCCCGACCGATATGGCTAGCATGTTGGAGGGTCGCATGGCAGGAGTCAACATCAGCGCAGGCGAGGGAGGTCCAAACCCATCGTACTCGATTCAAATACGAGGAGCTAGCTCCGTGGGAGCATCTACACAGCCTCTATATGTTGTCGATGGTTTTCCAATAGAGACCTCATCCCTCTCTGAGCCTAGCGATGGTTTCAACACCACCGACTCTAGCCCTCTATCAAATATCGACCCCTCGAATATCGAGTCTATTGAGGTGTTGAAGGATGCCTCAGCGACAGCAATCTATGGTTCTCGTGGAGCCAATGGTGTTGTGCTCATCACCACCAAGAGCGGAAAAACTGGTCGCGCAGTGGTTACCTACTCGGCACAGGTTGGAATCTCGCAGGTGACCAAGACCGTCGATCTACTTGACTCAGAGGGTTTTGCGGAGTTTATGTGGCACAGATCATTCACCGAGAGCGACCCTTACACAGCTGAAAAAGAGGCTATTGCGAGCGGCGATACACGCGATTACTACAACTACAAGACATATGCCGACTCGACAAATACCGATTGGCAGAAGGAGATCTACCGCACAGCGATCTCACAGAGCCACAACCTTAGCGTCAGCGGAGGAACAGAGAAGAGCCGCTACTATGTCGGAGCTGGCTACCTCAAGAATGAAGGTGTCATCCAGAACAACGACTTCACGCGCTACTCATTCAACGCCAAGGTTAACTCTGAGCTAAAAAAATGGCTTACAGCAGATTTTAATACCACTTTCGGCTATACGCAATCCAATGGTGTAGCCACAGGTGTTGGCGGTAACACCTCCTCAACGGGCGTTATTATGCAGACTCTGCGCTGCTCTCCACTAAAGAGTCCATCGGATAATATTGATTGGACGATGATCGACAGCGAGAGCGATGACGATGTTGCCGAGGCATCTACCCCCTTGACCTTTGTCAACGATGTGACCAACAAGAAGAACTCGACACGTATTCTTGCAAATCTCGCCTTGACAGCGAAGCTACTCCCAGGGTTGACATTCAAGAACAGCATTGGAACAAACCACAATTTAATGAATTTTGAGTCGTTCTACCCCTCAACCACAAGCAAGGGTAGCAAGTCGAACGGTATCGCTAGCCGAACCTATCAGGATCAACGCTCGTGGGTATATGAGGGTGTCTTTAACTACAACAAGTCATTCTCACCAAAGAGCCGCTTGGGAGCTACTGCGGCATTTACCGCTGAGGAGAACTACACCTCAGAGTTCTCAGCGACCAACGAAAACTACCTCTATCAAGGTCTAGGTGTCGACAACATGAGCATGGGAACAGATCCTAGCGACCCCTCGACAAGCAAATCTAAGTCGTCGTTGAGTTCGGTGTTGGGACGTGTGAACTACACCCACAACAACAAATATTTGATGACTATCTCAGGTCGTGCCGATGGATCGTCACGCTTCCCAACGGGCAACAAATGGGCTATGTTCCCCTCGGCGGCGTTGGCTTGGAGAGCCTCGGAGGAGGATTTCTTGAAGAGTATCAAGCAGATCAGCAATGTAAAAGTTCGCGCTAGCTACGGTGTGACAGGCAACCAAGCTATCGACAACTACGCAACCATCGCAACACTTGGGACAAACAACTACATCTTCAACAACACCGTAACCTCGGGACTAAGCCTCTCGAAGATCTCCAACTCAGACCTTAGATGGGAGAGCACGCGCCAATTTGATGCAGGTGTAGATATCGGACTCTTTGGCAACCGCCTCAATATCGTTGTCGACTACTACTACAAGCAGACCGATGATATGTTGATGGATGTGGAGGTTCCTGCCTCGACGGGATATGACGAGTATATCATGAACTACGGCTCTATGGAGAACAAGGGTTGGGAGGTTTCGCTAGATGCTCAGATCATCAAGAAGAGGAACTTCACTTGGCGTATGGGCTACAATATGGCGTTCAACCGCAACAAGGTTCTCTCTATTGGTGGAGGCGACTACATCGACAACGGCTATTCGCGCATTATTGTTGGCAAGTCGATAGGTCAATTCTACGGCTACAAGCAGGTCGGGATAATCGAGAACCAAGAGCAGTTGGATCTATACCGTGGCGTTGGGTCGTTTGGGTCACTCATGAAGATTGGACAGCGCAAACTTGCCGATATCAACTCCTCATCGAACATCTACAACAGCGATGGTTCACTCTCGAAGATTGTGATCGACTCCGACGATATGACCATCATAGGTAGCTACGAACCCAAGTTCACGGGAGGTATGTCGCAGACATTCACGTACAAGGCATTCACACTCGATATGCAGTTTAAATTCCAGTGGGGCGGAGATATCTACAACGCCAATGCGGCAAGTTTGATAACCTACGACAAGAACTACAACAATCGTCTTGCTAAGTCGCTCGACTATTGGGATGCCGAGACAAACCCAAACTCGATGACTCCACACCCCTCGTGTGAGGATCTGAGCAAATATCTCGACCAATTTATTGAGGATGCCTCGTTCATCAAGCTCAGTTCTATAACGTTGGCTTATGAACTCAACAAAAAGGCGTTGTCTAAACTCGGAATCTCGGGGTGTAGACTCTTTGTGAGAGGCAACAACCTCCTAACCATCACCAACTACTCTGGAACAGACCCCGAGGCTGATATGGGAACATCCATGGCTCCAGGCTACGACTACGGTGGACAACCCTACACATCATCTATTTCGCTTGGTGTAAACCTAACATTCTAAACCACAACACGATATGAAACGATATATTATAACATTTAGCCTACTTCTCCTCTCCTTGACCTCGTGTAGCGACTTCCTCGATGAGGATCTCAAAAGTTCGATTGAGGCGGATGGATTCTTCGATTCGGAGGCTTCAGCTGAGTTGGTGGTAAATGGCGTATACAGCACACTAACCGACACATCGGATTGGGGCACATATAACGTCAATCTGATGGTTATGAACCTCGGATCGTTTGGCTACCTCAACAACAACACAGATACGCGCCACACCGAGCTGATGAACTACACCTTGGGCATTGACCACGCTAGCGTAGAGCAGATCTACACCTCTAGCTACTACACCATCCAACAGGCGAACTACGCCATAGATGGGGTCGAGACGATGGAGTACAGCCAAACAGGGATCTCCGACACCACAAAGGCTCGCCTCATCGCCGAGTGTAAATTTATGCGTGCGTTGAGCTATTTCAACCTCGTGAGACTCTACGGTGGTGTTCCGCTCGTCACTGAGCCAACAACAGATATGGATGAGCGATATGTAGCGCGTAGCTCCATTATGGCGGTATATAAGCAGATCATTGCCGACCTAAAGTACGCTAGCGAAAATCTCTACTACAAGCAGGGCTCTGCTGTCACTCCATGTTACGACGTCAGCGTAACAGGTCGCGCAACACGTAGCGCAGCTCTAGGACTCTTGGCAAAGGTATACCTCACAGCGGCATCTACGGCAAAACACTCCGACCTAATGGGGTCATGGAACACCCTCAAGGATGGCATCAACAGCTACGATTGGGTCGATATCGGTGAGTGCTACACCCTCTCGGCGGAGTATGCGAGACAGCTTATTTCGCTCTCGGATAGCGGCCAGATCAACGTAAGCCTCAACAGCGACTATGGCTATCTCTTCACCCCTGCAGGTGAGAACTCAGCGGAGTCACTCTTCGAGATTCAGTTTGGTAGCACGAGTGGCTATGGTGGTCGCATGGGTTGCTGGGTTGGACTCCTAGGTCTCACAAATGTATACTCACGCAGAATTATGATAGATCCTGAGCTGTACAACCTCTACGACAAAGCCTATATTACAGGTACAAGCGTCGCTACATCCTCTGTGGATGAGGCAAATACAGACGCTCGTTTGTTGTGGAATATACCAGGTTATAAGGTTGCCAATAGCGTTCGCACTGTGGTTAAAAAGTGGTCGGATATGACCTATTTCAAATATCGCCTTGGAGAGCATATCTCGACAGCTAACAACTCACCATCCAACTATGTGGTGTTGCGATATGCCGATATCTTGTTGGGGTACGCCGAGGCTCTCAACGAGTTGGGATATAGCGCAATGGCGGTCGAATATCTCAACAAAATTAGGTCTCGCGCTCGCAACGGCATTAGCTGCACAACAGGAATGGGCGACTACTGGACGCTCGACCTTGCTCAGAGCAACGCCCCTGCCGACCTCTCAACATCGCTAAGCTACGATGAGGTGTTGGCGGAGGTTATCGCAGAGCGTCGTAGGGAGTTAGCAGCCGAGGGTCACAGCCGTTTTGATGATATTCGTTTCGGACTCTACATGTCTAATGGCGAGGGTCGCAAAGATTGGAGCGATGCCAACCCGACAGCTGGTGGTACAGTCGACTTCTATCAGGTGATGGCCAACACTGCCGAGGCTGATCGCGAGGCGATAACAAACCCCTCAACAGTGTCTACAGCAGCGGCGAATGTTCGTGACTATCAACAGTTCTTCCCAATACCTAAGCGCGAGCGCGACATAAATCCTAACCTAGTACAAAACCCATCTTGGAACTAATATAGCAATGAAAAAGATACTATTAACTTCGCTCCTTGCACCCACTACAATGGCGGTGCAGGCAGCACCATCTCAACCCGATGTCCTATTTATCTTCTTGGACGACATGACCTATAATGGCATTAGAGCGTTAGGCAACGATCAGGTGATAACCCCCAACCTCGACAAGATTGTCAACCAAGGCGTCCGATTCACAAATGCCTACAACATGGGTGCTTGGAATGGCGCAGTGAGCATGGCAAGCCGCACACAGCTGATGACGGGATTAGGTGTCTGGAGATCATTTGAACAGCAGAAAAACGACAAATACAAATCTTTGGTCGATGACAACAAACTTTGGCCTCAGGTGATGAAGGGTGCAGGGTATCAGACATACCACACAGGCAAGTGGCACATGGCGCATGTCAATCCAGCAAAAATCTTCGACGAGGTGGAGGCTGTTCGACCTGGTATGCCCGAGGATAACTACAAGACAACGCGCGTTGGATACTCTCGTCCACTGTCCAAAGATGACAACGCTTGGCAACCGTGGGACAAGTCTATGGGCGGTTATTGGCAAGGCGGAAAACATTGGAGCGAGGTGCAGGCTGATCTAGCAATCGGTTATATCGAGCGCAACAAGAGATCCGAAAAACCGCTCTTCATAAGCTGTGCATTCAACGCTCCGCACGACCCTCGACAGTCACCCAAAGAGTATGTTGATATGTACCCTGTGGATCAGATAACAATCCCTAAGTCGTTTCAAGCACAACACCCCTACATGGTTGAGATGGAGTGCGACCAAACACTTCGAGACGAGGATTTAGCTCCATTCCCACGCACGGAGTATGCAGTTCAGAAACACCGCCAAGAGTACTACGCCATCATCACCCACCTCGACGATCAGATTGGACGCTTGATGGAGGCTCTCAAAAAGAGCGGTCGCGCGGATAACACGCTTATCGTGTTGAGTGCCGACAATGGTCTAGCAATGGGTAACCACGGTCTACTGGGCAAGCAGAGCATGTATGAGCACAGCATGAAAGTACCCCTCGTGATTGGCGGCTGTGGACTGCCCAAAGGTCAACAGCGCAAGCAACTTGTATATCTCCAAGATCTAGTACCTACGATCTACGAGGCGACAGGTATTGAGCGTCCCGAGGCGATGGAGTTCAAGTCGCTACTCCCTTTGGTAAAGAGTGGCAAGGCGGAGGCTGTGCGCAAGGTGGTCTATGGAGCTTATATCAATCGACAGCGTATGGTGCGCGACAACAGATATAAGATCTACTTCATACCCGATGCAAAGAAATTTTATCTCTTTGATCTTGCAAACGACCCTCTGGAGATGAACGACCTCTCGCAAGCACCTCAGAGCAAGGAGATTATCAAACGTATGGCAAACAAATATCGCAAAGAGGCACAGGCGGTAGGTGATGGATTCGACATCATCGCACTCTACCCCGATGTTTTCAACCTATAAAAAACTAAACCCATGAACCTAAAATATTTAATATTAACAGCCGCGCTATTTGCCTCGACAACCCTTCAGGCGCGAGACTACTATGTCTCGCCCTCGGGTAGCGACAAGGCACAAGGTACAAAAGAGTCGCCCCTCAAGACGATATCCAAGGCGGTGAGTAGGCTCCAAGCAGGTGATCACTGCTACATTCGTGGCGGAACATATCGTGAGAAAATCGACCTCACTGCTCTGTGTGGCACGCCATCCGCACCAATCACCATTGAGGCATATGCAGGTGAAAAGGTCATCCTCTCGGGTGCGGAGCAACTCAACGACCTAAAGTGGAGCAAAGAGAGCGATGGCGTCTACTCAGCACCTCTAAAAAAGGCTATCACCCAACTCTTTGTCGATGGCAAGAGCATGACATCAGCGCGTTTCCCAAATGCCAACTGGTACGATGGTTCGGTTTGGGATAAGAGCATCTCGCAGATATTCCCCGAGAGCGGAGCTATGGGACGTTACGAAAACAGGCAACTCTCACAACTAAACTTCTCATTGGAGGGTGGCGGTATGATAGTCGTTAATTCGGGATCGTTCAAAACTTACGTCTCGAAGATCACCAAACACGAGGCTGGATCTACAAGCTTTGAGTATGACAAGTCGACTGTCAAAGGTCACTTCACAACCGAGGATCAGGTACACCGACATGGCTACTTCATCGAGGGAAAACGTGAGCTTATAGATACCCCCGAGGAGTGGTTCTACGACACCAAAGCGAAGATCTTGTACCTCTACACCCCCAATGGCAAGCACCCCCGTGAGCTAAATATTGAGGGCAAGGTGCAGACCCACTTCTTCAATGGTCGAGATAGCAAACACATCGCCATCCGTGGCATAGAGTTCTTCGGAACAACCATCTACTTCAACAACTCTTATGCGATAACCATTGAAGATTGTAACTTCAAATATCCAAGTTATAGCCGTCGCATGGTTGGCGATATTGGTTGGATTGAGCCGACATCTATGTTGAGTTCTAACGTTGAAACAGAGGTAAATTATCGTGTGGTAAATTGCGACTTCTCATATGGCGATGGTCCTGCGATCAAGATGCGCGGACGCAACTGCTTGATCGAGAACTGTAGTTTCTCCGATTTTGATTATAGCTGCATCAACGCAGGTGGTTTCATGTTTGATCTTGGGCAGACCATGCGACTTCGCTTCCGAAGAAACACAGCCTACAACACAGGCAACTCCGAGATGTTGCAGGTGGGTCGCGAGGCGATTGTTGAGTTGAATGACCTCTCTCGATGTGGATTTTTGCAGAATGATGGCTCGCTGATTCAGGTGAGTGTTGGAGGTCAAGATAAAACAGTGATACGCTACAATTGGCTACATGATGCCGTGAAGCAGGGTATTCGCTTCGACAACTCCAACACCCCCAACGCGCCATTTGGCAAGAACTGCACCGCACATCACAACGTTGTCTGGAACACTGAGCGCATGTTTATAAAGGGTGATAACCACCTGATCTTCAACAACACATGTTTCGACAATGTAAAGAATGACCTTATCATCTCCGCAAATCTCAAGATCAACGGACGCAACTACGAGACAGTCACAAAGAACAACCTCGCAGGTCAACTCTCGGGCGATATCAACAAGCCTAACAGCGTTATCCCTGCACCAGGTCACCTCAGCCACAACTACGAGTGTGGCGATGATATAGGCTCTCTGTTGCGCGACCATGCCGTTCGTGATTTTCGCCCCAAGGCAACCTCACCACTTGTCGATGGAGGCGAGACTCTCTATCAAAAAGAGGTTAGATATGTTGGTGACGCTCCAGATATTGGGGCTTACGAATATGGCGACGCGAACTATTGGATTGCGGGTAAGAGACTCACCAAGGCGTCATCTCCAATCCCAATGGCAGATGCTCAAAACGTCAAGATAGATAGCGATCTCATCTGGTTGGGAGCATATAAGCAGAGCGAGTACAAGGTATACTTTGGCGAGGATGCCACGAACCTTAAGCTCGTCTCAACACAAAAAAATAACATCTTCACCCCATCGGGACTCAAACGCGGAGGTCGTTACTTCTGGCGCGTAAACGATGGCGAGGTGTGGAGTTTCACAGTAGAAAAACAGTAAATTATGAATAGGATAAAATTCTGGGGGCTACTGCTCCTCACAGCGATCTCCTTTGCATATTGCAGCAAGGATGACACTACCAGCGGCTCTGAGTCGGCACTGAAATATGAGATCTTGAATAGCATCTACGACCTAGACGAACTCCCTTCGGGTGGCGTCGAGGCACTAGAGGTGCAGTTTGACGTTGATGGCGAGTGGAGCATCACACCAAGCGAAAGTCTCAGCGGCTGGGCTGAGATAACCACAACCACCATGGGTTCGAAATCAACAGATTTGAGCGGTTGTGATGGTTTTGTGATGGTTATGGATATTGACCCCAACAGCGGCTACTCCTCACGTAGCGGAAGCATCACCATCACACTCAACAACGAGCCATACACATTGACCATAACACAGAGCGGACAGCTCACAACATCGGTGTTTCGTTTCGATGCAGGTGTGGTGAGTAGCGACACAACATTTGCGAATGTTCCATACTCGGGTACAGGTATTGGTTCGGTCTCGATCATCACCAGTAATATCTACATGCGACAATCTGAGGCGACATTGAGATCTGTATCGCTACCCGACGAGGGGTATACAGCCTCGGGGTTGTCGTATATTCAGATTGTCGACGCCTCGACATTCGAGGTCTCAAATATCACCATCGATGCAGAGCTTGAGTCGCTAGTATCATTTGGACTCAACCAGCTTGGCGAGGAGACATTCGACAGCTCAAAATTCACGCTTCAGTATAGTTATGATGGGCTAGCGTGGAGCGACTGTGAATATACTCGCAGTGCATCTGAGGTTGCCGCTTGGGGTTATGCGACAGCGACAATTCCATCGGGTGGAGCAACACTTTCGTTGCGATTTATCTCAACGTTGGCGACAAATCTTGTCGATGATATCAACCTTGTTCAGAGCCTTGCGAGCCAGACGCCTATGGTTGAGATGAACGAAGATTTCACGGCATCATACAACCAAGCGACATTTTCAGCGTTTGCTTTCTATATGCCTACCGAGGAGGCGATCGACACAGAGGCGATCAAGAGCGTAGGTTTTAGCTACTCTACTCTCGACAGTGAGAGTTGGAGCGATCAGGAGTGCAGTTACCCAGAGTTTACAACGACAATCGAGCAACTCACCCCACAGACAACATATAGCGTCAAGGCATATGTAGTTCTTGTTGGTGGCGACAAAAGGGTCGAGAGCGAGCCTATATCAGTCACAACAACCCAAGCCCCCGACTACAAGTTGACAATATCGGCTAGCGAGAGAGGTGCAGATTATATCTCGATCAAGGCAATAGCAACGGTATTGGTTGGTGAGGAGTATGTGGCGTTGGACGATTCGATAGTTGAGTCGTTGAGCATCAGCTGCACACCTGCCGATGGCGAGACGCAGAGTATTCCATTGGCGAGCGGAGTTTACAGCTACACGTTTGATTCTCTCACAGAGGGCGTTGAGTACACTTTCAAGGCATCTATGTCACTCACCGATGGCGAGAAGGCAGAGAGCGAGAGCCGCGTATATAAATGCTACACAGCTCCTGTATATACACTTTCACTGAGCGAAATCGTTAATATGAGCACATTCAACCAGATTGAGATTCAACTTGATGGCGAGCTATCGGGCGAGGATGGCGATGTTGCGGCGAATATCTCAGCATTCTCTAAGGTGGAGATCATCTGCACAAGCAATAACCTAGAGGTTGAGAGAGTCACAGTATCGGAGCTGGTGGATGGTAAATTTAACTATCTCTTTGAGGGACTTTCAGAGTATACGGAGTATACATTTACTCTCGATGCAGAGCTTGATTTCGCAGTTGCATCATCGGACTCTACGCTAGAGTTCTCCAACAACGACCTCTCGATTACAACACCTGCCGAGCCAATAGTATTGGGTGGGATATCGATGTCGGGATATCTACAAGTTGGCGACACTCAAACTTTTGAGGTGGTTGTACCATATAGCGGATCTCTACAAGCTGAAGATATCACAATCTCGATGGATGGCATCACATTCTTATCAGCTAGCACAGCGTCAACAGCGTATGACGGCTTCAGCAAGGTGATGACATACTCAGCGTCGGGCACGCTATCCGAGGCTCAGACGCTAACCATGAGCTACAAGTACAAGGAGGATGCAGAGGCTACGACATATAAAGTTGCTGTGTATGACGAACTTGGCGTTGCATCGTTGATGGACACCACTGAGGCGAGCGATGATATAGATGGCTGGAATAGCACCAACACCTATTGGAGCTACGGAGCTTACTGCTTAGGCTCTTATGCGTCGAATACAGGCTTGACAAATAGCGACTCAGCCATTGGAACTATTAGCCTTCCAAATGGAATAACTATCAACAACACCTCGGGGGTATCAACCGCCTTTAAGTGGCAGATTGTTGCAAGTACGTGGAACACATCGGGATTGAAGTTCAACAAGTACGACTTTAACAGCTACGGAGCTGAGATAACCAACTATGTAGATATTTCACTACCTATAACTTCGGGTGCGAAACTATCTTCTATGACCATCACGACAACCCTAAGAGCACAAGGAGGCGAGGAGTATGATTGGCATATGGATATCTCGATAGATGGCGGCTCAACATGGATCACCGCCAACGAAGACTCAGCACTTGGATTGGATGCCTCAGCGACATCAGTTGCGGTATACACCAAGAACTACACCCTTTCGGGATCGGTTAAGAGCGAGGATTTGGCAAATGTAAAGGTTCGACTATATGCTCAGTACAAAGATGGGTATTCATCCGTTGCAGCCTCTAACCTTATGCAGTTCAACACCATCAACATAACCACAAATAGATAAACACACACATGATACGACTAACATATAAAGTAGTGATGCCCCTTCTTGGGGTATCACTTGCTACCCACACTGCGGTGGCTAAGCAGAGCGACAAGCGTCCAAATTTTGTAGTGATCTTGTGCGATGACGTCAGCAGCGACATGTTCGGTTGCTACGGCAACACCACCACTCAAACACCTAACATCGACCGCCTAGCGAAGCAGGGTGTCGCATTCCAGAGTGGTTGGAACTCCGCGCTCAGTGGTCCTGCTCGCGCACAGCTGATGACGGGAAAATATGCCACCACGACAGGTTTTTGGAACAACGGCTTTGCTCTACCCATGCCCGATGGTTCGGCTGATCTATTCACCTACCACCCCTCCTACTCCAAGGTGCTCAAAGATGCAGGTTACACCACCGCTGTGGCTGGAAAGTGGCACGTGGGAGGTGCTCAGCACCAAGATGACCCATCGCTAGGTTTCGACACCTACTGCATGTGGGAGGAGGATCGCGCACTCAAAAAGTTGGGATATCCCGAGTGGAGTGGAGGTCGCGAAATGCCACGCGGAATAACTGCACGCTACTGGCATCCCTGCATCGTTCAGGATGGTAAGCTCCTCGACACCAAACCTACCGACTTTGGACCCGACATCTTCGCAGGGTTCATCTGCGACTTTATCGAGACAGCGTCCAAAGGCGACAAGCCATTCTTCGCCTACTACCCTATGGTTATGCCTCATGGTCCCTATGTCAAGACTCCATTGAGCACCAAGCAGGGTGAAAATCTCGACCTCGCCACGTCGGACAAAAATGTCTTTGTCGAGATGGTCAACTATGTCGACATCCTCGTAGGTAAGATCATCACTCAGGTAGAGAGGTATGGCGAGTTGGATAACACCATCTTTGTATTTATGGCAGACAATGGAACAGCTGTGACCGCCAAGAGTCGTGGTGTGGAGCGAGGTTGTCGTGTGCCATTTATATTCGCTGGAGCAGGGATCAAGGAGCGAGGTCTCACGCGCGAGATCTGCGACGGAACAGATATCTACCCCACTCTTGCGGAGTTCGCAGGGGCTGAAAAATCGAGTCCAAAGAACCTAGATGGCGTCTCGATGGTTGATTTTCTCACAGGCAAGAGCAACAAGCACAAAGATATGATCCACTCGTGCATCGGCACAACACAGCTACTGCGAACTCGCGACTGTCTATTGGAGGTCTACAATCCAATACTAGGCATGCCACAGGGTCGTTTTTACTACTGTGGCGACAACCACGATGGTCGCGGATATGTACGCGCAGAGAACGATCAGAAGTATAAAAAGGTGCATGCCGAGATGTTGCAGGTACTCAAAGATAAGTATGTTGGTCTCACGCTCGACCACCCATACTTCAACGAGAAGCGAGGCAAGGCATTTCTGAAGTTGTACACCGAGCCCAAGCATATCGAGAAACACCTCCACAACCACCGTGACTATCAATTCTACAACGAGGATTAAGGGTTAATTTCGCAAAAAAGGTCAAACAAAAGAGGCTATCAAAATTCATGATAATGATTTTGGATAGCCTCTTTTGTTTGACCTTTTTTTTCACAATCTAGCAATAAGCTGATCTCACAATAGTATAATCCGTAAATTTTTATACCTTTGCCATATAGATAAAACTGCAACCATTATGACTAAACGACCAAACTCTATCTTTTTAAGCCTTATCGCACTCAATGCAACGATGAGCATATCGCTGACTGCATGTGCTCAACCATCACCAAACGATTGCGTTAACATCTCCGTCAACGTCAATACAAAACATGTCGTTGATGGAATTGAGGAGTTTGATCGTGAGAAGTATATAACCATTCATGCAGATCTCAAAAGTGGCGATTGGGATGGTGATAACGTAAGCCCCGACCTCAGAGATGAGTTTCTTAATGAGTATGATGTATACCTAGGGCGTGAGTCGGGAGGTTTGGCTAGTGCTTTGAAGTATAGAACGTTCGAAGATCCTAAGCGTCCAGGGTATGTCGATCTCGAAAAGATGGCTGAGGCAGGTGCAAAGAGTCGCCAAGCCTATGCAAAAAAGAGTGAGCAGTTGGGGCTTGATAGATTTTCGGAGAGAACCAAGAATATGCTTATAGTCAATCAGTTTCATCCATTTTGGGCTGATGGCACCAAGACAAAGACAGGTTGGGCATTCAGTCAAGAGGATACCAAGGATGCCCCATTCGGAACAGCGTCGGGAGAGTTTGCGGGCACATTCTTAAAGGAGAACTTCGGCACAGATGGCGAGTCACGACCACGATATCTGGAGGTGATAAATGAGCCCGACTGGGATCTGATACCTGCGAAGAAAAATGGCGACGAGGAGACCGAGATGGCAGCTATTAAGAAGTTGGCTAAATTTCACTCTTCGGTAGCGCATGAGGTGAAGAGAATATGCCCCGATGTCAAGGTCGGAGGATTCACATGTGCATTCCCAAACTTCGACTACTACGACTTCAAACGTTGGGACTACCGCTGGAAACAATTTATCAACCTCGCAGGCGACGATATGGACTTCTGGTCGCTACACCTCTACGACTTCCCTTGCAAGGTCGAGAGCGACAAGAGCGTCGTTGCACGTTGGAGAAAAGGTAGTAATATCGAGGCTACCTTGGATATGTTGGAGCAGTACAGCATGATGAAGTACGACAAGCTCAAACCCCTCATTATCACCGAGTACTCCTGTTCGGCTCACGAGATACGTTTCAACCCTTGGACTCCATACCGAGACTGGTTGTATGTCAAGAGCGCAAACTCGATGTTGATGACCTTTATGGATCACCCTCAGAGCATCGCAATGGCAATTCCATTCTTCACACTCAAGAGCGAATGGGGCAAAAAAGAGCACCCAAGTGGCAACCCATATCGAAGTCGACTAATGCGTCAGCAGCATGAAAAAGAGGGCGAAACGGGAGATAAATGGGTCTACACGGATTTCATACACTTCTATGAGATGTGGCGCGATGTTAGGGGTAAACGCCTCGACATAACCGCCAACGACCTAGATATTCAGACCGACGCATATGTTAATGGCAAGAGGATTTATGTTATCGCCAACAACCTTATTCCGAAGAAGAATGTGCTGAATATCAACATGATTGAGCAAAACGGTAACAAGATCAAGAGCATCAAGGCAAAGCATTACCACAACCCCACGGGCGATGCAGGAGTTATTGACGAGAGTGTATATTCTAAGCAAAAAGCTATCGAGATTGGAGCGGAGGGTATGGTCGTTTTGGAGTATACCTACGACAAACCAGTGAAGTTGACCCAAACATCCGAGGAGGTGAAATATTACGCCGAGGAGTACTACAAGCAGGTAACGGCTGGCGAGGTTAACGAGTTCAACTTCAAAAATATTAATCTTGATAATGCAAAGAGAGCCATCCTCAGAGTGAGCGTTGCGCGCGACCATAACGTAGAGATACATCCAACGATCATCGTCAATGGAACAGAGGTCGCTGTCCCCGACAACTACAAAGGTGAGCCTCAAACTCATAGAGAGCGATTCTACGGCATGTTAGATATTCCGATAGATGCCAAGCTATTGAAAAAGGATAACACTATCGGTGTGAAATACAACAGCGGTGGTGGTCAGATTGCTAGTGTTACGATGAAGGTATTTTGTGTAAAATAGCGCAAACGATGAAAAGAACAATAATTGCTTTGGCTCTGCTTTGTTGCATCCAGACATATGCTCAGGATATTGAGCGTCCACGTCCAGCGGAGTGGGAGGGGATAGTCGAGGGCGGTCGATTCCAAGATAGATTTCTACCGATGGTGGGTAGCGAAATTCGCTCCGATGTCTGGGGTGCTAAGGAGGTCATACCTCGCTATGTTGACAATGGCATCGAGGATGATATATTCTCATACTGGGGCGGAAATATCATCGAGGAGGGCGGAAAATATCACCAATTTCTCTGTGGCTGGATGGAGAATTCGCCCAAAGGTCACATGACATGGTCGCGCTCCATTATCATGCGCGCAGAGTCGGACAACCTCTCAGGACCATTCAAGGTGATGGATATTGTCGGCTTTGGACACAATCCCGACATCTTCAGAACTCGTTCGGGAGGCTACATGATTGCCACCATGATAAATTGGAAACCATACTACTACACCTCCAAGAGTCTGCTAGGACCATGGAAACTGCACGACTTCAAATTTGACGCTAGGGATCGCAAGGTTATCGAGGGTATGTCGAACCTCTCGTTTACGAGACGCGAAGATGGTTCGGTCTTGATGGTCTGCCGAGGCGGCGGCATATGGATTAGCCGCGATGGAGACTCACTATTTATGCAGGTGACCGATGGGAGCGTCTATCCCAAGCGAGAGGGTAAGTTCGAAGATCCTGAGATCTGGCGCGACAATGTGCAGTACAACCTAATTGTAAATGATTGGTTGGGACGCGTGGCCTACTACATGAGATCCAAGGATGGAGTCCATTGGGTAGAGGATGCAGGGGAGGCTTATACCCCAGGCATTGCATATCACAAGGATGGACATGTCGAGAAGTGGTATAAATTTGAACGCATCAAGATCTTTCAAGACCCTCAGCGTAGAGCTGTGCAGGCTAACTTTGCGGTGTGCGACACATTGAAAAAGGCTGACCTCGGCAACGATAACCACAGCTCAAAAAATATCGCTATACCCATCAACAAGGGTCTGCTAATGGAGATTGTCGAGTCTAAAATTGAGCCTCGCATGAAAACATTGTCCGTTAGGGTTAAGGCTGAGAGTGGGTTCTACCCTATCAAGGATCTGAATATTGCGACACTAAGATTTGGACTCTCCAAGGATGTCAACTTTGGCAAAGGGTGTCGAGTAAAGTCAACACGCAGTGAGGGTGATGATCTAATCTTGGTTTTCGATACTAGGCAATACTCAATTCCAGATAGTGAGTTTGCTCCTAAATTGTTGGGACGCAACACGAGTGGTGAGGTTGTCTTTGGCTATGCTCGCAATCCCAATGTCGACTTTGCGCCTGCTCTAGTCTCTACGCGCAGACCGATATATGACCCACAACAAAAGGTATTAAACGTTGAGATTCAAAACTTTGGACTCTCTGCGTCCGATCAATTAGAGGTTAGAATATATGGTGACAATGGTGCTTTATTGACTAACGGAATTGCTCAACCACTAAAACCATATGAGAAACGCACCCTGCAGATGAGCGGTATAGATATCGAGAAAGAGAGCTACGAAGTTGTTGTATATGAGAATGGCAAAGAGCTAACACGCACGCATTTTTTTGCTGTTTCAAGGGCGCACCGTGGAGAGGTGCGCCCTTAATAGGCATGCCATAAGTCTATTTCTAAAGGCTATTTGTCACTCCACGTAGCTCCTGCTTTCCATGGCTCAACACCACTCTCAAAAGCTCCTAGGTCGACACCATTGCCTTTGTACTTGATCTCGAAGTGAGGGATCTGCTCTCCTGCATCGACAAGTGCAGAACCTGCTTTGGGCACAAAATTGTTATTCGCTACATCCTCAAACATATCAGCTTTACCAATGAGATTGTACTTTGTGACATTCGTTCCAATCCACTCGTCCTCAACCTTTTGCGCACCGCTATTATCGGTCTTAACAACATTAGCACTCTTATCAGCAACGTTGTTCGAGATGTTGACACGCTCCATTCTAAAGCCTGCAACCCAACGACCTATAGATGCCCCTGCGCCCCAGATGGTATTATTATAGAAGTTGAAGTCGGTGTTGTAGAGGTTGTACTGGAAACCTGTCCACGTCACGTTGGTAATGAGGTTGTTATAGACATCGTACCCCATGCTATAGTTGTCGAGGTAGATACCTGCAGCGCGACCATCGGCATAAGCAGGTCCAAACGAGTCATGAAACCAGTTGTGGTGGATCTTGGTCTGCTTAAGCTCAAAGTTACCTACCGTATAGTATACACCGCCATCATTTGTTATCAACATGCAACGTGACACATCGTTATATGCTACCTCGGAATTTCTACCACTCGTAGTGATACCATCTCGACCTGTCATATATATGGTGTTGTAAGTCACCTTCGAGCTATCGGTATTCACACAGATAGGCTTAGCGTGGATTCCCAAGGTGTTGAAGTAGCGGATGATATTGTTGTGAACAACACACCCCTTACCGCTTGATATGAGGACGCCACTATTTGAGCCATACTCAATCAAGTTGCGCTCCACGGTGTTGTAGCTTCCATTCATCACAATAGCTCCACTCTTAAGGTTCGCTTTCTGATTGTCGAATCTATCACGGATCTGCGAGCAGTTCTGAAGGTTGCAGTTACGCACTGTACAGTTGTTGCTCTCGAAACTCAACTCTCCGCCAAAGAAGTTCAGCCCATCGAATGTAATATAGTTGCTTGTACACTTAACGGTATAGATACGTGTATTTATCTTAACGCTACCCTCCTTAGGCTTAACATCGCCCATAAAATTGGCATATACAACACCCTTGTCTGAGTCGTAGTACCACTCATTTTCGCGATCTAACAGCTCCAACTTGCCATATACAAAGATCTGCCCCTTATTGTTACCACGATGAAGCGTTGGGTTGTGGTTCGAGAATGGCCAACTATTGATATTTACCTTGGTGAAATGTATGCTCTCGCTATCAGACTTGGTGATTGGTCGAGTCCATGTTGTTCCACAGTGCTCTCCGAAGTATGTGATCGCCGCACCCTTGAGATCCATGTCTGGAAACCCCTTCTTCTTTGAGAATACGTGCGATGCAGAGCCTCCATCTACATAGAAACCCTCGAAAGTAAATCGGTCGTTGTCGTCGTTGTTGGGCCAACGCGCCTCGTCCATCACCTTCTCATTGAAATATAGAGCTTGCCACTCAGGTTTGAGGGCTATCCACTTGTGGTGAACCTTAGCCTTGTAGATGTTACCCTCGTGCCTCTCCCACCCCTCAATAGGGTCAGTAGAGTCGATCCACACCTTCTCATCTTTGTAGCTCTTAAAGGTGATAGGCTTCCCCTTTTCGCCACTGTTGACGGGTCTAATTGTCTCTCGATAGATACCCTCACGGATTAGGCACTCATCGCCCGCCTCCATAATTGTCGCAGCTTTAGATATTGTGCGAAACGGATTTTTGAGGTCACCCTTGTTGGCGTCGTCACCGTTTGGTGCGACATAATAACTCTTTGCAGAGACACCACACACGGTAGCCATAGCAAAGAGGGTTAGTAATACTCTTCTCATTAGTTTGGTTTTAAGTTTAAAGTTGAATATGTTGCTATTACATCCCCAAAAGTAGCAAAAATAATCACAATGTCTATAATATATTATGTAGAAAAACAGCTGTTCAACGGCAAATTAACGTGTTAATTCAAAAGTGAGCACATATGTATAATCTGAGATGGCAATACATATACACCTGATAATCTGCAAAGCAATGCACAAAAGAGCCCAACTAACACCATGAGTTAGTCGGACTCTTAAAAAAATCCCTTTGCAGGCTCGAATAGCACGAAAAGTGAATAAGTTCGAGTCTCCTGCTACTATATATTGGCTGATTAATATCTCTCGATAATAACAGCACGATTTAGCTCAGCATCGTCAAAGAACATATTATCAACTCCACCCTTGCCTTCAACTGTTAGCTTAGAGCTATCGACACCGCACTCATTGACCAAGAAGTCATAAGCAGACTGCGCACGCTTCTGGCTCAACTCGTTGTTGTACTTCACTGTTCCTGTCTGCTTATCAGAGTAACCGACAACCTTGTACTTCTCATCACGAGATCGTGCATTAACAAAGTCAGCGAAGTTCTTCAAGTTCAACTTTGCAAGATTCGAAAGCTGAGCACTATTTATCTTAAAGATGAAGATAGATATAGGCTCTTTAACCTTCGACTCCTCAACTTTAGACTCCATAACCTTAGTATTAAGCTCTGCAACCTGCTCCTTGAGCTGAACATTCTCCTCTTTAGAGGCTGTCAACTCAGACTCAACCTTCTCAAGATCCTCATTCTTTGTGTTTATGGTCGACACATACTCATCAATGGTGCTTTGTGGCGTTGGTTTTTTCCAACCCTTCTTGCCAAATCGGTATGTGACACCTACGGTAGCTGTAAACAAGCCATCCATTCTAAAGTCACCACTATCCTCTTTGTCGAAAGCATCTTCACCAATAATAGTCGCTCGAACATCTAAAAAGAGGTCAAGTCTCGAAGCTACCTTAAAGCTATTATAAACACCTGCATTTAAAGAGATTGCATCATTGCCATCCTTAGTTGTGTGCATCCACCCCGCTCCTGCGTATGGAACAAACGAGAAAAAGCGATCTTCCTTATATCCACATATATAATCAGAGACATTCAGCATGGCGTCAACATTTAAAGACTTATAACTCCACTTCTGGTTGTAAAATCCTTTTGACTCACTGTCCGTAACATATAAATTACCTGAGTTGTTTGTATAACCTTTAAGCTGAGGTCCGCTATACCTTAAGCGAGCTCCAACACCTGGAGCAAACCACTTACCAAGCGATAGATCAAGAGCTGGTGCTAAACGACCACCAAATGATCCATAATGATCATGATCTCCAAGGAACAGCGTAGTTCCAAAACCTGCACCTACAAACCAGTTATCCCAAAGAGCCACTCTCTCGATGATAACATCCTCCTTCTCTTTTGTCTGCGCATATACCTGAGTCGTCAACATCGTTAACGCACAAAAAGATAATGCAAAAAATAATTTTTTCATACTTGGTTTTTTTTATTTTATATATTTAGTAATTTTATCACTTCACCGAGCGGGCAATAATAACTATATTTCAAATATCACTAAAAAAGCTATCTATATTTAAATATAGATAGCTCTCTAATTATGCTTTATTCGCCTCCCCCGATTCTGCTCCGTAGCCATAGCCATAATAGCCATAACGTTTGTTGCCATAGTAGCCGTAGCCATTTCCTCGGCTCTTAACGCCATTAAGAACCATACACATATTGTTGTACTTCTTACTCTCGTATACCGCCTCGATTTCGGGAAGTAGACGTTTGTCGATATTCTCTGCTCGAATAACAAAGATCGCAGTGTCACAGAATTTACCTACAATAGCGGCATCGGGAACTATCTCAACAGGAGGACAGTCAATAAAGATATAGTCATAACGCATCTTCATCGTATTGATGAGCTCCGCGAAACGTGGCTTCAATAGTAGCTCCGACGGGTTAGGAGGTGTAGTTCCCACTGGAAGAACATCGAGATTTTCACTCAACGCACCATTAACTATCAACTCCTCAACACTATCCCTCTTTCCACTCAGATAGTCACTCAGACCATGTGACTTATCTTTGGCAATATAGTTACTCAATGTCTTTTTGCGGAGATCACAATCTATAACGAGCACCTTGGTATCTTTCAACGACATACTCAAAGCGAGATTTGCCGAGATAAATGACTTTCCACTACTAGGAACAAGTGAGATTATCTGTACGATCTGTGCACCACTCTTACTACCATCAACGATAAAATCGAGATTGGTTCGCAATACCCTAAACGCCTCATTTCCAGAGTCACGATTTCCTGCGCTAATGACAGACAACAACGACTTACTCTTTTGGGTAGGTACGAATGGAATAGATCCAACATAGGGGATGTTAAGCCCCTCAAGATCCTTCTTCGTCTTAACCAAGGTGTCGAATGCCTCTTTGATGATGATATATAGAGATGGTAGGATTACACCCAAAGCCAAAGCGAACATCAAGATCATAGACTTCTTCGGCTCTTTGGGGTATGGTGAGCCATCGGCAACACTCAGCACCTTTGTGTTGTATGCCGAAAATGCCTGCGACAACTCATTCTCCTCACGCTTTTGGAGAAGGTAGAGGAATAGCTGCTCCTTAATCTTCTGTTGACGCTCAACACCCAACAACTCCTTCGCCTGCTTAGGTGTCGAAGATAGATTCTCGATATTTTGTTTAGCCTCTTTCTGCAAGTTAGACAGCTGTATAGAGAGTGTACTTATGAGATCTTTAATAGATATATTTATCACATCTTTGATCGCATTGAGGTTGGTAATCATATCAGCAACGAGAGGGTTATCCTCGCTACTATTTGCCATCAATAGATTCTTCTGAAGCAATAGTTCGTTATAGCGACCTATCTGAGTCTCAATAGCACCACTCGCAATGCCTGTATTCACTGGAAGCAGCTGCTCGTTTGCAGATGACTTAGCTAAGTACCCCTGTATATATCTAGCCATCGAGAGTTGGTTTTGAATAGCCAACTGCTCCGTGTTATTTTGGGTTGTCTGTTGCAACTGGATTCCAGCCACAGATACAACGTCTGGCATCAACTTATCACTCTTGAACTCAGCGATGCTGCCGTCGACGCTCTCTAGCTCTTGTTGGATAACAACCAAGCGACCATCAATAAAGCCTGAAGTGTTAAAGGTAACCTCATTCTTATCTTTGATCCAATTCTCGTTATATACCGAGATAAGGGTATTCAAAATATTCTCAGCACGCTCGGGGCTCTCGTCCGTGATAGATATATCAACAATAGATGTCGCCTCACTGCTGAGAGCGACCTTCAACCTGCTAGAATAGAGTCTTGCCATGTTTTTAGAGGTAACCTTTGAGAATAAGAACTCCTCACCCGCAACACTCTGTGTCATAAAAAACGGCGTAGGAGAGACCATAATAGAGCCATATGGGGTCTTTATCGCCTCTTCAAATTTATGTTCAGTTTTGCTTAGATCATCAACATCACCACCGTTTATAACAAAGTCCGTTATTACAAATGTGGCAGAGGTTGTGAATTTAATGTTAAACCCAAACTCAACACCCTGCATTAGACTATCAGCCTTGACTGTGAAAGGAGTTCTTTTATATAGATCTACTTTACGGAAACCACTTTTCTGATGTGTGTAGGTACTTCCCAAATCTAGCCTATCAACAACCTCAACCATAAATGCTGTCGTCTTGAGCATTTTTATCTCGTTGTTGATATTGGTGCTTGATTTCAGTAGACCAAGGTTTTCAAATCCTTGCGACGCACCAATAGATTGCCCCTGCTCATCATCTTTGATTAGGACAGATGCCAAACGCTCATATTGCGGAGGTGTAATGATTATATATGCCACAGCAATAGCAACTGCAACAGCGCATGAGACTACGTATATCCAAATATTCTCTAAGAGTATATCCCATATATCCCTTAGCGTCCAATTATTTGATTGGGTATTCATCGTTATTTATAAAATTTTAATTTGCAAATAGTAGCACCATTGTCGTCAAGAACGAAGCCAAAGACATCCAGAATGTAGCCGACTTAACAGTATTTCCGTTAATTGTCGATTGGCTCGCACGTACATTATTTGGCTCAACATATATCATATCGTTCTGCTGAACAAAAAATGCAGGAGATTTATAAATGTCATGCGAACGTAGATCCACCTGATATGTAACCTTTTTATCCCCGACGTTGCGAGTAAGAAACACCCTGTCTCTCTGACCGTAGATCGTCAAATCACCCGCCTCGCTAAGAGCCTCAAAAATGGTCGTTTGGTTCTTATCAATGTCATACTTACCAGGTGATGAGACCTCACCGAGAACATGGTATTGAAGATTCATAAAACTAACCGTTACAATGGGATCGTTGACAAGTCGTTTTGAGACGAGAGTAGTCTTTATATACTCCGCAATCGCCTCCTTGGTCATACCAGCGATGTGAATCTCACCCAAGACTGGGAAGTCAATATAACCCTTAGAGTTGACGATGTAGCCCGATAGTTCAGAACTGCTACCACCTGTTGAGCCACCCATCGCCCCTGAAACCTGCTTGTTGAACATCGCCGCAAGCTCGGAGTTTTTACTTGTGACCAAAATTGACACCATGTCGGCAGGTTGGATCTTAATGTCATTAGCCTCAGCATACTCAAATTCCACGTTTGGCTGAACATCTTGAAGATAGGCGATCTTCTTTTGCGTAGCACACGATGTCGCCATCACAACTACCATTAATAGTAATAATCTTTTTACCATATATTTATTGTTTTTTATTTGCAATATTTTCATATATCTGTTTTAATTTATCTATCTGTGTATCAATGCAGAAGTGCTCCAAAAATAGCTCACGAGACCTCACACCCATCTTTTCTCGCAACTCTTGATTTTGGTGCAACTCAACTATTTTGTCGACAAACATATCTTTGTCAAATGGCATCAAATAGCCATTCTCGCCCTCAAAGACACAATCTCTATTACCAACAACATCTGTAGCAATAATTGGCTTTCCTAGCGACATAACCTCAATGACAGAGAGTGGAAGTCCTTCATAGAGAGAGGTTGATAGGTATATATCCGCTTGGCTCACATACTTAAATATCTCCTCCTGCGGCAACCAATCTATCAATTGAATATAATTCTCTAACGAATACTCTTTTATCAACGTCTGCACAGCCGAAAGCTCGGGAGAGTAATACCCCACCCCTAAAAGATAGAATTTTATGTTGGGAATCTTGACCACCGCACAGCGCACAATCTCTATCAAAAACTGTACATTTTTCTGGTAGCTAGGTCTACCAATATAGCAGATCGTAAAATCTTGGTTACTCATACGTCTATAAGTTACGTTTTATATTGGGTACGGAGTTGTTCCAACACAGCGATTTCGCGCTTTTGTATCCGACAACCTTCTGCCCAAGTTCGCGCTCCGACTCTGAACAAGCGAGCATATATGAATCCAATCGAGCAATACGCTCCAAGGCGATGAAGATCTTTCGCTTGAGACCGCTATTTGTCGACAAAAACGAATAGGCATGAGGTGTATATAGCGTTGGCACACCACATATCCAGCCAGCTATTCTACCGACAAATCCACCCTTCGCGCTGTGGCAATGGATAACGTCGGGTCGCTCCTTACGAACAACTTTTACCGCCTGCCATAATCCCGAAATGTCCTTCAACGACAGTTCGCGATATAGATCAATCTTATACTCTTTGATTTGCGAACCGTTGATTACAAGGGGTTTATTCTGATCGCCCTTGCCACTAACAATCACAAACTCAATGTCGTCAGCCAAAGCTGCTGTGGTATTTTTAATGTATACGCTTATACCCCCAACCATCTGCCCGATGTGTAGTATCTTCATAATCAATTGTTGTTTAGTTTATATTGGGGTATAGCCTTGTACTCCGCCGACTTCACATAACGTGACGCGACAATCTGCCCCTTAATAAATTGAACAAATAGGTTTGGTGATAGCTTAACAATTGACAAAGCAAGATGCTGAGTTGCGATCAATGCAATCAAAATCATATAAGAGAGGCGATTTAACACCCTATCTCCGAACGATTTCGAACACTCATAGATAGTTCTATACCAAACTATATATCTTAGCTGTGAACGATAAAAAGTCTTATTGTTATCCTTTTTTGCCGAGCCTTGCGATGTCTGTGCATCTTCATGCACTATACCACTATCATAACACATCAACCCATATGAGCCATTAACGATGACTTTATAGAACATCAACTGGTCATCTCCTAGCGCATATGAAAACTTATCCATCCATCTCTCATCCTCAAAGTGAATATCAAGAAATGATTGTTTGCGCCACATTGAGGCTGGACCTGCTCCACTTTCGGTTTTGACTACGGTTGTTGAGGGGCTGTTATTAAATGAGCAACTTCCATTTCGGCAGATCTTCACACCCCAACCATCGTCTTTGCGAGTATATGTCAACTGTTTGCAAAATCCCACGATTCGTTGCTTTAACGATCTATGGGCAGTATGGAAAACATCCGCAACACAGAATGCAGCATCCTTGTCATTAACCATTGCGCGACACATCTTTTCCGCGCTGTCGGGAGCTAGCGATACATCATCATCCAGCAGAAGAATATACTCACTCTCGATCTCCTTATATTGCAAAGAGCGTTGCGCAATCATCCCCTTAGGGACAACCACAATCTCCTCAACACCAACACTCTCCGTTGGCTTATCATAACCCTCAGCCAGATATATTACAATCTTCTCAGGCTTGTGTGTCTGTGCAACAATTGAGTCCAACAGGTTCTGATATATCGCACCTGCTTTACCCAAAGTTCTAATCGCAACGCTATATGATGGTAGATTTGATTTGCTCATTATACGATTTATTTCTGAGTATACATTCTATATAGGTTGTCAATCATCGTTGTGATATCAAAACCTGCACTTTTCACCTTGGCAGTCATATCTTGACGTTCATAATCGGACTTTGACAAGATGACTTCTGCCCATTTATTTGCGCCATCTGACAATGACAGATAGGTTATATCTGGAAGAATCTCTAGGTCTTTCGGAATTCCTGTCGAGGTAACAAGTGGTAGTCCTGAGATCTGAGCCTCAATAAGTACAATTCCCAACCCCTCATACAAAGATGGAAAAACGAAGATATCCATCGCCTGCATTATTCGCTCTCGGTCTGATCTAAATCCTAAAAATATAACTTTACCAGCAAGTCCAAGGTTTGCAACCTTCTCCTCTAGCATCGGTTGTAGACTACCTGCACCGACCAAAAGCAAAACAGACTCAGGTTTGCGAGTAACAACCTCTGCAAAGATATCAATTAAGAATGTGTGATTCTTCTGGTTCTCAAATCGCCCAACATGACCCACGACAAATTTTCCCTCAAGATTTAGCTCATCACGCACACTGTCGCGAATAGATCTCTCATAAGTAAATATCGAGCAGTCAACGCCATTCAGAACAACCTGAGATTCGCCTTTATCAACAGTCCCCCGACCAAATAACCATTCACACGCATCCTTGGAACATCCACACCTATGAGTTGAATATTTATACAATGGTCTTTTCATTGCATCACCCAACATCTTCGAGACTGGATTCTTGGTTTGAAAGTCTGTATTGTGCGAGTGTGCCACCCTTACAGGAATGCCATACTTAGCCGCAGATTTTAGGATGTAGTAATTCTTGCTCCCCGAGTGCATATGCACAACATCATAGTCGTGATGCTCCTTGAAAAAATTATCAACAGCTGCGAAATATTTTGGAAAATCTAATGGCGTGCGCACCCATATACCTTTGAGTTGAAAGACCTCAACCCCCATTTCACGCATAGTTTGCTCCATGGGGTAGACAACTCCATCATCAAGTTGCAAAATATCAATCTGCATCTTATCACGGTCAAGATGGTTGATTATATCATATACGATCGACTGGATTCCACCCAATAAAAATCTGTCAAGAAAGAATAGAACTTTAATTTTTTTACTCATCAAACTAGTTGTTTTCGGGTTTTACTTAGCAACAAAATAATAACAGGAAAGGCGACACCCTCATGACGAATCCAACTACCGAAGTCAGGCTCAAAAGATGCTGAACACAACCAAAATGCAATATACAAATAGAGTGCATATTTGTGGTTATCAGTGAGTTGTTTGAAATTTACAAAGCTCTTATAGAGGTAACCAAATAACATCGCATGGTAGACAACAATAAATATATATGTAACCTTACCCTTTAATAATAGCTCCACAGGGAACATTAATCGAAAAATCTTGATAAAGTAATCTACACAAAATAGCGCACGATTCTCGGTTGCAAAGATAGGGGCAATCTCAGATGCGGCATTAGATCCCTCTCTATTATTCACGCGGATCATCTCCATGTATGTCTCGGGATCTACTCCAGCCATAATAGTGAGAAGAACATATTGAAAACATGCGAAAAGTAATAATAACCCCAGCACTGAGAGTGCAATTTTACGTTTACCTTCAGCGGTAGATACATCAATTTTAGAAAGCCAACTACTGATAGCAAACTCCACCGCAAATAAATATATTAAAACGAGTCCGTAATACTTTCGCATAAAAAATGCAGTAAACAACAATGCGAATGCAATGGCAACTCTCTTCGCTGAAATACTTTTTGGGGCTAGAATCGCAATCGACATTATCAAGAAACATAGCATCTGCGGTGGCTCCTTAGCCATACAAAAGCAAAAAATATTGAGAATGGCTATATTAAGATATATGAAAATACTATCCGTAAAAGTAGCACCTCTGTTATTTCGATAAAAGTTACATGCGACGATAAACACTATGACATTTAAAGCTACTGTTATAAACCATTCCCACTCAATATAGTTGGTTAACCCGCAAAAATTAACAAAATCATAGAACGCCATGGAGTTATTTTGATTGAATGCAAATGGTTCAAAATTGCCATTATTAAGGTCATTAACCATATACCAGCCAATGCTAACATCCACCAACTGAGGCTTCATGATAGTCCATCGAACGATCTTGGCAAGTACAATAAGAGGGATATAGAGAAGCGCAAGCATCCCTAGATTCCTTTTGTATATTACATCTTCGTTATATAAAGCCATATTAATTCTTTATTGCTGCCTGCTTAGGGAACAATGCTTTGAAAGTTCTCTTTGCAATAGCATACAATCCTAATCTGTTCATAGTCTTACGAATAAACTTCTCTACTCGCGACTTGATGGTAATTGGGAAATATTTATCAAAGCACTCCTGCTCACTTAAACTGTTCAGATCATTAAAGAAACTCTCTCTACGCGGATTAACAGCCACTGAGTGGTACATCTCGCGTACACCCTCCAACGCAGCTTCAGTATCTATAGTCATGATCTTTGCACTTTGACCAATCTCACTAGCTACACGAGTGCCGAGTGCCGAGTGAATCAAACAACGTGTAACTCCCCTATCATCGTCAAACTCCTTCGAGAATTTGTAGACGTCGAAGCAGTCCCAAATTGTAATGTCTGATTGACGATAACGCTTTTTAAATTTGCAATCTGTACACGAAGGTCGAACCGCCATGCCTGAAAAGAAAGATCGCAAGTAATAGTTAGACTCAATACCTGAATGTAGATCCTGTTTTGAGTCGGTATTATATAGCGAAAATGTCGAGTATTTATAACCGTAGTATTTCTCTCGAAAGTAGAGTTTCGTATACTTTCCAGTATTTGTTTGCTCCTTTAGGTTGAGGTATTTTCTAAGCAACAACGGCGATGGAACTGCTCGACACACAACATCTATCAAGAGTAGATTCTCATACGGTTTTCTAAGATATGCTACCAACCCCTCAATCTGACATGGTGTACCACTAAAGCAGACTATGCGACCCTCCGCAAGAAATCTCTTTGCCTCAGCGTATGTGTCACCTATAAGACTCTGCACATACTTACTGTTGCGGTAGATAGCAAGCTCCTCAACTCGCTCAACATATTGGTGCTTAACCGTAAATGTACCTCTCTCGAATGCTGCGCCAAAGACAACACCTCCTTGATTGATAACCCACTCGCCAATAGCAGTAAATGCACCGCCCGATGTACTCTCTTTTAGCACCTCTGCATCTTTGTGCTGAAGCAAGATAGCACTTTGATCTACGGCAATCTCTGGCTTAACGTTGATGATGGGGCAAACCTTTTCACATTGCCCACACTCGATACATGTCGAGACATCTACTACTGGATAACGAAAACCCTCATTATCCTCCTCCATTGAGATAGACTTCTTTGGGCAGACGTTATAACAAGCCCAACATCCGCAACAATCTACTTTACTACTAATAGTTATCATATGCTATTCCCGACTGTGTTAAAGCCTCTTTTATATACTCAAATGTGAATTTTCTAAGGCTCGCCAATTTCTCATCTACAACACTATAATCCACACTCTTTTTCAACTCATCGTCAACATTTTCGTCACCTCGGAGCAACCTGTCGCTCTGCCCAACCAGCGACAACAAAGAGTATAGACGACCATTTGTCGAGACGATGCCATCGTTGTTGTAACGACGGAATGTGAAGAACTTTTTGTGATTAAGCAGCGAAAACACAGATGAATGGAACGAGTCTGTAAAGACATACTCGGCATCGCGAATAAGCTGCACAAACTCAGCGGGCCCAACATTATATGGCGTCAAGTCTGGAAATCCGACATCGCTCTTAATGTATTCGTCACAGTGCTGAAGTTGCACAATCCTATAACCTGTAGCCTCCTTAACGCGCTTCACAAATTCGCGCTGCTCTGGATTGTTCCCCAAGAAGTAACAAAACAGATACTTCTCCTCGTAGAATCGCGACTGAGGAATAACCTTCGCCCACTCTTCGGCGGTGAACAATATTGTCGGGTCACACACCACGGGAACATCTCGCCCCGAAAGCTCCTTAATCAACCTCTGCCCACTATCCTCGCGCACCGAACAGTGGTCAAGTCGTTTCAAAAATTCACCTGCTAGCTTTGCCTGCTTTTTGGGCAATGCTGAGACTCCAAAGCTTGTCGACAAGGCGATCTTCGGAACATCCTCAGGCACGAAATTTAGCGTGTAGTAATCTGCCGAGATGTTGGATGGCAACCACAACTGGTCGCTACCCACCACAAAAGCGGAGTAGTTATGCGCTTGCGCGCCAAGTTCCGCCTTGGAGTTGTATAGCTTAGAGATGTTGAACTTGGTCTGGCTGAAGTCGCGAAACATTGCGCGACGTGTCGCCATATTCTGCTTATGCTCGTCACTCGCCACCTTCTCAGCCACCACCTTTTTTACCGTTGCAAATTTATCTTTGACGGTGTTTATATCGGTAATACGACTGAGGAAGTATTTGTATTTGGACTTGTTAATCTCGCCTTGAAGTCCATCAATGCAGATGGTCTCGTTGGCAACACCAAGCTTATCGAATACAAGTTGCGTAGCATATGCTTGCAACTGACTTCCATAATTCGGTTGAAAATAGCAAGTCACTAGGGCTATTGGGTTCATATAATTTATTCTATAAACATCGATTACTTATTCAAAGTCACATATATGCAACTATATGTATATATCAAATACACGCAGCATTTTTATTAGATAAGACCTAAAAAACAAGCCAACGGATACAATTCCATGTTTCAATCTTGTAATGGGAATATCTTTCCATTCACTCTTGGCTTTAATCTCTAGAAATATTGATTTCATCGGATGCTGACACTCTTTGTGCCATGGCTTAATATACCCATTAAAATGAATAATGCTCGGGTTCTGACATGCCTCAACTACAGCACTTAACTTATCTTTATCGAGACGTAATTTCTTTACTGGCAACAAATAACGTTGTTGAAAATTATATTTTGGATGTAGAGATAACATCTGACCTTGCAGCACGACATTTATTGCATCTTGGTCTGGCATTAAGCAAAGTTCAGGATACTCACTGTTAAATTGCATACAAAATTTCGCTATTTCCTTACTTCTCCAATCATCAAGATTTACTAATATGACTCCAGAATTTGCATAAGTTTCTTCGATGTTAATACGATCTTTGTGCTTTGGATCATCACCATTTTGATCCCAAGCTATAGCACACGCATAATCTTTAATATCCGTATTCCACAACTCACGTAAATCTTCTTTTACTACTATATCGCAATCTAGGTACAACATCTTCGCTATACTAGGATCTAAAATTAAAGGGAATAGATATCTGTAATAAATCGAAGGCTTGAACTGTTTCGTCGTAGGTAAATTTTGAAATATATTTGCGTCAATATTATGAATTTCAACACATTGATTATATCGCTTAGCCGTCATCTCAAATTTACGAATGTTAACTTCTGATAGTCCATCCGTTAATACATGCACGCGAACCTTATTGCCTTGGTTGCTTTCGAAAATTGAAGTAATACACACCCCACATGCCATGGAGTAGTTATCGTCTGTACATAGTCCTATCTCTATCATAATGTGTAATATTTCATGAAAAATATTTTTTGCTAGTTTTCTTTATATTTTACCTTGTTAATCTCGCCTTGGTGTTCATCAATGTAACTGGTTTCATTGATCTATTTTTCATTAACTAGTTCGTGAAAGATCTCCTCCCACTGTTTCATCACAACCTCCTCGGAGAAGTTCTCCTCTATCCTTTTACGGGCATTTGCCCCCATCTCTTTTCTTAATGATTCATTCTCTATCATCTGACACACTCTGTCGGCAAAGGTCTCGGTATCATCCTGCGGAACTAAAAAACCACTCTCGCCATCGATAATAATATCGCGAGGACCACACTTGCACTCAAACGACACGGCTGGAACTCCGCAGGCATTAGCCTCTGCTAATACTAGCCCAAACCCCTCATATCTCGAAGTCATAAGATACATCGAACTATCTTGCATTTTTGAGTATATTTCAGGAGCTGCATCGTTTATAATCACCATACCATTTAATCCTAAACGAGATATTTGCTCTTGCAATTTATCTTTATCCGACCCTGATCCATATATGTCTAGCTTCCAGTCAGGGTATTTTTTATTCACTATTGCCCATATGTCGATTAGTGTATCAAACCCTTTTTGGTAGTCCAATCTTCCTACTGCAATTGCTCTTTTATTATTGAGTGTCGATATCTCTTTTGGAATATCAACAAAATTGTATATCCGCGTTATATTATGTTTGTTGGGCCAATCGGATTTGTCCTCATCTGTTAGAACCACAAATTTGTCTAATTTAGATACAATCGATTCATCAACTTTCATCGCAAGTTTGTTGAGAATAACAGACAACGTAGAGCTCTGTTTTCTCTGCAATCGAAACTGTTTTGCAAAATGAATCTCTGCAATCTTTCTGCTTCCATCATCGATATCGCATAAAAAACGCACCTCGCCCTCAAACATCGAGATTACTATATCAAATTTCTCCTTATGAAGCACCTCGGCAAGTCTTTTTTTATGCTTGCGAGCTTTAAAAAATTTTGCAAATAATTTTATCAAAAGAGGTTTGTCCGAAAACTCCAAATAATTAATGCCCAAGTCGATATAGCGGAGTTTGTCGGAGAAATTGTAAAATGTTGGAAGATTTTTTTTTTGAGACGTTGTAATAATTGTAATATCCCCCCCCTTTTTTATTAAATAACTGGTCTTTTTTAGCAGTATATTTGACATACCGCCAGGTCCGTGAGTATTACTAAGCATATATGCTATCTTCATAATTTTACTTAATTATTTATTTATTTATTAACTCTTCAAAAAGCTCTTCCCATTGCTTCATAACAACCTCCTCGGAGAAGTGCCCCTCTATCCTTTTACGGGCATTTGCCCCCATCTCTTTTCTCAAATCTTCATCCTCGATAAGTTTGCATACTCTATCTGCAAATGTTGTAATATCATCTTGCTCAACGAGAAATCCATCTTTACCATCATTAATAATATCACGAGGACCACATTTGCATGCAAACGATACCGCAGGAACTCCACACGACATTGCTTCAGCTAATACTAACCCAAATCCTTCGTGTCTCGAAGTCATCAGATAGATAGAACTTTCAGCCATTCTATCGTAGATCTTAGGTGTCGGATCGGTGAGTATGACTACATCGTCTAAATTGAGCCTACTGATCTGCGCCTGAAGTTGATGCTTGTCACCACCTTCACCATAGATATTTAACCTCCAATCAGGATGAGTCTTGTGAACTATCGACCATGCATCAATTAACATGTCAAATCCTTTTTGATATGTTAATCGCCCGACAGCAACCGCTATTTTGCTATCTAATTTTGCACTGTTGGCAGGTATTGATATTCCATTATATATGGTTTTAATATTGGGTACTATACCCCAATCTGGTGCATCCTCATTTGATAATACGATAAACCGATCAAACTTTTTTAAAGCCTTTAGATCTTTATTATCTCTTAGCTTTATAATTCCACGAGATATTAGATTTTCCTTTTTTTTCAAAAACTTTACTCTATAGAAACGAGAGAAATGTGTTTCGAGTAGCTTCTTGCTACCATCATTTATATCTGTAATCCAATACATCTCATCACCATACATAGACACTACAATATCAAAACGCTCCTTCAACAAAACGCTCTTTAATCTCCTACGATGAATTAGATTCTTATAAATACGAAGGCATATTTTAGCAAAGAATGACTTATTTGCTAAATCTGAATAATTAATTTCAAGATCTATGCGCTTGAGTTTATTGGAAAATGGAAAAAAATCAGGTTTATCTTTATGCTCAGATGTGATTAAAGTAACATCATACCCCTTATCAATCAGGTAGTTTGTTTTGTTGAAGACAACTTTTTCAGTGCCTCCTGCATTGCAGCGCGAACGTTTAATATATGCTATCTTCATTATTGATATAATTCAGTTTAAAAAAGAACCTTAAGACAGTTCTTAAATATTTGGTATTTAACTTTTTATTACCATACGCTTTGCACGTGCAGTAAAGTCACGCATACCCTGTGATAACATAAATTGTAAAATAAATAATGGGAGCGATATGACAATGGGGACTACGATTCCTGAAATAATAAAATTTAAATATTTGTTACCTACTATCTCATTTAAAAAGGAAAGGTTAATAAACGATAGAGATACTACCAATACACTAATTGCTAAGATATTCTGTGCAAATATTCTTAGATATAGTCTCAGTGGTTTCTTAACTCCTTTGCTAAATAGAAAATATGGTTTCCAGCATAGAATAATAATAATTTGGCTAATTATAGTACCCATTAAAATACCATTAATTCCAAATAAATATCCTAATAGGATAGAACATCCAACATAGAGAATAGCCTCACATGCAGCAGCCCATATGTCAGAAAAAAGTCCATAAGCGTTAATAAACTCATCAACTGTAGATCTGATACCACCTCCAATAAAAAATAATATAAACATCAAAACAACAGTCGAGTTATCCATTATATATTCAGACCCAACCCACAAGGTGATAGCTTGATGTGATAAAATGTACCCACTCAACGTTAATACTGACATCAAAAAGAACCTTGATGAGTAAATTTCATCAAACACTTTCATTATCTTATTCTCATCACCCTCAGCAACTAAATTACCAATACTTGCCGACATGCCATTAAACAGAGCCCTAACTAATGTCGTTAGACCTACTGTCAAGAAGAGGTAGTTTCCATAATATGCAACTATTGTCAGTGAAGTATAAGCATATATAATTAGAGGTCGGGTTTCTGTGAGTGCAAATCCTGCAATCTTGTGAACAAATATCTGTTTTACTTTGGTGGTTACTTCTGGGTATTTATATCGCAAATTAGCCCCCTCTGATAGATTGGATACTAGTTTGGGAGCACTCTTTTTAATAGTGAGATTTAGTGTAGTCGATGAAATAATTATAAACGACAATTCAATACCTAACCACCATAGATAACTATTATCAAAACATATCAAGGCTATAATTTGGAAAACAAATCTCAGCGTTTTTACCAATTGATAGCTATAAATAACTTTGTATTCCTCTTGGTTAGCCGAGAGAATAACCTGTTTGTAATTAACAAAATAGCCTAACAGAGAGCCAAATAACATAACACTAAAAGTAGCATAGGCATACCAAATTGGTAATGTGCTCTTTGCAAATATCATCGGGAAGAAACACATTAACACCACAGAAGCTCCTATAACAATAAGGGCTATATTACGATACAACCAACCTTGTATAGAGATTATTTCGTTAATCGTGTTCTGATCATTATCGTGAAGTGGCTTATATAGGGTACACGCAATGGCTGTTCCAACCCCCATTTCTGCTAAATTTAGAAACTGCAACAGATTTACTACGGTTGTATTTAGTCCTAATAGCTCTGCTCCGAGATGATCTAAAAATACCTTTCTCGATATAAACCCAACAATGAAAACTAAAATAGAGTAGCTTAATGCAACTTTGCTATTTTGTATGCTTTTAGCTGTTCGTGACATATATATTATTAATACGCTTGTTTATCCTTGTGACCTACGATATTCGCTACGGTCTTATAAATCACATACAAATCAAGCGTGAACGTCCAGTGCTCGAGATACCAAATATCCGCCTTAACACGACCCTCCATATCTGCGATATCCTTGGTCTCGCCCCTAAAACCAGTCACTTGCGCCCAGCCCGTAACTCCAGGCTTGATGAAGTGGCGAACCATATATGTTTTTATCAACTTCGAGTACTCCTCCGTGTGCCTCAACATATGAGGTCGTGGACCCACAATCGACATATCGCCTAACAAAACATTGATAAACTGTGGTAGCTCATCTAAGCTTGATTTGCGCAAAAAGTTACCCCATTTCGTCTTTCGAGGATCATCCGCAGTGGCTTGCACCGTATCAGCCTCAGCGTTAACCTTCATAGATCGGAACTTATACATATAGAACTCACGACCATCCAGACCATGCCTTTTCTGCTTAAAGAAGATAGGTCCAGGAGAGGTGATCTTTGTGATGATACCCACAATCAGGTAAATAGGTATAAAGGCGGTGCACAAGAAGCACAACGAGAAGGCGACATCAAACACCCTCTTCATAGCCTTATTGACGGGCAAACTGAGAGGCTCTTCACGAATCGTCAACAACGGCACATTACTAAACATCTCCAACGAAACTCGACGCTGGCAGTAGTTGCGGAAGTTGGGAACGCTAAAGAAACGAATTAGATTTCCCTCGCAAAACTCTATGATTGGGAGGATGATATCTCGATCTCGGGATGGCAATCCACAATATACTCTATCCACCGAGTTATTGCCGATATACTCCACTGCCTCCTCTCCATGCCCTAGATATGGGCACAAAAGATCAAAGGCGGGCTTTGGAGCTTGATCGAAATATCCAAGGACGTTATATCCCGTGGCGAGATGTCGAGCCATTTCGTGGTGTAGTTCTCGAAGATTGGAACCGCTACCGATAAAGACCACATTACATCTATTTAATCCGCGCCTACGGGCATTTTTTAGTATTGAGTTAAAGGTCAATCGAAAGAGCGTCACAACGATAGATATGGTGACAAAATAGATCGACATAGCTCTATTGAGACCCGATCCGACCTCCAAAATCGTCGTTATCAGCAACCAGACGAGCACAAAAGCGACCATTGTACCCAACGTCTTACGAACGATTTGATCCGATCTAACTCGACGATAATATAGGATTACGCCACTAAAATATGAAGTTACTATATAGCTCACACTCAGCGACAAAAGCATCGCCAAGAGGCTATCACACAAAATTGGTTTATTGTACTGCGACCAGATAAAATGAAACGCCAGAAATACCAAATTGATGATTAGGGCATCTAGGCATATAACTAGCGTTGTTATTATTTTATTCGATTTTTCTACTTGTGTCATATAATAAAATTACTCACAAATTATAGTTTCTCAATATAGCAAGCACTTGTCTTGAATTTATAGGCACCTACCCCCTTAAGAATAACGTGTACTACCTTGTCTCGACTGCCCTTTACCCTCTCTAACTCACCTACATAGCCCTCAAATTCACCGCCTATAATCTTCACAGGCGCACCCTTTTCTAGCTCTCCACACGACATATCGACATATGTAATATCGTCTATATGGTTTGTTGTAGCATCAATAAATTGCTCCATCTGCTCCGTTGGCACCACGACAGGCACGGATTGCCCACCATCTTGGGTAACGAGTATATTTCGAATATAATTAAGGTTCGTTTTTATCTCGTTGAGACCTCCGAGATCGGTCTTAACAAAGATCAGATTATGAATTGCAGGTTGCAAGGTCTCCTTTGTGACCCCTCTTTTTTGCTCGCTTATGCGTTGCATTGGGATAAAATTCTCTATCCCCTGCGAGTCGAAATACCCCTTGGCTTTGAGCTCTTTCCTATATATTGTCTTCATGGCATACCACACTACACCGTGATCCAAATAGACTACCATCTTGTTATACGGGCATTAAGGGGAGATTACCACATCGACATAACTGCCTGAATATGATCTACTTATCGGGCTACATCGTGCAAATTACTACATTTATAGCCTATATTACTAACCCCCTCTCCACCTTGCAAATCCCCCAAAAACAGCGAACTCAGCATAGCCTTAGAGCAGGTATAACGCTCGCAAAGATAATCAAAATAACGACATATGACACCAATTTACAGGATAATTAACAAAATAAATACCTCCAAGGTTGAGGGCAACAAGTCCCAACCGCACCTACACCCCATTAAAATGCGCAATTTGGAGTGCACCCGACAGTCAATTGTGTTGCCAACCACCTAAATCGCTTGCCATTCCAAAAAAAAGAGCTACCTTTGTTAGAAAACTAAAATGAGGTATCAATGGGTGATTTAGAGACGTATTCAATCGACTGCGCAATCGAGAGGGCTACAACCCTCATCGCTGATGGCGAGGCAAAGTGTGTTGTGATAAAGGGCGACCGTATCGTAGCGACATATATAGGTATAGGTCTGCGCCCGATTTTGGAGATCTACCGCAACCACCCCGAGGCGATGATGGAGGGGGCAATCGTTGATAAGGTTATAGGTCGCGCAGCTGCATTTGTCGCCATCAATGGAGGGGCTAAATTGGTGTATGGCTTGCTTATGAGTGAGTCTGCCAAAGAGCTACTTGAGGCGCATAATATTGAGGTTAGGTATGACCTACTAGCCCCCGAGATACTCAATCGAGAGAGAACCGATCTCTGCCCTTTGGAGAGGAGTGTTCGGGGCGAGAGCGACCCTACAACCGCCATGGAGAGGATCTACAAACAGATCGAGATACTTATGAATAACAAAAAATAGTAATACTAACAAAAACCCAAACACCGTGGAAACAACCCTAAAACTCTATTCGCTGAGATATACTGATGTCAAGGCTTACCTCTATGCAACACTATTCATTGCAGGAAATCTCGTTGCCCCACAGATCGCCCACCTCGCACCTCAGGGGGGTGTCACGTGGTTGCCCATCTACCTATTTACACTGATTGGAGCATATAAATATGGTTGGCGCGTGGGGTTGCTGACGGCTCTGTTGTCACCTATGCTCAACCATCTACTCTTTGGGATGCCAGCGTTGGCTGTTCTGCCCGCAATACTTCTAAAGTCTACACTACTCGCCTTGATAGCAGGGTTTGTAGCCCAACGCTTTAAGAGTGTTTCGTTGCTTTTGATGGCGGTTGTGGTGTTGAGTTATCAGGTTGTTGGCACTTTGGGCGAGTGGGCTATTGTCGGCTCTTTGAGGTTGGCTCTACAAGATTTCCGTATCGGCATACCTGGAATGCTCCTACAAATTGTTGGAGGATATAGCTTTGTTAAATATATATTGAGGAGGTAGCTATGCTAAAAAATATACGAATAGTCCTTGCGACTCTAGTTTTTGTCTTGGTGACGCTCCTATTTTTGGACTTCACAGGCACTGCCCACGCTTGGTTTGGGTGGTTGGCTAAGGTGCAGTTAATACCTGCTATCCTTGGGCTACATATTGCGGTATTCCTCATCTTTGCGATACTCACGTTGCTCTTTGGTCGAGTATACTGTTCGGTGATATGCCCTCTGGGTATCTATCAAGATTTGGTCGCTCGCATTGGACGCAGAGGCAACAAGAAACCTTATTCATACTCAAAGGCAAAGAGCCTACTTCGCTACGTCACACTTGGGATCTTTGTCGTTGCGATGATCGCAGGCGTCTCTGTTGTGGTGGCTCTGCTTGACCCCTATGCAGCTTTTGGGCGTATCGCCAACAACCTACTTCAACCTCTGTGGATGTGGGGAAATAATCTATTGGCATACTTTGCACAGAGAGCCGACAGCTACGCTTTTTATGGCGTCGAGGTGTGGGTGAAGTCGGCTTGGGTCTTTGGGGTAGCTATTGCGACCCTTATAGTGGTCTCGATCTTGGCGTGGAGAAATGGACGAACATACTGCAACACCATCTGCCCCGTAGGAACGGCTCTAGGATTTATCTCTCGATTCTCGCTCTTTAGAATCAGAATTGATAGCGAGAAGTGCAATAAGTGCGGACTCTGTGCCATAAACTGCAAATCATCTTGCATTGATGCAAAAAACTACGCGGTGGATAGTAGCCGTTGCGTGAGTTGCATGAACTGTATCGACAAGTGCAAGAGAGGTGCTATATCATTCAGCCTTCCGACAAAGAGCACGGAGAGGGTTACGGAGAGCGAAACACCAACACAAAGAGATGAGTCTCGACGCGGATTTATCACCGCCTCGCTACTGTTGACAGCCACTGCGGCACGTTCGCAGGTGCTACCCAAGCAGGTGAAGATGAAGATGGATGGAGGCTTGGCGGATATATTGCCAAAGCAGACTCCTCAGCGAGCTACAGCTATAACGCCCCCAGGGTCGCTCAGCTATCGCAACTTCAACAACAAATGTACAGCTTGTCAGCTCTGCGTCTCAGCCTGTCCAAATGGAGTGCTCAAACCATCATCTTCGCTGGATAACTTTATGCAACCACAGATGTCGTTCAACCATGGTTACTGCCGTCCCGAGTGTACACGTTGTTCGGAGGTGTGCCCAGCAGGAGCGATCACCAAGATTGACCGAGCCGAGAAATCAGCAATTCAGATTGGTCACGCTGTGTGGGTCGAGGAGAGGTGCCACTCCGCTCAGGGTGAAAAAAAGTGCGACAACTGCTCTATGCAGTGCCCTGTTGGGGCTATCACAATGGTAGACAGAGGGTTTAAATCTCCAGTGCCGATGGTCGACACAGAGCGTTGTATAGGCTGTGGAGCGTGCGAATACTCCTGCCCATCACGACCTCTCAGCGCGATATACGTAGAGGGACACACTATGCACAGAACAATTTAAGAAAGGTTATTACTATGGCTAAGAATAATATAAATAGACGCGATTTTTTGAAAATCGTAGGCGGCACAACGGCTCTAACCTTCGCAGGCTGTGCAGGTGGAGCATCTCGAAAAGGAGACACAAGCGCGTCCGACGATGTACCAAAGGATAAGATGGAGTACAGAACCTCACCCAAGGGCGACAAGGTGTCACTTCTAGGGTATGGTTGCATGCGCTGGCCAAAGCTCTCAACGCCTGCCGAGGATGGTAATATATGCGATCAGGAGGCGGTCAACGAACTTGTTGACTACGCTATCGAACACGGAGTCAACTACTTCGACACCGCGCCAGTATATATGCAGGGGTGGAGCGAGAGAACCATGGGCGTGGCTTTGAGCCGATACCCACGCGAGAGCTACTACCTCGCAACAAAGCTATCTAATTTCGGAAAACCGACATGGAGCAGAGAGGCGTCGATGCGAATTTACCACAACTCATTCGCCTATCTCAAGACTGATTACATAGACTATATGTTGCTCCACGCTGTTGGAACTCCCAAGAATGACAGTGGTCGATATCTTGACAATGGAATGTTGGACTTCTTGGTCGAGGAGAGGGCGGCAGGACGTATTCGCAACTTAGGATTCTCGTTTCACGGTTCTCAGGAGGGGTTCGACAACTTCTTGAATATGCACGACACAATTAAATGGGATTTTGTTCAGATACAACACAACTACCTTGATTGGAGATATGCTAGGGATATAAACCCTCGCAACGTAAACTCCGAGTATCTTTATGGTGAGCTAAAAAAGCGAGGCATTCCAGTGATAATAATGGAGCCACTATTGGGTGGACGCCTCGCCTCGGTGCCTGAGTATATCGCCGCTCAATACAAGGTGGCTGAGCCAAACAATAGCATCGCATCGTGGGCGTTCAGATATGTTGGGAACTTCCCCGAGGTGTTGACTGTGCTTAGCGGCATGACCTACAAAGAGCATCTGCAAGATAACATTCGCAATTACGCACCTCTAAAACCATTGAGCGATGAGAACCTAACGATGCTGGACAACGCCGCAAAGATGATAATGGAGTATAACGCCATACCCTGCAACGACTGCAAGTACTGCATGCCTTGCCCCGATGGTTTGGATATCCCTGCAATACTACTCCACTACAACAAGTGCATCTTCGAGGAGAGCATCGTAGAGGAGAGTAGCGACCCCAAGTATCGTGAGGCTAGGCGAGCATTTCTTGTGGGATACGACAGAAGTGTCCCCAAGCTACGACAAGCAAATAGATGTACAGGCTGTGGCGAGTGCAACCACCACTGCCCACAAAAGATTGATATTCCCAAGGAGTTGCGCAAGATAGATGCCTATGCGCAGGCGTTAAAACTAAAACAAAACGGATTATGATGACACCACTATTTCTAGGAGGGCTAGGAGGCTCCGAGATTCTACTTATTGCAATTATTGTCCTTGTACTCTTTGGAGGCAAGAAGATTCCCGAACTGATGAAAGGTTTGGGACAAGGGGTCAAGAGCTTCAAGGATGGAGTCAACGGCAAGGAGGATGCCTCCGAAAAAGATAAGGACGACGTAAAAAAAGATGAATAACCCGAGTGATGAGCTATCTTTCTGGGGACATCTTGATGAACTACGTGCCGTAATTATAAAAATATCTATAGCAACGGTAATTTTTGGTGTGCTAGCATTTCTCTTTAAGGAGCAGGTTTACGCAGTTATTCTAGCCCCTAAGGAGTGGGACTTTATTACATATAGGGTACTCCACAACATAAGCAACACCCTCACAGGTCAAGATTCTCCGCTAGAGAAATTCTCTGTCGAGCTAATAAATACAGCTCTGGCAGGGCAGTTCGTTGTGCATATGAAAACCTCAATATATATCGGTGCAATCTCGGTTTTGCCCTATATCCTCTATCTGCTGTTTCAGTTTATCTCGCCTGCGCTATATGCCACGGAGAGGCGCGTCACCTTTCGCATTGTGACGAGTAGCTATCTTATGTTTATGGCAGGTGTCGCCCTCACCTATTTCGTCATTTTTCCGCTGACATTCAAGTTCTTGGGGACATATCAAGTGAGCGACAGCGTCTCAAACAGCATCACACTACAATCCTATCTAGGGGCATTTTCAATGCTCTCCCTAGCTATGGGGTGTGTCTTTGAGATTCCAATACTGAGTTGGCTATTGGCAAAATTTGGGGTTATTAATGCAACGATGATGCGACAATTTCGCCGACATGTAATAGTCGTATTGCTGATTATCGCCGCCATAATAACCCCAACAACAGATATCTTCACGCTGTTGATCGTCTCGTTGCCTATGTATCTCCTCTACGAGGCAAGCATCTTATTGGTGAAAAAGCGATAAAAATTATCACTCAAATGTAGGCTCATTAGGTGCTACCTATTTCAGCTGTATGGTCAATGGCGTCTTGACTCTCTCAACTTTCTCCTCAACGTGGTCATACCACGACTGTGGCGTCTTAAATCCCCAACGATTCCACCCTGCACCCATATAGTATCTCAGTGTTGATCCCGAGGTGTAACGCCCCTGCGAGAGGATATGACCACGCGCACTACCTCGTGGCTCATCAAAATAACAAACCTCGCTCTTGATCGCTTCGGGATATATCACCGCATTGTAGGTCTGCCATCCATATTGGTGCTTGGGCTCAGCGTAGGCGACATAACCATCCCCGAACTGACTATCACGACACTCATCGTGAAGAACGATACCAATAACGACATCCTGAGGTTTTACTAAGTTCTTATAGCTCACCTCGATATAGTTAAAGTGAGTTCCTCTATCAAGGGTGATGATGCGCTCCTCTTGAACCATCTCACCACCAACATTGATAGGCTTATATCTCAACTTAAAGCTCACGCGCAGACCTCCTCGATCCAAAATCTCACACTCGGAATAGCACCCCGGGGAGACGATATCGCCCTGATATCGAAGTGCCGCCGTTCCAGAACCTAACGTAGGACCTACCGTGTAGTAATCCATCCCCAAGCCGTGATCCATATGATACGACAGTGCCGTCTGCAAAGAGTTGGCTGCACCACCCTTTTTCTCAGCCTTGAGCTTTGCTATCACTGCACGATACTCCTTGTCGTAGGTCGCACCGTAGAGGATATCCAACACCGGCAACTTATATCGTTTGGTGAAGATATCATACCCATAAAAAGGGCTACCAGCGTCATGGAGCTTGGTGGAATATGTACGAAAAGCGATCTTATCATTCTCCCACCCAAAATCGTCATACCACTCTGGGTAGACCCTACCCGTCGCCAATGTATCTATATCCACACGTTTGCACCTGCGCAACAGATAGTCAGCTTTCGCCCCTGCGGAGATAGTCACAGGGAAGATTAGATTACCCTTGTAGGTTGTTTGGCACTGCACCGCCTCACCATCCTTGGTAAAGACAGCGTACATATCTGCATCTTCGATGGTGACCTCCACAATCTCCTCAACACGATCCACCGAGGAGTTATTCGTAACGGTTAATAGACGCTGAGGTGCGCCACACGATAAAGATACAAGACTTATTATTAGAATAGCCAAATGTCTCATATTGAACATCACTTAATCTTAATTTTGATTTTGGACTCCATCAAGGTGTTATCTATAGATTTGGTCGGATCATGAGCGATGACACTCCAACGACCATTTTTACTACTAAACATAAAAATACCTGCTTGTGACACCTCTATTGAAGTCTCTTTATTCACTGCATATTTTCCAGCGCGAAAGACCGTGGCATAGTAGACTCCGCCATAGCTCACCAATTGAATATCTTTATTGTTGGCAATGATCTAAAACCTTGGGTGATGAGATTCAACAAGATATCCTTCTGCTCACGACTAAAATCAAATGAGGTGCCTGCCAAAATCTCACAAAAAGGAGACAAGATCATTGATAACCCCTAATCACATCTCTCTGAGGAGCTACGCCTGCATAGTACTGGCGGTATCTACTCTTGATTAACTCGATCTCCTCATGCTCTGTCATGGACATAGATGCAGTTATCGAGGCAAATATCAATACTAAAGTGTATATAACTCTCTTCATGGCACTAATTATTATACTCTGCTTATTATAGTTATGCCAACGATCATTAACAGCGAAAATAATTAATGATTGACGTTGTTAATCAACACCAACGATCACCTTCTGACCAAGGCGCAACATCGACCTTGATGAGATACCATTCATCTCGCAGATCTTAGACACCGTGGTGTTGTACTTCGCCGCAAGAGCCGAGAGAGTATCACCCTGCTTAATGATATGATATTTTGCCGACTCAGGAGCTACTGGGGTCGAGGTTGACTTGGTTGTTGTTGATGGGGTTGAGGCTTTTGACGCCTCCGTAACTGCACCCTTCTTGCCTACAATAAGTCGCTGCTTAAGTCTAAGTGTTGATTTCGATGAAATACCATTCATGCGACATATTGCCGTCACTGTGGTGTTATATTTCTGAGCTATCTGCGACAGCGTATCGCCCGACTTAACAATGTGATAGGTAGCATCCTCTGGAGCTATTGGGGCAACATTTTCGCTCCTCTTCGGAGCAGTCGTTGAGGCAGTAGCAGTTGACTTCGGAGGCGTCGTTTGGTTGGGGCTAGCGGTACTCTGCTTTGAAGCTGAGGCTGTTGCAGTCTTGGGAGGGACAATTCCCTCGCGCACCTTCAGACGCTGACCAATTCGAAGTGTAGATCTCGAAGAGATACCATTCATGCGACATATTGCCGTCACCGTGGTGTGATGCTTAACCGCTATTCGAGATAGAACATCGCCACTCCTAACTATATGGTACTTAACACTCGCCTGTGCCATAATCTCAGCCTCTCGTTGCGCCTCATCATCACTATTTGAGCCATAGATCTTACCGCCACGCATAGCGAGATATAGCCTCTTATCCTCTATTGAGCGACTCTCGGTGTCGATCACGAGATTTGGGTTGATGCACTGTCCATTCACACGCACCTCAAAGTGGAGGTGAGAACCCGTTGAGCGACCTGTATTTCCTGCAAATGCGATTACATCACCCGCCTTAACATGGTCATTTGGCTTAACGAGAAGTTTGGAGTTGTGAGCATAAAGAGTCTCCAAGCCGTTGTAGTGGCGTATCACCACACAGTAACCATACGCGCTGTAATACTTCGCGAGGCGCACCACGCCATCAAAAGCTGCATAAATATTATCACCAACAAAAGCCTTGATATCAATACCCGAGTGCATCCTATTGCGACGCCATCCATAGTTAGATGTTACATATCCATCGGCAGGGAAACATGCCCTTGCGCGCGCTGCATTAAACTCTATCACCGTATCGCGGAAGTTAACCATGGATGTATACTCGCCAAGTTTCACTGCCGTTGTCTCGTCAATGGAGAATGGAGCTATCTCATAGCGAGGCACAAACTCTGTCGTATCGCTCTGCGACACCTCGCCAAGGTCTATCGACTCCATAAGAGCCACTTGGCTATTGGTCAAATCCTGCTCTGACTCTTGGCTATCAACATAGTTGGGATCTGGCTCATCAACACCATATGCAACTGTTGAGTTGGCTGTTGGGGCTGTTGAGTGCAGAGATATCTGGTTGATTCCCGATTGATGAGAACTTTCGGCATAGAAGCCATCAACAAGTTTATTCGAACATGAGGTTAGTGAAGAGAGAACTGCAACAACAACTACTCCGCTAGCGACTTTTTTATACATTATATATATAGGTATTTAAAGGCAAAATATTTTATGCGAACCCCTCCCAAATGTGTAGAGTAATTCCAACGTGTAAATGTAGTTAAAATATTTTAAAATACAAAAAAAAGACACATTTATAATCAATGATTAACATCAATAATTGATGAATTTATTGGCATTAACTTTATATTTACTACATTTGTGTCATATTTGCATGAGACCATAGAGCAGTTGTTATCGCAAATCTTTAATTGATAAAAAGATGAAAAAATTACTTAAAATTTTTACTATAATATTAGTGGCTATTGTTGTGCTAGCTGGGGGTACAACCATCGCCCTCAACAAGATATTGACTCCTCAAAGAATATCATCCATCGTCACCGAGGCTCTACAACCATACGTCAACAGCAAGATCGTTTTGCGAGGTGCGAGATACTCGTTTCTCTCGACTTTTCCGCGCGTGACCTTCACCATCGACTCGCTCATGATACCTCAAATGCGCGACTCGCTTGGTGAGCTGATCTATATTCGTCGTGCACGTCTAGCGGTCAACCCAGTGGCATTTTTCAACGACGAAATCGTTGTGCGTAACTTCGCCATCAAGTCGGCAAGCATACACCTCTTTCGTGACGACAGCATTCGCCCAATTCAACACTTCAACCTCCCCGACTCCACATCTTCGTCAGAGCCTGCGGATACACTCAATAGCTTCGACATCGCCAAGTACAATATCGACATACAGCGCGTACATATCGATTCTATGAATATCGTCATAGATGATCGCACCACGGATTTCTACTCTAGTGTTCAAGACTTTAGCCTCGACCTCGCCATGAAAAAGGTAGGGCGCGTAATAGATCTTGACGCGCGTCTAGGTCTCGACAGCATCACAATTCGCCGCAAGGGTGGCGACTTCATCAAGGATATGAGGTTGCGTTTCAACTCCATGCTCCACCTCAATCGCGACTCCATGCGCCTGACCTTCGAGAAGGCGGATATCAAGGTTAACAACATCGGCATGAGGTCGAGCGGTGTGCTACAACGCGACACAGCTCGCAAGTCGCTTATTGTCGATATTAAGGCTGGTTTAAGATCTCCATCCCTCGCGGAGTTCATCAACGTAATACCAAAAACATTCCTCGACAGCAAGGAGAAGATCACCACCGATGGAACAATAAAGCTCGCCATAACAGCGCAGGGCGAATATAGCGCAACATCGCTACCCTCGATCAACGCCAACGTTGTGGTCAACGATGCAACTGCGAAATATGAGTCTCGAAAACTATCTCTCGAAGATGTTGATTGTGACGCAGATATGTATATCGACTTCAACAAACCCGAAAGCTCATATGCCGTCATCAACAACCTCCATCTCAACACCACCAAGATCTTGGATCTCACGGTCAAGGGGCGCGTGAACAACCTTATCAAGGATCAGAGTGTCGATATTCATCTGCTCTCGGATATCGACTTCAACCGCTTCACGGAGGTCTTTCCCCTGCGCGATGGCATCAAGCTCCAAGGCTCAAACACCAGCGACCTAAAGGCTCAATTCACCGTTAGCGACATGGTCAAGAGCAACTACGGCAAACTCTTTTTGACTGGAAAATCGACATTCAACAATGTCGACATATATATAGATGGTAGCAAGTTCCGCAACGACTCCACAGCAACGGGGTATCTCTCCGTAGCCATGGAGAGGGGAACACTACTCTTTGGCGACAAGGTCAAGGAGAACAACAGCCGCACCCTACTCTCGACCATCAACTTCACCGACTTCGGCTACAAGGATCGCAATGGAAACTACACCCTCATCAAGGATCTAAAGCTCACAGCAGGTGCAAACTTCGACCGCAAAACCCAGAAGGTCAACGGCGTGGGTGGTCGTGTGGAGGTCAAGAATGTCACCGCTGGAGTGGAGAATATGATGGACGTCGTGGTCGACTACTCCGATTTAACGCTAACGATTTCTCCCGAGCGCGAGGATCGCAAGGCGACAGTTGTAACCAAGATCAAAAGCTCCAAGGTGATCGCCACGGAGCAGAGCAACAACACCAACATGACCCTCTCGACCATAGATGCCGACCTCACAGCTGTGCGCCAAAGAGCAAAAGATTGGATACTTGCAGGAGATCTCGGGTTTGAGGATTTCTCGATTTTCACCGACATCTTCCCCCTCCAATCATCCATCAAGAGGAGCAAGGTTCACATAGAAGATCGCACCATAACACTCTCAAACACACCCATCAAGATGGGTGAAAGTCGACTTATGGCTACTGGAGAGATTCACAACCTTATACGCAAACTTTTCAAACGCCCAAATGCCCTGATTAAAGGCTCTTTAGCTATCAAGTCACCACTTCTAAATGTCAGCGAGCTTATCGAGGCGACAAACAAAAGCGTACTTTTCACCGCCGACTCGACAGCAACAACTAGCGTCACCGCTCAACCTGCTACTGATAGCCTCGCAACATCGGAGCTACTTCTTGTACCTAAACGTGTAGATTTCAACTTCAACCTCGATGTTGGACGCATCAAGTATGACGATGTCGATATCAGCGACATCAAGGGTCAAGCGGCTATGCAACAGGGAATTTTAACCCTCAAAGAGCTTAGCTTGAAGGTCGCAGGAGCAGACGCCAACACTAGTGTCGTCTACTCCAACGTAAGTGACACCACCGCACATGTCAACTTCGCCCTCAACATGCAGAGCGTCGATATCAAAAAGATTGGGGACATCCTCCCAACAATCAAAACCATGATGCCCGCGACAGAGTCCATGGAGGGTGTTGTCGACTTCGATTTCAAGGCAAACTCCGACCTAAACCAAGATATCACATTTGATCTAAATACCCTCATTGGCGCACTAACGCTGAGTGGTCAAGATCTTGTATTGATGGATAGTAAGACCTTTGCGCAACTATCCAAGACATTGATGTTCAAGAATAAAGAGCGCAACCTCATAGAAAATCTTCATGTAAACGTCATAGCCGACAAATCCAAGGTGGAGGTGTTGCCATTCCTATTGACGATGGATAGATACAGCGCAATCATCGGCGGCGAGCAGGTTATTGGAGCAGACTTCTCAGTCGATTACAACTACCAGATCTCGATCTTAAAGTCACCCCTACCATTCAAGGCAGGTGTGGATGTATTTGGCAACCTCGAAGATTTCGACTTCAAGGTGACCAAGGCAAAGCTCAAAAACACAAACTTCGAGGAGGTGGATGCACGATTTAAAAAGTTCTACGACTCAATTGTCACCCTACCAACGACATCACCTAGGGTGAAACTCACTAAGGAGCAGCGCATTGCACGCAGAGCAGCTCGCCAAGACTCATTGGCAAAAATCGCTATAAGAGACTCCCTTTTATTGGTTGGAGCGCAAGACTCTCTCAAAACTCAGGTAATCACAGAGTAATCTACAACTCTATTATTTCGGGTTTGGAGTGATCCACGGAGCGGTCATAACAGACAAGGCATCGCGATTGATCGCCTCGCCAAATGTAGTAGTGCGTATTGTGTTGACGCTCGATATGTGGAGGCAGTTCAGTAGCTTTGGAGATATCTCCTGCCTCCTCGCGTCTCAACGAAAAGCCACAGTTGATCCAGAGCATTGATACCATATCAAGATATTGGGGCATCCTCTCGCGACAAAATTTAAAGAGCATCGAGACCCTCTTTTCGAGCGATATAGGCTGTTCGAGTTTGTTGGCAACGATGAGGTAGTCGAGAAAATCACACAAGAGATTTGGCTCTGCAACAATCAACTCTCTCGTCGTTTCACGCAACGCGTCACTGTTGTAGTAGCGATCCAACAACCTCGATAGCAACCTCGCACGATCCAACTCAAAGGGGTCTATGTCGGGGGTCTGCAACACCTCATATGGTGGGGCTGAGGCATACCTTATCCCAAGTGTTGTCGCCTCACGACGCATCTTTGTCCCTGGCAGAAGTTTCAATAGCTCCAACTGAATCTCCCCTGCCCCAATCTGAGCAAGTTGCTTGACATCACTAAATATCTGCGACAAAGTATAATGTGGCAACCCTGCAATAAGGTCTGCATGAGTCTCGAAATTGTCCATCTCGCAGAGGCGCGACAACCCCTGAATAGCCCTCACATTTGTCCCAATACGCCCCGACGCCTCAATAACCTTATCGTCGAGGCTCTGCATTCCTGCCTCCAGATGGAGCACACCATCGGGCATATCGGCAAGCTCGCGACACAACTCATCACTCAACAAAGCAGGGTGAATCTCCAAATGAAAATTCATATCTGCATAGCCTCGAAAGAGGTTGAGCATCTCACGCGCACGTGCCACCGAGTAGTTGAACGTCCTATCCAAAATACGTATATCCTTGACGCCATGGCTTCGAACACTCTCTACGCGCTCCGCCATCGTCTCAACACTCTTCGACCGAATAGGTTTGTCTCCCCCACTCACGCAAAATGCACAGCTATTGAAGCAACCTCGCGATGTCTCAATCTGAACAAATGGCGACTCAAAATTAAAGAATCGACTGCTCTCAGGGAGTGGTAGCGACTCGAAATCGGCAACCCTCGCTAACCCATTATCGTGGTATATGCCCTCTCCATCGAGGTAGCACAAACCAACAATCTGATCGCGCGATTTGTCACCAATAACCTCGTGAAAGCCTCGCTCACCCTCACCCCTAAAGACCGACTCAACATATGGATGTTGTCGCAAAAACGCCTCGTTATCACCATTAAACTCAGGTCCTCCAAGGATAATTCTCACCTCAGGCATCAACGCACTGATACGTTGACACACCCTCATAACCACCTCATGATTGAAGAGCCACAGAGTCGCAGCAACAACATTGGGCTTCGCAACATATAGCTCATTAGTAAGCGAATATAGGTCGCTACCAATAGTTCCACTCACAACGCTCCACTCATACACATCCCCACACCGACACGCCTCAATAGCAGGCAGTGCCAACGATGAGTGCGAATACGATGAGTTAATATCTAGCCAAACCAAATTCATACCACAAAGATAGGGTTTTATTAGATGAGATCAAAATTGGAGGGGATGGGACTATGGGACAGAGAGACAACGCGACAACGCGATAGTGCAATTTATACATTACACCGCGTGTCATTGCGGGCTTGACCCGCGGAGAGAGAGAAAGCGACAATCCATTGAGTGGTGGAGCATCGGCATGTGGCACGCTACGCTAGTAGCGTGAAGTTTAAAGAGAGAGATTTTCAGATTGAGAGCCGCACCCGTTAGGGAAGGCTCTCAAGATCTGAAAATCTCTCTCTTTAAACTTAGCAGTTTTCCCTAGAAAACTGCGTACCACATGACCGCTAGAGAATAGCTCCGCGGGGAGCACCCCGCCGCCGTCCGCGCAGGACAGACCTCAGCCGACCCAAGAGCCGACCCAAGAGCCGACCCAAGCATGTTACTCAACTCCAAAAGAACCCGTAGCTATTCCCTCGTATGGTGCTAGATCTTTGACCATTTTTTGGAGAAGAACTTTGCCATTCTCGCCATACACGGTCACCTCTGTGTTGTCGTAGATATCTCTCTTTGAGTTCATCTCGGTATAGAGTAACACCTGAGTTAGCTTAACTGGGATGTCGTACTTAATGCCAAGGTAAGTGTCGTTACCAGCCTTTGTGCGCGCTATGGAGCTCATGTTACGATTTCCGTTGAGGTGGTTGTCGAATGCCAATTCAGCACCAAATCCCTCGATGCAACCCGATGATGTAGGGATACCGAGACGCGCCATGTTGTGGATCTTATTCCAGTCCGCAGTTCCGATGGTGTATAGCTCCGCAAGCTCCAAAGCACCCTGACCCTTGCGTGTGACCTTCACCTCGCGAACGCCCTTAAGAGCCTCCTCGTCTGATGCTGTCAAAGGTACTGAGATCTCTTGGAACTCCTTGCGCTCTGGGAACATATTCTCACCCTCAACCTTGAATACATAGGCGTACTCCGAGAATTTGTGCGATGGGAATGTCAACGACAAAGCATCTTGACGCGACGACCACTTCACCTTACCAGGGTAGCCAATCAACGAGACATTGTTGATTTTAAGGTTTGGAATATCATCCAATCCAAGCGATTTAACGCGAATAGGTGTAGATCTCCAACCGCAGACAATAACATATAGATCATCGCCCTTGCGTGTGAAACGAACATCATTTGGCGTGAGCTGGTCATCCATCAAGTGCGCCAAGCCATCACCGCCATTTGTTGGACCCTCACCGAAACGGTGCCAAGCCTCAGTGTTATAGATAGCCTCACCATTAAGCTCTAGCCACTTACCCATTCTCTTCAACTCAGCCTCCCACTCAGGCACCCATGATCCATCGGCATTAGGTCCCATGTTTAGTAGCAAAGTTCCATTCTTTGAGACGATATCAATAAGGTGGTGAGTCCAATACTTACCCGTGATAGAGTACTGATCCTCAGGGCGACGAATATTGAACCACTTGTAGTTCATTGTACAATCTGCCATCCACATGTTGTCGCGCGTATATCCGAACTTACCATGCTCAACATCAAAAACAAGGCTCTCCATATTGTCGAAACCAACCTTTGCCGCGAGTGCCACCTGCTTGTTCTTCTCCAACGACTGGTTATAGAAATCAGCTGTAATCTGCTTGGTGTAGTGGTTGCAGAATGCAGGCTCTTTAGTTCCGAAGTCGAACCACAAGAAGTCGAGATCGTAGTCATCAATCAACTCCTTGGTTCTATCGTACCACAACTTGGCGAACTCCTTAGATGGCTCACCCTTGGGATCGTGTATATTATATAGGTCTGGAGCTGTCTTTGCATCGAACTTATCGGGGTACATCGAGAGGCTGAAAAACTCCCAGTTGAATGCCAAGTGGCTCGACACTCCAAACTTCATCCCCTTGTTATGTGCCTCGCGTGCTAGCTCTCCCACAACATCAACGTGAGGGTTCATATCCACAGAGTTCCAACGTGTTAGCTTTGTCTTACTCATCTGAAAACCATCGTGGTGAACACCCATGGCAACGACAAACTTCGCTCCGCACTTCTCAGCATCCTCAACCCACTGCTTCGCGCTGAACTTCTCTGCCGTAAATAGCTTTATAACATCCTTATATCCATTTGTCGCACTTGGCTCGCCATATGCTGCCGTGTGTGTCTTATATGCCTCGCTCTTAGGGTTATACATCAAGCGACCATACCATCCAGCAACGCCCGTGATTGATGGTATTCCCCAATGCCAGTAGATACCGAACTTCTGCTCGTGTAGCCACTCAGCTTGAGGGTATCTGTTGAGATCCTCCCAGTCGGGTTTGAATTTCTTGATCTTCTCTGTCTTCTCGCTCTTATTGGCTTTGGGTGCTTCGCTAGCAACAACCGACTGCATAGGCACTGCCAACATCGTCGCCGCTGCCACCAAGGTAGTAATTACTCTCTTCATGAATTTTGGTTTAGTGTTAAAATAGGTTTCCACCGCAAATATACGAAATATTTACGGTGGAAACAATATCTAAGTAGTGTAAAACAATTATTGCCATATTTTTAAAAGTACTCTTGGAGCGATATTTTTCACTATTAAATCTCAATATAGAATAACTATATTTTCGATTCAATAGCAAAAAATCTCATCTTCAATAGCGCTCTTAAAAACACACCAATAATTATTTACCCTACTTAATCGACTCTTTTCTACTCGATATATAGTCCAAAGAGTGACGCTGGTGTCGACTCGTCCCTACGCTGAAGAACGATCTTCAAAGCATCAAGAGGCTGAGACTCCGCCAACTCTAGGGTGCAAATTGTCTGGTAGTTGCCCTCCTTGTGAGCCAACAGCTGACCATCGTCACCGTAGATCCACACCTCCGCAACGCAACATGGCGAGGTGTTGTGGTGGTGACCCATCTGTACATTCTCCATCGCGTTGTCAAAGTCGCTATCGAAATACATCGTCACCTTTGAGATCTTCTGCGCCTCTGCCCACTTCAACTCCACCGCTGGTTTCTCGTCACCAAATTCAGCAACCCAACAGTTAGCCCCAACAACTGGACGGTGCACAGGTGTCAACACATTCTCAACTCCAAAGAGACTCTGAGACTCTGCGAACTTCACAGCCACCAACTTAGACTCAGGGTGACGTTTAGGTGTCCAGAACTCAAAAGCATCGACTCCAATTCCCTCGGGAGGAGTCTGCTTGCCGAAGTTCGAAACAGCCTCATTCTTGATGTTGTATATCGCTGTCAATCCACTGATCTGCGCATTGCTACGGCAGATCGAGACCTTAGGATTCACCATGAAACACATGTATGTATATCCCAACTCAGCTGTCGACATATCGAGGTTTACAGTCACCTCCTGCTCACCCTCAACGAGCTTAAACGCCTCAGTGTAGATGATCGACTCGGGTGTAAAGTTCTCGGGTTTCAAGCTGTGTCGAAGTTGGAAAGTCACCTCCGTAGCCTCCTCTGCCTTAACCTTGAATGTCACCGCTCCGATCTTCTCAGTCTCAGGCAACATCTGCGCGATTGAGTAGTCCAACACCTCATATCCACCATCAAAAGGGATCTCGCTCAACGCCAACTCCGATGACGCCTCAACCTTAGCCGTCAACACCAAGTTACGAGGATCGACAGCCGTCCACTTAGGGATATATTGGTTCAATCTCTGCAACTCCAACTGCAACGCCTTCACCCACTCTAGAGCGATAAGGTCGGCAGGTTTCGCGCCATTCTTGATACACAACGCCGCCGCAATACCCACAGCCTGAGCACCATGTGCACATGTACACATAACGCGAGTAGAGCCATTAGCAACGTGAGTAGTCGAGATGATACGTCCTGCGAGCAACAAGTTGTTGACACCCTTAGGGACAAAAGATCTGTAAGGTATCTGGTAGACACCCTTTGAGTGCCACTGGTTACAACCCGACTTTGGTGAGTAGACACCATCCGCAGGGTGAAGGTCAATAGACCAACCGCCATAAGCCACGGCATCGTAGAACTCAGTCTGTCCGATGACATCCTTCTGACTCATAATGTAGTGACCTACAAAGCGTCTATTTTCGCGCTTTCCTGGGATCGAACCAACCCACTCCAATGTTTGGTTGGCAGTCTCGGGAAAGAGTCCCGAATTTTTGAGATAGTCCCAAACTCCATAGACAACCTTAAGTAGCTCCATCTTGATCTCGCGAGCATCGTATATTGTGTCGAGGCGACCGCCATACTCCAACCACCAATATTTACATCCATGCTGTGCAGGGTTCAAATATCCACGATTGTGAACGCGAGGGATCAAATTCTCTACATCCTTAAGTGCGAAGTCTGGTGCTGTATACTCCACAGGCTTGCCTGTATCCTTGGAGTAGAAGAAGATCGTGTTACCCATCTGCTCGCCATACTCCGACTTATCTTGCGCAAAACCCTCGTCATACTCGCTAGCCTCCTCAGCACCAACGCAGTACTCAGCACCCGAGAGATAACCAACAGCTCCATCACCCGTAGCATCGACAAACAAAGGTGCCGTAAAGCGATATGCCGTCTGGTTCATTGAGCAGAATCCACCAACTGCCGTGATCTCATCACCGCTCTTCTCAACCTCGCTAACTATCGTATCAAGGTAGAGCGTGATATTCTTCTCCGCCAACACCTTATCCAACAGAACCATATCGAAGAGGTGTGGATTACCCTCCTTGTTTCTATGTGTATTCTCGACGAGGATCTCATCAATGAGACCGCCCTCGCGAGACCAACGGTTATTATTTCCCATGTGCGATGTTGCGCCCAACACCCACACACGCACCTCACTCGATGCGTTACCGCCCAAGACCGAACGATCCTGCACCAAGGCAACTTTCAAACCCTCTCTTGCCGATGTGATAGCTGCACATACACCCGACAATCCACCACCAACGACAACAAGGTCAAACTCTGCATCTACAACCTTATGCGCGCGACTCTCTTCAACTTTAAATATCTTCATAACGGTTTAGCGTTTTTTCTGTTTGTAATACATCGTAGCACCTCCACAAGCCAATACAGCACCAACAATAACCGCTGGGACTCCTCCAGCATTGAGGTTGACAAATCCAAGGATCGTGATAAGCAATCCTGTCAACAAGACACCGATGCTGATAACCTTTGTACTAAGGTTGTTACCCTCGTTCTCTGGCTCAGGCTGACCTGCCATAGCATCTATTTTTGCCTGCTCAGCAGCATCGCGCTCCTCTTTCCAAGAGACATATGTGTCATATGTTGGATCTTGCGCACCCTTAGCTCTATAGATCAACTCGAAGATTATCAAGACAACAACGGGGATAGAGACTCCAACCATCATCTCCTCGGCACGACTCAACGAGAAGTCGCACAACGCAGGGGTGACGAACTTAAATGCACAGTTGATAATCAAACCCGTCAACGTAGCTGTGATAACAGATGTTGCGGTCTGGAATTTCGAGAATATTGTCCAGATGATAGGCAGATACAAAGGTACTCCCGTCAACGCTCCAACGCTGATAACAACGTTTACGATACCTCCCATCTTAGGAACCATCAGCGCGATACAGATAGCCAAGACTCCCAACGCAATTGTCGAGAAACGCGCCACCTTCATAAGCTCTGCATCCGTAGCGTTAGGTTTCAAACGTTTGTAGATATCATTTGTCACAACACCTGCCGAGATGTTAAGTGTTCCATTCAGTGAACTTGCCGTAGCGAAGATCATACCTCCAATCATAAGACCCATAAGACCCATCGGAAGTGTCGCCTTACACATCAAAAGGTAAGCGCCCTCGTCAGCCAAGAAACCGCTCAACTCAGGGTTGTATACGCGATAGATCATCGGAGGCAACATCCACAAAATTGGGCAGATAAGGTATAGAGATCCAAACAAGAGACCCACCTTGCGAGCATCCTTTGGAGTCTTTACCGATGTATATCGCTGAACATAAGACCAGTTACCACCCAAGAAGATTGAGTTGTAGAGCGCAAATGCAAGGATAAAGTAGATGGTATACTCGCCATTGAAAAGGTTAAAGAAGTCACTTGGAGCACTTGCCACGAAGTTCTCGACGCCTCCCACCTTGCCAAACGACAACGGAATAACGATCAACACAACAGCTGTCAAGATGATAAACTGCAACACATCGGTCACAACCACAGCCCAAAGACCACCAAGCGATACATACAATATACTCACACCACCCAAAAGCAGAATAGAGTGCACCAGAGATATATCGGTCGAGATCTCAACAATTCGCGCCACAGGGTACAAGAATGAACCCATCAAAAATAGCGATATAAATAGAAATAGGTATGTATATAGCTTTTGCACATTGCCACCCAAGCGGTTTGAGATAAACTCCGCTGCGGTCAGCACCTTTGTTTTATGCCATCGCGGTGCGATTATTCCACCCACAACGAAGCCTGCGAGAGCCATAGTAAGCTGAATGGAGATTGCCACCCATCCATGCGTGTAGGCGATAGATCCCCACACCACAAAAGTTCCAGCCGAGAAAAATCCCATAAAGAGCGACAATCCACTCACGCCCCAAGGCACTGCGCCACCTGCGGCAAAAAAGCTCTTCATATCGCGACCTGCGCGCGAGAAGATCAAGCCAGCGAAGAGGATTCCCGCGGCAAAAATCATAATAGTTAAATAGTCCAGAAAGGTCATATCACTTTAGAATTAGTTTAGTTTCTCAACAAATGTAGATAAAAACCAACTCTAAGCCAACGCTTTTTGATAATAAATCATCGGGAACGTTCCCGAAAAAAAGGATTTATAGATATAGACTAAATTAAGCAATCTTACTCCGCGTGTCATTGCGGACTTGATCCGCAATCTCTAAGCGAGTTTGTATTGTCTCTCAGAAATTGCGGGTCAAGCCCGCAATGACGAGGCTAGTTTATGAAATTTAACGCATTGATGATGCGCGGATCTTTAACGTGGAATCGAGGTAGATCATCTCCTCAGCCCTCAACACCCTATCGCCATTTATCATTCTCAGGAGCAACCTCGCCGCTGTCGCCCCCATCTCGAAGGTAGGCTGAGCAACAGAACTCAGTTGAGGCTCGACAATCTGGGCTGACCTAGAGTCTGAAAATCCCACCATCGCAATATCCTCAGGGATCTTCAACCCTCGCTCCTTGATAGCCTTCATCGCCCCTATTGCCAAGGGATCACTAAAGGCAAATAGTCCATCAACCGCAACACCCGACTCCAAGATATTGTTCATTATTCGATACCCCTCAGCATCGCTAATCTCTGCGCACTCAAAGATTAACGAGTCGTCTAAAGAGACTCCGCAGCTCGCCAACCCCTCCATATACCCCTCTTTACGCAGAGAGCTAATATGGAGATTTGAAGGTCCAGCGATATGCGCAATATGTCGACATCCAACACCATAGAGGTGGTGGACGATCTCGCATGCCATACGCCTATCCTCCGCCATAACTTTGGGTGCAGCAACCTTGGAGTGTGCACGATTGAAAAATACCAACGACACCCCCGAGGCGATGAGTTTCTTATATAGTTCGAGATTAGAGCCATCCTTGGTGACCGAGATAATCATCCCCTCAACCATATTACCCTCAAGGAGTTTTATATTGAGAGCCTCCGTCTCAATCGACTCATTGGATTGGGTGATAAGGAGCTGATACCCCTGCTCATTGAGAACGCTCTGCATCCCCATGATAGCCTGCGGAAAGAATGAGTTCATAAACTCGGGAACAACCACACCGATACTCTTTGTGCGCCTAGTACGAAGTTTCTGAGCTATGGGGTTGGGCTTATAGTTCATCTGCTCCGCCACCGCCAACACCGCCGCGCGCGTCTCGGGCTTGACATCCCAGCTATCGGACAACGCTCGCGACACGGTAGATGTCGAGAGCCCCATTGCCTTGGCTATATCTTTGATTGTTGTGAAGTGGCGACTGCGCATTTGTTCTAGAAAGTTAGTTGGTTAAGAACAAAAATAGTAAAAATCTTCGCAATAAAAAATTATTTACACCTTTTTCGGGAACGTTCCCGATGATTTATGCTGAATATCATTTGTTTGTCACATTGTAAAAAGTTAGCTTTGTAACAACTATAACCAAAAATAAAACTAACATCAACTACAAAAATGAACAAATTTGCATTAACATTGCTTGCTCTAGTAACCTCGATCTCGACATTTGCACAAGATGTCAAAGAGCTACCCAAAGAGGTCAGCAAGAGGTACGAGCAGAAGCTAGACCAATCTCTATCCGATGAGTTTAACGCCTCAAAACTAGACAAAAACAAGTGGGCGCGACGCAACACTGGAGGCGCGTATGTCGAGAACTACTTCCGCGACAAATCACTCGTGACCTTTGAATCGGAGAAGGAGGGTAACAAAACCACACAGTTTATCTCGATGAAGGGTATCTCCTCAGATGGCAAGATCCGCACAGCAGGTATCGTCTCTACGGCATCGGGATTCTACGGATTCTACGTCACACGCTTTAGATTCAGAGGTCTCAGCACCGAGAATGTAGCCAAGAACAAAACCATCTGGCACCCATCGGTTTGGGGAGGTATGTTGGACAACGCTGAGGGCGTGGTTAAGCGCACCAACAAAAGCAAGTATTGGTTGGAGCTAGACATGATGGAGTGGGATCCTGGTAAAAATGGTTGGGGCTCACACACCAACGCTCGTTTTCTCGACAGCAATGGCAAGAGCCGTATCGTCAGTGCCAAAGATAATGAGAAGGCGAAGATGGTAGATGACATCCAATACCCCAAAGAGGAGTGGATAACACTTGGATTGGAGTATACCCCCGAGGAGCTAGTTGCTTGGCAGTGGAAAGATGGCAAGTGGGTGAAGATCAATGACCGCGAGGTTAAGTTTGTCGATGTCGACACATCAAATCCCGAGGCTAGCTACACCATCGACAAGATCGGTAAGGACTCTCGTCAACCAGTATTTTGGATGTTGGGAAATGTTGTCTCTCGCTACCTCTACAAGCGCATCGAGGATGGCACTGTGAAACACTCGATGGATGACATGAGTGTAGATTTCGACTACTTCAGATACTACCCTCACACCTCAACCACTGGGACGCACTGGAGCTGGCGCAACGAGAAAGAGTAAAAAAAGATCTATAAATTTGTTAAACCTACGAAAAAATCCTTAACTTTGTGTTGAGGATTTTTTTGTAAAGATTTCTCAAACTCAAACCAAACAATACCATATATATATAATAATTAAAGACATGAGCCAAGAACAGAGTGAAGGTATCATCTTTGAGAAAGAGGGTCGCATTGCGAAGATCATCATCAACCGCCCTTCGAAGATGAACTCTATTACCAAGGAGATGGGCGAGGAGCTTAATCGCGTAGCCCGCATTATCAACCAAGATAGCGATATCGCTGTCGTACTTCTAACATCAGTTGGAGAGCGTAGCTTCTCAACTGGTAGCGACATCAAACTTCTCCACCAATACGGAACGCCATTTGAGCTTAGAAATCGTGAAGATTACTGCGCTGCAATACGTTCAATTCGTAAACCCGTAGTGGCTAAGGTTCGTGGCTATGCCCTAGGTGGAGGCTTGGAGCTATTGCTTACGGCTGATATTCGATATACAGACCCAACAGCTACATTTGCAGTCTCGGAGGTTCACCACGGTTGGACTTCGGGAAGTGGCGCAACACAGCATCTAGGACGCCTCATGTCATATAACCAAGCTGCGGAGTTGGTTCTCACAGGCAAGAAGTTTGATGCCGAGGAGGCTTATCGCTTGGGTATCATCAACGACATCATCCCATCGGAGGAGTTGGATGCACATGTCGATGGCGTCTTGGCTCAGATGAGCGAGCAGTCGACTATCGCAATGCAGCTTATCAAACAAAACCTCCGTTCAACGCAGAATATCGGCATTGACGCAGGTCTCCAATATGAGAATGATCTCTTTGCATTTAGTTTCACTACCGATGATGCAAAAGAGGGTCAAGCAGCCTTCGCGGAGAAACGCAAACCTGTCTTTACAAAATAACCAAACACACCTTAAAACAATGAAACATTACGATCTATTTATCGACGGCGCATGGGTGAAATCTGCGTCGGAGAAGTACATTGCAGTTGAGAATCCATCTAACGAGGAGGTTATCGGCTACGTTACCGACGCTACACCTGCGGATGTCGAGAAGGCGATGAACGCTGCCGCGGCTGCTCAAAAAGGTTGGGAGCTACTCCCTATCATGGAGCGCGCGAAGTATGTAAAACGCCTTGCTGAGTTGATTGAGGGCAAGAAGGAGATGTTTGCTCGCATGCTCACCATGGAGCAGGGAAAGACATACAGCGATGCAATCTTCGAGGTAAACGACACAATCACATATATGACCTCGGCAATCGAGCATATCAACACAATCAAGGGTGACATTCTAGCTACAGCACAGCCTAACGAGATGGTGACTATTGAGAAAGTTCCTTACGGAGTTGTTGCTGCCTTGTGCGCTTGGAACTACCCTCTTGCACTTGTTGGACGCAAGATTGGCCCCGCGTTGATTACAGGAAACACAGTTGTCTTGAAACCACACGAGTTGACACCATTGGCAACAGCTGAGTTCTTCAACTTGGTCGAGGAGGCTGGATTTCCTAAGGGAGTCCTTAACCTTATCACTGGTACTGGAGCAGAGTCTGGAAACCTTATGGTCACCAACCCCAACACTCGTCTCGTAACCGTTACGGGTAGCGTTCGCGCAGGTCAAGCGATCTATCGCGCTGCGGCGGATAATATCGCAGGATTGGTTCTTGAGTTGGGTGGTAAAGCTCCATTTGTTGTTATGGCAGATGCCGATATCGACAAGGCTGTTGAGGCGGCTGTGATCTCTCGTTTTGCCAACTGTGGTCAGGTCTGCATATGTAGCGATATGGTCTTTGTTCAAGAGAGCGTTGCGGAGGAGTTCACACAGAAGTTGCTTGCTCGTGTTGCTAAGATCAAGGTGGGTAATCCATTTGATCCAACAACGGAGATGGGACCTAAGATGTGTCGTCAAGATCTCGACAAGATCGACTCTATCGTCAAGAGATCTGTTGAGGCTGGAGCTACAATCGCTTGCGGAGGCGGTCGTCCCGAGGGTGAGCAGTTCGAGAAGGGATTCTGGTATAAGCCTACGGTTCTAACAAATGTTACTATGGATATGCCAGCGGCTCAGGAGGAGATCTTTGGTCCAGTGATGCCTATCATCATCATCAAGGATTTCGATGATGCTTTGGCTAAGGCAAACTCTAGCTCATATGGTTTGGCATGTTATCTCTTTACGGATGACTATCGCATTATTCGCCGCGCAAGTCGCGAGATGGAGGTTGGATCTATCTTCGTCAACAAACCTATCATCGGCTACTTCCATGTCTACCACAGCGGTCATAAATTGAGCGGTCTTGGAGGTGAGGATGGAGAGTATGGACTAGCGCACTTCCTACAGAATCGAGTTATGTACATTGAGTATTAATATTATTTATACACGAAAATGAAGTTATTAGAAGGAGTCGTAGTTCTCGACTTCGCACAGTATTTGGCTGGACCTTGGGCTGCGACAAAACTCGCAGACCTTGGTGCTCGCGTTATCAAAATTGAGCGTCCACAAGGTGGTGACAATAGCCGTCGCCTTACACTTTGCAACCTTGTTGTAGATGGTGACTCTACAGTTTTCCACTCTCAGAATCGTAACAAAGAGAGCTACACAGCGGATTTGAAGAATCCCGAGGATTTGGCTCGCGTCAAGAAGTTGGTTGCTCAGGCCGATGTTATGATCCAGAACTTCCGCCCCGGAATCATGGAGAAGCTAGGTCTTGGGTATGAGCAGGTTAAGCAGATCAACCCACGCATGGTCTACGCAAGTGTCACAGGTTATGGTGGCGACGGACCTTTGGTTCGCAAGCCAGGTCAGGATCTTATCGTGCAGTCGATGACAGCCATTCCATGGTTGAATGGTAACGATGGCGAGGCTCCAGTGCCTATCGGTGTTGCGGCTATTGATATGTTCACAACAATGAACGTTGTCGAGGGTGTCTTGGCGTCACTTTTCGCACGCGAGAAGAGTGGCGAGGGTGCACTTGTCGAGGCATCACTCATGGAGTCATCTATCGACTTCCAGTTTGAGGTGATGACAACATACCTCAACAATGGAGGTCAGCTACAGCCTCGTAGTGCTGTGAGCAATGCGCATCCATACCTTTCAGCTCCATACGGAGTCTACGCAACGAAAGATGGCTACATGTGTGTATCTATGACACCTATCACATCACTTGGTGAGCTTATCAGCTGCGAGGCATTGACTAAGTACACCGACACAGATGAGTGGTTCACTAAGCGTGATGAGATCAAGCAGATCCTTGCAGATCACCTCCTTACAGATACTACAGCACACTGGTTGAGCTGCCTAGAGCCTGCGGATGTATGGTGTGGACGCGTCAACACAGTTCGCGACCTTGTAGAGGATGAGACACTTGCATACGTAGATATGATCCAAGAGGTGGAGCGCAAAAACGGCACTAAGGTGATGACAACACGCTCACCACTCAGAATCAACGGTCAGAAACTATTCGCAAAGAAAGGCTCGCCAGTCCTTGGCGAGGATACCGATCTCGTTAACAGCGACTTCAACCTGCTCGACTAACAGTTCTTTTCAGGACGCTGGGGACTGCCCTACGCGGGCGGCGGCGGGGTGCTCCCCGGCAAATCTACACTCTTAAACTCTACTGTCTCAGCTCGTTGGCTACGGTATTATAGAAGTTACGACCTGTTGCGGTTTCGAGGTTATCGGCGAGACCGTTTAGTGCGTCGGCTTTGAGCACCTTAAACTCTTTGTTGTCGGGTTCTAGGGCGATTAGACGGTCGCAAAGCTCTGCGCACCACTGGTAATCCCCATCTTTGAGGGCTTGGCGAGCTGCAGAGACAACCTTGTCGACTCCACCTGCGAGCTTCGCGAACTTCTCAGCCTCTACCCTCGGAGATAGCGGACGTAGATTTGTGGGGTTGCCATCATACCAACCGAGGTAGCCGTTGAAGATGTTGCGAATAGCCCACTCTTGGCGTCCGTAATACTGCACAAGATATGGATCATTTCGGAGGTGGTCGGGAAGCACTGCATACTCCACAAGTTCATCGGGCATCATACCTTTGTTCATACCCTCAATAGTCTTATCGAATGTGTATTTGATGGCATCGCGCATATTTGTCACAGCGCGTCGCACCTCCTCGGCACCAATAATTGGGCGTGTGTGACCCTGTGCCATCGCCTCCGCAGGATACTCTAGCACTGTGTCGAGAGCCTCAACCCACTTTAGGACATCACGATACTCTGTTCCGCGAATGGCGTAGAGGTTGGGGAATGACTTGTAGAATTGGTCACCTGGGAAGATGATCTTCTTGGCAGGGTACCATATCACTAGGTGGTCGTGCGTCTCGCCATATGTACGAACGAGATCCAACGTGATACCCGAGATTGTTACAGTCTCAACATCCTCAGCCACAAAATTTGTTATCACGCTCTTGTCGAATGGAATATATTGGCTCTTTGCGGCAGCGAGTTGCTTCGCCCCTCCGACATACTTTCCACCAGGGTAAACTAGTGGCGCAACACCATTATTAATACGCACCTCGGGAGCTAGAGCCATACCATTTTGGCGGTGTCCGCGAGGGTTCTTGAAACCTGCCTTGCTTGGAAATTCATTCTCGCGTCCGAAGCTCTCAGCCGCCCAAATCTGCGGTTTGTTATCCTTTAAAAACGCTGTGACACCTTGGGTGTGGTCTCCGTGACCGTGGGTGAATATTATCCCAGTGATTGGGAGATCTGTGATCTTGCGAAACTCAGCGTATACCTCAGCCGAAAGATCGGGCATCTTGCCTGTGTCGATTAGCACCACACCACCGTCACCAATAATCATCGTGATATTGGATGCGTCAAAACCAGACGCTGTGTATACGTTGTCGGCAAGTTGAATTATCTCGCGACGAAATTCATTATTACGCTCAATCATCTGACGCGTTTGGGGTGTCTGCTCCGCAATGGGAGTGTTGATGGTCTGCTGCGCTGAGAGCGACCCTAATGACATAATTGCCATGCAAGCTACTACTAATTTTCTCATGATTATATCTGTTTTAAAGTTTTTTGTTACCTTTCACAGCGCAAAAATAGCGCACCAAAACGTTGATTTTTGTAACATATGTTACTTTTGAGCAAAAAAAACACTATCTTTGCTGAAAATCACATAACCATGGATAACTTAGATTTCAATTTTTTCTGCAAATCCTGCACCAAGAGCGAGGCTTACCGTCGCGAAAACTGCTTCACGGAGTATAAAGTTGGGCATGTTAAGGCAGGCGAATATCTCGCCTATAAAGGTGAGATCGCCAAAAATATCACGATGATTGTTCGTGGAAGTGTCATCACAGAGATGGTTCTCGACTCGGGGCACTCCTACACCAAACAGCACCATAACGCACCCTACCCTATGGGTGCATTGGCACTATTTGCCGAAAAAAACCACTATCGCGCCAACTTCCTAGCGACTAGCGACTGCGATATCATCTCTGTGAAACGCGAAGATATAGAGAATCAGATAGTTAAATGTCGCGACTTTCTACGTAGCTACATAGCGTACAACACCGCCAAGTTTGACATCTTCGCAAATCACCTAACGGTATTGACCCACAAGAGCCTCAAATCAAGAGTTGCCTTCTACCTATTTTCGATCTCTCAAAATGGCGAATTTAAAATTCCCAAAAGCTTGGAGGAGACGGCAACATATCTTTGTGTTGAACGCCCCTCGCTATCTCGAATTCTCAAACAACTCACCGAAGATGGAGTCATTACCTACAATCGTGGCGAAGGCAAGATCATCAATATTGCAGCTCTGAAGAGTATACTAGAGTAGTTTATTCTTATGGTAGTATCGCGCTGATACTAAGGCATAATATATCAACGCAAGAACCACGATACCACCACTGAGGAGTATAAGCGAGTTGAAGCCGTACCACTCTAGCACTGCACCGCCCGTAGCGATTCCCACACCGATACCCATATCCCAGAATATGTAGTATGTTGCACTAGCTGTTCCGCGCTGGTGCGGCTGGGCGAGGTTGACAAGCATAGCCTGAAAACTTGAACCAAAGAGTCCGAAACCAATACCCATAAGCAGAGCTACGAGGTAGTAGACCCATATATTATTGCACACTGCGAAGATGGCGTATGCAGCGACAACACATGCACCTCCGATATATACCGCCTTGACCACCTCACCACGGTTTATCATCTTGGCAGAGAATACGCGCGTGATGGCGATACCAGAGGCGATAATCATGAAGTACATACCTACGTTTGGCTCAAATGTCACCTCCTTGCCATAGAGAGCCATGAAGTTGGATAGTGCTCCGTAGCCATATCCCGACAGCGCAATGATCGCTACGCAAGGGAGACCTTTAATCAATACAAAGCGTCCAAGAGATAGTTTTTGTGGCTCTGCATTATCTCGCTGTGGCTGAACAACGCCCCTAATAGGCAAGATAGAGAGCAGACCTATAACGCTGAGCACAAAGGCAATAACAAATACAACCTCGAAGTCGTAGCGGTGAAACAGCCACAGACCACACATTGGAGCTATCGCCATCGCAACACTATACGCCACACCAAAATATCCGATTCCCTCACCTCGACGCTCTGCCGCTGTGACATCAATTGCGAGGGTCAAACCACCCACGGTATTGAGACCGAAACCGACACCTTGGATAATTCTCAGAAAGATAAATATCGAGATTGCCGACCATATAAGGTAGCCACCAAACGCCGCAGTAAAGAGTGCGTAGCAGATAAAATATAGAGGCTTGCGACTAAATTTATCGACAATAAATCCCGAAATCGGGCGCACACAAAGCGAGGCGAGTGTAAATATCGCAACGACAACTCCAGCCATAGACTCCGTAGCTCCAAGATCCTGCATCACGTAGAGTGGCAAGATTGGCACAAGCATGTAATAGCAGAAAAAGACGAGGAAGTTGGAGATAAAGACCAAGATGAAATTAAGATTCCAGAGTGGTGTAGATGTGGTTTGCATAGCTAAGTTATAGGAAATATGTTTAAAATTTACGACAAGATACAAAAAAAAAGTGAAATCTCACCATGCCGTTACAAATAAATATTTAAACTCCATATTATATTGTATAATTTTGAATATTTACAAAAAAAGTATTATCTTCGTCACTTGACTACGAAAAACTTAGAATGAAAATATCGCTTATACAAACATCTATAGAGTGGCTCGATGCCCCCGCAAATCGCTTGGCGGCGGAGGGGTGGATTGCCCAATGTAAAGATTCAGACCTCTGCATCTTTTGCGAGATGTTCACCACAGGTTTTTGTATGAACCCATCCCAGAGCGCGCAGAGCAACATCGAAACTCTCGCATGGATGCAGAAGATGTCGACACTGCACAACATTGCAATTGCAGGTGGTGTCGCAATTGAGCAGGATGGAAAATACTTTAATAGGTTCTATCTCGTAAAACCATCGGGGGCGGTCGCTCACTACGACAAACGTCACCTCTTCTCATTTGCTGGCGAGCAGAACTTCTACACCGCAGGTAAGGAGCGCGTTATTGTGGAGGTTGGAGGGGTAAGGATTCTGTTGCTCATTTGTTATGACCTGAGATTTCCAGTCTGGAGTCGCAATCGCGGTGACTACGACATGATAGCGTGTATCGCCAACTGGCCAAAACCTCGTCGCGGAGCTTGGGACACACTACTTAGAGCACGAGCAATTGAGAACCAATGCTACGTGTGTGGCGTAAATATCGCGGGCGAAGATCCCAACTGCATCTACTCGGGAGGCACGGCAGCGATAGGTTTCTTGGGTGAGACAATCTCGGAGGTCGAGGATGAGAGGCATGGGATAGCAACACTAGAGGTCGACATGGAGGCTCTCAACGCCTTTAGGGCAAAATTTCCAGCACTTAATGATGCTGACACATTTCAGATAACAAATTAAAATTACATATACACATATTTAAAGTATGAAATCAGAAGATACACTTTTATTATTGGGTGACGAGGCGGTAGCTCTAGGTGCTATTCGCGCAGGTATCACAGGCGTATATGCCTACCCTGGCACACCATCTACCGAGATCACAGAGTATATCCAAAACTCAAAGGAGGCAACAGAGATACACAGCGATTGGTGCGTAAATGAAAAGACCGCAATGGAGGCCGCTTTGGGTGTCTCGTTTGTCGGCAAACGCGCCTTGGTCTGCATGAAACATGTCGGCATGAATGTCTGTGCCGATGCATTTGTTAACTCAGCAGTGTCGGGTATCAATGGCGGTGTTGTTGTCTTGGCGGCAGATGATCCGTCGATGCACTCATCTCAAAATGAGCAGGATTCACGTTTCTACGGCAAGTTTGCGATGATCCCAATGGTGGAGCCATCATCACAACAGGAGGCTTACGATATGATCGGTTACGCGTTCGAGTTGTCGGAGGCGTTGCGTGCCCCAGTACTGTTCCGTATCACTACACGCATGGCACACAGTCGCGCGGTGGTACGCGTTGGTGAGAGTCGCCCACAAAATGAGCTAAAATATTCGGATGATCCACGTCGTTGGATTCTACTTCCTGCCATCGCGAGACGCAGATATAACGAGGTTATTGCTCAGCAGCCTCAATTGGTGGAGCTATCAGAGAAGAGCCAATACAATCTATACTCTGAGGGGGAGGACAAGTCACTTGGAGTTATTGCATCGGGAATTGCGTGGAACTACCTCAACGAAAATTTCGATGGTAAGTTGCCATTCCCAGCTGTCAAAGTTTCACAATATCCACTCCCTAAGGCGATGATCGCACGCCTCATGAACGAGTGCGACAAGGTTTTGGTCTTGGAGGAGGGTCAACCCTTTATCGAGGAGCAGTTGCGCGGATTGTTGGACAACGACAAGGTGGAGGGTCGCCTCAATGGCAAGTTACCTCGCGTGGGAGAGCTTAACCCCGACAACATCAAGTCGGCTTTGGGATTGGAGGTTAAGCAGGCATTCGCGCCATCGGAGATGGTTGTACCTCGCCCACCAGCATTGTGCCAAGGTTGCGGACATAGAGACGTATACGCGGCACTCAACAAGATTGTTGCGGAGTACGAGAACGCTAAGGTCTTTAGTGATATCGGTTGCTACACGTTGGGCGCGTTGCCTCCATACTCAGCTATCGACACCACCATCGACATGGGAGCATCCATCACAATGGCAAAGGGAGCTAGTGATGCAGGTCAACACCCATCTATCGCGGTGATTGGCGACTCTACATTTACCCACTCGGGAATGACTGGTCTACTCGATGCCATCAACTCTAAGAGCAAGATGACGCTTATCATCTCGGACAACCTCACCACCGCCATGACGGGAGGTCAGGACTCTGCTGGAACAAATAAGTTTGAGGCTATATGTGAGGGGTTAGGCGTTGAGCGCGATCACCTCAGGGTGGTTATTCCACTTCCAAAGAACATGGAGGAGATTGAGAATATCCTCCGCGAGGAGATTGAGTATGACGGTGTTTCGGTCATCATTCCACGTCGCGAATGCATCCAGACACTTAAGCGTCACGCAAAGAAGTAATAAACAACAAAAGAAAAAAATCGTATGAAATGTGATATTATCCTCTCGGGAGTGGGAGGTCAAGGAATCCTCTCTATCGCCGCAGTTATTGGCGAGGCAGTTCGCGCTGAGGGGCTAGAGATCAAGCAGGCTGAGGTTCACGGAATGAGCCAACGTGGCGGTGATGTACAGACCAATTTACGCATTAGCTCTGATGCTATTGCATCGGATTTGATACCGTTGGGTGGTGCTGATGCCATCATCTCATTGGAGCCTATGGAGGCGTTGCGTTACCTTCCATTCTTGAAGCAGAGCGGTTGGGTGGTGACATCGTCACAACCATTTATCAATATCCCGAACTACCCTGCCGAGGCAGATATTCAGGCTGAGTTGGCTAAGTTGCCAAATCTGTTGACCCTCGATGTCGAGAAGTTGGCTAAGGATAATGGCGTGGCGCGTTCGGCAAATATTGTCCTCTTGGGCGCGGCGTCAACAATTCTCTCAATTGAGCAGAAAGATCTCGAAGAGGGAATTTCACGCATCTTCTTGCGCAAGGGCGAGGCTGTTGTTGAGGCTAATATCAAGGCTCTCAGAGTTGGAGCTGAGGCGGTTAAAGAGCAACTAAAAAAGTAAGTTTTTCAATGAGTGCAATATTTAGCAACGAGCAGGTAAGCTCGACAATGAAACGACTGCAGATCGAGGATCTATCGAGTGCAACAATTCGTCAGGTGCTTAGCTTGGCGGCAACCTTGGAGAGCGAGACGGGAATACCATTTGTCCGCATGGATCAAGGAATCCCTGGACTACCATCATGTAAAATTGGTGTTGAGGCGGAGAAGAAGGCGTTGGATGCTGGCATTGCGTCGCAATACCCTCTGTCGGATGGACTTCCAGAGCTAAAGGCGGCAGCGTCAGAGTTCTTGAAGGCGTTCTTTAATGTCGAGGTATCACCTGCGGCATGTATCCCAACCACTGGAGCTGTATCGGGATCGTTTAGTTCGTTCGCGATATGTAGCCAACTCGACAAAGAACGCAACAAGATACTCTTTATCGACCCTGGATTCCCAATTCAGAAACTGCAACTTCGTGTGTTGGGTATCGAGCACCGCGCATTTGAGATATTTGACTATCGCGGAGAGGCGTTGCGTGCCAAGTTGGAGGAGGAGTTGAGCCAAGGGGACATCTCGGCAATCATCTACTCATCGCCCAACAACCCATCGTGGATAACATTCACAGAGGAGGAGTTGGCTATCATCGGAGAGATGGCAACCAAATATGACACCATCATAATTGAGGATGTGGCGTATTTGGGAATGGACTCGCGCACAGATTACAGCACACCGTTTGCAGAGCCTTACATTCCAACCGTCTCACGTTACACGGATAACTATATCCTCTTGGTCTCAGGATCTAAGATCTTCAGCTATGCAGGACAGCGCATCGCAGTATGTTGTGTGAGCGACAAGCTTTTCAAACGCCACTATGAGCCATTGCAGGAGCGTTACGGTCGTGGCGGAGAGTTTGGAATCACACTCGTAGGAGGCATATCAGATATGTTGTGTTCGGGCGTTACCCACTCAGCACAGTATGGCTTGGCAGCGATGTTCAGAGCCTCGTCAAGTGGCGAGTACAACTTCGTGACGGAGACTAGCGAGTATGCACGTCGCGCAGTTAGGATGAAAGAGATACTCCATAAATATGGTTTCCATATCGTCTACGAGTACGATATCGACAGAGAGATTGGCGATGGATTCTTCTTCACAATTGGCTACAAGGATATGAGCTGTGCGGAGCTAGTCAATGCCTTTATTCACTACGGCATTAGCTCGATTTCGCTCTCCTCGATGGGTAGCCAGCGTGAGGGTGTGAGAGCCTGCACATCGCGCATGACGGAAGAGGTACTTGAGATCCTAGATGAACGATTGAGACTCTTCAGCGAGGCATACTAAACATAATTCGCAATTTGTAATTAACCATTAACCGCATGAAACTTCAGTATCTATTTGTCTCTGCACTTGCTCTACTTGGAGCGACAGAGGCGTCAGCAAAACAGAAGCAACAAAATATGATCTGGGTCTTCGGTGACCAACACCGAGCGCAAGCGTTGGGATATCGAGGAGAAGACCCAAATGTTCACACTCCAAACCTCGATGCCTTGGCTAAAGAGAGCATCTCATTTGGACACGCCTACTCGGGTTGTCCATGGTCTACCCCATTTCGAGGTTCGCTGTTCACTGGACTCTACCCCAACAAGGCGGTATTTAGGACGCCCCAGAAGCTAGATCCCACACTTCCGATGATCTCGGATGTATACAACGAAAATGGTTATGTTACAGCACTCTACGGCAAGTGGCACCTCAATGGGCACAACAACAAGACATTTGTACCCAAAGATGAACGCGGACGTTTCGACATTTGGATTGCGTATGAGAATAATAACGCTCAGTACAATGTTCATGTTCACGGACATGATATTTGGGGACGAGATGACAAGAACGCATTTGCCGAAAAGCTACAAGGCTATGAGACAGATGCCTTGACGGACAAGGTGATTGAGTTCCTAAAGAGACGACCAAAGAACAAGCCGTTCTTTGTGGTTTTGTCTGTTCAGCCACCGCACGACCCATACGTCGCACCTGCTGAGATTGCGAGTAAATACAATGCGGACTCTATCATCTTGCGTCCAAACGTACCTCCAGTGGAGAGAATCGAGAAGGCGGCACGCAAAGATCTCGCAGGCTACTATGCTCAGATCGAAAACCTTGACATGAATGTTGGGCGTCTCTACGATGCACTAGAGGAGATGGGGTTGTTGGAGACAACAAATCTGATGTTCTTCGCAGACCATGGCGATTGCCACTACTCACATGGCTACACCAAAAAGAGCAGTCCTTGGCAGGAGTCGGTGAATATTCCGTTTATATTCCGTCCTGCAGGGGGTAGAGATAAGGATACACCTGCAGAGTGCAACGCAATGTTTCAGACGGTGGATATCGCCCCAACATCACTGGGTGCGTGTGGTATTCAGAAACCAGAATTTATGTCTGGATTTGACTTCTCAAAGGTTGCCTTGGAAGGTGTAAAAGTGGAGGGCGAACCCGATGCTGTACTGTTACAACACATCTACCCCAAGACATTCGACTGCTTGGATAGACCTTGGCGCGGAATTATCACAGCCGACGGTTGGAAGTATGTCGTTGTGGAGCATCAGCCGATTATGCTATTTAACTTAAAGGAGGATCCTTACGAGTTGAACAACATGGTCTACCTCGCACCATACAAGAAAAAACGCGCGGTACTCGCAGCCAAGCTACAACAGATGTTGAATAAAGTTGATGATGACTTCGTGGTATCGCAATAATACACGAAAGATATCTTTTCGAAACATTTAACTACACAACTAACTAAAACACTATAAACTAATGATTTGGAACAAAGCAAAAGAGTGCATGAGTCGCGATGAGATGATGGCTCTTCAAGGTGAACGCCTCCACAAGACTGTTCACCGCGTATATCACAACACGCCATTCTACCGCGCGAAGATGCAGGAGATGGATCTCACCCCCGATGATATTAAGACTGTCGAGGATCTTGTTAAGTTGCCATTCACAACCAAGAATGACCTACGCGACAACTACCCTTTCGGACTCTTTCCAGTCCCAATGTCGGATATTATTCGTCTCCACGCCTCGTCAGGAACTACGGGACTTCCAACCGTGGTGGGCTACACGCGCAAGGATATCTCGGTTTGGTCTGAGGTATTAGCTCGCTGTCTATCGGCATACGGAATTACGAAGGAGGATATCGTCTCGGTATCATACGGTTACGGACTCTTCACGGGAGGTTTGGGCGCGCACTATGGCGTTGAGAATCTTGGAGGTACGGTTATTCCGATGTCAACAGGAAACACAGCTAAGCAGATCCAGTTGCTCAATGACTTCAAGGCAACAGCCATCGCAGCAACCCCATCATACCTACTCTATTTGGCTGATGCTATCGAGAGCAAGGGGTTGTCGCCCAAGGACTTCTTCCTACGCGTTGCCCTGCTTGGTGCTGAGCCATGGACTGAGGCGATGCGCAAGGAGATCGAGGAGAGATACGACATCAACGCATTCAACATCTACGGACTTAGCGAGATTATGGGACCAGGTGTTTCGTATGAGTGCATGCACAAGTGCGGATCACATATCGCGGAGGATCACTTTTTGCCTGAGATTATCGACCCCAAGACATTGGAGCAACTTCCATATGGCGAGCAGGGCGAGCTAGTCTTTACAACCATCACCAAGGAGGGTATTCCACTGTTGCGCTATCGCACCAAAGATCTCTGCTCACTTACGGACGAGCCATGCGAGTGTGGACGTACAAATGTCCGCATGAGCCGCATCGTAGGTCGTAGTGATGATATGTTGATTATCCGCGGTGTGAATGTATTCCCATCACAGATTGAGGCTGTTGTATTAGAGGTTGAGGAGCTTGAGCCTCACTACATGATTATCGTGGATCGTGTCAACAACCAAGATACATTCGAGATTCAGGTGGAGGTGAGATCTGCTTTCTTCACAGATGATATGACATCGATGTTGGCTATCAAGAAGAAGGTTGCTGCCAAGATGCACAACATGCTAGGTCTCAACCCAACAATCACCCTCGCGAGCCCTAAGACCTTGAAACGTTTCGAGGGTAAGGCTGTTCGCGTGATCGACAACCGTAAACTGTAACCGAAAAAACCTTAAAACTATGATTATCAAACAGTTATCTGTTTTTATGGAGAACAGAGTCGGCGTGATTACAGAGGTCACCTCGATACTTGCCAAGAGTGGCATAAATATGACAGCTTTTAGTGTTGCTGACGGTGCTGAGTTTGGCATCTTGCGACTTATTGTTTCGGATATCGAGAGAGCTGTGACGGTTCTTGAAGATGCTCACTACAAGGTTGTTGCAAGCGATGTCATCTGCCTCAACATCCCCAATGTTGCAGGAGGACTATCTGCTGTATTGGAGATGCTCGCTGAGGAGAGTGTCTTTATTGAGTATATGTACGCCTTTTCGGAGGGAGATGTTGCAAGCACAGTTATTCGCCCAACGAACATTGAGCGTTGCGCTGCAATCCTAGAGCAAAAGAGAGATGAGCTAATCTCTAAAAGTCCGCAGTACAAACTGTAGAGATCCCTACATAATAGAGTTCTACCCCACCCCATAGCAATGGGGTGGGGTTAATCAAATACCAACCTAAAACCAACCCAAAACCAACCTATTATGAAGTACCTTTTATTTTTACTTATGCTCTGTTTCGGGGTAAGTTGCACATCATCCGAAGAGATTGATAACCCACAGGATGATCCTGATGATGATGAGATTGTTGACGATACTGTCGTCGATGACACAGAGCCAGAACCAGATGTGGAGACACTCTACTTCAACGAGCTTATTCTTCTCGATGAGTACAAAGACCTCACAACTATTCAGCAGATTGAGTTGGCAATAGACGAGATTTCGGAGGGTGGCATCATCCAATTCGAGGCGGAGACATACTACATCCCCTCAGATCTCTCGATCAGAAAGGGGGTAACATTTCAAGGTGTCGGCGTCACACCAACACCCGATAGCTCGGAGACTGAAATTCAGAACCTTGCAGGCGCAGGAGAGATCGAGACAATATTCAAACTCTCGGGTAGCAGCTACGCCACAAACAGCATCATCATCTACGAAGATAATGTTACATTTAAACACCTCCGCATTGAGGGCTACGATGTCAACTACGGTAACGTCATAGAGTTTAAGGGTAGCGTGAGAAATTTCCAGACCGAGAATGTATATATCAACAATGGAGCTTACCACCTCTCGCCACGCGACGCAATGAGTCATGCCATAACATGTCGCTACACAACATTCGACAACTTTAGAAATCGTGCATTCTTCATCAACCGCATAAATGAGGAGAAGGAGGGTGTTGATATCACATTGTTGGAGAAGTGCGTGTTCTATCGCTGTAAATTTGATGTTTATGATCCCCAAGTCTCTGACACGCGAGCTATATCTCTCGATGCTGGAAACAACGAAAACCCAAACATTTTGGACTTTGACGGCTTCGAGGTTAACGAGTGCTACTTCCACGATATTGGTTTTGCATCGTCTAAGTGCTGCAACTTCAACATCATCAATTGCGAATTTTACTGCAAGGATCTCAACGATTTTCCGCTACACATGGAGGAGTACACATATGGCGTATTGGTCAAGGGTTGTAAATTTGTCTGTGCACAGGCAGAATCAGACTACCTAAACATAGATGTTGCAGATGCTGTAATGGGCGTTATGGATCACTCCATCGTTGAGGACAACATCGTTGAGGGTAGTTGCAAGGGCTTTATTCAGGGACGTTATGCCGAGCATATGACCATCAGGAACAACGATATCTCGAAGATGACAAACCTCAACTCCTCACAGAGAGTTGTTGCGATATGGGACGCAGACGGAAGTCGCAACATCACCGTTGAGAACAACAACTTCCACAGTGGAGCTGTGGTATATATTCAAGCAACTGCAGAGGATCTAAGCTCAATCGTAGTCTCAGGAAACAGCAACTGCACATCAAGCATCAAGACTACGACAGGTTATGATTGGCCACTTGAGGATGGTGCATTGTGTCGTATCAAACACGCTACGGAGGGGGTGTACCTTCAAGCTCAGGGAACAAACTCAACGATTACAACGACATCTGTTGCTAGTGCGTCATGCGAATGGAGAGTAACTCGCGTTTGGCCAAACAGATACAACGTATACAACGACAAGTACGGAACATATCTCTTCATCGAGGAGGATACCGATGGATACTCTAGCGTCGCAACCGCCTTGGCGGCTCAGATAACACCTATGACTAAGGTGTTCAATAGTGACCTAGAGAGAGTGCCGATCTGGGACTTTACGGAGCAAAAGAGTGGTGGAAACATCGTTGGCCCTGGAGGTGGAAATACAGGTTGTGTCAGCATCACAAATGGCTCTCTATATCTAATCAAAGAGAGCGGACGCACCAGCGATGCCGTAACTAACGAGGAGGCACTCTGGACATTAGAGGTTTTATAATCCGACTTATAATCCACAAATTTTAATCGCTAGATAGTTACCAAATAGATCAGGTAATTATCTAGCGATTAAAATTTTCGGTTATCTCTCGAACTACTTGGCGTCCAAAATCATATTGAAGAACAACATATCAGTGAATGCTGTATTCTCCTCAACGAGGTAGCATGGGTTCAAAATGATCTCACCCTCGCCATATTTTATCGTCGCTAATGTTACCGCAAGCGTTGGCTGCACCTCCTTCATGCGGTAGCCAATTGCAGGGGTTTTACACAACCATGGACGACACATATAGAGTCCATGAGCAGTTTTATTGTACTTGCTATCAAAGGGGTAGAATCCTCTAGGATCACCCGTCACCTCCCAAGATGTCGTGCCGATGGTCTTACCATTGGCTGTCGACTCAGAGCCTACAAAGGTATCTAAATAGCCCCAACCATTACCAAGCCACTCAGGCGTCTGGTTACCGCCCCACTCTGTCACCTTCTCAGAGAGAATACCTACAGTGTAGAGAGCATCAGCCCAATATTGGTCAAAACGAACTATCAACCTTGCACCACCATTGACATCGCGCAAGAGTGCCTCTAGCTGCTCCCACGTGTTGATACGCGCGAGGCTCATTTTTCCCAACACAGCCGTTAGATCACCGATAAGGATAACATCCGCCTTCTCGCCCTTCTTGATAAATGTAGCCCCTGCATCTGTGAGAACCTGAGCAGCCTCATCCCACTGCCTAACCTCGATCTTAACTCCAGAAAGTTGCTCTTTATACGCCTCGCGATTTTGAAGAAGTATCTGCTCACTACCATCAGCAACAACCTTGCTACCCTGCAACAACTCAGCTTTGAGGGTAATATATCCAGCTCCCCAACTAGCTTGAGGGGTGAACGAAACATCCTCCAACGGCTGCGCATAACACTCACCACCCTCGACATTTACAGCAACCGACTTGCTGAAATCGGTGTTCTCTACACTGTAACGCAATGTATATTTGCCACTAGCCAACAATCCATGGTTCACCAAGTTTGCCTCCATGACAACCTCGTCACCAACCTTGAAATATTTGCCATTTTTGATTTTGCAAAAGTGGGTTGTAGTGGCTCTACCACCGATTTTTGAAAAAACGAAAAGGGGTGGTTAGTAACTGAAAAGTATTTTAGAGAATTATTAGAAGTCCCCTATAGTATTATCGAGCGACAATATTAAATATATCTAAAAACCGAGCAGTGTTAAGTTTAAGTTAAGATATTTTTTAACACTGTTAAGATGAAGTACAATATAAATTTATGAGATGGTTTAGAAATATATACTATCTTTGTGAAAAGAGAATCTACAAAAGTTAACCTTAAAACTAAACCAAAGAGTATGAAACGTTACGGAACCGTAATTCAGGTACTTCCTGAGAAATTAGAGTATTACAAAGAGCTACACGCAGCAACTTGGGAGGGTGTGCTTCAAGCAAATCACGAATGCAATCTTCGCAACTACTCAATCTATTATCGCGATGGATTGTTATTCAGCTACTTCGAGTATGTCGGTGAAGATTTCGAGGCTGACATGGCTAAGATGCGAACATATCCCGAGGTTCAACGTTGGTGGAGAGAGACCGACCCTTGCCAAAAACCTGTTGAGTCGGCAGAGGAGGGTGTGTTCTGGGCACCTATGGAGGAGGTATTCCACCAAGACTAAGCCACTATGTTTGAAGTATTTTTAGGAATCGGACTTATCGCCTTTGGAGCGTCACTGTCGGGTAGTTTCGCTATGCCCATGTCGAATACCAAAGGGTGGAGTTGGGAAAATTCATGGCTAGCTTTCTGCCTCTTTGCTTATGTTATCTTCCCAATCATATTGAGCTTTATATGCGCACCAGGCTTTGTCTCAGTGCTGGCTGAGCAGCCAACATCAAGAATCATCTGGATATTATCGTTGGGTTTTTTGTATGGCTTTGCGAACCTGTCATTTGGTCTTTCACTCAAGTACTTGGGTCTATCGGTAGGTTACGCCTTATCGCTAGGATTGATGATGGTTCAAGGCACTGTCATACCTGCGGTAATAGATGGTCGTTGGTCGAAGATGCTCAGTAGCGACAATGGAACTATCCTTATTTATGGACTCATCGTTGGTGTAATCGGCGTTACGGTAATTGCATACTCGGGCTATCTCAAAGAGAAGAACGAGAATGTTGACACAAGCGAGCGCAACTTCGCCAAGGGTATAGCTGCGGCACTATTCGTTGGTTTTTGCGGATCTGCCGACTCTCTCGGTATTGAGCAGGGTTCACCAATCTCGCAGAACCTTATCGAGAGTGGAATTAATCCTCTATTCCAGAGTGCACCAGTCTTGATTATCCTGTTCGGAGGATCGTTTATCTCGACTCTTTTGTGTTGCCTATACTTGGCTAAGCGAAACAATAGCATCAAGTCGTTCGTGTGTAGCAAGGCTGAGAGCAGACCACTGACGAAAAACTATCTATTCTGCGCAGCATCGGGATTTTTGTGGTTCATCAACTTCATATTCTACACGATGGGACGCAGCCGAATGGGCGAGTTTTCGTTCATCGCTTGGGGCATCTTGATGTCGCTCACCATCTTGTGCGGTACGCTTTGGGGTATCTATCGTGGCGAGTGGCGCAATGCACCACGCAACTCTAAGATCATCATGTACATTGGACTCATGATACTTGCCACGGCTGCATTTATTATTGGAATGAGTTCAAAATAAAATTGAGATTACTATGAAAATGACCTCACGCGAGAGAGTTCTCGCAGCAATAAACCACCAACAACCAGATCGTGTGCCTTTAGATTTAGGTGCTACACCTAGCTCTGGAATCTCAGCCATAGCCTACTCCAATCTTGTTAAGCACCTTGGACGACCCGAATTGCCTGTACAAATCTACGATGTTGTGCAGCAGTTGGCGCAACCCGATATGTCGCTGATAAATCAATTTGGCGTGGATATCTTGGATATCGGACGCATGTTCAACACCAAGCCTTCAGATTGGACACCTATGACCTTGGCAAATGGAGACTCTGCCCTCTACCCTACTTGGTTCAAACCTGAGTTACAAGCTGATGGCTCATACAACTGTTATGATGATGACGGCGAGCGTCTCTTGGCGATGATGCCCAAAGGGGCGACATTCTTCGACCAGACATATTTTCCATATATGGATGGCTATCCAGCTGATTACAAAGGTCTCGACTCGGAGATGGGTCGTATTCTCTGGGCGCGATATGCACACTCACCTTGGGATCACAGCGCGGATTCCGACTTCTGGGAGCAACTCAGAGCTGGAGCTCTGCACCTGAGAGAGACTACCGACAAGGCGTTGATGATCGTCTGCGGTTGCAACCTCTTTGAGTGGGGTACGTTCTTGCGACGCATGGATAACTTCTTGATGGATACTCTATGTGAGCGTGAAAATGTTGAGGCGATGTTGGATCAGCTCTTGGAGCGTCACTTGGCAACCTTGGAGAAGGTCTGCGCTGCGGTTGGTGATGTTGTCGATATCATCCGCTTTGGTGATGACCTAGGTATGACCACTGGACCTTTCATGGATGTTGAGAGCTACAAAACCCTCTTCAAACCTCGACACAAACAACTATGCGACTATGTTAAGAAGAATAGTTCGATGCGTACATTTATCCACTCATGTGGCTCTATATCGCTGCTTATGCCCGACTTGATCGACGCAGGAATTGAGATCTTCAACCCTGTGCAGACCAACGCCAAAGATATGTCACCTGAATTCTTGAAGAGAGAGTTCGGATCGGATTGCACATTCTGGGGCGGAGGTATCGAGACTGTCGGAACGCTCAACAATGGCTCTCGTGAGCAGATTCGTGAGCAGATCTTCGAGCGTATGGAGATAATGTCCAAAGGTGGCGGATTTGTCTTTAACACCGTCCACAATATCATGCCCGACGTGCCACCAGAGAATATCCTCACCATGTATGAGGCTGTCAAGGAGTGGAATGACAAGAGATAATTACTAGAAAAAAAGAATATAATTGCCTATATTTGCGTTGGAAAAGGTAAATAAATTAATATCACTACGCATTATGAAAAGAAAGAGATTACTATCAATCGTGGCTGCCCTATGCTTGGGTTGCCTAACAGTTTTGGCACAGAGCTACGCAAATCCAACGTTGAAGAGCATTCACGAGCGAACAAGCGTCAGAGCCTACACATCAAAGCCTGTCAGCAAAGAGTCTCTCGTTGAGCTTGTTAAGGCTGGAATGGCAGCTCCATCGGCAATGAACAGACAGCCTTGGGAGTTCGTCGTTGTTACAGATCGAGCGATCCTAAACAAGTTGGGCACAATTAAGCCACCCGTGGCGAAGGCTCCAGCAGCGATTGTTGTCTTGGGCAACACCAAGGCTAGCGGCTCTTGGATGTTAGATTGTTCGGCTGCGACACAGAATATTTTGCTTGCTGCGACCTCAATGAACATCGGCACAGTCTGGACTGGAGCATATGGAAACGCTAAATTTGAGGCGCTGATACAGGAGACCCTTGCACTTCCAGATGGCATTATGCCACTCTCGGTTATCGCTGTTGGCTATGCCGACGGAACACCAACACCGAAGAACAAATATGTTGAGTCGAAGGTTCACTTCGACAAATACTAACCGAACCAAACCTTAAAACTTTACCTTTAACTACCAACCTACCATGACTCATAAAGAGAGATTTTTAGCCACTATCGAGCGACGAGAGGTGGACTATCCAGCTAGCTGGATGGGGATGATTGCAAGTGAATCATACGATGCTCTATATAAGCATTTTAACGTCTCATCGCTTGACGGCTTACGCCAAGCATTGGGTGATGATGTCTACGGCATAGATGTCGCATACAACAACCCACCCACAAATGATATCGGCTGTGCATTGAATTTCGCAAAAGATCTAGGGGCACTGAACCAAGAGGAACGCACCCTCTCAGCACCTGGGTTCTTTGAGGATATCACAGATATCTCGCTCATTGAGAGCTTCAACTGGCCAAACCCTGCCGACCATATAGATGTTGCGGAGTGTCGCCGCAGGGCTGTAGAGGCTCCATCGGATTACTTTCGTATGGGTATCATCTGGTCGGCACACTTCCAAGATGTGTGCGCGGCATTTGGAATGTCTACGGCACTCATGGCGATGTACACCGATACAGACTTCTTCATGGCGTTGGTTGACAGGATCATCAAGTTTCACCTTGAGGCTGGCGAGATCTTCTACGAGGCGACCAAAGGTGAGCTAGATGGTATCTTGATTGGTAACGATTTCGGCACACAAACCTCTCTCTTTATGGCACCAGATGATCTTCGCAAATATATCCTTCCAGGGACGAAGAAGTTGGTTGAGCAGGCTAAAGATTATGGGTTGAAGGTTATGCACCACGCTTGTGGAGCTATCTATCCCGTCATTGATGATCTCTTCGATATGGGCATTGACTCGTTGCACCCGATTCAGGCGTTGGCAACAGATATGAATGCAGAGAAGTTGAGTGCCGACTTCAAGCGCGGCTCTTTCTTTGGAGGTGTCGACCAGCAGCAACTTCTTGTCAACGGCACACCCGAGGAGGTTGCGGCAGATGTTGCGCGCCTAAAGCGACTCTTCCCAACAGGATTGGTGATCTCTCCAAGCCACGGAACTATCACTTCGGATATCCCACCTGCAAATATGGAGGCTCTATTCCGCGCAGTAAAGAGCTAACGAACAGAGAGTTATTACATAAGTAAAGAGGTCTGCATCGCTATGAATGAGCGGAGCAGACCTCCTAATATTTTAGATATACAGACTATTTGTATAGGCAAAGATACGCAGTATCCGCAGCTACTCTAACTCCAAATTTAACATCCTTAGCGACCTCGAAAGATTCAAACTTCTTGTAAGTCTTAAACTCAGTTTCGCCTGGGAGTTTCACATCCATCTCGCCAGATATCACGGTCATAATCTCGATTGTCGCAGTACCAAATTCGTACTCACCAGCGGCCATAACTCCACTTGTAGCTCTACCCTCACTGCCCTCGAAGGCTAGCGATGCCACCTTACCGTCGAAGTATTCGTTCTTCTTAAACATAATATTGATTTATAATTATTTTACACTTCTTATATCGGGTCTCAAAGATATAGCAAAAAGTCACAACCTCCAAATTTTAGATCACATTCGGTCGATTAAAAAGAGTACCCATCCTCGATTTTTTTAGCCGATTTTTTAGAATATTAACGCTTAATAATATATCTTTGTAGAATAACTAACTTCATAACCAGAATATACCGATGAAAACACTTCCAATTCTATTGGGTTCATCAGCCGCACTCCTATCATTAGTCGGTTGCCAAGAGAGCCCCAAACAACCAAACATAATATATATAATGTCGGACGACCACACCACGCAAGGTATTGGTGCGTATGGTAGTCGTCTTGCGGTGCTCGACCCAACGCCAACAATTGACCGCTTGGCAAAGGAGGGTATTTTGATGGAGCGTGCATTCTGCACAAATGCGATAAGCACACCATCCAGAGGTTGCATCATCACGGGGCAATATAGCCAGACAAATGGAGTCCTAGATCTCGACTCAACACTCCCCATCGAGAGGCAGAACCTACCCCAAGAGATGAGAAAATTGGGCTACCAAACAGCGGTGATCGGCAAGTGGCATCTATACAATCAGCCCGAGATGTTCGATTACTACAACGTATTTTACAGCCAAGGTGAGTATTTCGACCCCGTTTTGTGCGAAAAAGGCGAGACCAATATGGTTGAACTCAAAGGCGAGCAGGTGCTAGGAAAGAGATACAAAGGTCACTCGTCAGATGTGGTGACCGACATCGCATTGGATTGGTTCAAGAATAAGCGAGACAAGAGCAAGCCATTCTTCCTATGTCACCAATACAAAGCTCCTCACGATATGTTCGAGTTCAACCCTCGATACAACGACTATCTGGAGGATACATTTATCCCCGAGCCTGAGAGTCTGTGGGATAATAAAAACAATGGCTCGGTGGCGACACGTGGCGAAAACAACTCACTGACGCATATCATAGGTAGCTCTATCGGCAAGCGCAACACCGTTCGCAATATGGGAATGCATATGGAGATCGACCCCAACCTATCGGATGACGACTACAAGCGCGCAGCCTACCAAGAGAACCTTAAGCGATATCTTCGTTGCGTAAAGGGTGTCGACGACAATCTAAAACACCTATTCGACTACTTGGAGGAGGAGGGACTCATGGACAACACCATCATCATCTACACTGGAGATCAAGGCTTTATGCTTGGCGAGCACGACTATATCGACAAACGTTGGATGTATGACGAGACAATTCGCATGCCTCTCTTGATTCGCTATCCTCCGATGATTAAGGCTGGAAGTCGTAGTGGTGCGATTGTGAATAATGTCGATTTCCCTGCGACAATAATTGATATGGCTGGAGGTAAGACCCCCGACTACATGCAGGGTGACTCATTCAAAGAGATTCTCTACAACGATGGCAAAGAGCCCGAGGGTTGGAAGCAGGCTACATATTATAGGTATTGGATGCACATGGCTCATATGCACAACAACCCAGCCCATTTTGGTATTCGCACCAAGGATTACAAGCTCATCTTCTTCTATGGCGTAGATTATAAGGAGCGCGAGGCGAGCAAAAAGAGCACAACAAAGGAGCGCAGTCAACAAGACTCTAGCACGTGGGAGGCGTCGTCATACCCCGAGATGCAGACACCTGTGGCGTGGGAGTTCTACGACCTTAAAAATGACCCCAATGAGCTAAACAACCTATATGGCGACCCTGCCTATGCTGAGACCATCGCCAAACTAAAGAGCGACTTGAAGGCTATGCGCGAGGAGTTGAACGAGACCGACGCAAAATATCCTCACATACAGAAGATCATTGACGAGAACTGGGAGTAATAATATAAACACAAAACCTAAAAATGAAACGTTTTACACTTATCGCTGCATCATTATTGTGTTGCGCTACGCTATTTGCAAAGAGCCCCAACAGTGGAGGTTCGGATCGTCCATACTTCGACACGCGAAAAGATCTTCTGCTCGCTCAATTTGACAGCAAGCCCGACCCCGATGATGTTCACGCTCAGGCGGCACTTGGTTGCATGATGATGCACCCCGACATGAAGGGTGTCAAGGTCTACGCTGTATCGGGAGCTATTGGCACTCAAAAGGGTATGTTCCTCGACTCGAAGGAGCTATTCAACCTAATCTTCGGCAAGAGGTGGACAGCCGCAAACGAGAATTGGGATAAAGCGGTAAAGGATATTGTTGCGGTTGTTGAGCCTGTGCTTCGCAAGGGTGGCAAGGTCTGGATTCAAGAGGCTGGACAGTCCGACATCACAGCCGATTGGTTGAAGATAATCCTAAAGAGCATACCTGCCGAGACTGTTAAAAAGAACGTCATCACGGTGCAGCACAGTAATTGGAATGAGAAGATGACAAGCGAGGATGACCTAGCCTATGTAAAGAGCATGACGACATACTTCAGCATTGATGATGGCAACGCTCTACCAGATGAGAAGTGGGGAGATAGAGGTGACTACTCTACCCCTGCATATCGCCATAAAGACCCAAAATGGATCGTTCTAGCTAAGGAGTCGCGCAATAAAAAGGCGGCTCAGATGTGGAGCTTGGCGGATAAGGTTGTCGACAAATATTTCCCAAATGGCGTTGAGCATAAGTGGTCATATCTCCACTACGATGGTGTCGACTACTCGGACTGTTGCGAGAACTGGTGGATTCTCAACATCGGTGAGGTTGCCGACTCGCACGAGAAGTTCTGGAGCAGATATGTAACAAATAAGTAGCTGTCGACATGAAGATTATCCCACGCTATCTTCTGTTGGTGTTGGCGATTTTCATCTCCAACACTTTATCAGCCAAGAAGATACCCATAACCTACGACAACCCGATCTTGACGGGATATCATCCCGACCCCTCGATTTGTCGCAAGGGTGATGATTTCTACATTGTGAACTCCTCATTTGAGTGGTTCCCCGGACTTCCAATCCACAAGAGTAAGGATCTTGTGAATTGGGAGCTCATAGGCTACGCTATGGCTAAAGCTGAGGGTTGCCCAAAATATAGGATCAACACCTTCGCTCCAACCATCCGCTACCACGATGGTCTTTTCTACATCATCAACACCAATGTTGGATCTGGTGGCAACTTCTACATCACCGCCTCAGACCCTGCCGGGGAGTGGAGCGCACCCGTATGGCTACCCGATGCACCTGGTATCGACCCCTCAATCTTTTGGGATGATGACGGCAAGTGCTACTACATCGGGCAGGAGCATGCCAACCCTCGCAAATGGACAGGACACAACAACATCTGGATGCAGGAGTTGGATCTAAAGCAGGGCAAACTTGTTGGTGAGCGCAAAAACCTCACCTCGGGACACGCTGCGAATGCAATGTGGACTGAGGGTCCACACCTATATAAAATAGATGGTAAGTATCTGCTCCTGCTTGCTGAGGGTGGAACAAGCTACCACCATGCCGTGACGATCTTCCACAGCGACAAGCTTTGGGGTCCTTACACCCCAGACCATGCAAACCCGATCCTTACGCACCGCAATCTAGGTGAGTCATACCCTACCTACGCCATCGGTCATGCCGACTTTGTGGATACTCCAAATGGCGAGTGGTGGATGGTTGCTCTTGGCAAACGAGTGCGCAATGGCTATGCCTACCTCGCGAGAGAGACATTCTTGATACCCATCAAGTTAGAGAGACGCAAAGGTGTCACAGCCGAGGATCTCGACAGCTACCAAACCATCATCATCAACGAGGGTATCGGCATTGTCCCTACGACAGCTAAGCGACCAAACCTACCATGGACACCTGTTCCAGAAATTCCGACTCGCGATGAGTTTGAGGGTAAAGATCTCACACTGAGGTGGAACTTCCGCAGCGTCCCAAAAACTGAGTGGCACTCGCTTGCAGGTGGAGTCTTGACAGTTAATTTGAGAGGCGAAAAGGCTTCCGACAAGTGGTCGAACCCCTCAATCATTGCACAGCGAGTGCGAGACTTTGCATTTGAAGCGACTACAAAGATGGAGTTTTCGGCAGCTAGGGACAACGAACAGGCTGGTTTGACGCTCTACCGCAGTGATATGAACCACATCATCTTCACCATAAAGGGGGAGAATATCGTGGTCGAGCGACGTTTGGAGAGCGAGAAGAAACAACTATATAGCGCGCCCTACAAAGGCAATGGCAAAGGTGTGGTTTTACGCATGATTTCCGATGGCAAGGATGTTACATTCTACTATGGCGACAGCGAAAAAAAGCTCACCAAAATCGACACAACAGCTCCACTTTCGATTATCAGCGACCTGCAACCAACCTACTACAACGGCACAATGGTGGGGGTATATGCCTCATCAAATGGAGCGCAAAGCACCACCAAAGCAAAGTTCGACTGGTTTGAGCTAAGATATAATCAATAACTTTTTCATCATTGTTAAGTTATTGTTAAGTAGCTTTTCAGCCATATATAGGCGATTTTGACTACATTTGTGCTCAGTTAACCTAACATTAAACCTAATTATTATGAAGAGATTTTTTGCAACGCTAGCTCTCTCAATGGCGATCTGCGCCTCAGCATCGGCTGAGGAGAAACGCACCTACAAAGCCGACTGGGACGATCTAAACAACTACCCTCAAGCTGAGTGGCTTGGCGACCTTAAGTTCGGAATGTATTGGCACTGGGGATTGACATCAATTCCAGGCAACGCTGGTTGGTATGGCAAGAACATGTACAACCCCAAATCGGCATCTTTCAAGTACCACCAGAAGAACTATGGCGAGCAGTCGGAGTTTGGATATATCAACTTCATCGACAAGATGACCGCTTCTGGATTCTCTGCCAAGCAGTGGATCACCGACACCAAGGAGATGGGTGCTAAATTTGCCGTGGGTATGGCTGTCCACCACGATGGTTACGACCTCTACCACTCGAAGATCAACAAGTACAACTCTGTCGACATGAACCCACACATCAACGTCTTGGGTGAGTTGGAGGCGGAGGCTAAGCGTCAGGGGTTGAAGTTCGGCGCAACATCACACCTCGCCTACAACTGGTTCTTCTTCAGCGAGTATATGTATCCCGACAAGTACGATGCCCTCAAAGCTCCCGACTTCTACAACATCCACGACCCCAAGGGTGAGCCATCAAAGAAGTTCGCCAAGCAGTGGTATGATAGAACCATAGAGCTTATCGACACCCACGACCTCGATTTCTTGTGGTTCGACTTCGGAACACGCGAAAAGGCTTTTAATCAAAAGTATACAGCGATGGTTACAGCCCACTACTATAACCAATCCGTAGAGAAAGGTAAGCAGGTGGCACTAGCTGCAAAGGTTGGTTTCAACAACGACAAGAGCCTCGTATACGATATCGAGCAGGGTAAATTCCCATATATCAGCAAGACAATGTGGATGTCAGACTGCACTGCAAACTCAGGTTGGTTTGACACTCGAGTTAAGGAGAACGACTATATTCTCTCGGGCGATTACTGGTTGTATCAGCTCATCGACATCGTATCGAAGAACGGAACACTTCTTCTCAACCTCGGACCTCGCGCCGATGGTTCTTGGAATCCTGAGTGGACTGAGGATATGATGAAGATGGGTAAGTGGCTAAAGGTCAATGGAGAGGCTATCTACCACACCAAGCCTTGGCACCGTTTTGGCGAAGGACCTACAATGTGTGGTGACAGTTTCGTATATAATATGGGTGAGAACCTTACCTCTAATGATATTCGTTTCACTCGCAAGGACAACACCCTATACGCTATTGTCTGCGGCTGGAGAGCTGATCCATTCAAGATCAAATCTCTTGCATCGGACGACATCAAAGGTCTAAAAATCAAGAGCGTGGAGATGATCGGTCACAAGGGTAAGATCGCGTGGTCACAACACGATGATGGTCTTTCGGTGAAGTTCCCCAATATGAAGTTTGGCGACTTGGCGTATGTCATTAAGATTGAGGGTGACAACATGTTCCCCGAGCGTGAGGAGTATGTAGAGATGGAGATACCATTCGCATTTGAGGGTTTCCACGACGGCAAGAATATGGAGGATGTTCGCGAGGTTCGCGTGACAGCTAAAGGTCAAAACAAGATCCTGCAACTCGCTGAGCTTTATGTTGTTGGAACAGCTCCAAAGGCACAGGGCATGTTTGCAGGAATGTATGCCAACAAGGCTCACAGCCTCACCATCCTAGGCGAGATGTACGCATCATCGATAAAGGATGGAATGTACCCATCCCTAGCCAACGACAACAACGTCAACGGTAATCCGCACATGCGCTCCATCGCCTCGACAAAGGCTGAGAACAACCCATACATAGGTGTGAAGTTCGACTTCTCGGTCAACACCGCAGGTATCATCATCTATCCAGAGATGAGCGAGCGAGACAAGCTACTTCGCGAGGCATCACTCCAGTGCTACAACAGCAAGGGTGAGAAGATCTTCGACAAGCCACTCAAGGATATTGTCGCTAGCCCAGAGACCAAGGTTATCCTACCGTTCTAAAAAATTGTCCCACTGCCCTTGATTTGGGACAGTGGGACAATGAGACAGAGGGACTCTTAGAAACGAGGTTGCAACCTTGCTGTGATATTTTCGAGAGTGCAATCCGCTAAGACTTTGTATAGTCGCTGATTTGTTGTGGGTGAGTCAAGTCCACCGAACTCACTCTGATAGCTACCAATCTTGATATAATCGAAGTTTTTGATCTCGACCTCTGGTGAGAGTTCATCACGCCCAGAATACCACCCCACTTTGATGTTGGGGTGGTTATTTTTTATGAACCTAGCCAATCTAGAGACCTCCGATGGCTCTCTATCGCCTCCCATAAAAGATAGGCAACTTATCATATCGTTGCGCGCAATCAACTCAGTGACAGCATTATCAGTCAACACCTCACCTATATCCTCCGCAAGATACGAAGAGTGGCAGCCCTCGCATGCGCAAGGACAGCCACTAATATTCACAGCCAAGGTAATCTCGTCGGGGATCTCCCGAAAGACAACCTTCGTGTCGGTGTATTTCAACATCTTAGCACGCAGATTTGTTGTAGATGCGCTTCGATGCCTCTACCCTACGACCCTTGCTAAATCCCTTCACTGGACGAAGATATCCGATGATACGTGTCCACCAAGTGATATCCTCACATCCGCACTTAGGGCACTTTTTGATCGGTGCTTTTGTGATATATCCGCACTTGTCACAGCTACTGTTGGGGATGTTGAATGTAAAGTAAGATGTTCCCTCCTTGATGGCAATATCCATAACCTTAAGGTACTGCTCCTTAGATAGATGCTCCTCCAAGTTGGCATGCAAAGCAACACCACCATCCAACGTATCGGTGTAGTGGCGACCGTGCAGACGCATCTGATCCAACAACGAGATCTTATCATCATCGGGCATGAAGAAGTACGAAGTGTAACAGTTTCTATCCTCAGGCACCCAATATCCATCCGCCTTATCCCAATCATAGTTCTTGATTCCAAGACCCTCAGCAGGGACAAACTCAGTATTAAAACGCAACTCCTTGGTTGTGTTCTTGGTGTTCTCAGCCGATATAGTCTGAGTAATCAGGCGACAGAACTCGCGATACTCCTCGCTATCCTTGATCTCCAAACCTAGGAACATTGCCGCCTCATTGCAACCATTGATTCCGATGGTCAAGAACTGCTGACTGAGCGAGATATAACCCTCATCGTATACAGGCAACATCTTGTTTTTCTGCAACTTAATCAGAATGTCATTATATGCTTGGTGGTACTTGTAGATCCTCGACAGCAACACCTTAAGCTCCGCAGTCATAATTGCACGATCCACCTCGTCCCACTTCTTGAACTCCTTTTTGAGCGATCTCGATGAGATGAGATTCTGCGTAAAACGGTTGAGGTTGATGGTGATAACCGACTTACTTCCCGTAGCGACACCCACGTTACCAGAGGTAAACGAAAACTCTGGTTTGATGGCGTTACGCAGTCTGCAACAGCTACTTAGGCTATCCGCATTGTCACTGATATAGGTAAAGAACGAGTGACCCTCAGAGTACATCTCGGCAGTGAACTCCTTCCACTCTTGGTCGAGGAAGTCGTTGCCATCGTGCAACATCGCCACCGTCTCAACAGGGAATGTCAACAAACATTTCTGTCTCTCAGCGTTGAACCACTTCATGAACTTCTTCTGAATGTAGTTGACCTGCTCATAGCTCACCTTCGAGCCATCGGGGAACACGAAATCGTCAAACATCGAGTTCCAGTAGTATTTATCAAAGTACGAGACGTTGGTAAATGGCGACTGAAAGCTACGGTTACCAGCAGGCTGATTGATTGTGTAGACAATATTTTGGAAACACTGCTCCACAACATCCGAGACGGTCTTATCACCCTTGATGCTCTTGGTAACGACCTCACCTTCGCGCACATAGAAGTCATCGCCCCACTCCTTAACGCAGTAGTATGTAAAGACATTGAAGAACTCAGCAAATGCCACAGCACCCTGAAACTGCGACGACAACAGGAACACAAGGTTGTTGAACTGTCCACAGAACGAGTTGAGGTTGTGAGGCGCAACCGTGTTAAGCCTATCGAGCGAAGATGTTCCGCGTGTCAAGAATGGGTACATATTCACCGCCACACAGTATGGCTTGATGGCAGGTGCAGAGTTTTCATCATGCTTGTAGATGATACGTGACTGCAAGTCAGCGATATAGTTTGGCGACTTGTCACCATACCTAGCCTTCAACTCCTCGATGATGCGGTAACGGCTAATCTCCATGTTGGTAGTTTTGTACAACTCAGCCTCCAACGTTGCGACATTCTTGTTCTGCACGTTAGCATTGGCGTCAACCTCCGAACACTCCGCCGCATTATCACCATTGGATGCGTAGCTCTCGATATACTCCGCTCGTCCCTTAATGAAACGTATCTCCTTATGCTTCTCGCGGTAGATGATGTAGAGCTTCGCCACTGGAGGGTAGTTCGCCATCAACCACATCTCCACACGGTCTTGGATCTCCTCGACACCTAGAGGTAGGTCACACTCGATCTTAGACTCCACGAAGCCCAAAATTTCACTCTTTCCAATCCTTATGGATGGAATATTTGCGCTAGCTTTAAGCACAGCGTTCACAATCTTCTTGGGGTCGAACTCGCGGTGTTCGCCATTGCGTTTAATTACCTGCATATCAGTATATTATCCTATTATTTTCAATCTTTGCTTGCCCTCTGGTTTCGAATATTTGAAGGCATGTAGAGTCTTAGTGAATACAAAGATATAAAAAAACGCACGCGAACTATCTCAATTAGGCTATAAGTTGTTAACATATTATTGACATCTTAACCACCAACAAAACAGAACCCCAAGAGCGTGAACTCTTGGGGTCTATAACTAAAGGGGAGTTCTATTTTCTCCCTAATTTTAATTTTTGGTTAACAATTGCCCATTTCTGTTTTTGCAAAAGTGGGTTGTAGTGGCTCTACCACCGATTTTTGTAAAAACAGAAAGGGGTGGTTAGTAAGCGAAAAGTATTTTAGGGAGAAAATAGAACTCCCCTAAATATACGACACAGAATTATTGGACTGTGAGGTACTCAGTGTCAATCACCTCGCCCGTAACAGTGGTACTCTCACCCCACTCATTGATTGTGCAGGTCGCAAATGTCACACCCTTATATCCCGCAAGAATATTGAATGTGTGGTTCATGCCCGACTCAAATGCAGTCTTTGCAGGGAAAACCGCCTTGTAGGTCTCCTCAGCACCCTCAAATGCAAATGTCATCATCGCAGTATCTGTAACCTCTCCCGGGATCACAATAGCCGTAGCTGTAAGAACCGTAACATACCCATCCACAACCGTTGTTTCGTAGGTCTTGAATAGAATCTCACCCTTAGTAGAATTCTCAGCAACGCCCTGCGCTCCTTTAAGCACATCAACCTCAGCAATAACATCTGTATCCACCAACTTAACAACTAAACCCCTCAAACTCTCAATGTTATCGTTAGGCACGATAATGAGGGTCACCATCGACATCTTGTGGTCGAAGTCAAACGACACAACATCTGTTGTCTTTGTCGCGCCACTACACGTTGAGGTCATGAAATCCACAGCACCTTGGTCAACAGCACCATCAGCACCGCTATTCTGAGCCGTCATATCAATGTTAAAGACTCCCGAACTCACCTCCGTAGCTACATAGGGGTAATATGCGTAGAAATCAACCACAGCCGTATGAGGGTAATATATAGGCGATGTTGTATCACTGTATGTAAGTGTACCGATATCATCTGTCGTATACTTAACATTCTGCTTAGCAAGGGCATAGCTTGTATCCAAACTATTCTCCTTGAACATATACACACCTATATCGTCACCATCCTCCCACTCGTCACCCGAGGTACGCGTCACAATCTCAGCTCCTGCAAAGGTTGCAACAACACCACTCGAAATATCAGTAGCGACAGTTTCACTATCTTTAGCACACCCCACAAGTGTAGCGAGGGCAAATGCCGACAAAACTAATCTTTTCATATCTTTCACTTTTTTGCCTTTTCGTCTTTTAATGTTCCCACTCAAACATTACTCCGTCTCAAATGAGTCATTATCGAGAGTAGCCTCAACCCAACCATTTATGATATTCGTCTCATATGTCGGAGTGGTTCTATTCACTGTTACTGTGTAGTACGAATGTTGTCCCGAAATCAACTGCTCAGTTGTAATATCAAGAGGCACATCGCCATCTACTGTTGTGAAGTAGATCTTATGAGTTGTAGCTTTGCTTGGGATCAAAATCGTAGAGTAGACTCCCGTTGTTGCATCCTTCAAAGGGGTGACAACAACACTCTCACCACCGAAATCCACAAAAGAACGAGTTATAAAATCGTACTTAGCAGTTGTGTAAAAACCCTCCATACGCACCGCTGTGATCTCACTAACATCATCAATACCCTCACCAGCCTTAAGCTCCAACGAGATCTTTGCCATGCGGTGACCAAACGTCAACGAAACCATATCACTACTCTTGTTGTAGCCAACGTCCGTCATTGCATCCATAAAGTCGATATCCTCAGGCGAGGTTTGATCCGCAACATCAATAGGATAGCTCATATCAGCCTCCACAAGGTCGGCACTATATGGATAGTATCCATAGAAATCAATCGTATAGCTCTCATCCACAGAGTAGTACAACTGATCCAACAGCGACTCAGCATCGAATGTACACTGCGCAGCATCACTGCCAATCACAACATTATGCTTGTTATTATAGCGATAGTCACCCACAAAAGAGCCATCCTTGGTCACCATTATTCCGATCACGTCGTCACCATCCCACTCCGTACCACTCGCACGAGTCTCAGTTATCGAGCTCTCAAACATTACTGGAACCGAACTGAACTCTATCTTCTTCGTTGCACTATCCTTGGAGCAACTCACCACCAAGGCGAAGGCAACAGCTATAAGTAGTAATTTTTTCATATATCTATTCTATATATTTCTCTCTCAAATTATTACAAGACAAACTACTGCGCATTGAGATCTTTATTCTCAGTAGTCCAATCATCAATAGATCCACTAGGGTTAGACTCCGTAGGTGTCTCAACACTATTGCTCAATGTCATTGGCGTAGACTTATCATCATTGAAGGTAGACAACAGATCTGTCACATCACTCGTAAAGGTGTGTGACACTGGGTTGCCACCCACATAGTTCAACTCCACACTCAACGTCTGCGTCTCGCTAGGCATAATACCCAAGAGGCGAACCGCACCCTCCAACAGATATGTCGTTGTCGTCTCATCACTGCCACTCACCGCCTCAGTAGTCGTTGTAATGGTAAGCTCGGGAGCAACCTCAGCACTCGTACCATATGGAAGGTCGCTTATACACTCCCACTGCTGTAACACACCACTCAACGAGACTGTCACAGACTCCAAATCATCCTTAGCGTCACCCTCCAACTCCAATTCAATATTCAAATCACGGATAACAGGGTTCATCGTAGGTGTTAATACAATCTCGGTATCCTTCTCTAGTGTCACCGTACCCATACCGAAGTATATGTAGTCAGGCATCGACTCAATAACACTTCTTGTCGTAGCAACCGTAGCAATAACGCTAGGCACCGAGGTATCATAACTCACCGACTCCGAAGTTGGCTCGTTATATATATAATAGGTATATTCACCAGGAAGATACAATTTAGGCAACTCGAAAATCTCTCCTGCTGCACATGTATATGCGTCACCTCCAAACACCAACGTCAAATCACCATCTAGCGTAACGGGCAAAGAAACCTCAAATGCAACTGCCGCCTCATTGGGGTGATTCGTATTATAAAGCACCGTCTCGTAGCATCCCGTAAACGCCAAAGCAGATAGCAATATTGATAATATTTTTTTCATCACTTACTGTATTTTCCAAATTAAATTAACACCTGCTTGGATTGGCATAACGGTATTCTTGTTCTCATCTTGCTTTCTGTAGAAGTTAACGCCAGCGTCATGATAATAACTATCATACACGAAAGAGCCATAACCCAAGCCCAATGTAAAGTCCATAGAGAACCTCTTGTTTAGCTCCATCTTGTAGCCACCCAAAACGCCACCACCGATAACAGAACCTTGGTATCCAACATCCGTTAGCTTATAGTTGTAACCTCCAGCCAAGAACTGAGCACCTACAAACCATTGGTTAGTCTCACCCATGTAGTAGCGAATCTCAGGCGCGATGAACCATCCACCCATAGAGTGTTTCCAATCATCGTGACCTAGAGGGGCGTAACCTCCATTAACCACAAGACCCAACTTTGTTTCAGCAGGATTCCACTCAAAACCAACATTCGCCATACCTGTGAGCCAGTAGAGCAAGTTTGTGCGGATTGACCAGACATCTTTAATCGTCTCCTCTTCCTCTGCGACAGCTTCAGCCTCAGGCTTTTCGCTCTTCTCCTCAGCCTTTGTTGCAGTAGCCTCACTCTGAGCTATTGGCTCGGCAGCAGATGTTGCAGATGGCTGAGTAGCAGATGCCGTAGATGGTTGAGCCGTAGATGGTTGTGTTGCAGGCTCGCTCGTAGTTACACCAGCAGATGGCTGAGTTGTTGGCTCTTGCGCCACTGCCTGAGGTTTCTGAGTCGGTGTAGAGTCCGTTGCAGATGCGTTGATACCTCCATCCTTTTTAGGCTTAGGCTCTACATCTTTTGTCGTCTGAGGCGCAGGCTCTGGAGCACGCTGTGAACGCTCAACAAGATTGCGTCTCTTAGGCTGGTAGTGACCTGGAAGATATGCGATAATTTCTGCGCGACGACCCTTCGTAGCATCCGACGAATAATCAACACCAACGCCCTCAAAAGTGATCCTATCCGCAGCGATACCCTCCTTAATGAGGTAACGTTTAGCTGTCAAGGCGCGGTTATCCGAGAGGTTTACGTTATACGCCAAGTCTCCTGATGGATCTGCCCAACCCTCAATGTGAATCTTAGCCGAAGGGTTGCCCTTCGCCCAAAACACAAGCCTCATGATCTCAAGGTTGTCCATCTTCTCGAACCACCACCCTTGATCCTTCGCGAAGTAGAACGATGTCTTACGAACATTTACACTCTGCTTAGAGGCTGATCCACCTGCGCCCTGCGAAAAAGCAGGAAGCGACACAAGCATCGCAATCGCGATCAAGATACCGCGACGAATACTCTTTGACATTGTAAAATCACTCATAATTTATTTTTTATTTTATTTTTTCTATTTTGATCCTAACACATTATGTAGCTAAAAAATCACGATATCGCTCAAAAGAGGTTTTTTAATACAATTTTAAATTGCCATTACAAAACTGCAACGCAACAGCATCTTTCAACAACCCACTGATATTAAATTAGTTACACAGTCACACAATACAATCAATCAAATAAACCTATCACAAAGATGTAATATTTTATGGAGAAAAACAAGTAAAAACGACAAAGATTTTCACAATAAAATTTTTACAAACCATGCAATAGTTAAATAATTATTTATACAACCGACCCACAAAAACAATATAAATTAAAAACAAAGAGACCCTCCAACCACATGGTTAGAGAATCTCCTCATTTACCATATATTATTTAGCTACGGCACTTAGCCGCACTTCACACTTTTTTAAACTAATATTTATTCTTACGGAGTACCTTATCGACCTTCACGCGCGAGCCATCCTCGGGGTTGATTAGCTCCAAGTAGTTGATCTTGAAGTCACCACCTCCAGCGATAACCTTGATTGCAATAGGTACACTATAATCAGGCTTAGGGATTCTAATTCTACGCATCTCACCCTCCGATGGCTGCACGAAGTAGCTATCAATAATCATATCATCTATCGAGATTGAGAACTTGCGACGCTTGCCCACAGGGAGGCTATAATTAACATCTATCTCCCACTCGCTGACGTAGTATCCAGGATCGGTAAAGATTGCCTCAAACTCAATCCAACGCTGGTTATCAACGCGCTCAATGACTGTATCCTCAGTGACGATCTTCTCATACTCCTTAGAGCGATATCGTGGGTTTGAGTTGTAGTCGGCATAGCTCTGCGTACGCAAACTGTGCTCAGGCAACATACCCCCCTCAACAGTGATCTTTTGGCTCAAATGTATCGCCTCAGAGGATGATCCAACCTCCAAGGTGTACTCGCCTGCGCTCACCTCAAACGTATCGCCCTTACCAGCCCACTGGCTAAATGCCTCGTAATCGAGTTTGATTGTCACGCGCTTTGACTCGCCACTCTTGACAGAGACCCTCTCAAAACCTCGCAACTTCCTTGCTGCCTCCTCCTTTTTCCACGCGCCATTGCGAATGTAGAGCTGAGTGATCTCATCACCATCCATCTTGCCCGTATTCTTCACCGTGAACGACACCTCGACAGAGCCATCCTTAGTCACCTTGTTTGCTGAAACTTTAAGGTCAGAGTACTCATAAGTGGTGTAGCTCAAACCATATCCGTAAGGGTACAAAGGCTTGCCCTTGAAGTACATATATGTGCGGTTATTGCGGATGTTATAATCGTGAAGATCAGGCAGATCGCTATCCGACGCATACCATGTTGTATTGACCTTACCCGATGGGTTGACATCTCCAAAGAGCACGCCTGCAATAGCATGACCCTGCTCCTGACCATTTGCCCAAGCACAAACAATAGCCTCGGTATTTTTCTGCGCTGCACCAATGGTTGTTGATCCACTTGGCACCAACACCACGACAACCTTTTTGTTCACCTTGCAAAGCTCATCCAAAAGTTGCTGTTGGCGTCCAGGTAGTGTAAGGCTCTCACGGTCGTTACCCTCGGTAGATGTGGAGTCGTCATTACCCACAAAGGCGATGACAACATCGGCAGATTTAGCCGCCTTGATAGCCTCCGACATATCCACCTTATCGTTTTTCTCCGTCACAGCGCAACCCTGAGCATATATAACCTCGCCACCAAAACGGCTCTCAATACCGTGCAAAGGTGAGACTCTCGACTGAGGTGTTCCCGAGTAGATTCCCAACCAACAACGGTCTGCGAAAGGTCCAACAACAGCGATCTTTTGGCTCTTGTTGTCGCTCAACGGCAAGGTGTTACCCTCATTCTTTAGGAGAACAACAGCCTGCTCAGCTGCCTTGCGAGCCAATGCCTTGTGGTCGTCACACTCCATCACCCTCTTGGGGATATTGATATATGGGTTATCCAACTCCACACCAAAACCGCCAACCATAAAGCGTAGTTTCACGAGACGTCTTACGGCAACATCTATCTCAGCCTCAGCAACATCGCCATTCTTGTACGCCTCCAAGAGACCCAACACCATAAATGCCGCCTGTGGACGAATACACTCTTGGTCGCAACCTGCGCGCAACGCCATCACAGCAGCCTCAGCATTGCTCTTAGCAGCGTGAAGATTGAAGTGAACACCACCCACTGCGCCCCAATCGGCAATAACATACCCCTCGAAACCCCATTGGTCGCGCAACACCTTGTTAATCAACCAGTCATGAGAGCTACATGGAATACCATTTAGACCATTCAAACCCGTCATGATACCTCCAGCGCGCTCCTCGACAACACACGCCTTATAGGCTGGGAAGTAGTAGTCGCGAAGATCTCTCTCACCAACATTTGAGTGGATCTGTGTTCGCTTATGCTCCACATTATTAGCAACATAGTGCTTCACTGTGCAGACCGTCTTAAGATACTTGGGGTGAGTACCCTGCATACCTCTAACATACATCTTCGCCATCTGTGACATATGGTATGGATCCTCGCTATAACACTCCTCATTACGTCCCCAACGTGGATCACGCGCCATATTCACCGTGGGCGAGAAGATCATAACCTCCTGCTTCTGGTAGTTGCAGACAGCTCGCGCCTCATCCGAAATTGCCGAGGCAACATCAAACATCAAGTCGCGATTCCATGTGCTTCCCATGGCGATATTCTGAGGAAATGAGGTACAACGATAGCCCAAAAAGCCATGCAACGCCTCGCTATACCACTCATACGACTCGATACCCAAACGCTTGACAGCAGGGATTGTAGAGCCGCAGAAACGGATCTTCTCCTCAACCGTGAGCTTAGACATCAAGTCATCTGTGCGCTCGTCAATACTCTTGGTGTGATCTTTCCAGATCGGGGTAGCCTCCTGCGCAACACCCAACAGCGTGGTCGATGTCGCGACAACAGCCACCGCAAAATTCAATACTCGCTTTAAGTTCATTGGTAATATAAATTTGATTGGTTATTTTTTCTACACCTACATCGACATATACGCTACCCTCAATCAATAGCCGACGCTAGTAAATCACCCACAAAGATAATGATTTATATTATAAAGCTGGTCATTTTTTCGATATTTTCAAACTACTTAAGTTCAGCAATTTTATGAATAAATTGTCATTCCGAAAAAGTTTTACGATATTTGCACTATGGAGAGGATAGAAAACACGACACCCGAAGGAGAACTCCGCAACAGAGCAGTTGAGATACACGCCCTCAACCCCACCGTCGACTCACATTGCGACACACCAATGCTCTACGAGGAGGGCGGTTTCAACTTCGAGTCCGACAACAATATCGCCAAGGTCGACCTCCCCAAGATGACGCGAGGCCACCTCGACACCGCCATTGTTGTTGCATACCTTCCACAATTTACCCCACCCGACCAAGCGACATCTAAAGCTCTCGAAATCCTTAGACGTTTCAAAACCGACATCGCTAAGCTAAACGACAAAGTTGTCATCGCCAAAGGTGTCGGGGAGATTTTCGCAGCAAAATTCACAGGGCTAAAGAGCATAATGTTGGGGGTTGAAAATGGATTGGCGATAGGCTCCGACATCTCAAATATTGATCTCTTTAAAAAGGAGGGGGCTATTTATATCACCCTCTGCCACAATGGATCAAACAACATCTGCGACTCCGCGGTAGGCTCTCAGCCCCACAACGGAGTTAGTAGTTTTGGTCGCCAAGTGATCGAGAGGATGAATAACTTAGGCATCACCGTAGATATCTCGCACTCAGCGGAGAGCTCAACATGGGACGCACTGAGACTCAGCCGACAACCCATCATCGCCTCGCACTCCTCATGCAAAGCCATATGCGACCACCCTCGCAACCTCTCCGACGAGACGATAAAGGCGATAGCATCACAAGGTGGCGTTGTCCAGATCTGCGCATACAGTGCTTTTCTGAACCCTGATGAAAACAAGGCGTCAATCCACGATATTGTCGCTCATATTGAACATGTTATCACCCTCACCAAGAGCTACAACTTCGTGGGCATAGGCTCAGATTTCGATGGTGGCGGAGGGGTCAACGGATTTGAGGATGCAGGGGACTTCATCAACCTCACCACAGAGCTACTGCGTCGAGGTCATACAGCTGAAAATATTGCAAAAATCATGGGTGGCAACATCCTAAGAGTCATAGCCTCAAACCAAGCGGGCAACAAAATCGAACCTTTCAAAGCGTAAACATATGATACTAAACTATATCTGGGCATTTTTCTTTATTGTGGCGTTTGTTGCCGCAGCTATCTCGTCACTCATCTCCTGCGATGGAGAGCTATTTAGCAAGATGGTGGAGGCGACATTCGAGTATGCAAAGATGGGCTTCGAGATCTCAATCGGTCTCACGGGTGTTTTGTGCCTCTGGCTTGGCATCATGAAGATTGGCGAGGATGCAGGGATTGTGAGGATGTTGGCACGCAAGGCCGCGCCACTCTTTGGAAAACTTTTCCCCGAAATACCCAAGGATCACCCAGTTACGGGGGCTATGTTTATGAACTTCTCCGCTAATCTTCTAGGTCTCGACAACGCGGCAACACCCATAGGGCTCAACGTCATGCAACAGCTCCAAGAGCTAAACCCCAAGAAGGAGGAGGCGAGCAACTCGATGATTATGTTCCTTATGATTAACGCCTCGGGACTTATTCTACTGCCATTGACGGTGATGATGTATCGCGCACAGATGGGGGCAGCAAACCCTGCGGATGTCTTTGTTCCAATTATGGTCGCAACGGGAGTCTCGACCGCCACAGCGATAACCATCACCTCACTCCGACAACGCATTAATCTCCTCCAAAAGGAGATTCTTATACCTGCGATCTTCTTCGTTGCCATCATCGCAACCATCACCTATCTCTTCGTAACTGGCGACAAGGAGGTGGCATCTCGCTACGCCTCAACCATCTCCAACCTCTTCATCATGTCGATAATCTGCGCATTCATCGTCATGGGACTTCTCAAACGTATCAACGTCTACGAGAGTTTTATCGAGGGGGCAAAGGGCGGATTCAAAACCGCAATAACGATAATCCCCTACCTTGTCGCAGTGCTTGTCGCCATCGGAGTATTTAGAGCATCGGGAGCTATGGATCTTGTCGTGAATGGCATAGCTGGCACGTTAGCTTATTTCGGCATTAACTCCGACTTCACCGCCGCCCTACCTACCATGATTATGCAACCCATCAGCGGCAGTGGAGCACGCGGAATGATGATCGACACCATGAGAACCTACGGTGCAGACTCATTCGTTGGGCGACTCTCCAGCGTTGTGCAGGGATCTACGGATACCACATTCTATGTCGTGGCACTCTACTACGGCTCTGTGGCGATACAACGCATACGCTACACACTCACCTACTCACTAATTGCCGACCTTGCAGGAATCATCACAGCAACTGTGCTAGCCTACATATTTTGGTAGAGACAACCTCAACAATTTAGATATGGACAACCATCCCAACCAAGATAAGATAAACAGATCCCTTGAAAAGATCAGCTCGCATGAGCTCTTTGTGCGAACTCCTCGATATGCGGAGCTACTTCGACTCCTTGTCGATGCGACACTTCGTGGCGAGGCTCTCTACTTCGTCTCAAACCACGACATGGGGACAATCGCCACAGTCGAGAAGTTTACCAACAGAGAGTTCCTGAGGGAGTTTTTCAGCACCATTCCCAAGGGTGAACACTTCAACGCGCTATTTAAAGTTACAGGATTGGGTCGAACCGATAGCAGCTGCGAACTCACTGAGATAAAGATTATTGAGTAGATGTTTGACATTGTCAAAAACCGTTTTATTACAGTTTTACTATGTCAAAAATATTATGTTAGGTATATTTGTGCTACATTTGCCACAGCAACAAAATAACTAACGCACATATACTATGACCACAAACCAACTTCGGGTAGCATCCGTGCTATCCATCTCAGCATTGGCGATGCCGTTGACATCGACAGCTGCTCCAAAATCCAAGGAGTCCAAGGCTTCAAAAAAGCTCCTTGAGCAAGCTAAGAAAAAGCAGGCTCAGATGAGAATGGATGAGTAAAAAAAAATAGTATATTTGCAAAACAACTATAAACCAAACAACGTATAATATATGAATATTCGCAACCTATCCCTACTGTCGCTAGTCGTCCCTGCATTTGCACTTGCCAAGAGCGACAAACCAAACGTAATCTTCCTACTTGCTGACGATATTGCAATCAAAGAGATTCCAATTTACGGCTCAACTGAGTGGTACGACTACGAGACCAACAGCATGGTCACCGACCCTGCAAAGCGTTCCAAGACCCCAGTATTGGATAATATGGCACGCAACGGCTGTTGGATCTCAACTTGTTGGGCGTGTCCCGTGTCAATGCCTAGCCGCGCACTACTACTCAGCGGTCGCTACGCCTATGACCAGAAGTGGTGGTACAACCGCGACATCGGAGATTACGCAACCAAGGATGGCAAACAGGCAGACTGGCCAATATATGAGGGTTCGGAGTACACCATGGGTATGGTGGCTAAGAAGGGAGGCTACGCAACATTCTGGGCTGGAAAGACACAGATGCCAAATGTCGAGCAACCAGAGCTTTATGGTTTCGATGAGGGTCTCTACACCACCTCGGGAGGCAGAAGTCCATTCTCGAATTTCTACCTTGTTAAGGACAAAACTGCGCCACAGAAAGGTATAATGGGTACATTCATCAATGCCGATGGAGGCAACAAAGTAGAGAAAACCTACGGACAGTCGAGTGCGTTGTGGAAACCAAACGCCAAGGTTATCAACCACCCCAAAAACAAAAAGGCTGTCGAGTGGTATCCCAACAATCCCGAGGCAAAGGCTAAATATGGAGTCTCGACATTTGGTCCCGACCTAGAGATGGAGTACGCCTTGGACTTTATTGATCGCAAGAGCAAGGAGAACAAGCCATTCTTTATCTACCACGCCTCGAACCTTGGACATGGCGCATACAACTTTATCAACCCTGCAAAGCCATGTAAGCTACCTGCAACGCCAAGGCTCACATGGGATGGCAAAAACTACCACCGCACAGAGCCAAATATCACAGGTGAAAATGGCGTCTACGACGCCCACGGAACAATCTCTGAACCTGGACTTGCGAGCCACCTTGCATACCTCGACTACCACCTTTGGCAGTATACGCAGAAGCTAAAGGAGATTGGCGAGTACGACAACACCATCTTTATCTTCAGTGGCGACAACGGAACTGGAGGCTACGGCAAGGGAAGTGCTGAGTGCCAAAAGGGTGTAAATGTTCCATTCATCATCTACGCACCAGGTATGAAGCTAACCAAGCAGGGGGTTCAAGATATCATCATGGATTACTCCGATATTGTCCCTACTCTTGCGGATATTGTCGGCATCAAACTACCTAAGGAGGCACGCACCGATGGCGAGAGTTTGATGCCATACCTTACAACCAAGAAGAGCGACCACCGCGACTACATCTACTCTTACAAGTCTAATCAACAGCTTATTAGAGGAACAAAGGTGTTGCGAGACGGCAATGGTGTATGGTATGATGTTGAGCATATCCCAGCCAACCTCGATGGCTTTGATCGCATTACGGATTGGAGCAAGGTTTCGGCAGAGCACCGCGCAGAGAAGAAAAAGTTGGAGGCTCTACTTCCAAAGTACGACCTATACTTCACCGAGTACAATGGTCCTGGCGGAACAGCAACACCAGTGAAAAAAGCTCCTAAAAAATAATTTGCGAATAAACTAACCCCATCATTGCGGGCTGGTTAATTATCTGTACCTATCTTTTATATATTTATGGCAAAAAAGATCGCCAAGACAAATGCCGTGAGGCTACTTTCACAGGCAAAGATCGCACATGAGTTGGTCCGCTACGAGGTTGATGAAAACAACCTCGCAGCGACCCATGTCGCGGAACAGTTAGGCGAGAATATCGCTCAGGTATTCAAGACCTTAGTACTCAAAGGGGATAGAAACGGACACCTCGTATGTGTCATCGCAGGCGACAAGGAGCTAGATCTAAAACTAGCCGCCAAAGCGTCGGGTAACAAAAGTGTCGAGATGATACCGATGAAAGAGCTACTCGCAACAACGGGTTACATTCGCGGCGCATGCTCACCAATCGGCATGAAACGCAAATTCCCGACCTATATAGATAGCTCAGCGTTGGAGTTCGAAGTTATCTATGTAAGCGCAGGGGTAAGAGGTATGCAGATCGAGATCAATCCAAACGACCTCATCGAGTTTGTCGAGGCTGAGGTCACAAATCTTATGACTGAAACATCATCTGCTCCTTAATCAGATCGGCGCACTCAACTCCACAAATCTGCTCAACCAAAGTATAGGCAAATTGCAATGCCGATCCAGCTCCATTTGCTGTGGTGATTGTGCCATCGACAACAACCGACTCATCCACAAAGATAGCCCCTTGGAGATACTCCTCAAAGCCTGGGTAGCATGTTGCTCTCTTGCCCTCCAACAGACCAATACCACCCAACACCATCGGTGCTGCACAGATGGCTGCAATGTGACCGCCACCCTCAGCATGCTCCAAAAGCAGAGCCTTAAGATCCTTATAATCATTTAGTTTTGTCGACCCTCCAGGTAAAATTAGGTAGTCAGCATCTACAATATGCTCCCTATCGAAGAGGCGATCAGCGCACATTGTCACGCCATGAGAGCTCTTTACAACAAGGGTGCTATTCATTGATACAGTGGTCAATGGAATCTCAGCGCGACGGAATACATCGACAACAGCTAGAGCCTCGATCTCCTCGACACAATCGCTCAAAAAAAGATAAGATGTTTTCATAATATTTGAAGTATTAAAGGTTAGTTTCCGAATCATCGAACTTGTTCACAATCATGGTCAACGCACCATCACCCACAACATTACATGCTGTTCCGAAGCTATCTTGTAGTGCAAAGATGGTGAGTAGAAGTGCCGTTGCCGCCTCATCAAAGCCCAAGATCGAGATCACGATACCCAGCGAGGCAATCACCGTACCCCCTGGGACTCCAGGTGCACCAACAGCAAAGATACCCAACAGAACAATAAAGAGCACCATGGTAGATGGCTCGGGGAGTGTTCCATACAAGATCTGCGACACCGTCATCACAAAGAACACCTCCGTCAATATTGATCCGCAGAGGTGGATATTCGAGAAGATCGGAATGGCGAAGTCGACACTTTTATCGCTCAATATTTTCGATTTTCGCGCTGCATCCAGCGACACAGGCAAGGTCGCAGCCGAGGACATCGTACCCACAGCTGTGAAGTATGGAGGCGCGTAATGTCGCACCACCTCCCACGGGTTTTGCCTTGTGAAGATGGCCGCCAACGTGTAGAGCACCAACAACCAGACAAAATGAGCAAGCAGAACCACCGCCATCACATTAATAAATATAGGTAGCTGATTGGTGAGTGCCCCCTCATAGCTGAGTATTGCAAAGTTAGAGGCGATAAAGATTGGCAGAATCGGTATCAACACCCTCTTAATCAGGAGCAACACCATCCTCTGAAACTCATCCAGCAGATTGACAATAGCCACAGAGTTGCTCCACACTGCCGCTAGTCCCACCATAATTGCGAGAACCAACGCCGTCATAACACCCATCACAGGTGGAATATTCAGTTCAAAGACCAACTTCGGCACCTCATTAACCGCCTCGGTTGCTGAGCCCATTGAGAGCCTTGGGATGATGAGGTAGCCAAGCCCCATCGCCATGAAAGCTGCACCCACAGATGATGTGTAGGCTAGTGAGAGCGACACCCCAACAAGGCGCGAGGCGATACCTCCCATCTTCGCAATCGACGAGGCAATAAATGCCAAGATTATAAGCGGCACGAAGAACATTATCATCTGACCCAGCAGATGTTTCAGCGTCACCACGACATTCATCACCCCCTCACCTGCATATGGACCCAAAAGAAGTCCAACGACCACAGCAACGATGAGCTTAAAAAGCGTGGTATTAATAATCTGTTTAAACATACATTTTTTTCTAACATGTTGACTACCTAGCATTAACAATTTTAATGCTATATTAACATATGCAAGATAGCAAAAATTTCTCGAACCGACAAAAAAAAGCCCTCACTCCGACTCCAGAGTGAGGACTTTACAAAATAAAATCTGAGTACAAAACTACTCCTTAGGTCCACTAAAACCCTTCGCACGAGGGGTCTCAACATCGCTCCTGCGCCATTCGCCACCCTCGCCTGTCATGGCTGGGAAGTAGCCGTAGTAGTTGCCGTATAGGTACTTAGCGTTGATCTCCTTCAACTCCTGACCCATCTCCTTGAACTGTGCAGACGCCTTAGCTTGGTCACCAATGAGGAAGATGTATTCGTTGGCTGATAGCACCTCGCCCGACTTAGATACAAGCTCCAACTCGACAGTGAAACGCTTCTTGACACCCTTCAAAACGCTCGACTTAAAGTCCGCCACCTTGAATGCCGAATTCTCACCAATGCTCTTAACATCGTAGCTCTGAGAGTAGATCTCCGCCTTGTTGTGATCCTTCATAACCGCCTTGATTGTTGCACCCTTGTAGCTCTTATACTGGTCGTTCACGATCCAAAGACCACCCACCAACGACTCGCTATTGAGCCATCTACGACGCTGGAAATCAAACGAAACCAAGAGAGGTTGATATGCACGTTTCACAAAGTCGTAAGAGCGTTTAGGCTGCTGGTAGGCATCCACGATACCCCACTTCATATCTGGCCAATATGTGATCCAGTGACACAGCGCGACACCACTTGTGCGCGGTTTGTTGCGTCTGAAGTACTCGATACCGTTCTGGAACACAATACCCTGAGCATCCTGCGTTGCGTTAACAAATGCTGTGAGACCCTTATCAACATACGACTCGCCAAAGGCATCCCAGTTCTGCATCTCTAGGTGTTTGAAATCTGCCCAGTGGTGACCCCAACTAAGCCCTGGAGGCCACAACTCATTCTCGGGGATAAACTTGCGCAGGCTCTCGACACAAGGTACCGAGGTGACTGCAAACTCAGGGATGATCGGAGAGTCGATGGTGTGATACCAATCCTCCATCAACCAGTCACCCATGTCGTAGAAGTATCTCAACGCGTGGTGCGCCTCATTTGGAAGATATCCTGCCTCCTGCGATGCTCCATAGTTGAGCGGTGAGTCGGGAACATATGGCAGAGGTAGGTACTTCTGCAACGAGTCACCCAATCTCAACAACAACTCATTAGCAAATTTAGCGTCGCGAGTTCTCAAGAAGTACTCCTCGCCACCCTCCATCATAATGAGTGATGGGTGGTTACGACGAACCTTAGCCGTTGAGACCGCCTTATTCAATATGTTATCTACAATCTTAGGGTCGCGAGGGATATTACCCGACCCCAAAGGAACCATATCTTGCCAAATAGCCAAGCCCAATGAGTCGCAGATATCGTAGAACTCCTTGATCTCGGGGTTGTGCCATCCGAAGATACGGATACAGTTGAGGTTGGCATCCTTAGCCAATGACAGCAACTTGTCATAAGTACCTGGAGCTGTGCGACCCACGAAGATATCTGGAGTACCTCCCCAACATGCAGAACGGATAAATATCGGCTTGCCATTGACTACAGTTGTGCGAGGGAGCGAGACATCCACACCCCTCTTAAAGCCTGGATTCCACGCAGATGTGATCTCGCGAATACCGAAGTTGGTCTCGTTGAAGTCGTGGTTGATATGGTTCTCGGCAACTGTCACCTTTGCGGTGTAGAGGTTTGGTTTACCCATATCCCAAGGCCACCACAACTGAGCATCCTTGACGTGGATTCTCTGAGTCACACACTTCTTGCCAGCAGGAACAACAGCATCAAATGTTACCGTCTGCTTTTTGCCCTCGAAGTTCTTACCCTCCAGCGAGGCTGTGAGCTGAAGATTTCGTGACGTTTTAGAGTTATTGTTGAGCGTAATCTCCAAATCAACATCCGCAGATCCATCCTTGTTGATCTTCGTCTTAGCATATAGATCATCAATATTGACCATGCCCGAGCTTACCATTCTAACAGGCTGCCAGATTCCAAATGGGATCAAGTCGCGCCAATAGTCACCAAACCAAGGGCTCTTGAGTCCTGCAAGTTTAGTGTTGACATGCGTCGGCGGATTCAACTTTACAGTCAACATATTAGAGCTTGTACGTGGGTTGTCACCTACGCGCAAAGCCTCCGTAACATCATATGAGAATGGGTCGAAAGCACCCTCGTGGCTACCCAAAAAGAGACCATTCAACCACACATCACAGCTATAATCGACGCCATCAAAGCAGATTCTAACATGCTTATCCTTTGTCGACTCCGTGATATTGAACTGCACAGTATACCACCACTCATAGTGCTGAACCCACTGCGCCTTGATTGAGTTGCGACCGAAGTATGGATCTTCGATAGCTCCAGCTCGCCACAAATCGGTGTAGACGTCACCTGGAACCTGCGCGATATTCCACACCAAGGTCTCGATATCCTCGGGATATAGCTCATGGAGTCCCTGCTTCACTCCTTCACCTGGGAACATCATCTTCATCTTCCAGTGGTAGTTGCTGAGATCCATCACGAGCTGACTATTTGCGTCGTGAGGGGTCTCCGTACCTGGCTGGGCACTGACCTGTTGAGGCACAAACAACGCTGTGGCGAAGATTGCTAAGAGCATCGCCCTAAGCCTCTTTAAGTTGAAATTCATAGATTAGATAGTTTTGGTTTGATTTTGTATTGTTAACTACAAATATAACTCTAATTTTTTAATACACAAAATTATATTGCATCCTATTTAAACATTGTCGCTATCAGAATATTTCAAAAACTATTTGTTTATATTGGTAATAATTTGTAATATTGTCATGGGTAGCTAGGGGGTTGATATTTTTTAGATATAGAATAAATAATTTTTTAAGATATGCAGACGAATAAAATACGTTTTGCGGTTCGTAGGTTTCAACCTTTCGAGTCGGCACTAGCCAAGGCGTGGGAGTTGTTCCGTGCCCAGAGTGGTACATCTTATGAACTAGAGGCGATTCCACTGGATACCAGCGAGTTACACCAAGCAACCCTTAGCGATGAGAAAGGGTTAATCAACGGAGATTGGGATATTGCCCATATGAATACCGACTGGTTGGCACAGGCGGTCGCGGAGGGTGCTATCGAGGATCTGACACCATATATAAAAGAGAACCCACCCGTAGATTACCCATCTGGTTGGTCTAAGGCTATGCAGGAGATCCAGTATCGCTAAATGCTTACTGGCTCTACACCATTGGCGAGGGGTCAAAAAACCGAGATTTGGCATACGAATTTATACACTTCATGACACGTCCAGAGCAGGATAAAGCACTAACGTTGGATGGTGGCATCGGCTGTCGCTACTCGACATGGAACGACCCCGAGGTGAATAGAACAATACCGTTTTATCGAGAGCTTAGCGAGATACACACATACAGTCGCACACTGCCACGCAAACTATATTGGAGTGAGATAGAGAAGATACTTGACCTCGTGGTAACGGAGGTTATACAGAGTCAAACACCGATTAAGGATATCCTCGACCGTGCACAGGTTAAGGTTGTTGAGGTAACACAATAGTGGTAATAAACACAGATTAAAGAGAGAACCATGGAGAGAGAGAAATTTATGCAAGAGGCGATCAACCTATCTATCGAGAGCATCGCTAAGGGCGGAGGTCCTTTCGGTGCTGTGGTAGTAAAGGATGGCGAAATTATCGCCAAAGCATCCAATTCAGTAACCATAGATAACGACCCGACGGCACATGCCGAGGTGAATGCAATACGTGCTGCGTGCCGATCACAGAAGAGTTTCACGCTGGATGGAGCGGAGCTATACAGCTCGTGTGAGCCATGCCCCATGTGTCTCGCAACAGCCTACTGGGCAGGGATCAAAAAGATATACTTCGGAAATAGTCGCGAGGATGCCGCAGCAATAAACTTCAACGACGAGCTGATATACAACGAGATACCTCTCAATCCATCGGCGCGCTCACTACCATCGGTACAGATGATGCGGAGCGAGGCTATGGAGGCATTCAACATCTGGCACGCGAAAGAGGACAAAGTGGAGTATTGATGCAAATTAAGGTTTGAGATTTATCGTAGCAATACTCCGCGTGTCATTGCGGGCTTGACTCAATCGTGTCCAAAATAAATTATAATTAAATAATAAAAATATCCTCCATCATCAATATTGAATAATTGAGGATATTTTTATGTCAAGAAAGAAGTTTGGAAG
>JBCQVH010000001.1:0-362183 GCA_047173185.1 Rikenellaceae bacterium
ACGATATTCACATCATCAAGGCTCTCTACGATGGCGGCATCTTCGACAAGGATCGCTACATCATCTGCAACGGCTTCAAACGTCCACAATATGTTGAGAATATCGCTCAGCTAATTAAGGATGGTTTTCACAACACCATCCCTGTGATAGACAACAAGGAGGAGATAGATCTATTTGATTCAGCGATAGATAAGCCCTGCAACGTAGGTATTAGAATTGCATCTGAGGAGGGTCCAAAGTTCGACTTCTACACCTCGCGACTAGGTATTCGCTACCACGAGATCATCGAATTTTACAAGAATAAGATCAAGAATAATAAGAAGTTCAAGCTCAAAATGTTGCACTTCTTCATCAACACTGGCATCAAGGATACTGCATATTATTGGAATGAGTTGTCGAAGTGCCTCAACGTATATTGCGAACTTAAAGCGATATGCCCTGAGTTGGATAGCCTCAACATCGGCGGTGGATTCCCATTCAAGAACTCGCTCAACTTCGAGTACGATTACGAGTATCTAACGGAGGAGATTGTGGCGCAGATTAAACACATCTGCGAGCAGAACAGCATCGACGAACCCAACATCTTCACCGAGTTTGGATCGTTCACCGTGGGCGAGAGTGGAGCATCGCTATACTCCATCATCAACCAAAAGCAGCAAAACGACCGCGAGTTCTGGTATATGATCGACTCATCCTTCATCACCAACCTGCCCGACACTTGGGGACTAAACCAACGCTACATCATGTTGGCGATCAACAACTGGGACAAGGAGTATCAGCGTGTGTTCCTTGGTGGACTAACCTGCGATAGTGAAGATTTCTACAACTCGGAATCACACACCAACGCAATTTTCCTACCCAAGCTAGAGCCAAACAATCCCCAATATATCGGATTTTTCCACACGGGAGCTTACCAAGAGTCACTGGGTGGCTTTGGAGGTATTCAGCACTGCCTGATCCCTGCACCAAAACACATCCTCATAGATCGCGACAAAGGCGACCAAGAGTACTACACACGACTCTTCGCCAAGGAGCAATCATATCGCTCGATGATGCGAATACTTGGATACTAAATTACAGAAACAGCACGCACTGAGTCCGATGCCCTACTTGAGTGGGGAATCGGGCTCTTTTGCCATGTGTGAGTAGAACATTTTATCTAGGAAAGCGGGGAAGAACTTCTTGATGAAGTGTGTTGCGCGACCATTGAACTCCATGAGCGACAGACGTTTGCGCGACACTATCCCCTTGATTATAATCTTTGCAACCTCCTCGGATGTCATCATCTTATCCTCGTCGCGCGGTGTCTCGCCCTGCGATGCTCCCGATGCTGTGAGGGCTGAGAATCGAACGTTTGAGGCTGTAAAACCTGGACATGCAATCATCACATGCACACCCTTTTTAAGGTTCTCGATGCGAATGGTCTCCAAAAAACCCGTCATGGCGTACTTCGATGATGAGTAGCCAGTTCGCGCAGGGAGACCGTGAAGACCAGCCACAGACGACACCCCGACAATCGAACCCTTCGACTGCTGAATATATGGTAGCGCAAACTTCACGCTATTGACACACCCCCAGAAGTTGACATCCATGAGTCGGTGGAGAACCTCCAAATCGACATCATCAAAGAGCGCGCGCATGGAGAGTCCAGCGTTGCAGATCAAGATATCGACACCTCCGAAACTCTTTACAGCGGTCGCAACAAGTCGCTCACAATCCTCAGCTTTGACAACATCACACACCGAATATATCGCCTCACCACCCTGCGCAGTGATCTCAGCAACAAGCTGTTGCAATTTATCCTCTTGACGCGCTCCGACAACAACCTTTGCTCCACGACTTGCGTACTCGCGAGCCAACGCCTCGCCAATTCCAGATGATGCACCAGTGATGATGACCCTCTTACCTCTAACTTTATCCATCTATCTCGTTATATATAATATAGGTATACTTTTATATTGTGATCTCCAACGTGTCATACGCCATCATGACACCCTCGGGCAACTTCTGCTCAGCCTCAGCATGTAACCCAATCTCGTGGGACATATGGGTGAGATATGCTCGCTTGGGCGCAACATCCGCAATAAGCTCCAACGCCTCCCCGACAGAGAAGTGCGACGGGTGTGGCTCATACCTCAACGCATTGACAACCAGCACCTCCAAACCTCTAAGCCTCTCACGCTCACTGCTCGCGATGCTCTTAAAATCAGTTAGATAGGCGACATCCCCAACCCTAAACCCCGTAGTCTCGAACCTCGACGAGTGGTGTCCCGAGATAGGTACAACCTCAACACCATCAATGATAAACGGTTGCGGAGGGGTGATCTTAACCAGCTCAATCTCAGGGACTCCGCGATACTTCTCCGCAGCAAAGGCGTAGTCATAATCCTTGCGGATGACCTCCAGAGTCCTGTGTGTAGCGTAGATCTTCACTCGGTGTATCGCCTCGGGATAGTCGACAAAATTCAATGCCCGAACATCATCAATACCCCCCGTGTGATCCTTATGTTCATGCGTCAACAACAGCGCATTGATGTGTCGAACCCCTGCGCGCAACATCTGCATGCGGAAATCAACTCCTGCATCGATAATCAACCGCACGCCATTGTGCTCGATCATCGCCGAGGTGCGAAGCCTATTGTCGCGAGGATCAGCGGAGCAACACACCTCACAGCGACACCCAATCACGGGGACACCCTGCGAAGTTCCACTTCCAAGTATTGTTATCTTTGTCATCTCTCTTATTTCACAATCTTGAAGACCGTAGCGGTGCGCGATGTATTGTATAGCTTGATGAAGTGAGTGCCATCCCTCTCGTACGAGAAACTCTCACCCGACATATCCACGCGTCCCAAACCGCCAAACTTCTTCTCATCAGTCGACAAGATCGGAACATATTTTCCTGGAAGTCCAACATGCACCTCATAGTCGGGAATTGACGCCGTAGGGTGCCAGTTAAAGACAAAGAGCAACGTGCGCAACCTAAAGACAATCGTCTTATTACTCTCATCCATCTGCAACTGGTAGGGATAACCTGCCGTGAGGAGCTTGTGTCGCTTCACCAGCGAGATCATCGCCTTGTCGAACGCCCCCAAGAATTTGTATCTCAAGAACCCATTCTGCGCCAACGACCACTGACGCTGAGCATGTTTGTAGCTCCAATCGTTACCCTCGCGAGGGAAGTCAATCCAGTCGGGGTGTCCAAACTCATTACCCATGAAGTTGAGGTAGCCATTGCCACCCGTGGTGATGGTCATCAGGCGGATCATCTCGTGAAGAGCCATACCCCTATCGACCAAGATACTCTCAATATCGCAACTCATGGAGGTATACATCTCCTTATCCATCAACCTGAAAGCTATGGTTTTATCACCCACCATCGCTTGGTCGTGACTCTCCGCGTAGGCGATAGTCTTAACCTCGGGAAGTCGCGATGTCATGATATCCCACATCTCCCAGATGTTCCAATCCTCGTCGGGAATATCCTCTAGGAGTTTGATCCAGAAGTCAGGGATCGCCATACCTAGGCGGTAGTCGAATCCATAGCCTCCATCTTTGAGCGAGATACACATTCCTGGCATGCCGCTAACATCCTCCGCGATAGTTATTGCCGACGGTTTCAACGAGTGGATCAACTTATTTGCGAGAGAAAGGTATACCAACGCATCGCGATTGACACCCTCATCGAAGAACTTCTCGCGCTCATCGAACTCCGTATATCCGAAGTGGTGGTAGATCATAGATGTCACACCATCAAATCGGAAACCGTCAAAGTGAAACTCATCCATCCAATATTTGAGGTTCGAGAGCAAGAAGTGCTGCACCTCACGCTTACCATAGTCGAAGGTCTTAGAGTCCCAATATGGTTGGTCTCCAGCCTCACCCTCTTTAGAATATAGGTGTGGAGAACCATCCAACTCATTGATACCCTCATCGAAGTTCTTCACATAGTGGGCATGAACAACATCCATAATCACCGCGATACCCAACTCGTGTGCGTGACGCACCAACTCTTTCAGCTCCTCGGGAGTACCAAATCGCGACGACACCGCGTAGAAGTTGGCAACATGGTAGCCGAAAGATCCATAATAGGGGTGCTCAGCAATCGCCATAAGCTGTATGGCGTTATATCCATCCTTCTTGATGCGAGGCAATATCTTCTCAGAGAACTCAACATATGTTCCCACTCCCTCGCCCTCCTGAGCCATACCTACGTGTGACTCATATATTATAAGTTGCGACACCTTCTTCTTTGGGTCGAAGTCATCACCCTGCCAATCAAAGTGTTGAGGCAACCAAAATTGAGCTGTATAGTTCTTGGTAACATCATCCTGCACCACGCGTGTAGCGTGCGATGGGATACGGTCACGCCATCCATTTGCTCCGTGAACATGAATCTTGTATAATGAATAGTGCGTCAAGAGCTCCTTATACATTGCGTCGGGGAAGAACATGCTCCAAACCCCCTCATGGTCGCGATTGAGACGGATCTCGGTGCGCTGCCAGTTGTTGAAATCTCCAAAGATGTAGACATCACTAGCCTCGGGCAACCACTCGCGAAACCACCACCCCTGCATGTCGGAGTCATATTGCCAACCGAAATATCGGTGACCATTGGCGTAATCGACGATAGATCCGCAACTCTGCTCGATATCGCTGAGGCGGTCAAGATATTGCTGATGACGACGATTGATCTCGTCACTCACGGGATGAAGCCACTCATCACGCTCTACAAAAGGCAAATATTTTACTTTAGTATCCATAAGTCCAAGAGGTTGTTTGTCTACAAATATACGAATTTTCTTGTAAGATCTACCATTTATCCCAACTTTTTGCACCCATCCCCGAGATATTTAGTCCTGAAATAAAAAAAACTCCACAAAAACGATAAAACTCTTTTTAGTTTTTTGGTTTTATTCTTTTTTTAAATACCTTTGTGCCGTTGATTTCATTTAATTATAAAAATACAATGACATGAGTAGTGATCATAAGGATTACATAATGGAGTTTGCAAGCAATATGTTTGCCGAACATGGAATTAAATCGGTGAGGGTGGATGACATTGCCCGCGAGGCAAAGGTATCCAAGCGCACTATTTACGAATACTTTGGCGACAAGGAGGAGTTGTTGTACCAATCATGCAAATTTTTCTTGGAGCAGATAGATGAACAACGCATCAAGGTTGCTAGCGAAGCACCGAACATCGTCATCGCGGTGTTGGAGGCGTCGCGCTTCACCACCGTAAACTCCGAGAAGTTGTGGCGCGTGGCGCGTGGACTAAAAAAGCTCTATCCTGAGATACATGGTCGCCTCGTAAATAGGATGCGCGATAAACGACTCGCCGCCTTTAGGAAGAATCTAGTCATCGGTGTCGAGGAGGGTTTTATCTCAACAAACATCAACCTCGACCTAGCCATATCCATGATGCACTACCTCGCCACGGGAATTATCGAGTCGGAGGATGAGTTTCTACTTCCCGAGGGTATGAGTCGCGAGGATGCATTCTTCCAAGCTCAGGTCAACTTCATGCGCGGCATAAGCACCCCCAAGGGTAGTGAACTCATAGATGACTACCTAAAAGAGTACAAGACATCAATTTCACAGTAACACACAATATGAAGAGCAGATTTAAAAATCTATTTTTGGCGATGTCGCTCATTGTGGCACTCACCACCACCGCCGCGGCACAGATGACTCTCACCGTAGATCAGGCTGTAGAGATGGCACTAAGCGAGAACCCCACCATCAAGGTGGCAGAGCTAGAGATAGAGCGTTACGACTATGTTCGTAAGACAACGATGGGAGCTTTGCTACCACAGGTAACCCTCAGCGGAGAGTACAATCGCACACTACAAAACCAGAGCATGGCGGAGGGGTTCTCTTTCGGAAAGGATCAGTACAACACCTTCACAGCGTCGGGAAATATCTCACTCGCGCTCTACGCCCCAACGGTCTACAGAACGTTGAAGATGAACCGCACGGAGGCGGAGGCGGCAGTTGAGTCGGCTCGCGGTTCGAGAATCGACCTAGTGGCTCAGGTGAAGCAGAGTTTCTACAACATCCTACTTGCAGAGCAGTCGTTGAAGGTGTTGGAGAGCAGTTTGGAGACTGCTAAACAGACGGTCGAGGAGACTGAGATCAAATACAAGAATGGTCTTGCTGCAGAGTACGACCTCCTCACAGCGCAGGTGCAGCAGAGCAATCTCGAACCTACAATTATCCAGACCAAAAGTTCAATCGTGGTGGCAAAAGAGCTATTGAAGATGTACCTCTCAATACCTCTCGATGTCGATATTGCAGTCAAGGGAGACCTCCACGAGTTCAAAGATGGGGTGTTGGCGAGTTTCGCAAATATCTCGCGCGACATCTCGGGCAACAGCTCAATCAAGAGCCTCGACATCCAATCCGAGGTGTTGAGACAGACGTTGAAAGTTTACAACGCCTCGCGTCTCCCAACCCTTGCCGCCTTTGGCGTTGTGTCGCACACGGGTAACAACATGGGATCTTTCTCATTCGACACTACTGCAGCATCTTCATCCGATGATTCATACTTTTGGCAGACACCTGCATATGCAGGTTTGACACTTTCAGTACCTCTCTTCGCAGGTTTAACTAACACCAACCGCGCGCGTCAGATCTCCAACCAAATTGAGCAGTTGGAGCTTCAGCGCAACTACGCATTCAAGGGCGTTGAGGTTGATATCAACAGAGCTATCAGCGACCTGATCTCATCGCGCGAGCAGATGTTCGCACAGCAGACCACCGTGGATCAAGCCACCAAGGCGTATAAAATTGCGGAGACTCGATATTCGGCAGGGGCAGGGACAATCTTGGAGCTTAACACCTCACGCCTCGCGATGACCCAAGCTGAACTAAATCTCTCCCAAGCGATATATGACTTCCTCGTTGCGCGTAGCGACTACGACAAGATTATCGGTACAGAGAGGTAAAAATTAGGAGAATAAAAACAAAAAATATAGTATGAAAAGAGTAGTTATTTGTGCGGTAGCCCTCGCCACCATGGTTGGTTGCGGAGCGTCGCCAGAGTCAAAGAAGGAGAATGCAACAGCTGGGGAGGCTCAGGCAGCAACAAAGAGCCTTACACGTGTCGCAAAGGCTGAGGCGACGACAATAAACCAAACGGAGTCATTCACCTCGGAGATCAAAGCCTACAAGGAGAACGACATCACCCCCGCGGCTAGTGGTGTTCGTATCGCAACAATCACCGTCGATGTTGGCGACAAGGTGCGCGCAGGTCAGGTTCTCGCGACCCTCGACCCAACGCTCTACGACCAGCAGATGATATCAGTTGGAAATCTTCGTGCCGACTACGAGCGTCTCAAACCAGTCTACGAGGCTGGAGGTATCTCAAAACAGACACTCGACCAAGCAAAGACCGCTCTTGATGTTCAGGAGGAGATTGCGCGCAATATCAAGAAGAACATCGAGTTGATATCGCCAATTTCGGGCGTTGTGACTCTTCGCAATGGCGAGGCAGGGGATCTATTCTCCAACCAGCCGATACTTCACATCGCTCAGATTGACCGCCTCAAGGTGAATGTCGACATCCCTGAGCAGTTCTACACCAAAGTCAAGGTTGGCATGCCCGTTGAGTTAGCGTTGGATATCTACGGTGACGAGACGTTTGACGGCAAGGTGTCGCTAATCTACCCCTCGTTAAACTCGCAAACTCGCACATTCACCGTGGAGGTTACCGTTCCAAATGGCACGGATAAGTTGCGCCCTGGAATGTTCGCTCGCTCGACATTCAACATGGGCGAAAAGGAGGCTATCTTGGTCTCGGATGTTGCTGTTCAGAAGCAGTTTGGTTCGGCTGAGAACTTCGTATATGTCATCAAGGGTGGCAAGGCGGAGCGTCGTTCAATCAAGACTGGACGACAAGTTGGCGGCATGATTGACATCCTTTCGGGTGTCGCTGTTGGCGAGGATGTTGCCATCACAGGCTTCTCGCGACTATCCGATGGCGTAGAGGTTGAGGTTAAATAGTTCCAACAAAAAGAGAGAATTATAACATGAAAATATATGAAACAGCCGTAAGAAAGCCGATATCCACCATGTTGATCTTCATCGGCGTGATGATATTTGGTATCTACTCGCTGAGCAAGCTGGCCATAGATCAATACCCTGAGATTGAGATCCCTATGATCTCGGTAATCACCGTCTACGAGGGTGCTAATGCCGATGATATTGAGACCAACATCACGCGCGTCTTGGAGGATAACCTCAACACGGTGGACGATCTGGAGAAGATCACCTCCGAATCATCGGACAACTATTCAATCATCACCCTAGAGTTTGAGTATGGAATAGACCTCACCGAGGCGGCAAACGACATTCGTGATGTTGTAAGCCGCACGCAGAGTCTCCTACCCGACAATGTCGACTATCCGACAATCTTCAAGTTCTCGACCTCAATGATGCCTGTCATCATGTTCTCGATTACCGCCGAGGAGAGCTACCCTGCACTCGCGAAGATCCTCGATGAGAAGTTGGTCAACTCGCTCAACCGTATTGAGGGTGTTGGAGCGGTGAGTATCATGGGAGCTCCCGAGCGCGAGATTCAGGTCAATGTAGACCCCAAGCGACTCGATGCCTATGGACTTAGTGTCGAGACATTGGGGTCAATCATCGCGGCAGAGAATGTCAACATTCCAGCAGGAACTATCGACATCGGAAACAATACCTATGTATTAAAGAGCGATGGCGAGTTCACATCGAGCAAGGATCTGGAGAAGATCGTTGTCTCAAACAGTGGAGGTCGCACGGTGATGCTCTCCGATGTTGCGCAGCTTCGCGACACGTTGGAGACCTCAACCATGGATGAGCGAATCAATGGGGCTTTGGGTGTTCGCGTCATGGTTCAGAAACAGTCGGGCGCAAACACCGTAGCCATTGTCGACAAGATCTGGGACGAGATGGCAAAGATCGAAAAGACACTCCCCAAGGATATCAAGGTGGATCTTATCTTCGAGGGTTCGGCAGAGATCAAGAATAGCATCAACTCCCTCTCGGACACCATCATGTATGCCTTTATCTTTGTGGTCTTTGTGGTTATGTTCTTCCTTGGGCGTTGGAGGGCGACCTTCATCATCTGTCTGACCATACCTATATCGCTGATATGTTCATTCATCTACCTCTTCGCCACGGGGTCGACACTCAACATCATCTCGCTGTCGTCACTCTCTATCGCCATCGGTATGGTTGTGGATGATGCCATCGTGGTGTTGGAGAATATCACAACCCATATCGAGAAGGGCTCTAGCCCCAAGGAGGCGGCAATCTACGCTACAAATGAGGTGTGGTTGTCGGTTATCGCCACAACGTTGGTTGTCGTGGCGGTGTTTATGCCCCTCACGATGATTACGGGAATGGCAGGTATCATGTTCCGCGAGTTGGGATGGATTGTGACCATCGTTGTCTGCGTCTCGACATGTGCAGCGATCTCATTGACACCTATGTTGTCGGCATACATCTTGACTAGTGGCGGTGGAATCCACACCTACAAAGGTATTGGCATTGTCTACAAACCTATTGACAAGTTCCTCATCTGGATGGATGACACATACGAGAAGGCACTGCGCACAGTTCTTAGACATCGACGCATCACGGCAACCATCGTCGGGGCAACATTCATCGGCTCGGTGATGATGATGAGCTCAGGACTTATCGCTACGGAGTTCTTCCCACCCACCGACAACAGCCGTATCTCGGCAATTGTCAAGTTGGATCAGAACCTATCAGTTGACTACACCGCGCGCATAGCTCGTCAGATCGACAACATCATCTACGAGAAGTACCCCGAGGTGGAGATCGTCTCGGCATCTTCGGGAGCTAACTCCTCATCGGATGCCTTCGCGGCGATGCAGACCACAGGATCGTATATCATCAACTACAACATGCGCCTTAAGGATGTCACTCTTCGCGACCGCTCCATCCACGAGATCAGTGACCTCCTACGCGCTGAGTTGGATCTCATCCCCGAGGTGCGCAACTACACCGTAATACCTGGAGGAAATCAGGGTGGAAGTAGTGGAAATAGTATCGTGGAGCTTAAGGTCTTTGGATATGACATGGAGCAGACCAACAACGTTGCCCACGAGCTCAAAGATATGGTTAGCCATGTAAGCGGTATTCGCGATGTTCAGCTCTCGCGCGATGATCTGCGTCCAGAGTTAAATGTTGTCTTTGATCGCGAGAAGTTGAGCTACCACGGTCTCAACTACAGCACCGTTGCAACAGCCGTGAGCTACCGCAATAATGGACTCACCGCGAGTCTCTACAGCGAGGATGGTGATGAGTATGATATTATTGTTCGCTACGCAGAGGAGAAGCGCAAGTCGGTGGAGGATATTGAGTCCATCACGCTCAATACTCCATCGGGCGAAAAGGTTCGTCTTAGCGAGGTTGCCAAGGTGGAGGAGGTCTTTGCCGCGCCATCTATTGAGCGCGAGAATCGCCAACGCGTCATCAACATTGAGGGATCTATGGGTGCTGGTGTGCCACTTAGTGCCGTGGTGAACGAGATACAGAAGATCGTTGCCGACTATCCCACGCCAGATGGTGTGACGCTAGAGGTTGGAGGAACTATCGAGGATCAGCAGGAGTCGTTTGCCGACATGGGTGTACTTTTTATCCTTATCGTGTTGTTGGTATATATCGTTATGGCGACGCAGTTTGAGTCGCTGTTGTTCCCCTTCATCATCATGTTCACCATACCGTTGGCATTCACGGGAGTTATCTTGGCTCTCTACCTCACCAATGTACCACTCTCGATCATAGCCCTCATTGGAGCGATCATGCTTGTGGGTATTGTGACCAAAAATGGTATTGTGATGGTCGACTACATCAACCTCCTTGTGGAGCGTGGCGCGACCGTCTACGATGCAATCTTGGCTGGAGCTAAGAGTCGTCTGCGACCTGTGTTGATGACCTCGTTCACAACCATTTTGGGTATGTTGCCTATGGCTATTGGTACGGGAGCTGGCTCTGAGACTTGGCAACCTATGGGTATCGCGGTGATTGGAGGTTTGACCTTCTCGACTATCTTGACCCTCTTAGTTGTTCCGATCTTCTACTCTGTATTGGTCAATGGACAGCTCAAGCGTCAGGCAAAACGCGAGGCTAAGCGTGAGGCTAAGCGCATGAAACAAGTAACAAACTAACCACAAAAGATAAGCAATGAAAGCAGTTTTTATATCATATAATCAGGCGTTGACCGACCGTGTACACGACATTTTGGACGACATGGAGGTTAGAGGTTTCACCAAGTGGGAGCTAACCACAGGTCGCGGACAGGAGGATGGCGAGCCACACTACGGCACCCACGCGTGGCCATCCATGAACTCCTCGATCATGGCGATTGTGGAGGATTCGGTTGTCGAGCCACTCTTGGCGCGCCTGCGCGAGATGGATGCCGCCACCAAGCGACAGGGTTCGCGCGCCTTTGTCTGGAATATCGAGCAGATGAGCTAAACGGCTCAACTGTGATAAAATGAAGATAGGTAGCCTCAGAAATTGGCTACCTATCTTTTTTTTTATATCTTTGCAAATCAGAATAAAATAAGTTCGAAAGGATGACAAATATAGAGACTTTTATTGGTGACGTAGCACTCGCGGCTGTCACAGCACTCTACGGCGAGACTTCGACCGCAGAGATCCAGATTTCTAAAACACGCAAGGAGTTCGAGGGTGACTACACCCTTGTGACCTTTCCGCTGTTGCGCAAGAGCCGCAAATCACCCGAGGTAACTGCCTCAGAGATTGGAGAGTATATCGTTGACAACTACGCAGAGGTGGAGAGCTTCAACGTTATCAAGGGCTTCTTGAACCTCGCGCTCAGTCGCGCGTTTTGGGTATCGCAGTTTGAGGCTATCGCAGGTGATGCAACCTTTGGGCAGGCAACAGCGAGCGGTCGCACCATGATGGTTGAGTACTCGTCACCCAACACAAACAAACCTCTCCACCTAGGTCATATCCGCAACAATCTACTCGGATACTCTGTGGCTCAGATCCTTAAGGCGGCAGGTCACAACGTCATCAAGGTTAACTTGGTCAACGACCGCGGTATCCATATCTGCAAATCTATGTTGGCGTGGAAACTCTTTGGCGGAGGCGAGACCCCTGCATCTTCGGGCATGAAGGGCGACCACCTCGTAGGTAAATACTACGTTGAGTTCGACAAGCACTACAAGGCTGAGATTAAGGAGCTTATGGCTGGCGGAGCATCTGAAGAGGAGGCTAAGAAGTCGGCACCACTCATCCTTCAGGCACAGGATATGTTGCGCAAATGGGAGGCTAAAGACCCCGAGGTTTACGGTCTTTGGGAGATGATGAACGGCTGGGTTTACGAGGGCTTCGACGTGACATACAAGTCGTTGGGCGTCGACTTCGACAAGACATATTACGAGTCGCAGACATATCTTTTGGGTAAGACAATCGTGGAGGATGGTCTCAACCGCGGAGTATTCTTCCGCAAGGAGGACAACTCGGTGTGGATTGACCTTGAGAGCGATGGTCTCGATCAGAAGTTGTTGCTCCGTGGTGACGGAACATCGGTTTACATGACCCAAGATTTGGGTACTGCATTCAGTCGTTTCGATGAGGAGAAACTCGACGACATGATCTATGTTGTTGGTAATGAGCAGAACTACCACTTCCAGGTGTTGAAGTTGATCCTTAAGAAGATGGGCTACGCTTGGAGCGACCACATCACACACCTATCGTATGGAATGGTGGAGCTTCCCGAGGGTAAGATGAAATCGCGCGAGGGAACTGTTGTCGATGCGGATGATCTAATTGCCGATATGGTTAAAAACGCGAAAGAGATCTCTGAGGAGGCAGGCAAGACCGTGGGCAGCTCAGAGGAGGAGATTGCACAGATCTCTACCACCGTAGGTCTAGGAGCGTTGAAGTACTTCATCTTGAAGGTCGACCCAAAAAAGACCATGCTTTTCGATCCACGCGAGAGCATCGACTTCAACGGAAACACAGGTCCATTTATCCAATACTCATACGCGCGTATCAAGTCGATCATGCGCAAGGCTGCTGAGGCAAATATCGAGATGAGCAGTGCCATCAAGTGCGACCTCAACGGTGCTGATGTAGAGTTGATTAAGTTGATTGCGGAGTATCCAAATGTTGTTGCGGCAGCGGCTGAGAACTTCGCGCCATCTATCGTTGGAGCTTACGCCTATGAACTCGCTAAGAGCTTCAACGGTTACTACCACGAGAATCCAATCATCAAGGAGGAGAATGCAGAGGTTCGAAATCTTCGCCTCGCACTTAGTGCTCAGGTTGCCTCAACAATCCAAAAAGCGATATCACTACTAGGCATCAATGTCCCTGAGAGGATGTAACATAGGTTGCCTTCGGGCAACACACATACTACTTTATCGAATGACTCTTTAGCTCACGGCTAAGGAGTTTTTCGTTTCCACCGCATAGCTTGTCGACTAGGGCGTGAAAATCTGCAGAGTGGTTCAGATGCACCGTGTGGCAGAGTTCGTGAAGAATCACAAAGTCGATAAGGTGCTGAGGCAGAGCCATCAGATATATGCTTAGCGAGATATTGCCCAACGATGAGCACGAGCCCCATTTGGATGTTGTGGCGCGAAGCGTTAGGCGATTATATTTGAGACCTGTGATCTCCGCGATCTTGGCGACACGGTCGGGAAGGTGAGATTTCGCCTTGTCACGAAGTAGCTCTTTGTCGACAGCTGAGGCAGGTGGATTGGCTACTCGTCTCGCTTTGACGCGCTCCTGAGCCGACACTATCCAGTCGATCTTGTCATCGAGAAAGCTCAAAGCCCTCTTTGCCGAGATCCGCTTAGGGAAAGAAAGACGCACGGTGCCCGAAGCGAGCACCGTGATTGAGATACGGCGCGCACGAGATGTCTGGTTGAGGAGGACCTCGCCAATGCGAGAGTCATTATATCTCTGTGTTGCCATAGACTCTACGTCTGGTTATCGTTAAATGTTATTTAGCATCTTCGAAATTTCGCCGCCTTGCAACGCTCGTTATCCTATGCGTTGGCGTACTACTTCAAATAGCATAATCGCTGCCGCTGCTGAGACGTTGAGCGACTCAATATGTCCAATCAACGGAATCGCCAACTGCTCGTCACAGAGCTTCAACACCTCACGCGAGATACCCTTATCCTCGGCACCCATCACCAAAACTGTTGGCTTTCTGAAGTCGGCATCGTAGATCAACTTACGGCTCTTCTCTGTCGCTGCAACAATCTGGAAACCTTCGGCTTGGAGCGACACCAATGTTGTACGGATAGATCCCACGCGACTCACAGGAATTGCCGTCAATGCTCCTGCCGAGCTCTTCATGGCGTCGGCATTTACGGGAGCAGAGTTCTTGAGAGGGGTGATAAGTCCGTGAGCACCAGCGCACTCCGCACTTCGCGCAATACCTCCGAAGTTACGAACATCCGTCACGCCATCAAACGCCACGATCAGCGGTGTCTCATCCTCGGGCACGCGCTCCAAGATATCCGCAACCTCGACATACTTGATTGCCGTGATCTGAGCTACGACACCTTGGTGATTTCCGCGCGTTAGGCGGTTGAGCTTCTCGATGGGAACCTCCTGCACACGCAAGTGGTGGCGAAAACACAAGTCGCGCAACTCCGTCATCAGCTGACCCTCAGCCCCTTTCTTTATAAAGATCTTCTCGATCTGCTTGCCCGACTCGATAGCCTCGACCACGGGGCGTATTCCAAATACTATACTCTCCATTATCTCTGTTCCTCCAATATTTCCACCTCGTAGGATAATTTCTCCCACTCGTGCATTAATTTTTCATATCTCTCTTTGAGCTGTGAGTAGCTCTTGTAATCCTCCTCATTGTAGTTGGTCGCCATGCGCTCATCGAGGGTTTTGAGTTGGCTCTCCACCTCCGCAGTCTCAGCCTCCACAGCCTCTACTGCCTTTGTCGCCTTGCGGATTTGGCGATCAAGATCCTTGCGCTGCTCATATGACAACTTTCCTGTCGCAGGCGTTGATGTCGTGGTCGCCTTTGATGTTGGGACATCCTTGCGCTCAATATCTTGTATCGACTCGATCTTGCGCTTCTCCAAGAAGTAGTAGATACCTCCCAGATACTCCTTGACCCCTCCGTCGCGAAACTCGTAGACTCTGTCGACCATGCCATCCAAAAATTCGCGGTCATGCGAGACAATAATCACCGTGCCATCGAACTTGATGAGTGCATCTTTCAATATATCTTTCGAGCGCATATCCATATGGTTGGTCGGCTCATCGAGGATCAGCAGGTTGTAGGGTTCGAGCATCAACCTCGCCATCGCCAATCGCGACCTCTCACCTCCCGAGAGCACCTTGACCTTCTTGTCGATCTCCTCGCCACGGAACAAAAACGCACCCAAGATATCGCGAAGTCGCGTTCTGATGTCGCCCACCGCCACGCGATCCAACGTATCAAAGACTGTAAAGTCGCCATTCATCAGATCATCCTGATTCTGAGCAAAATAACCAACATTGACATTCGCGCCCATCTTGATTGAACCCTCCGATGGTTCGAGCTGACCCATAAGCATCCTCGCCAACGTGGTCTTACCCTCACCATTTCGACCGACAAGGGCGATCTTCTGACCCTTCTCAACCACGAAGTTCGCACCGCTAAAGACATGCTTATTCTCGAAACTCTTGCCCACCTCCTTAATCTCGGCGACAATCTGTCCCGAACGCGGAGCAGGTGGAAACTTGATATTGAGACGAGCCAAATCCTCCTCCTCAACCTCTATGCGGTCGAGTTTTTCGAGCTGTTTGATACGCGACTGCACCTGATTGCTCTTGGTAGGTTTGTATCTAAACTTCTCAATAAACTCCTCACTCTTCTCGATGAGACGTTGTTGATTTTCGTATGCCGCCATCTGTTGAGCACGTCTCTCAGCCCTGAGAACCACATACTTGGAGTAGGGAACTTTATAATCATACGCCTTGCCCAACATCAACTCCACAGTTCGCGTGGTGACGTTGTCAAGAAATAGTCGGTCGTGGGAGATCAACAACACAGCACCGTTATAGTTTTTAAGATAATCCTCCAACCACTGGATACTCTCGATATCGAGGTGGTTGGTCGGCTCATCGAGCAGAAAAATCGAGGGGCGACGCAACAGCAACTTCGCCAACTCAATACGCATTCTCCAACCGCCCGAAAACTCACTCGTAGCCCTCGAAAAATCCGACCTCTTGAATCCCAATCCAAGAAGTGTCTTTTCGATGTCCGCCTCGCGAGTGTCGCCACCCAAGATGTGGTAGTGGTCATTAGCCTCACCCAAGCGGTGGATAATCGAGAGATACTCATCACTCTCATAATCAGTCCTCTCGCTGATCTGAATATTCAGCTCCTCGATCTGCTTTTCAATCTTGATAACCTCCTCAAACGCCTTGGCTGTCTCCTCGACAAGTGAGGTTGTATCGGCAACTCGCATCTGCTGAGGCAGGTAACCCAGCGTGCATGAGTTCGCAATCGAGACACCTCCCGACGAGGGTTGCTGTTCGCCCATTATGATCTTGAAGAGGGTACTTTTTCCCGCTCCATTACGCCCCACCAGACCGATACGATCCTTGGGGTTTATCATAAAAGAGATCTCGTCGAAGAGTCGTGTGCCGCCATAGCTGACGCTGAGATTATCGAGTGATATCACGGTTTATAGAGTTTTATTTAATAATTTTTTCGATCTCGGCATGTGGATCTGTCGCCTTAAAGACTGCATTTCCAGCCACTACAGCATCCGCACCAGCCTCGAAAAGCAACTCCGCATTCGAAGATGAGATGCCTCCATCGACCTCGATCATGCAGTTCGAACCGCACTCCTCAATCATCTTGCGTAGCTCCGCAACCTTGTCAATCGAGCTCTCTAAGAACTTCTGACCTCCGAAACCTGGTTCAACGCTCATCACCAAGACAAGATCTAGGTGAGGAAGTAGGTATCGTAGAGTCTCAACATCCGTAGCTGGTTTTATCGAGATACCCGCCTTAGCCCCTGCATTTTTAATGATCTCAATACACTCCATAGCCTCGCTCTCGCCACCTGTCGCCTCGTAGTGAAAGGTCACCATGTCGGCTCCCGACTTGATAAATCGCACGAAGTACCTCTGCGGCTCAACAATCATCAGATGAACATCCAACACCTTGGTTGTGAGCTTTCTAACTGCCGACAGCACAGGAAATCCGAATGAGATATTTGGAACAAAGACTCCATCCATCACATCCACATGTATCCACTCCGCGGCACTTTGATTCAGCATCTCAATGTCACGCCCCAAATTTCCGAAATCTGCCGCCAATACCGACGGTGAAACTATACGCATATCTCTGTAACTCTTAAAATTTGCTATTCATTGTATTTAAACGACAAAGATACAAATTTTAGTTGGTTTTGTTATCCGAAATTTGGCAATCTTTCACCAAAAGAGCTATCTTTGTAGCTATGGAAATAGTTTTAATTATCGGAATCGTGGTTTTTGCAGCAGCGGCAGTTGCTCTATACCTCTCAAATACAGCACTTAGAACACGTGCCATCAAGAGCGAAACACAGCTAGAGGAGCTACATCGTAGTGAGCAGTCACTACGCAGTGACCTCATGGCGGCAAAGTCGGAGCTTGTCGCAAATTCTCAGAAACTGACCTTCGAGCAGAGCACTCGCGAGGAGCAACGTCAAGGCTACGAGTCGCAGATCCGCACCCTCAGCGAGGAGTGTGCCAAGAGTCGTGTCCGTTTGGAGGCTGCCGAAGAGCGCAACCAACTTCAACTCGAAGAGTATACCAAGCGAGAGACGCAGGCGCGCGAGCAGTTCAAAAATATGGCATCACAGATATTGACCGAGCAGAGTCAGCAGTTTAAGGCGACAAACAAGGAGTCTATAGATCTGCTGCTCAAGCCATTCAAAGATAACATCACGGAGTTTCGCCAACGCGTGGAGCTGATATACTCCGCCGAGAATGAGCAACGCGGAGCACTTCGCAACGAGCTCAAAAACCTCATGGAGCTGAATCGTCGTATCACTGCCGAGACCACCAACCTCACCAACGCCCTCAAAGGCAACTCCAAGGTGCAGGGCGATTGGGGTGAGATGATTCTCGAAACCATCCTCGACAGCTCAAACCTCATCAAGGGGGTGCACTACCAGACGCAGTACAACATCAAAGATGCAGAGGGCAACAATCTTCGCCCCGATGTTGTCCTCTTTATGCCTGAGGGCAAGCAGATTGTGATCGACTCCAAGGTGTCGCTCACCGCCTTTGTTAACTACATGGATGCCGAAGATGTTGCGGAGCGAGAGCGTCACCTTGCAGCGCATGTTATCTCTGTGCGTCAACACGTTACCGAGCTTGGGCGCAAGGAGTACCAAAAACTTCTCAACTCGCCCGACTTCGTCATTATGTTTGTCCCCAATGAGCCAGCATTCTTGGCGGCACTTCAGGCCGACACCTCAATTTGGGGCGACGCCTACGACAAACGCGTCATCATCTCGTCGCCCACAAACCTCTTTGCGCTGTTGAAGTTAGTCGACGACCTCTGGAAGCGCAACGCCCAGAGCAAGAACACCGCCAATATCGTCACCTACGGAACTAAGCTATACGATCAGCTTGTGAACTTCACCTCCTCGCTAGAGGGTGTCGGGCAGGCGTTGAGCGTCGCGCAGGACAAATATGCCGATGCCTACAAGCGTCTAGCCACAGGAAACGACAACATCATCCGCAGTGGCGAGCGACTACGAAAGTTGGGATTGCCAACCAAGAAACGCCAGAGTGCCAAGGCTTTGGATGGCAACATCGTCGAGGATAACGAGACCGAGACAACAATATAGGTAGGGCGCAGAGAAACAATTTAAAGAGAGAGATTTCCGAATTAAGAGCCACACCCATAGGCAAGGCTTTTAAATCCGAAAATCTCTCTCTTTAAACTTAACAGTTTTCACCAGAAAACCCTACTTCTTCGCAGGTTTTGAGATGGTATCGCGCATGTTGGTATCTGCCATGATGTTTTTCATCTTGTAGTAATCCATGATGCCGAGGTTTCCACTTCGGAATGCCTCAGCCATTGCGAGGGGCACCTCTGCCTCCGACAAGATCACCTTCGCACGAGCCTCCTCAGCCTTGGCTTTGTTCTCCTGCTCCAACGCCACCGCCATAGCGCGACGCTCCTCAGCCTTTGCCTGAGCGATGTTCTTATCTGCCTGAGCCTGATCCATTTGTAGCTGCGCGCCGATATTCTTACCTACGTCAATATCGGCAATGTCAATTGAGAGGATTTCGAATGCTGTACCTGCATCAAGACCCTTCTCCAACACAACGCGCGAGATTGAATCTGGATTTTCGAGCACGATTTTGTGACTTCCAGCCGAACCAATCGACGAGACAATACCCTCGCCAACACGCGCCAAGACAGTCTCCTCGCCAGCACCTCCAACAAGTTGTTTGATATTTGCGCGAACCGTAACCCTCGCCTTTGCGATCAGCTGAATACCATCCTTCGCAACCGCTGCAACAGGAGGGGTGTTGATAACCTTGGGGTTCACAGACATCTGCACCGCCTCAAACACATCGCGACCTGCGAGATCTATCGCTGTCGCCATGTTGAAGTCGAGGGTGATCTCCGCCTTCTGTGCCGACACCAACGCATGCACAACATTGGATATATTTCCTCCTGCGAGGTAGTGAGCCTCCAACTCATTGGTATCCAGCGACAAGCCAGCCTTGGTACTCTCGATCATCGACGAGACAATCGCCGATGGTGGAACCTTGCGCCAGCGCATCAACACAAGATGCAACAGGCTGATGTTGACACCCGAAACGAGTGCCGAGAACCACAGACCAACAGGTATGTAGTAGAACAAAATCCAAACGACCAACAGTCCCGCAGCGATGGGGACATAGACAAACAACTCTTCCATAAATATGAACTTAAATAATAATTAACAAACTAAAAAAATTACGCCTCACCCTCGCTGAGCTCACGAACAATCACCGCGCTATTCTCGAAATCCTCGATTACGATTCGCCTCTTGGGGTCGATGACGCCACTAAGTGACTTCGCCTCGTACATCATTCCCATAAATCTTACTGCACCCATGGGCGAGAGTCGCGACACAGTCTCTCCAATATCTCCGCGCCTAAGTACCTCGTTAGGTGAAGTTTTGGCTCTCGACTTTGCCAACCTTTGACGCAACTTAACGCGCTCCCACGTCTTGGAACGCAACGCCCATAGCACCGCGACAGCTCCAACACCGAAGATCGTCATGATCGTGGTCAACCCTCCCGACACGCCATAGCTCTCAAACGAGACATAGACAGCTCCCGTGAAGAAAGCAAGTGCAAAAAGTGCACCGATAGTAAGACCTGGCAGCAACAACATCTCCACCAATGTCGCAACAACACCTAAGATAATAAGGGTAAAAATCACCACCCACGCTAATGCCCACATAGTTATAAATGTTAAAGGTTAACAAAAATATCTTGTCCACGCAACTCCATGAGTCACATAGACAAGATAGTTATTTTATTTGAAAGAGCCAAATTTTATATATCTCTTTATGCATAATATGAGGTCAGCAACTCAAAATCCCACTGTCCCTCTGCCCAATATTACACCAAGCCCGAGAAGCCCATAAACGCCATCGCCAAGATACCTGCCGTAACTAGCGCAATAGGTATGCCACGGAATGCCGTAGGAACCTCCTCGAAATCAAGTCTCTCGCGCAAACCAGCAAAGATCACCAACGCCAAGCCGAAACCAAAAGCCGTTGATACTGAATAAACTACACTCTGAAGTAGCGAAAACTCCTTCTGGATCATCAGGATCGCAACTCCCAACACAGCACAGTTTGTTGTGATGAGGGGCAAGAAGATTCCCAACGCCTGATACAACACAGGCGACACCTTTTTCAAGATGATCTCCACCATCTGCACCAACGCCGCAATGACCAAGATAAAGACGATGGTCTGCATGTAGACGATATCCAACGGAACCAATATAAAGTTCTGGATCAACCACGCCACAACCGACGCAATAGCCATCACAAAGGTCACCGCTGCACCCATACCCATAGATGTCTCAACCTTTGATGAGACGCCCAAGAAGGGGCAGATACCCAAGAACTGCGCTAAAACTACGTTGTTGACGAAGATCGCGCCAATGATAATTGCAAAATATGTTATCTCCTCCATAATAGACTACTTCTTTAAGAATTTATTGAACAACACCATCAAATATCCCAATACCAAGAACGCTCCAGGAGCCAAGACAAAGATCAATGGAGCACTATCTCCAAAGCCCAAATCATAGCCGAAGATCGCACCGCTACCCAAGATCTCTCTCGCTCCGCCCAATGCCGTCAACGCCAACATAAAGCCAACACCAATACCTACTCCATCCAAAATAGAGTCAAAGGGTGAGTTCTTTGAGGCAAAAGCCTCAGCACGTCCCAAGATAATACAGTTCACAACAATCAGCGGAATGAACACTCCCAAACTAGCATACAACGATGGCAGATATGCCTGCATCAACATCTGGATAATGGTCACGAATGACGCAATAACCACGATAAACGCTGGAATACGCACCTTGTCGGGGATTAGGTTCTTGATAAGTGAGATCACCAAGTTCGACATGATGAGAACCACCATCGTAGCCGCTCCCATACCCATTCCATTCTCTGCCGAAGTGGTCGTACCCAACGTAGGACACATACCCAACACCAAGACAAAAACAGGGTTATTTTTTATAATTCCATCAAGGACAATCGACATCTTACTCATTGTTTCCTCCTCTCTTTGTTACTGTTTCAAATGCCACGAGGGCACGTTTCATCGCATCAGCGTAGGCTCTCGACGAGATTGTCGCTGCGGTCAACGCATCAATATCTCCGCCATCCTTAGTCACCCTAAGATCCAAATCCGACAACACTTTATCCTTGACACTCATAAGCAATGGGTTACCATCATCCGCCATCTTCGTTCCCAAACCTGGTGTCTCATTCTGCGCCAAAACATTGACATTGTAGACCTTACCGTCAGGAGTAAATCCAACCATCAACTTCACCACGCCACTGAAACCCGACTTGGTCATCGTCTCCACAGCGTAACCTACAGCATCGCTACCCCCCTTTGCAGTGTAGACCTTGATGGGCATATCGTCAAGGGTCAACATCTCATCCGTGATGGCATCAAACTTTGGCAACACCTGCTCCAATGCCGCTGTCGTTGCCGCCTGCGTAGCTTGAGCTATAGGCTCTTTGGTGATCTGGTTGACGATACCCACGCCTGCCGACGCCACAAATGTGATACCCAGCAGCGACAAAACCATATTTAATAATGTACTCTTCATAATAGATATATCGCTATTTCTTGACGCCGAAACGCTTAGGTTTAAAATACTTATTTAGAAGTGGAACACAGCTATTCATAACCAAAATAGCAAACGAGATTCCCTCGGGATAGGCTCCCCATAGGCGTATCGCCATGGTGATAACACCAATTCCCACACCATAGATCAACATCGCCTTGTGTGTCATCGGAGATGTAGAGTAGTCCGTAGCCATGTAAACAGCTCCGAGAATAGCACCTCCAGCAAGTAGGTGGAATAGCGCAAATCTTAAAGCATCATAACTGCTGTAACCTGCCGAGAAGAGCCCAAATGCCATCGCAACAACAACCATTGATACGAAGATCGCAACAGGAATATGCCACGAGATAACCTTGCGCCACAACAGATAGAGACCTCCGATAATCAACGCCAACGCTGCAACCTCGCCCAAAGATCCCGAGACATGCCCCAACATCATATCTTGGAAGTTGACATCCGCAACCGTAACGCCATCACCAGCCTTAAGTGCTGCGAGAGGAGTTGCTCCCGAGAAACTATCCGCAACGCCCTCAATTGTAGGAAATGAGGTCATCTGAACGGGGTAGGCAATCAACAAAAAGACACGACCCACCAACGCTGGGTTGAATGGATTTTTACCAATACCTCCAAAGCTCATCTTAGCAACGCCAATCGAGACAAACGCACCCATAACAACCAACCACACAGGCAGTGTCGCAGGGAGGTTGAAGCCCAAGAGCAATCCCGTAACCACTGCCGAGAGGTCACCGCATGAAGATCTCTTCTCCTCAGCAACAAAGCGCGACAATAGATACTCGAAAACGAGGCAACTCAAGATAGCTACTGACGTAATGCATAGCACCTTAAGTCCAAAGATGATGACCGAGACACAGAGCGCAGGCACTAATGCCAACAACACATCCAACATAATGCGCCTTGTCGACTCATCGCTGTGGAGGTGAGGCGAAGGGGCTACCAATAATTTTTTTGACATAATCAATATCTCATTTTTTTATAGTTCGGGATCTCTCGCACTTCTGCAAGACCCTCTCTATACCTATATATTATATATACAACTTCTACTGAAACACTCTACTTGGCAACGGCACGCGAACGAATGATCGACATAACTCGCTGTTTTCCAATGCGTATGTAGTCCAGCAATGGCAACTGTGCAGGACATGTGTATTGGCAACTTCCGCACTCGATGCAGTGTGTCACACAATCCTCCTCCAACTGCTCCCACTTGCCCGTACGCGCCTGCTTTGACAACAAGTATGGCTCTAACGCCATAGGGCAGACCGTCACGCACTTCGCACACTTGATACATGCCGAAGCCTCGTCACGTTTCGCCTCGTCGCCCGACAAGATCGTGATTCCAGAGCATCCCTTCGTCACTGGAGCATCCAAATTTACCATTGCGCGACCCATCATAGGACCTCCATTGATAACCTTACCTGCATCCTCGGGTAGACCTCCAGCATACTCTATAAGTGCTGAGATTGGTGTTCCGACCCTCGCAATCACATTCTTAGGCGTCTTAATGCTCTTTCCTGTAATCGTCACAACACGCTCGATGAGTGGCTTGCCTTTTTGAACAGCCTCATATACCGCCAATGCCGAAGATACATTGCTCACCACCGCACCTACATCAATAGGCAACGCTGGCGGTGGCGGAACTTGACGTCCACAAACCGCTGCAATCAACTGTTTCTCACCTCCTTGGGGATATTGCGTCTTTAACGGTACAATCTCCACACCTTGGTGTTTCGACGCGAGGCTCTTCATATGAGATATCGCATCAGGCTTATTATTCTCAATGCCGATATATGCCGTCTTAACGTCGATTGCCTTCATCAAGATCGCAACGCCCAACATGATCTCCTCACCACGCTCCAACATTGTTCTGTGGTCAGATGTCAAGTATGGCTCACACTCTACACCGTTGATAATCAAGAACTCAGCCTTCTTTCCTGGAGGGATTGACAACTTAACATGCGTTGGGAAGGTTGCTCCTCCCATACCCACGATACCGGCCGCCTTGATGCGCTCCAAGATCTCCTTAGAGCTTAATGTGCACTCCGAAATTATCTCATCCGAGGTGTCGATACCCTCAGCCCAGACCTCCGCCTCGCTATCAACCTTGATCGAAATCATCGGCTGACGTAGACCTTGACCATTCACTACCATATCTATCGACGCGACAGTACCGCTCACCGATGAGTGGATGTTTGCCGACATAAAGCCAGTCGCCTCAGCTATAAGCTGACCCGTAACAACCCTCTCACCCTTGGCAACCACAGCAGCTGCAGGTGCACCAATATGTTGCGAAAGTGGGATATTTACCACCGCAGGGAGTGCCATGCGCTCAATTGCTGCGCCACTCGATAGTTTGCTCGCAGGTGGATGAACGCCACCTATTGGAAAACTCTTCATCTCTTTTTACTATTTTTCGTCCTTAACTGCTGTCTCTTTCACCACCTCTTTCGCCACTTTAGGCTCTTTAGGTGCAACAGGCAGGGGTTCCATATTTACCAATTTGATCGCTCCCGTAGGGCAGGCGTTGACGCACTTGCGACACAACTTACACTTCAAAGGGTCAATATATGCCAGGTTGCCCTCCACCGTGATGGCGTCAAAAGCACACTCCTTGACACACTTCTTACATGCGATACATCCAGCTTTACAAGCCTTCATAACCACCGCACCCTTATCCTTAGAGTTACATCCTACATATAGTGCACGATTCTTAACCCATCTCTTTCTCAGCTCGATAACTCCCCTTGGGCATGCCGAAACGCACGCTCCACACGCTGTACACTTGTCGGGATCAACCTCCGCGAGTCCAGTCTCGGGGTTGATGACAATAGCCCCAAACTTACAAGACACCACGCAGTCGCCAAGCCCCAAACAGCCGTAGCTACACGCTGTATCGCCAACGTAGAGTGACGACGCCACAGCACATGACTTCGCACCATCATACTCATTGGTCTTAGGACGTACCGCGCAACTTCCTGCGCACTTGATAGTTGCCGTTTGAGGTTGCTTCTCAGCTGCCGCCTTACCTAGATAGGTCGCGATGGGTGACATGGTATCACCACCTCCAACGGGACAAAAAAGGTTCGAGATATCATCCTGAGCCACCATAGCACCAGCGAAACCTCGACATCCAGCAAAGCCACATCCTCCACAGTTCGCACCAGGCAACATCTTCTCAACCTCATCGATACGAGGATCTTCCTCGACATTGAACTGCTGAACTACATAGTAGAGAATCACAGCTGCAACAACTCCCAACGCACACAGCGTTAGAACCGTATAGATCAAAACTTCCATTACAAAGATAATTTCTTATTTATTGATTGTAAAGTTAACTCTTTTTTTTAATTTTCCTCTAAAAAAATAGAGAAATATATAATAAAAGGCAACTCCAGCGACTCCCGCTAAAGCTACCCATAAGTCTCCAAGACCTGCAAGTCCCGCGATTATCATCAGTGTCAACATCACAAATAGAGGTACAACATATGCCAAAACTACAGCCATAGCCCCCATCTCCATCGTGATGCTCAACGTAACATCATCACCAACCTTATATCCTACGCCTGCGCGATCCTCAACCTCGATATCATGCCTTGTCGACTCCGCCTCGGCAGCTCCACTCATTCCGCACTTATGTTTCGCCTGACAGCCACTACACCCCGTGCGACTCTCAAAGGTGAGACCAACACGACTCCCCTCAACCCAGATCACTCTAGCTGAGTGACATATATCTTTAGTCGCCATACTTGTTTATCAGTGGCATCAACCTCTCGTGACCAAACGAATATGTCGACAATCTCAACACTGGTGGGTATTGGAAACGCTTCTTCTCACTTCCCATTATCATCGAGTGGATCTTCTCAACAGCATCAAAGTCAAAACCTGCATTGATAATCTCCTCGCGGTGCTGCTCCATCTCAATCATACGCGTAAGGATAGCATCCACAACCTCATAAGGTGGCAAATCTACCTCGCTGCTCTTTCCATTGGGGTTAAGCTCCGACTCGGGATCTTTGTGGATGATCTCCTCAGGAATTAACTCACTGCTACTCTTATTGATAAATCGCGCCAAGTCATAGATCTCGCTCTGGTAGAGGTCGCCAACAGGGCTAAATGCTCCTGCCGTATCTCCGTAAAGTGTACACAATCCTAACGCGCTCTCGCTCTTGTTGGATGTATTGAGCAGTGTGTAACCACGTTTATTCTGAAGTGCCATAAGCATAATCATTCGAAGTCGCGACTGGATATTCTCCTCCGTAACATCGAATTCAGTACCTCCAACAATCGACTCCAAGGATGCGATCATCGTCTCGTAAGCATCCGTAATTGGAATTATCTTATACTCAACACCTAGATTTTGAGCCAACTTCTCAGCATCGCGCAACGACGCCTCCGACGAGAACTTCGATGGCATCATCAGACCCATAACGTTCTCAGCACCCAAAGCCTTGACAGCCAATGTCGCTACTACCGAAGAGTCGATACCTCCCGACAATCCGACACACGCCTTGGTGTAGTTATTTTTCTCGAAATAGTCCTGCACTCCCGACACTGCAGCCTTGAATAGCATACGCGTGCGGTCGTTATATGATGTGAACGGAGCGAGTTGCAACCCCTTCTTGTCCTCCGCCAAGTCCAACATGCCATAATCCTCCTCGAAGCTCTTGAGGTAGAGAGCCAACTCTCCGCGCTTGTTGAAGATACCTGACGATCCATCGTAGACAATATCCGAGTTTCCACCCACTTGGTTGATAATCACAACATTCTTGTGACCCACAAACGCCATCTCGCGCAACACCTCAAAACGATATGTCAAGATACCCTTACCATATTTGCGTGCATTGATGGAGATGATGGTCTCAACCGATGGGTCGAGATCCTTGATATGTCGAACATCCGCACCCACAGCGATTGCTACCTTATGACCTGCAATCGTAGCACACTCATATCCGCGACCAGCGACCAAGAAACCCATCTCGCGACGTGCATGAACATGACGTTTTCCGACAAATCTAAGTACCTGACGATCTTGGATAAGTGCTGCGGCAGAGACTGTGCCTTTGCTTGTGAGGAGTGGAAGTCCCACAATTGCAGCGATACCGTCACAATACGATGCTATCTGAACAAGTGCATCCTCGCAAAGCTCCACGAAGGTGCTCTTGCGAAGGAGGTCAAAGCAGTTCAATCCGCTTATCGCCTGCTCGGCAAAAATTACCAAATCAGCACCCTCTGCTTTGGCGCGATTTATTGACGTGATGATTTTCGAGGTATTTCCCTCTATATCACCGACTATGTAGTTGTGTTGGGCAAGTGCAATCTTCATCTTGTCAAACGTTGTTGGTTACTTAAGTTATTACAATATTACTCTCTCCACACCCTAAACTCACCTCTCGATTATACCTAAACTGCAATAACATCCCCACGCAGTTAGATAAAAAAGGCTCGTTTACCCTCTCTTTTTCGACTCTATAACTGCGTCTATATATTTTTTGATCTTTGGCGTGGGATCTTCCCAACCCTCTGGCTTTATCACCTTGCCATCCTTGGGGTTGTAGTGTGGTTTGCCATCAGCCCATAGTTTGGACATGTTGGCATCCTGAACAATCGAGAACAACTCATCTGGCTCAAGACCCATCTCGACCATCGTTCCCAACGCAAAGTAGAGTAGGTCAATCATTGCATCCGCCTGCTCGTAAATATCCTCAGCGATAAGGAACTCCGCAACCTCCTCGTTCATCCATTTAGCACGGCTCAACGCACGCTTGCGCGCCAACATCTGAGGCTCGGCAGGTGCTGGATGTCCAAATTTGTCATGAAACTCTTTGACGTCATTCCACTCTTTTTTCATAAAATCATAGTTAAAGTTGGTTCTAGGCTCACTCGCCTTGGGGGCAAAGATACTAAAAAAAAGTCTATTCCACCATAAAAATAGCGTTATAAAAAATAAAATTTTCTTGATTTCTATTTTGCAAAATCTTAATTAAGTTCGTACCTTTGTACTCGTTAAAACATTACACTTCGTAAGATGCAAATTACTAAAGCCGAATTTAAGTGCAGCTCCGAGAAGGTCTCGCAGGTTCCTAGCGACTCTCTTCGCGACTTCGCATTTATTGGTCGAAGCAACGTCGGGAAATCATCCCTCGTGAATATGCTCACCGACAATGGCGGTCTGGCTAAAGTCTCGGGGACTCCAGGTAAAACTCGACTAATCAACCACTTCCTTATCAACGATGAGTGGTATCTTGTCGACCTGCCAGGGTATGGGTATGCCCGTGCATCCAAGAGCATGCGTAGTGAATTTACCAAGATCATTACCAACTATGTCACCAAATGCGAGAAGATGTATATGCTCTTCGTGTTGGTAGACTCGCGTCTTGAACCCCAGAAAATCGACATCAATTTCATGGAGATGCTTGGAGAAAATGGAATTCCATTTGGTATCATATTCACCAAATTCGACAAACTCAACGCCGTTCAGCGCAAAAGAAATATCGAAACATACAAAAATAGACTCCTCGAACAGTGGGAGGAGCTACCTCCAATATTCTTGACATCTAGCGAGAAACGCACAGGTAAAGAGGAGGTGCTCAACTTTATTGGTCAGTGTCTGGAGGATATTCGCCGCGAGGAGCGCGAGACAATCGAGATACACAAGGCGGCAGATATACCTATATTATAAAGGATAATTAACACAACACTTAGATAAGTTCAAAATTATGGCTATTCACAAAATTAAATTCTTCACAGGTCGCGGATCGGAGTACCTCGCGAAAAAGATTGCAGAGAGCTACGGCACAACATTGGGAGATAGTGAGATCATTCACTTTAGTGACGGAGAGTTTCAGACCATTTATAATGAGTCGATTCGTGGATGTACGGTTTTTGTTATTCAGTCGACATTCCCTCCAACCGATAACCTCATGGAGCTACTTATGATGGTCGACGCGGCTCATCGTGCTTCAGCTTATAAAGTGGTTGCCGTGATACCATACTTCGGATGGGCACGTCAAGATCGCAAGGATCGTCCTCGTGTGCCAATAGGTGCTAAGCTCGTTGCCAACATGCTTACAGCGGCTGGTGCGGATCGCATAATGACAATGGATCTTCACGCTGACCAGATTCAGGGTTTCTTCGATGTTCCAGTGGATCACCTATATGCTAGCGGTATCTTCATCCCTTATATCCAGAGCCTCGGAGTTGAGAACCTCTCAATTGCTGCTCCAGATATGGGTGGTGCTAAGCGCGCCAACACATATGCTAAGCACCTAGGTTCACCAATCATCATCTCTCACAAAGAGCGCGCTAAGGCGAATGTCGTGGGTAGCATGACCGCAATTGGTGAGGTCGAGGGTCGCAACATCATCATCGTCGATGATATGATCGACACAGCAGGTACAATATGTATGGCGGCTAACATGCTTATGGAGAAGGGAGCAGCTAGCGTTCGCGCCGTAATCACACACCCTGTACTTTCGGGTCAGGCATACGAGCGTATCAACGCAAGCGCACTTCAGGAGATCATCGTTACAGATACAATCCCATTGCGTCAGGATAAAGATACTAGCAAGTTCACTGTCCTTTCAGTGGCTGATATCTTCGCCGACGTCATCGACCGCGTATACAACTATAAAGAGATCTCGTCAATCTTCTTTTAGTCAATTTGGGACGCTGAGGTCGGCTGGGGACTGTCCTACGCGGACGGCGGCGGGGTGCTCCCCGCGGAGCTATTCTCTAGCGGTCTTGTGGTACGCACTTTTGCAAAGTGCTAAGTTTAAAGAGATAACTCTTGGATTTTGAAAGCCTCCTAAGGTCGGCTCTCAATCCAAGAGTTATCTCTTTAAACTTCACGCTACTAGCGTAGCGTGCCACATGCCGATGTTCCACCGCTCAATCTAATGTCTCTCTATACCTTTTCAGCATTTCTCAGTTCTACTCAGTATTTCTCAGCTCTACTCAGTTTTTCTCAGAAAAGCCCCCTACCCTCCAACAAAAAAAGGTGAGACCCAAAGATCTCACCTCTCATATTTATAGTGGCTATCGACTACCAGAAGATAGCGTAGATAATAGCAAGCAAGATGCAGATAACGTATGAGCAGATATTGAACACGCTATCAGTCTTAAACATATCCTGAGTAAGGTTGATCGCCTTAGGATCATCCTCAGATGGGTTGGTGCTTAGGCTGACCATGAAGATCACCGCCATAGACAACAATGTTGTGTAGAACATCTGGTCGATGAATGGCATGCCAAGACCTGGAGCAAGCTTAAGAGCCAACGCGATAGGAATAGATACAATAACACCCCAGATAGCACCCTTGTTGTTCGCCTTCTTCCAGAAGAGACCCATCAAGAATACAGCCAAGATACCAGGACTTACAAGACCTGTGTACTCTTGAATATACTGGAATACCTGATCAATACCACCCAAAAGTGGAGCGATGAAACAAGCGATAATCAATGCAACACCTGCTGTCAAACGACCTACATTTACAAGGGTCTTTTGAGATGCGTTAGGGTTCATATATGGCTTGTAGATATCCATTGTGAAGATTGTTGAAGTAGAGTTCAACATACTTGCAAGTGATGATACGATAGCCGCTGCCAATGCTGCAACAACCAATCCCTTCAAACCTGTTGGTACGAATGTACGGATCAACCATGGGTATGCGTTGTCGTTGTTAAGAGAGCTGCTACCTGCAACCTCGAAAGCAGACTGTGCATCGAAAAGACCCTCAGTATACATAACGTAAGCGATGATACCAGGAACAACCACGATGAATGGGATCAACAACTTCAAGAACGCAGCGAAGATGATACCGCGCTGAGACTCCTCCAATGACTTAGCGGCCAATGTACGCTGGATGATGTACTGGTTGAATCCCCAGTAGTAGATATTTGCGATCCACAAACCACCGATAAGCATGTAGATACCAGGCATGTTGCTGTACTCTTTGTTGCTAGGCTCCAAGATCAAATCGAAGTGGCTACCTGCCGCCTCATAGATGTGCTTAGCACCCTCGATAACGCTGTGCTGAGGAGTAACATAGTAAAGAGCGATGAATGTTGTGATAAGACCTCCGATAACAAGAAGAACCACCTGCAAAACATCTGTCCACGCTACGGCCGAAAGACCTCCGTAGAGAGAGTAAGCAGCAGCAACAGCAGCCAAGCAGAGCATACAAGGCAGAAGCATTGAGCCATCACCAGAACCTAGGATTGTGTCGAGAGCCTTACCTCCCAAGAACAACACTGTTGTAAGGTTTACAAAGACGAAGAGGCAGATCCAGAACACCGCCAAGATAGTCTTAAGATTTGTAGAGAAACGACGCTCTACGAACTCAGGGATGGTGTAGATACCCTGCTTGATGAAGATTGGCAAGAAGAACTTACCCACGATGATAAGTGTCAAGGCTGCCATAAACTCGTATGACGCGATAGCCAAACCTCCTGCGAAACCAGAACCCGATGTTCCGATAAACTGCTCTGCAGAGATGTTAGCAGCGATAAGCGATGCACCAATCGCCCACCATGGGAGCGACTTGCTAGCCAAGAAGTAATCCTCAGCACTCTTCTCCTCGCCCTTCTTACCACGCGATACCCAGAAACCTACCGATACCAATGCAATCGCATAGACAGCAAAGATCAGATAGTCCCAACCTGTAAAAGATGTGTTCATTTTGTTTTTGTATTAAGTTAGTTAAGTTAAATTGTTTCGATTGTATTTGTAATCTCTAAAAAAACTTCTTCTTAGATGTGGTTACCATAAAATCTTTGAGATAGAATGGTTCGAAATATGCAACATCCTCCGTCTCTCCAGCCTCCAATTTCCTCTGTGCGATCTTCGCCAGACCACTTGCCGAGGGGGTGACATCAATCAGCGTCGCCCACGGCATCAATGGATGACACTTCGCCGCTCCGTCTCCGAAGATCACAAATGGTCGTCCATCATTGTACCTCTCAAATGTCCCCTCCTCAACGATCTCAGCCGACACCTCGCTTTGAGCTACCGCCTCGCTATCGAAAATTTGGGTATATACCTCCATGCGCCTAGCGTCGACCATCGGGCAGAGTCTAGCCTCCTTGAACCCTTCGACCTCGACCATCCCAACCTCGTAGTTCTCGCGCGCCACAGCACACATAGCCTCCAAAGATCCAACTCCAATGAGCGGAATGTTGAGTCCATAGCATAACCCTTTGGCAAACGACACGCCAATACGGAGTCCCGTATATGACCCCGGGCCCATACTCACCGCCACAGCGTCAAGATCTTCAGCTGTGATGCCGCTCTGTTCCAAAATCTCTTGGGTAAATACGGCAACTTGGCGCGCGTGATCTCGCCCCTTATCGCTCTCGCGCAGGGAGATCATCTCGCCATCCTTTGCCACTCCAACGGAGCAGACCTCAGTACCAGTCTCTATAGTTAGTATCAACGACATAAATCAGTTGTAAAACGTCACCTTACATAATTAATTGGTAAGGTATGTAAAAAATCCCACATTTCAAAATTAAAGAGCGACATTTGCCACTATTTAAACTTTTTGAGAGCCTTATCCATCTCTCTCTTTGCATCATTTTCCTTAAGGTATTCGCGCTTATCGTATGACTTGCGACCCTTTGCGAGACCCACAACGATCTTCGCCAACCCTCTCTCGTTGAGAAAAAGTTTCAGACCCACGACCGTCAAGCCTCTATCCTGCAGAGACCTCTCCAACTTCGACAGCTCTTTTTTGTTGAGCAACAATTTGCGGTCACGCTTGGGGATATGGTTATTGCAGCTACCCCAGTGGTACTCCGAGATATTGACCCCCTTGATCCATAGCTCCCCCTTTTCGAAGTAGCAGTAGCTATCCACAAGCGACGCTTTACCCATGCGTATTGACTTTATCTCAGTGCCAACCAACACAATACCAGCCACATAATCCTCGATAATCTCGTAGTCAAATGTCGCTCTGCGGTTGCGGATATTTACGTTCTTAAAGTCAGCCATCTCTTTGCTTTTGGAGTTTTAGCAAACAAAGGTACGATTTTTTTTGGATTTTTCCGTAATTTACAACCTAATATTCAAAAATATTAATATACTGTTTCGGGCACAGTTTCGCCCGTTGGCTCTCCCTCCAGATCGTCGCGCCACTTGATTGAGGCGTGCGAACCGTCACAATATGGCTTGTTGTGTGACGCTCCACAGCGACACAGCACCACGCGGTTACGTAGCTCATACTCAGCCCCATCTTCGCGCTGAATAGCCACTCCACCCCTCACCCACAGACCAGCCGAGACTCCAAGTTGTGGATCTTCGAGAAGCCCGATGCTCGGTGCGAAATCCAGCTCGTGGGGCATTCCGCTGATTGTGTCGATGTGCGTGAGTCGCGACCCTGGGCAGAGTTGACTTTGGCGTATGGCGAGGTCACGACTTGCAGGGTCGGCAGACTCCTGTGTGAGTCGCCATGTTCCGCCCTTGGGGTGGCAAAACCGTGCGTATGCGCAATATTTCTCGTTGTCGGCGAGAATAACACCATCGCCCTCAACCACAACAACATCATCGAGAATTTTATCCATTGGAGCTGTTAGCTCATTGTCCCAACGGATCTTGGCGTGGGTGTTGTCGCAATATGGTTTGTGCTCGGAGGCTCCGCAGCGGCATAGTCGCGTGGGGTCGCTCGCGGTCGAGAAACTTCGCCCCGCTTGGTAGTACCAACACTCGTCGAGGGTGTCGACCATGATGAATTGTTGTAACATTGGCGGTGCTCCGTAGAGTAGATAGGGTCCATCATTCAGCGCAACAATGCGAATAGCAGATGGCGCGGTGGAAGTTTTTTTCATCTTAAAGTGTAATTTATGGTGAATTTTTTCGTTAGAAATTCAACAATCATACCCTTGTGCAAAAAAAATCTGTGTTTATAAGTGTAATCTTATATAAAATTGGTATCTTTGTTGAGATTTAACATTCGTAGAGGGGGTGCGCCCCTTGTGGATATAGATTTTAATTTAACAACCAATATAGAACATTTCAATAGTTATGAAATTTGTAATATCGCGTCTCCTTATCTTTGTAGTTGCCATGCTTGGCATCCTCTCTTGTAGCGATGTCTACGAAAGCGACTCGGGATCAATAACCCTGAAGTCTGAGGGTATCTTCGTCTGGGGCGTCGGTGAGTCGACCTCGACAACATACACGCAGAGCAATATTGAGAGCATCTACATGACAGATATTCCAACGGGTTGGGAGATCACCATCGACACCAAGACCAAGACAATTACAGCCACTGCGCCATCGGATATCTCGACCGAGAGTGGTAACGCATCAGGAGGTCGCGCAACAGTTGTTGGACATACGCCCGACAATGTATCTGTGCCTGTATTTTTGGAGGTGGGAGTTGTTGAACGTTACGACCTAGATGCACTCGGTGAGCAGTCGAACTCGATGATCGCCACCCAGCCAAATAAATTCTACACTTTCAACCCCAAGCGCATAGCTGAGCAGACGGAGGAGACCTTGGCGACAAAAACGTGCAAGATCATCTGGCAGACATATACGCAGCCAATCAAGTTTGTCGAGATAATGAGTGATGGATGTGTTGGATTCTACACCTCATACGATGCCGATGATTATGATGAGGATGGTAGCACAGAGGATGTCCTTGAGGGAAATGCTGTTATTGGAGCATATAACTCAAGTGGTACGCTCCTCTGGAGTTGGCATATCTGGATCACGGAAGACGACCCTCGCACAACGACAGTAACCCTTGATGGTCAGACGTTTATGGATCGCAACCTCGGTGCATCTATGAACGACAACACAGATGAAGATTATATTCTAGTTTCTCAGGGATTGTTCTATCAGTGGGGTCGCAAAGACCCATTCCAGCGTGCAGCCTATTACAATGCGGACTCTTGTTATGACGCCTCAATGATTGATGATGATGGTGACTACCTATATATAAGTTACGTCGAGAGAACATCTAGCAAGGGGCTTACAAGCTACCTCACAAAGCGACCTACTACCTATATTTATACTGAGGATGAAGATAATCGCGATTGGCTAGCGACGCCCGACGACTCGTTGTGGGGCAACGGAGTGGAGAAGAGCATCTATGATCCAAGCCCTAAGGGGTGGATGGTGCCTGCATCGTTCGGAAATATTGAGGTTGCCTATAATGCTGACAATGAGTACTCTGCGACACTGAGCGATGGGGTTAATGAGGCTCTGTTTATGGCTGTGGGGCGCAGAACATACGAGAAGGGTTTGATCGAGAATGTCAACCCTGTAAGCCCAACGCTCCAAGCCCCAGGAGGATTCTACTGGACATCAACGGCTGCCTCTCCAAGCTTTGTATTCAACACTGAGATGGTTGTTAATTCGATAAACTATCCCGATGACTACCCATCTGTCGAGTCGTCACTCAACGCGCGAGCTAACGGTATGCAGATTCGCTGTGTGAAGGTTGAGTAGGTCGTCAGTAAGAGCTGATAAACACATAATATATATGGTGCACCTCCTTAGTTGGGGATGCACCATATCTTTTTATTGAAGTATCTGGGCGAGATTTTCGGGGAAGGATTTCAGCTGAATATATCCCTCCTCGCGATGTTCGAAACAGTGGTGGGTCAACCCATTTGTGAGGAAGATATATCGTGCTCCGACCACTGAATTGTAGCGCACTGCTTGGGCAAAAGTCTGTTGCGAGATCCTCACCTCGGGAGCTTTGCACTCGATCAGGATCTGCGCCTTTTGCTCACGGTCAACAACAACTATATCAGCACGTTGAGGCTGGTTATTGAGATCAACGGCATACTCCTGAATTATCTGCAACGCCTCCACTTTGTGGTGGTTTACGAGGTAGTTGATAAAGTGTTGACGCACCCACTCCTCGGGGGTCAAGACGAGGAAACATCCGCGCAGTGAATCCCACGCCTGAAGTGACTCTGTGTCGACACCTTTGCGCACCTTGAGTTTTATTGGCGGCAGGTTTAATCGGGGGTAGCGAGAGGTCATAATGGAGCAAAAGGTAAAAAATATCCTATTTTGGCGATATTTAGTATATAAAAGCTAGTGGGTTAGGGGCAAAAACTCCTAAAAAAATTGTATCTTTATCGCGACAAATATACGAAGTGTTTATGAGATTTATGATATATATCCTCGCAATATTTTCTATTGTGGTTGCGAGGGGTGACAATTTTAGTAATTTAGAGCTTGTGAACCGTGGTGTCGAGACGCCACGAAGTGAGATTGTACCCTATGATCTGGATGGTTTTTTCGAGGATGGCGAGAAGATGGAGACCCTCTATGTCAAGCCTATAGAGGCGTGGACGCAGCAGGGCGAGAGCTTCACGACTCACGTCACCGCGCCATTCAAGTGGTTGGGACGTCAACAATATCTTCGTCTCCATGGCGTGGCGGCGGCATATAGCGTCGCTGTGAATGGCGTGGAGATCGCCAAGGTGATGGATGGATCTGCTCTCACGGAGGTGGATATCACCAAGGCACTGCAACGCGACCAGAGCAACACCATCTCGGTGACGCTCGACCGCAACTCCCCCACCAAGGTTGTCGAGGCGTGGAGCGTAGGTGCTAACGCAAAGAGCCCCATTGGTGAGGCATATATCTTTTCACAGCCTACGCAGATGGTGCGCGATATTGCCATTGAGTGCGAGAGGGTCGGGGATGTGATAAATACGCAGGTTAAGATTTCGGTCAAGAGCCACGCGCTCAACACGCGAACATCGACAATATTTTGTGAGCTAACGCGCGAGTCTGGCGAGATTTTGGCATCGGTGCACAACACCATCACCCAATCTATGAGGGGCGAGGAGAGTTTCCTGCTTAACGCCAAGATCCCCGTTGAGGAGGCGTGGAACATCAAGTCGCCCAACTTCCTGCTCCTCCAAATCAAAGTACAGCATGAGGGACGCAACACAGAGTTTCAGACATACAGCATTGGCGTTCGTGACGCCCGAGTGTCGGAGTCGGGAGATCTCTTAATTAATGGTCAGGCGGTTAAGGCAGTGGCGAAACATATCCCCCACAACTTCGACCCAGAGCAGATATACGACCTCAAAAATGAGGGGGTCAACACCATCATTGTTGGTGCTGGAGGGTACAACCGCGCGCTCTATGACGCATGTGATCGCGAGGGAATATATGTCATCACCACCGCACCAATCAACAGCAGTGGTTCGCCTCAGAGCCTTGCCAAGGGTGGTAATCCATCGAATGATCCGCAGTGGAGAGTGGCGTATGAGCAGCGCGTGGAGCGACATATCGCGACCACCAAAGTTCACCCATCTGTGGTTGCCTATGCCATTGGTGAGAGTTCGTTCAATGGCTACAACCTCTATGAGAGTTACTTGAAAGCCAAGGAGTTGGCAGGCTCTAGGGCTGTTGTATACCTCAACGCTAAGGGTGAGTGGAATAGCGATAAATTGAACCTAAACATAAAAAAATAGCAACCTATCTTTTTAAACCTATAAAAACATGAATATAGAGTCAATATGCAGAGCGATAGACCAACTCGCGCAACTTGCGCAGGGGTGGCGTGCCGAAAAGAGTATTTCAGCCATTGAGCGCGATATCGCGTTGGAGAGGATAAAGCCTCTGTATGAGGCACTTCGCTTTGGCGATATTGAGGCAACTCCGAGCGAAGAGATTGCAGCAGACGCCCCCGAGGTTGAGATTGATTTCGAGGCGTTGACATTTGAGATGTCGGGCTTGGGCGAGTCGGGGGAGGTTGTTGAGGAGAACGAGGACGAGACAGCTGAGGCGAATGATTCCGAGGTTGAGGTGGAGTTGATTTTTGACTCTGAGGAGTCCGAAAAAATAGAGGAGAGCGAGGAGGGCGAAGTTGAGGTAGAGTTGCTCTTTGAGGAGGAGGATGAAACTGAGGAGACAGACGAGACGGATGGGACACCTGAGTCGCCTGAGACGCCTGAGACGCCTGAACCATCGCCAATGAGTCGCCATGATCTTTTGTTGTCGCTATATAGCGATGAGCCTCAGCATGTTGAGCAGCTTTCAATAGATTTGTATGCTGATGAGGAGATAGAGGATGGGAGCGAATTGGAGGTTAGCACACTCGAAATCGAGGATGAGCTAGATGTTGAGGAGGAGTTCAGTGATGACGAGGAGATAGAGGATGATGTTGAGGATGATGTTGAGGATGAGACCCCAACTCCACAGACAACCATAGTCGAGGTGTTGGACTTCGACCACGAAGATGAGAAGGAGAAGATAGAGCCTGAACCAGAGGTGGTTGAGGAGGTTCGACCTCGCGAGCAGGTCTTTAATATCAACGACTACACCCCCGAGATTGAGGATATAACCATTGAGCCACGACGCGCCACAACCAGCGAGATCAACTCACTGTTTGAGGTTGAGCCACTCCCTACGGAGGTTGAGAGCATGGGTGACGTCATGGGTCGCATGATTGGTGGCGAGATTGAGGTGGAGACCATCAGCGACAGATTTGCATCGCAAAATAGCGGCTCAACGATCTTTGGTGAGTTCGCATCGGCGATGCCGACCCTCGACCTTACGAGGGATATCAACATCAACGACCGCTACCTAATTGCTCAGGAGCTATTTGGCGGAGATATGGAGGCGTGCGGAGATATGTTGCTCAACTTCAATATGATGGATAACTTCGATGACTGCATGATCTACATCGTCGAGAACTTCAATTGGGATCCTGAGACTGAGGCTACCAAGTTGATTTTGTCACTTCTGGAGCGCAAGTTCTCGGAATAACTAACACGCTACATTATGTCAAAATTATATATTGTGCCGACCCCTATCGGCAATCTCGAAGATATTACGCTTCGAGCTATCAGGGTGTTGGGCGAGGTAGATTTTATCTTGGCGGAGGATACACGCACCTCGCTCTTTTTGCTCAAACACTTGGGCATCGAGAAGAGGTTGTATTCGCACCACAAATTCAATGAGCACGCCACCTCGAAGATGGTTGCTGAGTCGATAGCCTCGGGGCGATCTGTTGCGTTGGTGAGCGATGCGGGCACACCTGGAATCTCAGACCCAGGGTTTCTGTTGGTGCGCACATGTTTGGAGGCTGGCATTGAAGTTGAGACGCTCCCTGGAGCTACGGCGGCAATACCTGCATTGGTGCAGAGTGGGTTTCCGTGTGATAGGTTCTGCTTTGAGGGGTTCTTGCCCCAGAAGAAGGGGCGCACCAAGCAACTCGCGGCATTGGCCGAGGAGGAGCGAACGATGATTTTTTATGAGTCGCCCTACCGTGTTGTCAAGTGCTTGGAGCTTATGGCTGAGATATTTGGCGCGGAGAGAGAGGTCTCGGTGTCGCGTGAGCTATCTAAAAAATTTGAGCAGACGGTGCGCGGAACACTCACAGAGGTGGCGGAGCACTTCCGCGCCCATGAACCCAAGGGCGAGTTTGTCGTTGTTGTAGCAGGTAAGCCCAAGGTAAAACTTTCGAAACGTGAGCTGCGCGATTTGGAGAGGGCGCAACAGCAACAACAGGTGGAAAATAACGAGGAGGAGAATGACGAAGAGTAGTAAATATACCAATGACCTAAACCGCAGGCAACGCCTCTCGGTTGAACTTGTGTGGGGATTTTGCAGGCTATTTAGCCTCCAACCCGACTGGTTTAAATATTGGGTTTTATCACCGTTGGTGCGCTTTGTGCTCTACTACATTGCGCGCTATCGCGTGAGGCTTGTCAAGGAGAATCTAGCATATGCCTTTCCAGAAAAGAGCGAGGAGGAGCGAAAAATTATTAGACACAACTTCTATCGAATACTGAGCGAGGTATTTGTCAGCACGTTGGATGCTGCGGGCGATTATAGGCGCAATAAATTCCTTGACCCCAACGAGACAGACACCGAAGCGGCAGCCCTACGCACGCAACTTGATGGAGGAAGTTGGATTGGTCTCAGCGCACACTTTGGACAGTGGGAGTACCTAATGTTTTGGGGTAACTTCTCGGCTATCAAGCTGTTAGGTGTCTACCATCCGCTCAAAAGCAAGGTCTTTGATGAGGTCTATATTCGCATGAGGTCGAAACCATATGTCGACCCAACGCCTCTAAAGCAGACCATCCGCTACTGCATGACGTTGCAACGCGATGGCGTGAAGTTTGGCGTTGGTCTTATTGCCGACCAGAACCCTCCGCTGGCGAAGGATAGCCACTGGATAGAGTTCTTGGGGCGCGAGACGATCTTCTTTGAAGGTGGCGAGAAGATGGCGTTAAAGCTCAAGTTACCAGTATATTTCATCTATCAGCGACGTTTGGGGCGTGGAGTCTACCGCTTTGCGTGGGAGCAGATATATGATGGCAAGGAGGATGTTGAGCCATTCGAGATCACGCGAAGATATGTGAAGAAGTTGGAGGCGGCGATACGCGAAAATCCCGAGATGTGGCTCTGGTCGCACAAACGTTGGAAACACAAGCGCGCGAAGGCGGAGCAACGATTTAAAAATCTATAAATTATGGTGCAATGCGCAGTGGTTATACTCAACTGGAATGGGGAGAGACACCTTCGGGAGTTTCTCCCTTCGGTTGTTGAACATACCCCCTGCGAAGTTGCGGAGATCATTGTTGCGGATAATGGTTCAACAGATGGGTCGTTGGAGCTGTTGAGATCTCAATTTCCTGATATTAAGGTTGTTGACCTTGGACAGAACTACGGTTTCGCGAGGGGATATAACGAGGCGTTGAGTGGGCTATATCACAAATATTTTATCCTTCTCAACTCCGATGTCAAGGTGAGTGAGGGGTGGATTGAGCCTCTCATCGCGGAGCTTCGGGATGACGCGTCGGTTGGTGCTGTTGCGCCAAAGTTATTATCATACAGTGAACCTACGCACTTTGAGTATGCTGGTGCATCGGGGGGATATATCGACATCTTGGGTTATCCATTCTGTCGCGGTCGCATGCTCAACCACACGGAGGAAGATCGGGGTCAATATGATGATGCAAAGGATCTCTTCTGGGTCAGTGGCGCAGCGTTTGGATGTCGCGCGGAGCTGTTCAAGGAGCTTGGCGGTTTCGATAGCGATTTTTTTGCGCATATGGAGGAGATAGATCTCTGTTGGAGAATGCAGCTAAGGGGCTACCGTGTGAGGGTTGTTCCGCGCAGTGTGGTCTACCACTTGGGTGGGGGAACGCTCTCTAAAACCTCGCCTCAGAAGCTATACCTCAACCATCGCAATAACCTCGCGATGTTGTTTAAGTGCGCACCCACGGGACAACGCATTTTGGTCGCTGTGGCACGCCCAACTCTTGATTTCGCGGCATCGCTGAGTTACCTGCTTCAGGGTGATTGGCGCGGTGCATGGGCGGTATTTCGCGCCTATGGGACATTTATTGCGTGGCATCCAAGACTCTTTCGCAAACGAAAAGCGGTTCGCTCAGCTCGCACCTCGGAGTCAAAGTATATATATCGAGGCTCTGTGGTGTGGAATTTCTTTAGGGGTCGTAAACATTTTAGTGATCTATTGTTCAAATAATGTAGTGTAGTGGTTGGGTTTATTGTAAAAAAATACTATCTTTGTAGTGTTTTGTGATTTTCGACTGACCAATCGGAAATTTAGTGCATCAACCAACTGTAAACAACCCTACGAAATGAGAAAAAAGATTCTCCTATCTATTGCCATGCTTTTGTGTGCCGTCACCTCGGCACTTGCCCAGACTGGGTATGGAAGGGTCAAGACGACCATCACCGATGCTGACACTGGACTTGCCGTTGCAGGTGCCGTGGTGGAGCTAACCCCCACAGCAACCCCCGACAAAAAGTTATACTACTCGACAGATGGCACAGGATCGCTCTCGATCTTGCAGCTCAAACATGGCGACTATACCCTCGGAATCACATTCTTGGGCTACGATAATGTTGTCCTGCCATTCAAATTGGCTGGTTCAGAGTTGACATTGCCAGCGGTTAAGATGTCGCCATCATCGACACAAATTGCTGCTGTTGTTAAGGAGATAAAAGCCCTTAGAGCGTCGCAAAGTGGTGATACACTGAACTATAACGCTAGCGCATTTAAGGTTGCCGCGGATGCCGATGTCGAGGGATTGTTGCAGAAGATGCCTGGTATCTCAATCGAGGATGGCGAGCTGTCGGCTCAGGGTGAGACAATTACGAAGATCTATGTCGATGGTAAGGAGTTCTTTGGCGATGATGTCGCTACGGCACTAAAGTCGCTACCTGCTGAGATTGTCGACAAGATCGAGGTTTATGATAAGCTCAGCGATAATGCCGAAATGACGGGTGTCGATGATGGTACGGGAGGTAAGACCATCAACATCGTGACACACAAGCATATGCGTCAAGGTGCTTTTGGTAAGGTCTTTGGCGGTTTGGGCTACGAGCCTGAGCCAGCGGCTGGATCGGATCGCAACAAATATCTCTTGGGAGGAAATGTCAATCTCTTCAATAATGATACGCGAGTTTCGGTGATTGGTCTGAGCAACAACATCAATCAGCAGAACTTTTCGTTTGAGGATATCTTGGGTGTCTCGGAGGATAGTGACTCGCAGAGTAGCGCAGGTAGCTACATGGTGAAGCAACTTCCAGGTGTTGCGAAGGTTAATGCCGTGGGTATCAACTACTCCGACAACCTAGGCAAGAAGGATCAGCTGAAGCTTCAAGCTAGCTTCTTCTTCAACCACACGCGCACAACCAACGATCAGACCAAGGAGCTGTGGTACACAGAGCCTGCAACGGTGGATACAGTATATTCGCGCACGTTGAACTACACCGAAAATGTCAACTACCGTTTCAACTCGCGCATCGACTGGAAGATCAACAAGAACCACTCTATATTGATACGTCCAAACTTCAGCTACCAGCGAAATGACCCATTCAACACCTCTGCGGATCGCGAAAATGGATACTACGGAGAGCGTTGGGGAGAGTCTACGGAGGGTCGTGTTGATATCTATGGCGACCCCTTCATTCGCGATATCGGAGGTGTATGGGATGGATATTGGAGTGGCTACAACGCCAGCATCAGCGCAAACTACCGCTACAAACTCAACGAGCGCGGAACACTCATCACGCTGAACGGAAACTACAGCGTCAACGAGTATGAGAATACCAACTACAATAGATATTACAATGTCAGCAGTGCGACAAATGAGGATGGCGAGACATACTACTACAACGATCCTGTCTATGAGTACAAGACCGCACCATCAAGTCGCACAGCATGGGGTGCAGGTTTCAACTATGTTGAGCCTCTAGGTAAGGGGTACTCGTTTACGCTTAACTACGACATCAAGTACAACGAGCAGAATAATGTCTCGGAGGTGTACGATACCGATGATGACTTGGCGGATGACTTCATATATGATCCCGAGGTTAATAAGCGCGAAGAGTCATCGAGCGAGACCAACAGTGCATATACAACACACCGCGTAGGTCCAACATTGAAGTACAACAAAGGAAAGACAAATCTTGTCTTAGGTGCGAGCTACCAACATGCAAATCTAACGACTGTTGTCGACAAGGCTAGGGTGATAAGTTGGAACCCCAAGGAGACGGAGCCTGTTCATGATGAGACGGATAGCTACTTCAACAACTTTACATACAATGCTGTTGCTAATGTTATGATTAACAAGGAGAACTCGTTGCGATTCTACTTCAACTCATACACCTCGAACCCTCCGATCTGGAAGATGCAGGAGATCCTGAGCACGGGACAGTATATGTCGATTGGTAACTCACAGCTTGTTCCATCCTACACCAACCAGTTCAAGGCGAGGTATGTCAACTCCGACCTTGAGAATGGACGTACATTTATGGTTCTGTTGTGGGCACGCAACACGAGCAACTACTACGCTAATCAGATTAAGTACTTTAGTGAGGATGAGACGGTTACAGTTTTTGATACAGCGTACTCCGACAAGTTGCAGTATACGCGTCCAACAAATGTTGATGGCTACTGGAACATCTTCACCAAGGTGAACTACGGTTTGCCGATCAATCCAATCAAGTGTAACCTCAACTTCAACGTTGGCATCACCTACACCATCGTCCCAAGTGTTATCGGTGGCGAGGTGAATAACGATGGAACAATGACCGAGGGTGAGTACAGCACAATCAACAACATGGGTTACCGTGGAGGTTTGGTTCTTGGAAGTAACATCTCGCAGAATGTCGACTTCACCTTGTCGTGGAATGGTGAGTACAACGAGGCGACAGAGTCATCTTCGGCAGGGCAGGAGAAGAACAGATACTTCAACCACAAGGCTAACGCCTCGATTAAGGTTGTCTTCCTTGATGGATTTACATTCAACGCGAGTGCAGGATATACCCAATATATGGGATTTACGGATGTCTATAATGACGACTACATCCTCTGCAACGCATTCTTGGGTCGCAAGGTGTTCAAAAACCGTCGTGGCGAGGTGTGTGTTGGAGTCTACGATATCTTCAACCAGAACACATCGTTCAAGAGATATGTGGGAACAAACTACACACAGAACCTAACAAACTCAGTGATTGGACGATACGCAACGGTTCAGTTTATCTATAACCTCCGTGCCTTTGGTAAGAATGCCTCAAAGGATATGAAGGATTACCAAATGAATAAGGGTGACGGTGATCGCCACCACCATTAATAGATATTTCGTCTATAGATTATGGGTTGAGAGGATAATTTTCTTCTCAACCCATTTTTATTATTTATTTTTCAGCGACTCCTCGATTCTAAGGAGTTGGTTGTATTTGGCGATTCGTTCAGAGCGTGATAGCGATCCAGTCTTGATCTGCCCTGCGTTTGTCGCCACGGAGAGGTCGGCAATAAAGCTATCCTCGGTCTCGCCCGAGCGGTGCGAGATGATGCACTTATATCCTGCGCTGTGTGCGAGATTTACGGTGTCGAGGGTCTCGGATAGCGTCCCAATCTGGTTGAGTTTGATGAGGATTGAGTTTGCGCATTTGCGCGCAATGCCCTCTTTGAGAAACTTCACGTTGGTGACAAAGAGGTCATCACCAACAAGTTGACACGATCCACCAAGGCGTGCTGTGAGCTGCTCCCAACCTGTCCAGTCGTTCTGATCCATGCCATCCTCGATGGAGTCGATGGGGAACTTCGCAACAAGACCTGCGAGGTACTCCACCTGCTCGGGTGCGGTGAGTCGCTGTCCGCGCTCACCCTCAAAGACCGAGTAGTCGTAGACGCCATCTACATAAAACTCCGATGCCGCGCAATCCAATGCCAACGATATATCGCCCTCACGACCCTTGGTGCTGGGGTTGTACCCTGCGGCAGTTATCGCCTCGACAATAACCCCCAAAGCATCCTCCACACCACTGAGCAGAGGGGCAAAACCGCCTTCGTCGCCTACAGCTGTGGAGTGTCCGCGCTCTTTGAGAATGCGTTTGAGATGGTGAAAAACCTCAGCTCCCATGCGCAGTGCATGTTCAAAATCCTCAGCTCCAATGGGTCGAATCATAAACTCCTGAAAGGCAATAGGAGCATCGGAGTGCGCACCTCCATTGATGATATTCATCATTGGCGTTGGTAGCTTAAATCCCTGAACACCACCTATATATCGAAATAGTGGCACATCATAGAAGTCAGCTGCCGCGCGCGCTGATGCCAACGAGACAGCGAGTATTGCATTTGCTCCAAGGTGGGATTTATTGGGGGTGGCGTCGAGAAACATCAGTCGCTCATCGATGTCGCGTTGCGCGGTAACCTCCAACCCTTTGAGTTCGGGGGCAACCTTGTCGTGGATAAGGTCAATAGCTTTGAGAACCCCCTTGCCAAGGTAGTTGGCAGGGTCGCCATCGCGAAGTTCATGCGCCTCGTAGTCGCCCGTTGAGGCTCCGCTAGGGACTGAGGCGCGACCAAATGCGCCACCATCGGTTGTGATGTCCACCTCAATAGTGGGTAGACCGCGAGAATCGAGCACCTGACGTGCTTTGATATCGGAAATTTTCATAGTAGATATTTTTTATATGTTATACCTACCGCATTACAAAAATTACTCCAAAACAGCATGGTACTGCCCTAATGCCTTCTGAACTCCGAGCAGACTATTGCCGTGGCGATGGCAACATTGAGCGACTCCGAACCTGCACAATCCGCAGGATATGGCGGAATATAGAGTCGCTCATTCACAAAGGTTGAAACCTCATCCGAGATCCCCCGACCCTCATTGCCCATGACGATTACACCTCTGTTGCTCAACTGTTTGGAGTATATATTTGCGCCATCGAGAAATGTTCCGTAGATGGGTAGCGACATTTTTGAGAGCTGTTCTAAAATGGGGACTAGAGGCGTGTAGTGCACCTTGACCCTCAAAATCGCCCCCATCGACGCCTGAACAACCTTAGGGTTAAAGGCATCCGCAGAGTTGGGTGAGCAGATGATGTTCTCGACACCAAACCAGTCGGCAAGGCGAATTATAGTCCCCAGATTTCCAGGGTTCTGCACCTCGTCAAGCATGAGTGTCAACCCATCGGCTAGCTCCTCAACGCGTAGCTCCGACTTCGGAATCTCAACCACCGCCAATGAGTTATTTGCACTCTTGAGGGTCGAAATTCGCTCCATCTCCTTGGGACTTATCACCTCGAAGATGTCGCCACTCAGACCAAAGATATCCGAGAGTGCGTATACCTTGCGCACGCACAACGAAGAGCCCAAGATCTCCTCAATGAGCTTTGACCCTTCGGCAATAAAGAGTCCATGCTCCGCACGTGAAGCCTTGTCGTTCAGCGATTTAATCAGTTGTATCTCAGCCTTTGTCATCGTCTTTTATCGATTTTAAATGTCTCGCCCTCAATGGCAAGTTCCGTATTTGGGAACACCTCGCGCGCCTCCTCCAAGAGCGGTGTAAGATCCTTGTATCGCGATGAGAAGTGCCCAATAATCAACCTCTCTGCCTCCGCCTGCACAGCACACTTTGCCGCCTCGACAGTTGTGGCATGACCTCGCTCCTTGGCAACCTTGCGTTGTGAGTGGTCATATGTCGCCTCGTGATATATCAGCGACGCCCCACGGCAGAGCGATGCCGCCTTAGCCGAAAAGTTGGTATCCGAGAGGTAGGCATATGATCGAGGCTGGTGCGGAATATATGTAAGTTCCTCATTCTTAATCACCTCGCCACTCTCTAGCTCAACATCCTCACCGCGTTTTGCCGCTGTGATCTGCGCAATACCCAAGCCATACTTCTCAATCTTGAATTTATCAACATTGAGAGGTGGCATCTTCTCCCTGAAGAGATATCCCGAGGTGGGGACGCGGTGGCGCAACGGAACACTCCACACCTCAATCGAACGACTCTCGAAGATCAAGGCGTGCTTGGTTGTGTCTACCTCGACCCACTCCACCGCGTAGGGCAGATCGGAGTCAAAGAACCTCAAATGCGACTCCAAGATCTCTCCAAATGGTCGTGGCGCGTAGATCTTCAGCGATGTTTTTCGTCCATATAGCCCCAAGGTAGAGAGCATCGGAAAGAGTCCAAAGAGATGATCGCCGTGGAGGTGTGAGATAAATACAGCTCTGATTTTCAGTGGATTGATTCCATATCTAAAGAGTTGTTTTTGGCATCCCTCGCCAGCATCCACCATGTAATACTGTTCGTGGATGTTCAAAATCTGAGACGATGGATGTCGCCCAGCCGTAGGCTTTGCCGACGATGAACCTAATATAGTGACCGTAAAACTCAAAACTCGATGCTCATTAATATTAATTATAGGTAACAAAGGTACGCTAAAATTGATGATGTTCCAATAGATAATGTGACAAAGGGCGTTTTTGTTGGTAAGGTTGACCGAAATATAAAAAAAAAGTGTTACATTTGCGCCATTATTAAACACAAAAAAGTTATGGCATACAATTTATTGAAGGGCAAGAAGGGTCTTATCTTCGGAGCTCTCAACGAAAATTCAATAGCATGGAAGGTGGCTCAGCGCGCTGTAGAGGAGGGTGCTGAGATCGTATTGACAAATACAGCAGTATCTATCCGCATGGGACAGATCGACGAGCTTGCTAAGGAGTGCAACGCAATGGTTATCCCAGCCGACGCTACAAGTGTCGAGGACCTTGAGAACCTTATCGACAAGACAATGGAGCACTTCGGAGGTAAATTCGACTTCATGCTCCACTCAATCGGAATGTCACCAAACGTTCGAAAAGGTCGCACATACGACGATCTTGACTATGACTATCTTACAAAGACTCTTGATATCTCGGCAGTGTCGTTCCACAAGGCAATTCAGGTGGCGCGCAAAAAGGACGCTATCAACGATTGGGGATCTATCGTAGCTTTGAGCTACATCGCTGCTCAGCGTACACTCTACGGATATAACGACATGGCGGATGCTAAGGCTCTACTAGAGTCTATTGCTCGTAGCTTTGGATATATCTACGGTCGCGAGAAGAACGTGCGTATCAACACTGTATCGCAATCTCCAACACCTACAACAGCAGGTAGCGGTGTGTTGGGTCTTGGAGACTTGATGGAGTTCGCTGAGAATATGTCACCTCTAGGCAACGCGTCGGCTCTCGACTGTGCTGACTATGTGATTTCGCTATTCTCGGATTTGACTCGCAAGGTGACGATGCAGAATCTATTCCATGATGGAGGTTTCTCGTCAATCGGTATGACTCGTCGCGCAATGAAGACCTACGAGAAGGGTCTACGTTTCGATGATGTTAACCAGAATCAATTCCCATTCGAGGATAAGGAGTAAACTCCTAAACGATTATAAAATTGAGGGTTGTGTCTTGTGACGCAACCCTCAATTCTTGTCCCAATGTCCCAAGAATGAGACTTTAGAACAAACAAAGAGGGCTGGCTAACATCGCGTTAACCAGCCCTCAAGCTTTATTACTTATCTCTCAGAGATATATTACTTGCTTGCGTTGCGCTTAGTGATATCCTCGACAGATGCGATCTCAACATAAGATCCACCCTTACCAGGACCGAAGCTACCGCCTACAACAGCCAATAAGTCGTTGTTCTCCAATGGAAGGTGCTCGTTGATATACTCCATAGCGTCCGCAAGGAAGTGGTACTTGTTCTCGTCCTGATTTCTCAAGATTGGAATTACACCATATGAAAGAGCCAAAACACGCTGAGCAGCCTGAGTGTAACATACAGCAACTACGCTCTTCTGACCACGGAAAGCTGACAAGTAACGACCTGTACGACCTGTATGTGTATCAAGGATTACGTGCTTGATTGGCAAGTTAGTACATGCGCGAACTGCTGAACGAGCCAACTGTGCAGTAACCTCGTGGTTTACAGATACCATGTTCATGTCAACCATTGGTGGGAACTGACGCTCATCACCCTCGATCTCGCGAGCGATCTTAGCCATAGTCTTAACTGCCTCTGTTGGGAAGTCTCCTGTAGCAGTCTCGTCGCTAAGCATGATAGCATCTGTACGCTCATAGATTGCGCTAGCAACGTCACTAACCTCGGCACGTGTTGGGCGTGGAGACTTAGTCATAGAGTAAAGCATCTGTGTAGCGATAATCACTGGACGCTTTGCAGCGATACACTTCTCAACGATCATACGCTGAACACTTGGAATCTTCTCTGCTGAAAGCTCAACACCCATGTCACCACGAGCTACCATGATAGCGTATGATGCCTCGATGATCTCGTCGATGTTGTCGATACCCTCTTGGTTCTCGATCTTAGAGATAATCTTGATGTTAGAACCCTTAGAATCAAGGATATCCTGAACAGCCTTAACATCATTTGCGCTACGTACGAAAGAGTGAGCGATGAAATCTACATCGTTCTCGATAGCCCAAAGAACGAACTTCTTATCCTTCTCTGTGATTGATGGAAGGTCAACGTGAACTCCAGGAACGTTAACGCTCTTACGAGACTTCAACTTACCACCGATAGTGAAACGACATACAAGGTGGTCAGCGTTCTTCTCCAATACCTCAAGCTCCAACTCACCGTCAGCGATCATAAGACGATTGCCAACATTCATGTCGTTAACAAGGCTAGGAACGTTCATGTAGATCATCTCAGCTGTTGTGAGGTCAGCGTTGTTTGCTGTACCGCAAACCTTTACGATGTCACCAGTCTTGAACATGATGCTACCCTCACCGTCACCTACGTTTGTCAAACGGATCTCTGGACCCTTTGTGTCGATCATCACTGGGATTGATGCGCTAACCTTACGTACGTTAGTTACAACCTCTGTTGCGCCATCAAGTGTAGCGTGAGCTGAGTTGATACGGACAACATCCATACCTGCCTCGTAAAGGCTTCTTACAAAAGACTCATCGCAACGGATATCAGATACCGTAGCGACGATCTTGGTTTTTTTCATTTTTTGCATACTTCTTACAATCAAAGAGTTATTTAATATTGTTAAATTTCAGTAGTGACTCCACGCCCAATCTATACGAATCCAATCCAAATCCCATAATCGAGCCAATGACAGCTGGTGCGATCATCGAGTGGTGGCGAACGGCATCGCGCGCCAAGATAGAGGAGATGTGAACCTCTACAACGGGGGTTTTAACTCCCGATATTGCGTCATGGATTGCTAGTGATGTGTGGGTGTAGGCTCCTGCGTTGAGGACAATACCCTCGTATTTACCAACAGAGTTGTGAATTGCGTCGATCATAACCCCCTCGTGGTTGGACTGGAGATAGTCGATTTCGATAATATCCTTAAATGTTGCTCTCACTTCAGTCATATACTCCTCAAAAGTAGTTGTGCCGTATATTTCGACATTGCGACTGCCCTGAAGGTTCAGGTTTGGGCCATTTAATATAAGGATTTTCTTCATCATCTGCAAACTCATTTCATAAATACAACGACACAAAGGTAAGAATAATTACTTAGATTAAAAAATTTTTCTACCTTTGTATTAATATTAAAATGTTAAATAGGGGTTAAAATCGCACAAAATAGCCATCCGAGGCTCCGTTTTGAGCGTTATGCACTCATAAATTATTAAAAAAATTTCATTATGACCGAGTTCGGATTTATTGACAACATCAAGAGTCTCTTCGCTGCACTGCCTCTAAACTCATTCGAGGGGATTGGTGACGACTGCGCGGTGTTGCCAATTAGCGCGACCGATTCACTGCTCTTTACATCCGACATGTTGGTCGAGGATATACACTTCACACGCGCCACAACCTCTGCTTTTGACTTGGGGTACAAATCTCTTGCGGTCAACATCAGCGATGTCGCAGCTATGGGGGCTACGCCCGTCGCCTCGCTGCTCTCCATATCGTTGCCCAAGGGGATAGACCCTGCATGGGCGGAGGAGTTTATGAGGGGGTATCACTCTCTGAGTGAGAGGCACAACGTTGCCCTAGTGGGGGGCGATACAACATCCTCAACGGGGCTTGTGACCATCAATGTCACAGCTATTGGGCGCGCGCAATCTCAGCGAATTAAACGTCGCGCGGATGCTCGCGTAGGGGATATAATCCTCACAACAGGCAAGTTAGGGGATTCGGCATGTGGTCTGCGCGATATGTTGAGTGGCTCACTCTTGACCCCCGAAGCCGATATTCATAGACGCCCGACACCTCGCATTGAGGAGGGGGCATGGCTTGGCAAGAGAGCCGAGGTTCACGCGATGATGGATATATCGGATGGCGTGGCATCGGATCTTCGACACATAATGTCGCAGTCGGGTGTCGGTGCGCAAATCAACATAGACAAACTTCCATCGCGTCACGATATTCGCCTAGCACTCTGTGGCGGTGAGGATTATGAGCTGCTTTTTACCGCTGCCCCCGATCTCGTAGAGGATCTTATTCGCCACTTCAATGCTCGTTTTAGTTGCGGAATTACACCTATTGGCGAGATTGTGAGCGGTGACGAACTGGTGTGGCGCGAAGCTGGCACGGTAATAGATCTCGACCTAATGGGTTTTCGACATTTTTAAAAAACAATAATATATGATACCTTTCGCTTTACTGCTCTTTGGACTACTATCGGGATGCCTCGTTGCCGTTATAGTCGGCATGTTCGGACGTACACGAACCATAGGTTTTGGTTGGACTTTCCTGCTAAGTATAATATTCACACCCCTCGTGGGTTTGGTGGTTGCACTACTCAGCGACCCTCTGCCAAACTCCACAGATAAAAGATGGGGTTGCATGGGAACACTCCTCGCAATGATCGGAATACTACTCATGATACCATTTATCGCCGTGCTCTTTATGCTACTCGGAGTGCCATTTATGATGTAAGCTCTCGATCGGCTTTCAGTCGGCTGAGGACGCTGGGGACGCTGGGGACTGCCCTAACGCCGGGCAGGCGGTGCGGAGCCGCACGGGCTATTTTTTTGCTTTATAGTAGCTCCTCCACCTCGGGGAATGACATCTTGCGAACTTCGCAATCGCCAATCGCGCGCGGTAGAACCATAAATATTGCGCCACTCTCCGCCTTCTTGTCGTGGCTAATTGCCTTGAAAAGCTTGTGGATATCTGCTGGAGGAGTGAGGGTGAAGCCCATCTTCTCGTGAAGATCAATGATTCTAGCTGAGTCACTATCCGATATGATACCTAGCTTTTGAGCCATGCGAGTGACGATGATTGTTCCCACCGCAACAGCCTCGCCATGAATCATCTCCGAAGATGTCTTTTCGATGGCATGCGCAAAAGTGTGACCAAGATTTAGCTTTCTGCGCTCGCCCGACTCGCGCTCATCCTGCTCTACGATATTCGCCTTGACAGTTACCGAGGCAAGTATCGCACGGCTGAGAAGGTCACGATCTGCAACTAGCTCCTCGAAAGTCAACCCCTCAAGCATCTCAAAGAGTGCAGGATCTGCAATGATTGCCGACTTGATAACCTCCGCAAGACCAGCGCGAAGTTCGCGCTTGGGCAGGGTGCTTAGCATGTTGACATCGCAGATCACAAACTCGGGTTGGTTGAATGTTCCGATCATATTTTTGTAACCTCCGAGGTTTACACCATTCTTACCACCCACGCCTGCGTCCACCTGACTGAGGAGTGTCGTAGAGATAAATCCAAACCTCACGCCACGCATATATGTCGAAGCGACAAAACCTGCGATGTCGGTGACGATACCACCACCGATGCCGAGGATAAAGGTTTTGCGATCTGCCCCCATCTCGATGAGCTTGGTGTAGATCATCTCCATGGTTGAGAGGGTTTTGTTGGTCTCGCCGAACCCTATAAGTATAGACTCGAATCGACCTATAAGTTTGGGATAGAGGCGATCCATATTGACATCTGAGATGACAATTACGCGACCTTGGGGTAGAAGTTCATCGAGAAGAAGTTCTGTACTTCCGACACAAACTTGGCTCTGATCCTTGATGTTGAGTGTATAATTACTGTTCATACCTATATATAATACTGCTGATAATCCTATTATTTAGAAAATTAAATAAATTCTTCATGGCAAAGGTAATATATTTAGTTTCAAAATCACTACCTTTGTGGCAAATTATCGAAAGACTATATGCAAAAATTACGCAACATTGCCATCATCGCCCATGTCGATCACGGCAAGACGACCCTCGTCGACAAGATGATCTTGGCGAGCAACATCCTCCGCGACAATAGCTCACAATCTCAAGGTGAGTTGATTTTGGATAACAACGACCTTGAGCGCGAAAGAGGTATCACCATCCTCTCGAAGAATGTTTCGGTGATATACAAAGATTACAAAATCAATATCATAGATACCCCAGGTCACGCCGACTTCGGTGGTGAGGTAGAGCGCGTACTCAACATGTGCGACGGAGTGTTGTTGTTGGTTGATGCCTTTGAGGGTACCATGCCACAGACTCGTTTCGTGTTGCAGAAGGCGTTGGCGTTGGGTAAGAAACCTATCGTCGTTATCAACAAGGTGGATAAGCCAAACTGTCGTCCCGAGGTGGTGAATGAGCAGGTCTTTGACCTAATGTTCACCCTAGAGGCTACTGAGGAGCAGTTGGACTACAAGACAATATATGGATCGGCTAAGCAGGGCTGGATGTCTCACGTGTGGAATGAGCCTACGGACTCAATCACGCCACTTCTCGACACCATCATTGACGAGATCCCTGATGCAGAGGTTGTTGAGGGTACGCCTCAGATGCTTGTGACATCACTAGAGTACTCATCATACATCGGTCGTATCGCTGTGGGTAAGGTCACTCGCGGATCTTTGAAGGCTGGTCAGAGCGTCACTCTTGCTAAGCGTGACGGATCGAAGATGACTAAGAGCCGCATCAAGGATATCATGATCTTCGAAGGCTTAGGTAAGAAGAAGGTCGAGGAGGTGAAGTGTGGAGAGATCTGCGCCATCGTCGGAATCGAGGGTTTCGAGATTGGAGATACTATCTGCGACTTCGAGAATCCAGAGCCACTACCACCAATCTCGATTGATGAGCCAACGATGTCTATGTTGTTCACCATCAACAACTCGCCTTTCTTCGGCAAGGATGGTAAGTTCGTAACATCGCGCCATATCAAGGATAGGCTCGACAAGGAGTTGGAGAAGAATCTTGCCCTCAAGGTTGAGGCTGGAGGTTCGGCAGATAGCTTCCTAGTCTTTGGTCGTGGAGTTCTTCACCTATCGGTTCTTATCGAGACCATGCGTCGCGAGGGGTATGAGTTACAGGTTGGTCAGCCAAAGGTTATCATCAAGGAGATTGATGGTCAGAAGTGCGAGCCAATCGAGGAGTTGACAGTGGACTGTCCCGAGGATTGCGGAGGTACGGTTATCGACCTTGTGACGCGTCGCAAGGGTACGCTTACAAATATGGTGACATCGGATGAGCGCACGCGCCTAGAGTTCTCAATTCCATCGCGCGGAATCATCGGACTTCGCTCTAATATGTTGACTGCAACGGCTGGTGAGGCTATCATGACACACCGACTTCTAGGTTTCGAGCCTTGGGTAGGTGATATCGAGATGCGTAGCAACGGATCTATCATCTCGGGTGAGACAGGATGTGCCTTCGCCTACTCAATCGACAAACTTCAGGATCGTGGACGTTTCTTCATCGCTCCAATGGATGAGGTCTACAACGGTCAGGTTATCGGAGAGCATACGCGTAGCAACGATATCACGGTGAACGTTACTAAGTCTAAGCAGTTGACCAACATGCGTGCATCGGGATCGGATGATAAGGTTACCATCGCGCCACCACGTGTATTCTCTTTGGAGGAGGCGTTGGAGTATATTCAGGAGGATGAGTATGTAGAGCTTACTCCAAACTCTATGCGCCTAAGAAAGATTTTGCTTAACGAGCACGACCGCAAGCGCGCTGCAAAATAATCTATAGTAGTGACCTAACGCTAGGCAGGAGTGGGACAATGAGACAACGCGACAATGTTGAGAGCGGTTGAACGTCGGCATGTGGCACGCTACGCTAGTAGCGTGAAGTTTAAAGAGAGAGATTTTCGGATTAAGAGCCGACCCTTTAGGGGAAGGCTTTTAATATCCGAAAATCTCTCTCTTTAAACTTAGCAGTTTTCCCTAGAAAACTGCGTACCACATGTCCGCTAGGGAAAAAATTGCCCGTGCGGCTCCGCACCGCCCGCCCGCGTTAGGGCAGTCCGAGACATCCTAATACCTGCTTGTCTCTTTGATTTTTTTAAGTTCGTACATGCGGTCGCGATGTTTTGCTGCTGTTGTGAAGTCCAGCTCTTTGGCGGACTTTATCATTGCGTCGTTTGCCTCGTTTATGAGCAGATCAATATTTTGGGGTGTGATCTTTTGTGTGGACTCATTGGTCGGCTGTTGAGAAAACTCCTCCAAATCTTTGGCTGTCAACTTCTTGGATGATGTTGGCGTGTCGGCAGTATAAGATGCCTGAGGCTCAGCAGCTTTGGAGTAGTGTTGTTCATATATTGGGTATACTGTCATGCTCTCCTCGGATAGTTTTGGAGTTATGAGTGTTGAGACGCCATCGCCACTTTTTTGTGCTTGGCGAGGGAGTTGGCAGTGCTCCATATTGTATCGGATCTGTTTTGTGCGACGACGGTTACTCTCCATTATTGCGGCGCGCATGGAGTCGGTGCAGCGGTCGGCATACATTATCACGCGACCGTTGGCGTGACGCGCGGCACGACCTGCTGTCTGCGTCAGAGATCTTTCATTTCTCAAAAATCCCTCTTTATCGGCATCAATGATCGCCACGAGACCCACCTCGGGGAGGTCGAGACCCTCACGAAGGAGGTTGACGCCAATGAGGACATCGAAGAGGTCGTTGCGAAGATCTTCAAGGATCTCGATACGTTCGAGGGTGTCGACATCGGAGTGAATATACCTATTCCTTATACCCACGCGGTCGAAATATTTGGATAGCTCCTCCGCCATGCGCTTTGTGATGGTGGTAACGAGGATCTTATTTCCGCGCTCAGTCTCGTCGGCAATCTCCTCAATGAGGTTGTCGATTTGGTGTTCTGTCGGGCGCACGAGTAGGGGTGGGTCTATCAAACCTGTAGGGCGGATCACCTGCTCAACCACAACACCTTCGCTCTTAGTTAACTCATAATCGGCAGGTGTTGCACTGACGTATATCGCTGTATTTATGCGGTTTGCGAACTCATCAAACTTCAGAGGTCTGTTGTCGCGAGCCGCCTCCAGACGAAATCCATACTCAATAAGGTTATCTTTGCGCGCGCGGTCACCGCCATACATTCCGTGAATTTGGGGGATCATAACGTGGCTCTCATCTATCACAGTCAAGAAATCCTTTGGGAAGTAGTTGAGCAGACAGAAAGGGGCTTGACCAGGTTTGCGATTGTCGAAATATCGGGAGTAGTTCTCGATTCCAGAGCAGTACCCCACCTCCTTAATCATCTCTAGGTCATACTCCACGCGCTGTTTGAGACGTTGTGCCTCGACCATGCGACCATCCGCCTCAAAGGCCGCCACCTGCTTGCCCATGTCGACATAGATCTGGCTCACAGCCCTACCTACACGCTCCTTGGTTGTCACAAAGAGGTTGGCAGGGGTTATGGTGACCTGTCGAATTTCGGAGATCTTATGCCCGACAACGGGGTCAATAATGAAAATCGACTCCACCTCATTGTCGAAGATGGTGACGCGGTAGCATGTCTCACCATAGGCGGTCATGATATCTATGGAGTCGCCATTGACACGAAATGTTGCAGGTGTAAGTTCGCGCTCAGTTCGAGTGTAGAGAGCCTCGGTGAGGTTGTAGAGGATGCGATGAAACGGCAACAGCCCTCCCACCTTAATATGTATAGATGTAGCCTCGAAATCTTCGGGATTTCCAAGACCATATATGCACGAGACACTCGACACCACAATGACATCGCGACGCCCCGAGAGGAGTGTTGCGGTGGTGCTGAGCCTCATCTTCTCGATATCTTGGTTTATCGAGAGATCCTTTTCAATATAGGTATCCGACGCAGCAAGGTATGCCTCGGGCTGGTAATAGTCGTAATATGAGACAAAATACTCGACAGCATTATCGGGGAAAAAGTTCTTGAACTCGCCATAGAGCTGTGCCGCGAGGGTCTTGTTGTGGCTCAGCACCAACGTAGGTCGGTCGAGCTGCGCTATGACGTTGGCAACGGTAAATGTCTTTCCCGAACCCGTCACTCCCATCAAGGTGTTGTGGGTCGAATGGTTCTGAATTGCATCAACAAGTTGTGCAATAGCTTGGGGTTGATCTCCCGTTGGACTATATTCTGAAGATAATTTAAATGCCATAGACTGCAAAGTTATTAAATAATTCTTAACTTTGTACTCCCGAGCCTTCGAAAAGAGGTCGCACAATAGACAAATGATTGATAGAGAGACCATAGACCGAATATATGCCGCAGCCAACATCGTAGAGATTGTCGGCGACTATGTTACGCTCAAACGTAAAGGTGTCAACTATCAGGCGTGTTGTCCTTTTCATAACGAAAAGACTCCGTCGTTTGTTGTCTCGCCCACCAAAGGGGTATTTAAGTGCTTCGGCTGTGGCAAGGCAGGTAATGCCGTCACCTTCATCATGGAGCATGAGTCGGTGAACTACCCCGAGGCTCTGAAGATTGTTGCTAAGCGTTACGGTATTGAGGTCAAGGAGAAGGAGTTAACCCCCGAGGAGACGCAACGCAACGACAATCGCGAGAGTATGTTCGCCCTCAACTCGTGGGTTGCGGAGTACTTTTCGAAGATCCTACTGCGCGACCAAGAGGGCATCAGTGTGGGAGGCTCTTACCTGCGTCAAAGTCGCGGATTCAGTGACGCGACAATTGTGAAGTTCGGATTGGGATTTTGTCCATCCAAGGGCGACACAATGTCACGCGAGGCGATGGCGGCAGGTTACAAAAAGGAGTTTTTGGTATCTACGGGTCTCGCGCTGGAGAGCGAACGCGATGGTTCACTATTCGATAGATTTAGGGATCGCGTGATGTTCCCGATTCACAATATCTCGGGACGCATCGTGGGTTTCGGAGGTCGAACACTCCGAACAGACAAAAAGGTCGCCAAATATCAAAACTCGCCCGAGAGCGAAATATATAGCAAAAAACGTGAACTTTATGGATTATTCTTCGCCAAGAAGATGATCCAACAACTCGACTATGTCATTATGGTTGAGGGGTATACCGATGTGATCTCGATGCACCAGTCGGGTATCGAGAATGTCGTTAGCTCGTCTGGAACGTCACTCACCATCGACCAAATACGACTCATTGCGCGCTTCACCAAGAACATCACGGTCATCTACGATGGTGACGCTGCAGGTGTCAAGGCGGCAATTCGAGGTATCGACCTCATCCTTCACGAGGGTCTCAACGTACGTATCGTATCATTGCCACCTGAGCATGACCCCGACTCTTTCGCGCGTGCACATACCGCCGAGGAGGTGCAGGAGTATATTCGCGAGAAGGAGGAGGATTTTTTAACCTTCAAGGCTAAGTTGCTCCTCAAGGAGAGTCGCCACGACCCCATCAAACGTGCAGAGATGATCACCGACATGGTGGAGTCGATATCTCAGATTCCAGAGCCGATACTTCGTTCGGTATTTATCAAGGAGTGCTCCGCGATTATGGATATTGACGAGTCGATACTCTTCTCGGAGGTGGCGCGTAAGTGCGCAACATCACCCACAGATCGCGAGGCAGCGGATTTTCTGCGTCGTCAGACTCAGATTCAACGTCGCGACCAAGGGATCACCACACCTGAAAATCAGAGCGTTGAGGCAGGAAGTACATCTTGGATTTTGGAGTACGAGTTGATAAAGTATCTCATCAAGTGGGGACACCTCAACGTTGAAATTCGCGAGGGTAGTCAGATGATGGAGTACAATGTTGCAACGCTGATATTCACGGAGTTAGATGAGGGAGGTATGGAGTTTGGAGATCCGACATACAACGCCATGCTCGTGGCATATCGCGCGGAGTGGCAGCGTTTGGGTGAGGGTGTCGAGGTGCCTACGGCGATGCTTCTTCAGAACGAGAACCCCGAGGTGTGCAATCGCACGGTCGAGATTCTTACTGCCGATGATAACTACATCCCAAGTCAAATGTGGGAGGTGAAGCAGATGCGTGTAGATACTGAGTCGGAAAAATTGTCGCAGGCGATACCCAAGGCGGTGATGCTCTACAAATCCAAGGTGTTGGAGGCGATGATTAAAAACAAATACAACGAACTTGCTCGCGAGGGTCTCAGCGAGGAGGAGGAGTCCTCAATAATTCAAGAGCTTTCCAATCTCAATGCTGTTAAGGTGCAGATTGCGAATAAGTTGCAGAGGCTTATTTTGTAGAGACAAAGGGACGATGCAGTAAAGCGACAGTAAAGTTCGGCATGTGGCACGCTACGCTAGTAGCGTGAAGTTTAAAGAGAGAGAATAGCTCCGCGGGGAGCACCCCGCCGCCGTCCGCGTAGGACAGCCCTAGACAAAAAAAGTGTTAGATGCAAACAGCATCTAACACTTTTTCTAGTATTATATCCGAAGATGTATTACTTCATCAAGAAAGCGTCGATAGACTTAGCCGCTTTGCGACCCGATGCGATAGCGCGAACCACGAGGCTTGCGCCTGTTGTTGCGTCACCTGCCACGAATACGTTTGCTGCCGAAGTCTTAAGTGACTCATCTGAAGCGACATTCTTGCGACCGTCGACCTCAACGCCCAAGGTCTCAACAAGACCCTCCTGCTCGGGATGAACAAATCCCATAGCCAAGAGTACCAAGTCAGCCTTGATTGTCTCAACGATCTCAGTATCAGTAGACTTAACCTCTACAGCTACCACCTTGCCATTCTCACCGATGAACTTATTTGTAGCCAAGCTCCAACGACGCTCGCAACCCTCTTTGTGAGAGCTTGATGTCTTAAGGATATTTGGATAGTAAGGCCATGGCGTAGCTGGGTTTGTACCTACTGGAGGCTTAGGCATGATCTCGATCTGAGTCACCGACACAGCACCTTGACGGATAGATGTACCCACGCAGTCCGAACCTGTATCACCACCTCCGATAACCAACACATGCTTACCGTGAGCCGACAGCTTGCTATCATCAGCAACATACGTATGAGCTGCTACCGCGCGGTTCTGGTTCTTCAAGAACTCAAGTGCGAAGTAAACACCCTCCAAGTCGCGACCCTCAGCTGGCAAGTTACGTGGTACACCTGCACCAATAGCCAAACATACAGCGTCAAACTCCTTAGCGATCTTAGTGATGTCGCCTGCAACGTTTGTGTTGCAAACAAACTCCACGCCCTGCTGCTTCATGATATCCACACGACGGTCGATAACGCCCTTGTTGAGCTTAAAGTCTGGAATACCGTAACGCAAAAGTCCACCAACAGCCTCGTCACGCTCGAAAACCGTAACGCTGTGACCCATCTGTGAAAGCTGGTTAGCAGCTGCCATACCTGCAGGTCCTGAACCTACAACAGCAACACGCTTACCGCTCTTCTCCTTTGCAACCACTGGCTTCACGTAACCCTCAGCGAACGCCTTCTCGATGATTGCCACCTCGTTCTCACGAACAGTGATAGGCTCACCAATCTGGTTCAAGACGCAACCCTTCTCACACAACGCTGGACATACGCGACCTGTGAACTCAGGAAAATCATCTGTCTCCTGAAGATTCTCATACGCCTTGCGCCACTCTCCTTTGTACACTGCGTTCTGCCACTCTGGCTGACGGTTACCTAGTGGGCAACTCCAGTGACAGAAAGGGACACCACAATCCATACAACGTGATGCCTGCAACTTTCTATCATCCTCATTGAGAGTCTGCTCAACCTCACCGAAGTCGTGGATTCTCTCGTGAATAGGACGGTAACCCGCCTCTTTTCTCTTTATTGTTAAAAATGCCTTTGGATTTCCCATTTTCTAATACTAATAATCGCGTTCAACCTTAGAGATTCTCTGCTGAAGGGCACGCATCTGCTCCTCCTGAAGAACCTTCTTATACTCGATAGGTGTCGCCTTGATAAACTCACGAATAAGCGCAGGGTTATCAATGATCTGCTTTGCAACAGGGCTGCCAGTCAACTTGTAGTGAGTCTCGATGTAACCCATCAACTCCTCCTTGTCGTAGTTATTGTCTATGAGCGACAACTCCAACATCTCCATGTTACAACGGCTGTCAAATCGACCATCCTTATCCCAAACGTAAGCAACACCACCACTCATACCTGCACCGAAGTTACGTCCTGTAGCTCCAAGAACCACCACGCGACCTCCCGTCATGTACTCACAACAGTGCTCTCCTGCACCCTCAACAACGGCAATAGCACCACTGTTACGTACGCAGAAACGCTCACCTGCACGTCCATTGATGTAGACATCTCCCGAAGTAGCTCCATAAAGAAGTGTATTACCAACGATAACGCTATCCTCAGGCTTGAACTCAGAACCATCTGCTGGCTTAACAACCAAGCGACCGCCCGAAAGACCCTTACCCAAGTAGTCATTAGCCTCACCCTTCAAGACAAAGGTAACTCCCTTAGTCAAGAATGCACCAAAGCTCTGACCTGCTGAACCGTTGAACGTAGCTGTGAATGTGTCGTTTGAAAGACCATCCTCACCATACTTCTTAGCGATCTCACCACCCAAAGTAGCTCCAACCGAACGATCCGTATTTGTGATATCAAGCTCCACAGAACCTACCTCAGCCCAATCAATAGAACGCTTAGCAGCATCCATAAGTGACTTAGATAGATCTGTAACTGGGAACGCATCCTGAGCGATAGTATTGTGCAACTCAGCACCCTCCTTAACCATTGTCGCGCCATGCAACAACTTCGAGAAGTCTACCTTGTCGATCTTGCTATCTCCGCTAGCTGGCTTAACCTCCAAAAGATCAGTACGTCCAACGATCTCGTCCAACGATTTGAATCCCATCTCTGCCAAGATCTCGCGAACATCCTCAGCCATGAAGTTGAAGAAGTTAACCAAGTAATCAGCATCTCCCGTGAAACGCTTGCGCAACTCAGCATCCTGAGTAGCAACACCCACTGGACATGTGTTCAAGTGACACTTACGCATCATCACACATCCCAACACGATCAACGCACTCGTAGCGAAACCAAACTCCTCAGCTCCCAACAACGCCTCAACAACGATGTCGTGACCAGTCTTCAACTGACCATCAACCTGAAGAATTACGCGCGAACGCAACTTATTGAGTACCAACGTCTGCTGAACCTCCGCAAGACCAATCTCCGAAGATACACCAGTGTGGCGAATTGAACTCATCGGGCTAGCACCTGTACCACCCTCACATCCTGCGATGATGATAGTATCCGCCTTAGCCTTAGCAACTCCCGCCGCAATTGTTCCAACACCGCTCTCAGCAACCAACTTAACACTTACGCGTGCGCGTGGGTTGACATGCTTCATATCGAAAATCAACTGCGCCAAATCCTCGATAGAGTAGATATCGTGGTGAGGTGGTGGCGAGATCAACGAGATTCCTGGGATTGAGTGACGCGTCTTAGCGATGATCTCATCAACCTTGAATCCTGGAAGCTGACCTCCCTCTCCTGGCTTAGCACCCTGAGCGATCTTGATCTGAATCTCATCAGCATTGATAAGGTAGTTAGCCGTAACACCGAAACGTCCCGATGCGATCTGCTTGATAGCACTTCTTGCCGAAGTACCATCCTCGCGTGGAATGAAACGTGCTGGATCCTCACCGCCCTCACCAGTGTTACTCTTACCACCGATGCGGTTCATAGCGATAGCCATCGCCTCGTGAGCCTCCTTACTGATCGAACCAAACGACATCGCTCCCGTAACAAAACGACGCATAATAGACTCCTTAGACTCTACATCCGCGATATCAATTGCCTTACCTGTCTTGTAGTTCAAGCGGTCACGCAAGAAGATAGGACGCTGCTTATCATTAACATATGATGTGTACTCCTTGAACTTCTTGTAGCTACCCAAACGTGTAGCGATCTGCAACGTAGCGATAGACTCTGGATTCCAAGCGTGCTTCTCACCCTCCTTACGGAACGCGTATTGACCCAAGTCACCAAGCTCAACACCCAAGAATGCCGCTGCGTGGAAACGCAAAACATCGCGAGTGATATCCTCCAAGTCCGCACCACCGATAGCCGATGTTGTTCCTGTGAAGTACTTCTCGATAACACCAGCCGACAAACCTACAGCCTCGAAGAGCTGTGCTCCACGGTAGCTACCGATTGTCGAGATACCCATCTTAGAGATAACCTTCAAGAGACCCTTACCGATACCCTTGATGAAGTTCTTCTCAGCTGTAGCGTAGTCAAGCGACAAAGTGCCACTCTTAACCAAGCCATCAATTGTCGCATATACCATATATGGATTGACAGCACTTGCTCCGTAACCCAACAACAACGCGAAGTGCATAACCTCACGAGCCTCTCCAGTCTCAACAATCAACGCCGTCTGAACACGCTTTCTCTGAGCGATCAAGTGGTGGTGAACTGCCGAGATAGCCATAACTGATGGAATAGCTGCCTTCTCTGCGTTAACACCTCTATCCGAAAGGATGATGTAGTTGAATGTTCCATCTACAGCCTCCTCAGCCTCAGCGCACAACCTCCCGATTGCCTTCTGCATGCCCTCAGCACCCTCCTCAACTGGGAAGGTCATATCCAAAGTCTTAGTGTGGAAACCCTTATAGTCGATGTGACGCAAGATGTCGATGTCGCGGTTAGTCAAGATAGGCTGCTTGATGTGAACCATCTTACACAACTCCTCGCTTGGCTGCAACAACGAACGGTCAATAGCACCAATATATCCCTCCAACGACATCACCAACTCCTCACGGATTGGGTCAATAGGAGGATTCGTTACCTGAGCAAACTGCTGACGGAAGTAGTTGAACAACAACTGTGGCTTCTCCGAGAATACCGCGATTGGAGCATCGTTACCCATAGATCCAGTAGGCTCATACGCGCCCTGAACCATAGGTACCATAACCTTCTCAATCTCCTCATCAAAGACACCGAACGCCTTCTTCATCTTATCCAACTCAGGCATCGCGATGTTGACCTTACGTCCCGAAGTGATCTCCGACAAGTGGATACGATTCTTGCGCAACCACTCGCCATATGGGAAGTTGCTAGCCAACTCCGTCTTCACCTCCTCATCACGGTAGATTGCTCCCGTAAGTGTATCAACAACGATAATCTTACCTGGCTCCAAACGTCCCTTCTCAGCGACATCCTCCGCCTTAACTGGCAATACACCAGCCTCAGAGGCGATAATCATCAAACCATCCTTGGTGAGGGTGTAACGCGTTGGACGCAAACCATTACGATCCAACATACCGCCCGCGTAGCGACCATCCGAGAACAACAACGCTGCTGGGCCATCCCATGGCTCCATCAAGATGCTGTGATACTCGTAGAAGTCCTTCAACTCCTGAGAGATAGGGTTCTTATCATTGAAGCTCTGAGGAACAAGCATGCTCAACGCCTGAGGCATCGACATTCCGCTCATCACGAAGAACTCCAATACATTATCTAGGGATGCACTATCACTCATGCCCGACAACGCCACTGGGTTGATATCAGCAACATCACCCAACGCGTCAGTTGTCAAGACACTCTCGCGAGCCATCGTCCACAATCTATTACCGCGGATGGTGTTGATCTCACCATTGTGACCCAATAGACGGAATGGCTGAGCCAACGCCCATGCTGGGAATGTGTTCGTACTAAAACGTGAGTGAACAAGTGCAATACCCGATGTCATCATCGAGTTAGAGAGATCCAAGAAGTAGTGTCTCAACTGATCCGATGACAACATTCCCTTGTAGACCATATTCTTTGTCGACAAACTTACAACGTAAGTGCCAGCATTAGCCTTCTCCATTGCACGACGCGCACGGTAGAGTCTAACATCCAACGTAAGCTCGCTCTTCTCCCTCTCAACCACGAAGATCTGCTTGATGATTGGCTCAACAGCCAAAGCACCATCTCCGAGCATTGAGTTGTCCGTTGGAACGTCGCGAACAGCCGTAAGCTCCAAACCCTCGCCCTTAGCGCACTCCTTCATAGAAGCAATAACCTCCTCAGCCTTAGCCTCATCATTTGGGATAAAGACAAGACCTGTACCGTAGGTTCCCTTCTCTGGAACCGAGACTCCCTGCAACAAGATAAACTCGTGAGGTACTTGAATCATAATTCCTGCACCGTCACCCGTTGCAGGATCTGCACCCTCCGCACCGCGGTGGATCATATTTTCGAGGATCTTAAGTCCGTCGTCAACTATTTTGTGTGATTTTTTGCCGTAAACGTCGAGCAATAGTCCGACACCACAGGCGTCACGCTCAAAAGCAGGGTCGTAAAGACCCTGCTTAGCATTCATCTGAAGCGTATGTTGTTTCATTCTTTCTGCCAATTCTTATCTAATAAATAAAAGCTCTCTGTACTTAGGAAGTGTCCACATTCTGTCATCAACGATCAACTCCAATTTGTCGATGTGGTAACGAATAGCATCCATAAGTGGAATAACTGTATCGTGATATGCAATAGCCTTCTCACGCTCTGACTCAATCTTGTTAGCTGCCTTACGTGCATCAATCATCTCAGCAGTCTTTGCTGTAATGAAGTTGATGTGGTCAGCCATTGTGCGGATGATCTTGATATCCTGAGCAGCCAATGTCTCGTACTCCGATGGGAACAAGTTCTTCATCTTAGATACATTATCCAACAACTGTCCCTGATAGTCCGATGCAACTGGGATGATGTGGTTCATTGTAAGGTCACCCATTACACGAGCCTCAATCTGAATCTTCTTTGTATATGTCTCCCACTTAACCTCGCAACGTGACTCCAACTCAGCGTGGCTCAATACACCCATCGCCTCGAATGCAGCCAAACTCTCAGCCTTCAAGTATGTGTCAAAGATCTTAGGTACGCTAGTCTCGCAATCCAAACCACGAGCCGCAGCCTCTACCTTCCACTCCTCGCTGTAACCATTACCATCGAAACGGATAGCCTTGCTCTCGTTGATAAGACGCTTAACAACTGTCAAGATAGCTGTATCCTTAGATGTACCACCAGCGATAAGAGCGTCAACCTCAGCAGCAAATGACTTCAACTGCTCAGCAACAACTGTGTTGAGTGTCAACATTGTACCACCACAGTTAGCCGATGAACCTACTGCACGGAACTCGAAACGGTTACCTGTAAACGCGAATGGAGATGTACGGTTACGATCTGTGTTATCCAACAAGATCTCTGGCAAGTGAGCAACACCCAACTGAAGAGCTGCCTTGTCGTCAAATACGATGATATCGTCTGTATCTGCTGCTGCCAACTTATCAAGAACTGCAGAAACCTGGCTACCCATGAAGATAGATACGATTGCTGGAGGTGCCTCGTTAGCTCCCAAACGGTGAGCATTTGTTGCAGAGCTGATAGCTGCCTTCAAAAGACCGTTGTGCTTGTGTACAGCCTTCATAACGTTAGCTACGAAAGTGATGAAACGCAAGTTCGATACGCCATCCTTACCTGGAGAGAAGAAGTTGATACCGCTTGTTGAACACAAACTCCAATTACAGTGCTTACCTGAACCGTTGATACCCTTGAATGGCTTCTCGTGCAACAATACGCGGAACTTGTGACGACGAGCGATACGCTTCATAACCGACATGATAAGCAAGTTATGGTCATTTGCCAAGTTACCCTCCTCGTAGATTGGAGCCAACTCAAACTGGTTTGGAGCAACCTCGTTGTGACGTGTCTTAACTGGAATACCCAACTTCAAAGACTCGTTCTCCAAATCTGTCATGAACGCCAAAACACGTGATGGGATAGATCCGAAGTAGTGATCCTCCAACTGCTGGTTCTTAGCACTCTCGTGACCCATAAGTGTACGACCTGTAAGCATCAAGTCTGGACGTGCAGCGTACAAATCCTCATCTACCAAGAAGTACTCCTGCTCCCAACCCAAGTTAGAGAGAACCTTAGTAACATCCTCGTTGAAGTACTGAGCAACCTTAGTTGCAGCAGAGTCAATACCGTTGATCGAACGCAAAAGTGGAGTCTTGTAGTCAAGAGCCTCACCAGTATATGAAATGAATACTGTTGGGATACAAAGTGTATCACCTACAACGAAAGCTGGCGATGATGGATCCCAAGCTGAGTAACCACGAGCCTCAAATGTGTTACGCAAACCTCCATTAGGGAATGAAGATGCATCTGGCTCCTGCTGAACTAGCAACTTGCCCGAGAACTCCTCAACCATGCCACCCATACCATCATGCTCAACGAAAGCATCATGCTTCTCTGCTGTACCACCTGTAAGAGGTTGGAACCAGTGAGTGTAGTGTGTAGCACCCAAATCAATAGCCCACTGCTTCATACCTGTAGCTACGCCATCTGCGATAGCACGATCCAAAGGCTGACCATTGTCGATTGAGTTAATAAGCGACTTATATACCTGCTTAGAAAGATACTTCTGCATCTTCTGGCGGTTGAAAACATACTTTCCGAACTCATCAACAGGTCGTCCGTAACACTCTACGGTTGCAGCTTTGTGGCTTGTAGCGCCTGCAAGCTGCGAAAATCTCAATGTACTCATACTCTTGTTATAATAAAAAATTGTTATTTTATGTTTATATTATTCTTCTCACACTCCTCGATCATGGCATCAGGCCACAACGACGACTGAACCTCTCCAATGTGCGCACATCTTAGGAAGAACATGCACAAACGAGACTGACCAATACCTCCACCAATAGAGTTTGGCAACTCGCCGTTCAAGAGAGATTTGTGAAACTCTAGCTCCACGCGCTCGGGACATCCTGCGATATCCAACTGACGCAACAAAGCCTCCTTATCAACACGGATACCCATCGAAGAGATCTCCAACGAGTCATCCAAAATCTCATTCCACAAGATCAAGTCTCCATTGAGACCCTTATACTCGTGGCGTGTTGGTGTAGACCAATCATCATAGTCTGGAGCACGACCATCATGCTTCTCGCCATTTGACAACGCTCCACCAATTCCCATCAAAAAGATGGCTCCATACTTCTTTGCCGCTGCGCGCTCACGCTCTTTAGCCGTCATGTCGGGATACATGCTGAGGAGATCCTCCGACTGAATAAAGGTGATACGCTCAGGCAACGTTGGCGTAATGTGGGGATAAATTGAGTAGACCAATCTCTCTGTAGCGCGCAAAGCGTCGAAGATCTTCTCTACGATACCCTTCAAAAACTCTAAATCACGCTGCTCCACAGAGATTGTACGCTCCCAGTCCCACTGGTCAACATACAAAGAGTGAATGTTACTCAACTCCTCATCGGTGCGAATTGCGTTCATATCGGTGTAGAGACCATAACCCACAGGGATGCCGTAGCTTCCGAGCTTCATACGTTTCCACTTTGCCAACGAGTGAACCACCTCGGCTCTAACTCCGCCCATATCTTTGATCTTGAAAGATACTGGACCCTCGACGCCATTAAGGTCGTCATTGACACCTGTTCCCGAAAGTACAAAGAGTGGAGCCGTCACGCGACGCAAATCAAGCCTCTTCGATAACTCATCCTGAAACGCCTGTTTCAACACTTTCACCGCCTGCTCCATAGTCTCTGGTACCAAGGTGGGGCGATACGATTTAGGAATAAATAATTTCACTTCTTTTTATATTTTAATTTAACGTTAGTTCGATATAAGGACTTGTATTAAAACTACATATATTATATATCAATCTTTTTTACCAATTTTCCAAGCCCTTATATCTAACCTAGCGTCATTCGCAACTTCAAATCAATTGCTGAATTAACTCATATCTAAGCAAGTCATAAGGGATTGCTTAATCTCCTAGTACGTTTGGCACATTCGACGACGACCGCGACACTCTTTGTCAACTAAGCAACCCCTCAATTCTATACTCTTTAGATAACCCCCGCGAGGGTTAAATCATTAGTTGTAAGCTGACTCTCCGTGCTCGTAGATATCAAGACCTTCCTCCTCGATACGCTCCTCAACACGCATACCCATTGTCATGTCGATACCCTTGAATAGGATGAAACCTGCACCAAGACCCCAGAACATGTACGAGAATGCACCGATAATCTGAGCGATTGTAAGAGCTGCATCACCTGAAGCGATCAAACCACCGTTATCTGCTGTTGCAAGGAGACCTGTAAGGATTGTACCCAATGTACCACAAACTCCGTGTACTGATACTGCACCTACTGGATCATCAACGTGAAGCTTGCTATCAATGAACTCTACTGAGAATACCATTACGATACCGCAGATCGCTCCGATAATTGCTGCTCCTGCTGGAGATACAAGGTCACAACCTGCTGTGATACCTACCAAACCTGCCAATACACCATTGAGTGACAACGATACTGTTGGCTTTCCGTAGCGGATCCATGCTGTAACCATTGCTGCTACTGCACCTGCTGCTGCTGCCAAGTTTGTTGTAAGGAATGTCATTGAGATTGCCAAAGAGTCATCTGGCGTTGATGCTGCAACCTGACTACCTGGGTTGAAACCAAACCATCCGAACCAAAGGATGAATACTCCGAGTGCTGCAAGTGTGATGTTGTGTCCTGGGATAGCCTTAACCTTACCCTTAACATACTTACCGATACGTGGTCCAAGAACCCATGCACCTACGAATGCAAGCCATCCTCCCAAAGAGTGAACGATTGCAGATCCTGCGAAGTCGTGGAAACCAAGGTCAGCCAACCAACCGCCTCCCCAAGCCCAGTGACCTGAGATAGGATAGATTACTCCGAAGATTACAGCTGCATAGATCAAGTATGCTGAGAACTTAGTACGCTCTGCAACAGCTCCTGAAACGATTGTTGCTGCTGTAGCACAGAACATTGTCTGGAATACCAAGAAAGCTACATCTGGAACATCGCCCAAACCTTCCCAATCTGATAGGCCAAAGAAGTCCAAGTTTCCTACGAAAGTACCTGTTCCGAACATTACACCGAAACCGATAGCCCAGAAAAGTAGTGATCCAACTGAGAAGTCCAAAAGGTTCTTCATCAAGATATTAGCAGTATTTTTCGATCTTGTCATTCCGGCCTCTACCATTGCGAAACCAGCCTGCATAATAAAGACCAACATTGCAGCCAAAAGGATCCATACGGTATCCAACGCTGTTGCTAACTGTGAAATTGTCAATTCTTCCATTTTTGCGTCCTCCTATTTTTCAGTTGAATAAAGTGTTGTGTCTCCTGATTTTCCTGTACGGATGCTGTATGACTCGTCGATCTGACTTACGAAGATACGTCCATCACCTAGCTCACCTGTCTGAGCTGCACCAACGATTGCATCAACTGTAGGCTTTACATTTACATCACGAACAACGATTGTCAACATTGTGCGCTCTACGAAACTTGTATCGTATACCACACCACGGTAGATACGCTCCTGACGAGCCTTACCAACACCGCGAACATCCATGTAAGAGAACCACTCGATTCCCGCCTCATAGAGGGCTTCTTTTACATCCTCAAACTTCGTCTTGCGGATGATTGCTTGAATCTTTTTCATTATTCTAACCTCCTAATTATTAAGGTTTAATTACATCTGGATTGAGATACCTGCTACGAAGAACATATCATCCTTAGCTACATAACCGTTATAGTTTGGCTGTGTTGCTCCTGAGTAGATTACGTCCAAGTACAATGGGATAGTTACAGAATCAGTCTCTACGATGTTCTTAGAGAAACGAAGTGATACATAGTTCACGCCAAAACCGTCTGAGTAAGCACCCTCGAATGGAGTTACCTCAACTGCAGCCTCGCAATCTACTGAACCAATTGTGAATGGGTAAGCAGCCTTAAACCATGTAGAGTACTGCTCATCGCCCTCTGCGTTCAAGTCACCGTAAACCATTGTGTTCAAAGAGAGTGACAATGGGAAAGACTCGCTGATTGTGTAGTTCAAGTTAACCTCTGTGAAGTGGTCACCAGCACCGAAGAATGGTGCAGACTCACCTGTCCACCAGTAGTTTGTAACACCTACAGAGAATGCTCCGAACTCATAAGCCAATGTTACGTCAATCTCCTTAGACTCAGCGTTAGCGATTGATGTGCTTCCCCAAGCTGACAAAGACAAACCTCCGTAAGCAAGAGACGCTGCTGGCTGGAATGATGCTCCCATACCCTGATCGATACCGTGGCAAATGTACTGACTAACCGCGTCAACACTACCTGATGCCTCTAGCTCTGCTGCTGATACTGCACTTACTGCGAACATGCTCGCAAAAAAACCTAAGAATAAATTTCTAACTTTCATAACCTTAAAATATTAAATTAAACAACGTTTTACTCGATAAAACCTCTATTAATATATAGGTATACAACGCTTCGGCCCGGGATTTCCGAGTTGTCGTATAACCTACGAAATAGTCACTTTAACTAAATATCCAAATCGGATATTCGAGTTGATGCCATAGTCACCTTTGTCTGGTCAGCAAATGCGCTCAACCTAACAAAACCCTTACCACGTGCGCCGAAACGCTCGCCTGGTGAAGATACTATATGACACTCATTGAGTAACTTGTCGAACAACTTCCATGAGCTCTCAAACGGAGACTCGACCCACAAGTATGGTGAGTTAACACCACCCCAAAACTTGAGTCTCGTCTGCGAGAGTGCTCCGCGAAGCATCGACGCGTTTTTCATATAATAACTTACATTTTCACGGACAAATTTCTGTCCATCTTCGGTAAAGAGTGACTCTGCACCACGTTGAATAACATAGGCAGGTGAATAATTTTTAATCTCTTGTCGTCTACGCCAAAGAACGTTGAGGGATGCCGTTCGGTCTGTACTGAACGAATACCCCTCGATATCTTTTGGTATCACAGTGTAGCCACAATGTAGCCCTGTGAAACCGCCATTTTTCGAAAAACTTCTGAACTCGATTGCTGTCTTGCGTGCACCCTTGATCTCATAGATACTATGTGGTAGATCGGGATCGGTGATGAATGCCTCATACGTCGCATCGAACAATATCAAGGTATTGTTACTGAGCGCGTATTTAACCCACTTCTCCAACTCTTTGCGCGTCATCACACACCCCGTCGGGTCGCTCGGAAAGCTCAAAAAGATAATATCAGGTCGCACGCTAGGTAGTTCGGGAATGAAATCATTCTCAGACTTGCACTCCAAGTAGAGCAGATGGCTCCACATATTGTTTGCATCGAGATCTCCCGCCCTATTGCCAATCACGTTACTCTCAACGAAGGTCTGATAGATCGGGTCAACAACTGCGATTCGAACGTCGCGGCAAAGAATATCACCGATACCACCCAAATCCTCTTTTGTTCCGTTATTCACAAAGACCTCGTCGGGACTGATTTTTACTTTGCGACTCTTGTAGTCGTTCTTGATGATCGCCTCCTTGAGAAAGTCATATCCTCCGACAGGACCTCGTCCGCGGAAGCTATCAACCTCGCCCATCTCGGCAACGCTACGACTTATTGAGTCAACAACGCAAGGTGCTAATGGTCTCACCACATCTCCTCGATCCAGAGCTATAAGCGAAACATTAGGGTTGATACGCTTAAAAATATTTACGCGTTTATCAACTCTCTCCTGCACCTCGTCCTGCTCAACCTTCAGAAATTGTGAATTTATTAAGATCATCCCTACACCTATTATATATAATCAATCGTGCAAATTTAGCTTTTTTTTTCGAAAGTAGCGGCATATTCGCCAACTCTTTTCATTTTAGTTGCGAAAATGTAATTATTAGATGAAATATCAAAGAACAAATTGTCTGTTACCTTGTATTGAAAGAGCAGACCCAAACCCTCTGAGAATTAGATATTTAATATTTTATTATATCATTCTCAACCTCACTCTACTCTCATCCTACACTGCAAATATAGGGCAGTGTATTGCATTCTTATGAATATTTAAGAATGCCAATTTAATTATTTTTTTTAAAAATAGAGATTTGTTATTTTTAGGCAACAATTACTTTATAATTGATAGTAAACATTAAAATAATTTTATAATTCATCAAAATTGATTATTTTTGCAGAATAAAATAGCTTAAAACGTCACGAAAATGGAAGATTATCACATTGATGAGCTTGACAACAAGATCTTGCGACTCATTTCAAACAACGCCAGAATCTCATTTCTTGAGGTTGCCAGAGTATGTAGTGTCTCGGGAGCAGCGGTGCATCAGCGCATACAACGCCTTATTGCAAACAATATAATCACAGGCTCGGAGTTCACACTCAACGTCACGCGAATTGGCTATGAGACATGTGCATATGTAAACCTATACTTCGACCCCAAGGCAGATATCGAGACATCGGTGGAGCGCATGCGCGACATCCCCGAGATTGTGGAGTGCCACTTCACAACTGGACCTTACGATCTCCTTGTGAAGATCTACGCGCGCAACAACAACCACCTTCACGAGATTATTCAAGCTAAGCTTCGACCTCTAGGGGTTGACCGCTCGGAGTCGATCATCTCATATCGCGAATCATTCCGTCGCCAGATAACACTGGCGTCCGACACACCCGAGGAACCGATATCTGCCGCTGCAATTCTCGAAAGCGAAGTATAACACAACAAACCGATCAACCAACCATATATTAACCAAAGAGGAGAGCCCCAAAAGCTCTCCTCTTTAACGTCTATATATAATATAGGTATACCCACCTAAAACAGCAACGACTCACTTGTCGGAATATCATAGCCAAGGTGCGAGTGTGCCAGCTCTGTCGCCTCACGACCTCGCGGTGTCCTTTTCAAGAATCCCTCCTTGATGAGGAACGGTTCGTAGACCTCCTCGATAGTTCCGCTATCTTCACCCACCGCAGTGGCGATAGTGCCCAATCCGACAGGCCCACCCTTAAACTTCTCGATGATGACGCTGAGGATTTTATTGTCCATCTGGTCGAGACCGCGCGCGTCAATATTGAGAGCCGCGAGGGCTATTCTAGTGATCTCAATATCAATATGCCCCTCGCCCTTGACCATCGCGAAGTCGCGCACACGCCTAAGCAGCGCATTAGCTATACGCGGAGTACCTCGCGAACGCAAAGCCACCTCCAACGAGGCATCCTCATCAATAGAGATTCCAAGGATCGCAGCGGCACGCGTCACAATTCCCGACAGAGTAGAGGCATCGTAATACTCTAGGTGACACTGGATTCCGAAACGCGCACGCAGTGGAGAGGTCAACAGACCACTTCGCGTTGTCGCCCCGACCAAGGTAAATGGCTGAAGTTCAATCTGTATCGAACGTGCCGAAGGACCTTTATCGAGCATGATATCAATCTTGTAATCCTCCATGGCGGAGTAGAGATACTCCTCGACAATTGGACTTAGGCGGTGGATCTCGTCAATAAAGAGAACATCCCCATCACCTAGCGAGGTTAGGAGACCAGCCAGATCACCAGGTTTATCAAGAACAGGACCCGACGTTATCTTGATCTCAGCCCCCATCTCGTGGGCAACGATATTGGCGAGCGTCGTCTTGCCTAGACCAGGAGGTCCATGCAGAAGTACATGGTCGAGAGAGTCGCCTCGCATAAGGGCGGCTTGGATGAAGATCTTGAGGTTATCGACAATCTTCTCTTGCCCCGCAAAGGCGTGAAGCTCTTGGGGGCGGATCTTGCTCTCGAAATCAAGATCACTCTCGGGGTTGCGAACTAATGACATATCTAACGCAAAGATACAACTATTTTTGTGACTATCGAAAATAAAATCATACCTTTGTAAATCGAGGTGGAAATATTTTTCAGCGCGAACCAAAAAGAGCAACGAAGATGACACGAGTTATTCACATCATAATTATCGCTACGATATTTATCGCAGGGGCAGCAATTGCCGTTTCGGCATGGTTTCTCACCACGGAGTGGCGTCCCGAGCCTATTGAGGTTACACGCTACCCCACCTCAGCGCAACCCTCACAGATCAACCTTAGCGACACGCTGGAGGTTGTGTCGTGGAATATCGGCTACGCAGGGCTTGGCGAGGGGATGGACTTCTTCTACGATGGGGGCAAGCAGATGCGCTGCTCCGAGGCGGAGACGCGCGAAAACCTCAACAAGATCATCGCTCAACTAAATATCTTCGCCAAGAGTGCCGACTTCATACTTCTTCAGGAGGTGGACGAGAATTCGCACCGTAGCTACAGCATCAACATGCGCGAGGCTATTGCGGAGGCTCTCCCCGAATTCACGCACGCTTGGGCATACAACTACCGCGCGAATTATATTCCTATGCCTCTGGGTGACCCTATGGGACGCGTCAACTCAGGGGTCATGATCCTCTCGCGCCACACGATATCGCGCTCCGTAAGACACCAATACCCCAACCACCTCACCTTCCCAAGGCGTCTTTTTCTACTCAAACGCGCAATGCTCAGCGCGGAGATACGTACCGCGGACGATAGGATTCTTTGGCTCAACAACACCCACAACTCGGCATTTGATGATGGTGAGGGACGACGTTCAGAGGTTAAACGCATCTGCGAGATCATAGAGGGGCAACCCCTCAGCATCACCGCAGGAGATTGGAACAGCACCCCACCCCACTACTCTGCTAGCGAGGCGGCACTCAACAACAGATTTTTCCATCCAATAGCCCTCAACAAAGAGGATCTTCCCAACGGTTTGAGTTTCGCAACGGATCTCTCAACGCCCACAATGCGATACTTGGACAAGCCATATCGTGCAACGTCGTCAACAGTATGCAATATAGATTTTGGCGTGGTTAGCAACCATTTACGTATTATAAATTGCACGGTTGTTGACCTACAATTTAAAAACAGCGACCACAATCCAATTATATTTTGGGTCAATAGTGCAGATATTTAAATACAATAGTGCACTTTTGGACAAAAAAGTTATATTTGGCGTTAAAAATCCATACTATAACTAAATATTTATTCGTTTAATTTCTATCTTTGCACCGCAAATAGGGGGAATTATGCCGATAAAAGCATAGGATGTAGAGTAGAATATTATTGAGAGAGCCCGACGAAGTAGTCTCGGAAGGAATCGAACCTTCATCGTAAGAACCGGAATCTTATATTCTATCCATTGAACTACGAGACCTGATGGGTATGCAAAGGTGCAAAAAAAATATATTATATACAATATGACAAAGCAAAAGTTATCAAATTGGGAGAGGTTGGAGAGTGTGATTAAGTGGGCAAATATGTCTACCAATTATTTTGCGCGCCACATTGGTCTACTTCGAGGCGAAAATCTCTACCAGATCAAGCGAGGAAATAATGGTATCTCACGCAATCTAGCGGAGATGATCGTTACCGCATTCCCCGAGATTAATCTCCTTTGGCTCCTCACAGGTGAGGGGCAGATGTTTGTTGAACCAGATTTTGCTGGCGACGACATCCATTTTTACAATGTAGACGTTGAGTCTAACATTCGCAACCTCGACAACCTTGAACCGTCGTCGGTGATGGTTATGCCTACGCATGTCGAGGGAGACTTCGCGATGGTCTATTACAGTCGCGCGATGGGTGATATTATCCCACCCAACACAATAGTTATATTGAAAAAGATCATGCCCGAGATGATTATTCCAGGTGAAGAGTGTGTGATCTTAACTAAAAATGTTGTAACTTTGCGTGTCGTGCGTTTTGAAAACAATCCAACTGACGGGGTTGCTTATGGTGAGGCTTTGCGCTTGACCTCAGCAGATCCATCGAAGTTTGATGATATTCGTGTCAATCGTTCCGACATCGAGGCGGTATATCACGTCTCAGCAAAGATACTAATTAACTAATGTAGGGGAGCTCTCTCGAAGAGTCCCCTGCAAAATATAAAACAAAAGATTTATGTTTTCGGGAATCGTCGAGAGAATGGCTCGCGTTGTGGAGATCCGCTGCGAGCAACAAAACAAACACTTCACGCTAGAGACTGACATATGTGCAGAGCTTAAGATAGATCAGAGCATTGCTCACAATGGAGTCTGTCTCACCGTGGTAGAGATTGAGGGCAATCGCTACACAGTCACAGCGATGAAGGAGACCTTAGACAAAAGCAACCTCGGACTTCTTAAGGAGGGTGACGAGGTTAACTTGGAGAGAGCCATGCGCCCCGAGGCTCTTTTGGATGGTCACATCGTTCAGGGTCATGTCGACCAATATGCTACATGCGTCAAGAAAGAGGACGCCGAGGGTAGCTGGAACTTCACATTCGAATATGAACCTCTCACGGCAGGCAACTGCACTGTGGAGAAGGGGTCGATCACTGTCAACGGAGTAAGCTTGACGGTGTGCGACTCTACGCCTAAGAGTTTCCGCGTCTCAATCATTCCATATACATATGAGAATACCAACTTCAAACATATTGAGGTTGGCACGGTTGTGAACTTGGAGTTCGACATCATCGGCAAATATATCGCTCGCCTAATGGAGGGATATCTCAATAAGTAGCCACAGAGACCACACACACATTACAACCCAAAATCATGCTATTCAACCCCCTATTTATTGAGTGGGATTTCAATCCCGTACTCTTCCATATCGGCTCGCTAGAGATCCGTTACTATGGACTTATGTGGGCTTTGGCTATTTTTATTGGAGCCAAGTTCTTCGACAACTTCTGTAAGCGCGAAGGTCTCAACCAGAGCGTCTCAGAGTCGATATTCATCTATGGTGCATTGGCTACAATCCTTGGCGCGCGTGTAGGACACTGCATCTTCTATGAGCCTGAGCACTATCTACTTGCGCCATGGAAGATCATCACTGAGATTAGGGATGGCGGCATGGCGAGTCACGGAGCAGCGTTGGGACTTCTCATTGGGTTGTGGCTCTTCTCCAAGCGCGAGAAGCTACCCTATGTCTGGTCGTTGGATCGCATTATGATACCTGTTGGAATCGGAGGTGCGGTGGTTCGCTTTGGAAATCTCTTCAACTCGGAGATCTTCGGTGAGGCTACGACAATGCCGTGGGGATTTAAATTCCTCAGATCGCGACTCTGGGTTGAGCAGTACGCCCCTTCGGCAGTCCACCCTACGCAACTCTATGAGGCGGCATGCTATATCATCACCTTTATCGTATTGGTGGTTATGTACTACAAGTTCGACATGGGTCGACGACGCCCTGGGGTGATGTTTGGCGTGGGACTTCAGGGTATCTTCCTCACGAGGTTCTTGTTGGAGTTTATCAAAACTACGCAGGTGTCGTTCGAGGATGGGATGACGCTCGACATGGGGCAGTGGCTCAGCATACCTTTTATTATACTAGGTGCTTACATGATCTATCATGGTTATAAGCAGGGTGAGGTGATCCCAAAACGAAAATAGACAAAAGAATAACAGATAAAAATCCAGGCTATGGAACAGCAGACAAATATGGTTACGGAGGTTAACAAGATTATAGCAAACATCTTGATAATAAATCGCGAAATATACCTCCCCGAGATAGGCGCGTTGTATGTCGAGAGTCGCCCCGCGAAGTTGGACGCGGCAGGCAAGAAGCTCACTGCACCACGCAACGTGGTTAAATTCACGGAGCAGGAGCGCGGAGGGTCAATCGTGGAGATAATCGCCCAAAAGGCGAAGTGTTCTACGGAGCAGGCGGCGGAGATATATAGTCGTTGGAATCAGCGTGTTAACGTAGATAGTGTGGTTACCATTGAGGGTGTCGGAGCTATTGCGAACAAGATATTCAAGGTGGAGAAGCAGTTCGATATGATGCTCAATCCCGAGATTGTGAGATCACTTGCCATACAGCGTCGTCGCAACAACATGATCTGGATTGCAGCGACTGTTGCGGCAGTATTGCTGGTTGGAGTTATCACCTTTATGGTCACATCGGGCGATGGCGACAAAGCAACCAAAAAAGAGGTTGTCGAGGTTGCGGTTGTCGAGCCTGTTGTTGCAGAGCCAGAGCCAACGCCCGTTGTCGAGGAGCCTAAGCGTGTGGTTAGCGAGAACCCACGCTACCGCGTTGTCTATGGAGTTTTCTCTGTGGCAGCCAATGCCGAGAGAGCCGTTGCCAAGGCTAAGAGCATCAAGGGGGATATTAACTGCGTAACGCGCCCATTTGGTGAGTATCAGATGGTTAGCATCTTCGAATCGGATGATATTGCCGACTGCACAGCATTTGTAAAGGCTAATGAGTCGCTCTTTCCCGGTGTGTGGATCAGCAAACGAAAAGGTAAATAATAATGTTGGAGAGGATAAATAGCTCTATTGCTCGATTTGTGACATGGGCGATAGAGCTTTTTTACATAGGTATAGTGAGGAGATTTATTCCGCCCACGACATATAGATATTTGGCGTGCGGAGTGGGTAACTACATCATCCTCGACACTCTGCTATACTTCTGCATCTACCACTACGTCATCTGCGAACGATATATCGACCTTGTAGTTATCACCATTTCGCCCCATATTTCATCTATGTGCATCGTCTTTCCGCTCACCTTTATGAGTGGTTTTTGGCTCAACAGATATGTCGCGTTTAAAGCTACGGAGGAGAGAGCTACAGGGCAGATTATCAAATACGCAATCTCAATATGTGGCTCTATCGTAGTTAGTTATATTGCACTGAAGTTCTTGGTCGAGGGGTGTGGCGTCTGGGCAACACCAGCCAAGGCACTCTCATCCATCATCACAGCAATATATAGCTATCTGGCGGCACGATTTTTCACATTTAGGAGGTCGAAAAATGGGCAGAATCGGGAGGGTGTGCAAACAGAAAATAAACAGAAAGATGTGTAAAACATATCAAAGATAAAAAGATCTATTACCTTCAAAAGTTCCCAACTCTGCCCACTAGGAGGTTATCAAAATCAGTGCCGTAGATCGGGAGAACAGATATAATATGGATAAAAAACTAGCAGCTACTCAGCGACTCCTCACCATGATGAGCGAGCTTCGTGAGCAGTGTCCTTGGGACAGAGAGCAGACCTTTGAGTCACTTCGCAACAACACCATCGAGGAGTGTTATGAGCTTGTTGACGCCATATCGAGTGGCGACATGTCGGCAGTAAAAGAGGAGCTGGGCGACCTACTCTTGCATGTTGTTTTCTACTCTAAGATGGGCGAGGAGCAGAGTGCTTTCGACTTCGCGGAGGTGACTAACACGCTCTGTGATAAGCTCGAATATCGCCATCCACATATCTACGGAGATGTCGAGGCTCGCACCACCGACGATGTGAAACGCAACTGGGAGGAGTTGAAGTTGCGCAAGAAAAAGCGCAAAGGCGGACTCTTTGGCGGTGTCCCTGTCTCGTTGCCAGCGATGGTGAAATCCATGCGCATAGGCTCTAAGGCGGCATCGGTGGGTTTCGATTGGGAGGCGCGCGAAGATGTCTGGGCTAAGGTCAAGGAGGAGATCGGTGAGATCGAGGTGGAGATTGCCGCCAAGGATCAGGAGGCTCTGGAGGGTGAATTTGGAGATCTCTTCTTCGCACTCATCAACGCCTCGCGACTCTATGGCATTGATGCCGAGGCGGCTTTGGAGCGCACCAACCGCAAGTTCATCAGCCGTTTTCAGAAGATGGAGTCCCTACTCGCCAAGGAGCAGGGTGCGGATGCAAGCATCAGTGACCTGACGCTCACGCAGATGGACAGCCTCTGGGATCGCGCCAAGAGTGAAGAGTAACAAATCAAAACTTAACATATAAATTCATGGCAATCGTAAAGAAACTCCGAGGCATGGAGCCTCAGGTTGGGGAGAGTACATTTTTGGCGGAGACCGCTGTATTGATTGGTGATGTCACCATTGGCGAGAACTCATCTATCTGGTATGGCGCGGTGTTGCGCGGAGATGTCAACTCCATCACCATTGGTGATCGCACCAATATTCAGGATGGCACGGTGATTCACACACTCTGGTCGGGTAGCAAAAACCCCTCAAAGACGGTGATCGGAAATGATGTCTCGGTGGGGCACAACGTCACAATTCACGGAGCTATCATCGAGGACAACTGCCTCATCGGCATGGGGTCAACAGTCTTGGATAACGCGCTGGTGGCATCGGGATGTATCGTGGCGGCAAACGCCTTGGTACTCACAGGCATGAAGCTAGAGCCCAATTGGGTATACGCTGGAGTTCCAGCCAAAAAGGTCAAAGAGGTGACCGAGGAGCAGCGCAACGAAATCATCAAACGCATAGCCTCAGATTACAGCACCTACGCGAGCTGGTACAACGAGGAGGAGTAAGGCTGAACTGAGTAAAGCTGAGAAGGGCTGAGTAGCATTCAATCTACTCAGCCCTTCTCAGTTCTTCTCAGCTTTACTCAGCCCGTACTAAGCCTTGCTCTCTTTTGCCTCTTTTGCTGCAGCCTCGTGGTCGATATCGCAACCTGCGCAGTTAGAGTGACATCCGAAGTCGTGGCACTCGACACCCTCTTGGTCGATACGCGACTCCTGCACTGCGCACTTGATATCCAACTTGCGCATATGTTTGTTTGTTGATATCTCAGAGTCGATAAAATGACCTTTCACCATGAGTGTTATAGACATTCCGACCATGAAGAAGCCGACAGCTCCGATGCTAAATAGCACAACAATTAACCAACTTGGCATAAACTCTTTGTATTAAGTTTGAAATAATAGCGCAAAGTTAGTATATTTGTTACCAAATAACAAATAAAAGAGTAGAATATGCGCATCGTTATTGCAGGAGCTGGAGAAATGGGTTGTCATCTAGCCAGAATGTTGAGCGGTAATAGTCACGATATCACGGTTATAGATCGCGATCCTAAGTTACTTTCGGAGGTTTCTAGCCTCGCGGATGTCATCACTGTGGAGGGTGACCCCACAGCTTTCGCCACGTTGCGCAAGGCGTTGGTGCGCAAGAGTGATCTATTCATTGCGGTGAATGTCAAGGAGAACGACAACATCGTCTCGGCGGTGGTTGCCAAGCAGTTGGGAGCCAAGAAATCCATCGCGCGTATCGACAACAACGAGTACCTCGAACCCAACAACAAGGAGATCTTCATCAACATGGGTATCGACTACCTCTTCTACCCCGAAAAGGTCGCAGCGAGCGAGGTTATCAACCTTCTGGGTCACAGCTCCACAACGGAGTATGTCGACTTCTCGGGCGGTAAGCTGGCGTTGGTGGTCTTTAAGTTGGAGAATAACTCTCCGCTTGTGGGTCGCAACCTGATGGGATTCTCCGACGATGAGACGCCTCTCAACTACCGCACGGTGGCGATTGCGCGAAATGGATCTACAATTATCCCCCACAAGGAGGAGAGCTTCGAGGAGGGGGATGTCGTCTACGTCATCACGCGTCGAGACTACATTGACGAGGTTCTCGATCTCTCGGGACGTAGCAACATCGAGATCAACAACCTGATGATCTTGGGTGGCTCACGCATCGGCATACGTGTCGCAATGGAGCTACAAAACGATGTGAATATCAAGCTAGTAGACTACTCCGAGGAGAAGGCATATCGCTTGGCGGAGCTACTCGAAAAGACCCTCATCATCAACGAAGATGGACGAAATACCGACGCTATGTTGGAGGAGGGTTTGGCAAATATGGATGCCTTTGTTGCGGTTACGGGACGTAGCGAGACCAATATTTTGGCGGCTATGTTGGCTAAGCGCATGGGTGTAAAGAAGGTTATTGCGGAGGTGGAAAATCTCAACTACATAGGTTTGGCGGAGAGCATGGGTATCGACACGATCATCAACAAGAAGATCATCACCGCCTCGAACATCTTCCGTTTCACGATGGCTACCGATGTTCAGGCGATCAAGTGCCTCAACGGTAGCGATGCCGAGGTGCTGGAGTTTATCGTGAAACCAAACTCGCCAGCGACAAAACACAAAGTCAGAGACTTGGATCTTCCCGACGACACCATCATCGGAGGTATCGTTCGAGGCGACAAGGTCTTTATCGCCACGGGCAACAGCACGATAAATGCCTATGACCGCATTGTGGTATTCTCGATGCCCGAGTCGGTGGGCAAGATCGGCTACTACTTCAACTAACCCCCTCAAAACCTTAGGAATATGTATATCGCAATAGCAGGAAATATCGGTAGTGGCAAGACGACTCTCACAGAGAGGCTCGCGGCACACTACGGTGCTCATGCCCACTATGAAGATCCCGACAATCCATATATCGGGGACTTCTACGACGCCATGAGCCGTTGGTCGTTCAACCTACAGGTCTACTTCCTCAGCAGCCGTATACAGCAGACCAAGGAGATGTTGGAGCAGAAGGAGGCGGAGGGTTGGAGCTACCTCTTTCAGGATCGAACAATATATGAGGATGCACATATCTTCGCAACCAACCTCAACGAGATGGGGCTGTTGTCGAGTCGCGACTTTGCGACCTACATGAAGACCTTTCAGCTCTTTGAGGGGTTTCTTCCCAAGCCCGATCTGCTGATCTACCTGAGAGCTAGCGTCCCAAAACTTGTCGAACAGATCAAGAAACGAGGCAGAGAGTATGAGAGCAATATCGACTCGGAGTACCTCAAGTGCCTCAACGAGAAGTATGAGCATTGGATCGAGAATATATACAAGGGCAACCTGCTCATCATCGACAAGGACAAAGATGATTTCGAGGAGGATACCGATATCTTCAAGCAGATCTGCGACAGAATAGAGTCACTAAAATAGAATATACAATGACCACCCCCATACCACAACAATTTATAGATATCATAACATCCGAGAGGGGTGCCGAGGAGGCGAAATCACTTGTCGAGGCTCTCGACTCAGAGTCACCAACCTCCATTCGCGTCAACCCTTACAAGGTGCACACAGCCCCCGACTATGAGCCAATCGGCTGGAACAAGTATGGCTTCTACCTCGACGAACGTCCATCATTCACGTTGGACGCGACGTTCCATGCAGGTGGATACTACGTCCAAGAGGCTAGTTCTCAGTTTGTTGGGCACATCCTGTCGCACACCAATGTTGAGGGTGCTAAGCTCCTAGACATGTGCGCTGCCCCTGGAGGTAAGAGCACCCTTTACGCCACAATGGTGGGGTTGGAGGGGTTGGTTGTCGCAAATGAGATCAGCCGTCAACGTGCCTCAATCTTGGCGGACAACGCCCGAAAGTGGGGTTTGGGAAATATGGTCGTGAGCAACAACGAGTCGAGCCATCTGGCTCAGTTTGAGGGGTGGTTTGATGTTGTCGCGGTGGATGCCCCCTGCTCAGGCGAGGGTATGTTCCGCAAGATGGAGGAGGCGCGCACAGAGTGGAGCGAGGCAAATGTTAAGATGTGCGCACAGCGTCAACTAGAGATTTTGAAAAATGGATGGCGCGCACTCAAATCTGGAGGTGTGTTGATATACAGCACCTGCACATTCAACCGCACCGAGAACGAAGGTGTGCTGGAAGAGTTCGCGGCGTGGGCTGAGGATGAACTCGCACGGTTCGAAACTGTTGAGTGTCCCGATGTATTGGGCATTGAGCAGGGCGAGGTAGCTGAGTTCCAGACCTTTAGATTCATGCCACACAAAACCAAAGGCGAGGGGTTATTTGCTGCGGTGGCGCGAAAAAGCTACGATACTGGGGGACGCTGTCGACTTCCCAAGGCTCGAAAATCGGTCTTTTCACCACTCGACAGGGTTGCTCTTCGCGAAGTTGGCGGATGGGTCAACCAACCTGAATTGATGACATTCAGCATGGTTGGCGATACCGTATATGGCTACTATTCGATACATGCGGATAGCGTTAAACGCCTTGCGGAGTCGCTCACGGTGATCTACTCGGGGGTTGCCATGGGTCAGGTTTTCAAAGGAAAACTCAAGCCCGACCACGCGCTGGCTCTCTTTCATGACCTCAATCGCGAGGCGGTAAATGTCGCAGAACTTGGAGGTGACGATATTTTGTTGTATCTTCGCAAACAGGATATTAATATCGAGTTGTTAGCCGAGGAGGGAATCTCACTCATCTGCTCAGATGAAGGTCACGCGGTAGGTTGGATCAAACGCGTTGGTCGACGCGCTAACAACCTATATCCCAACTCGTTGAGGATATTAAAATAGTTACTTTAAGAGATGGAACCAAAGAAGTTGTACTACACTATGGGCGAGGTCTCCGAGATGTTTTGCGTCACCCCGTCGCTTATTCGCCACTGGGAGAGCCACTTCTCGGTGATAAAACCTGTGCGCAACAAGAAGGGAAACCGCCTCTTTACACCCACGGATATAGAAAATTTTAAGGTTATATATCATCTAGTCAAGGAGCGCGGAATGACGCTCGATGGTGCACAAAAATGTATGCGCCACAACATTACTGAACATAAACGCAACGCAGAACTTTTGGAGCGTTTGCAGACAATACGTGCCGTACTCCTCGAAGTTAGAGAGGGGTTAAAGGATTTGAATTCAACAGATTATAAAGTTTCGGATTGCGCAGAGTCCAACAACACCGAAAAGCTAGTTATAGATCTATTTGGCGAAGTGGTGACCACAACACATAACACATCAACGCCAGAGAGTGGAGATGAGCTTGACATTGTGGAGGTTCTGCCATACGATACTCAGAGTGACGATTTCGAGCAGGGGCAACCCATCGACCACTCGACACGCGGAGTGAACCGCACCCCCGACGCAAAACCTAGCGAGCTTTTTGCATTCTACGAGCAGTCGCTATTTTAGGGGAGTTCTATTAACTCAAATTAATGCTTTACATTGTTAAGATATGACAATCTCAGAGGTTGCATCCATAATTGAGGAGTTCGCTCCACTGTCGCTACAGGCGAGCTACGACAATGCAGGACTTATCGTTGGCAACGCAAGCCACGAGGTTGAGTCGGTATTGTTGGCTGTAGACATCACCCCCGAGGTGATGCAAGAGGCTATATCACTGGGGGTTAACATGGTTATCACCCACCACCCATTGATCTTTTCACCCCTCAAACGCCTCACCTCGTCGAACTATATCGAGAGGTGCGTTGAGAGTGCCATTCGCAACGACATTGCGATATATGCCGCACACACCAACCTCGACAGCGCGGAGGGTGGCATGAGCTGGCGACTTGGCGAGATACTTGGTATCGAGAATATGCAGGTGTTGGAGTCGACATCCTCGACAGATCCTAACGTAGGATTTGGAGTTGTTGGCACGCTACCACACCCTCGTGACACACGTGAATATATTACAGAGGTTGGCAAAACACTAAACTGCAAGGCGATACGTCATGGCGAGATCACACAGTCGGAGTCACAGCGAATAGCGATATGTACAGGCTCGGGAGGCTCATTGATCGAGGAGGTTCGCAGATGCGGAGCCGACATATATATCACTGCCGACCTACGTTACAACGACTTTATGAACCCCAGCGGAGAGTTCACAATTGTCGATGTTGGACATTATGAGAGCGAATATTGCGCAATTGACATTTTATTTGGTATTTTATCAAAAAAAATGATTAACTTTGCCGTCCACAAGAGCCAATGCACGCGCAACCCAATAAGCTATATATCATTACAGTAGGGGTGACGCGTTTGAGAAGAGGTAAAATAAGTTAAATGTGGGCGATCCACACAACATAAATATAAAATTATGGCACAAAAGAAAGTAGTTGAAACTGATTACTCAATGCAGGAGAAGATCATGGCACTCTATGAGCTCCAAAAGATTGATACCCAGATTGATGAGATCAACAAGATCAAAGGTGAGCTTCCTCTTGAGGTCGCTGATCTTGAGGATAGCCTCGCAGGACTTAACACACGTCTCGACAACATCAACGCTGAGATTGAGGAGTTTAACACCCTCACCAAACAGCGTCGTCGCGAGATCGACCAGTCACAAATCCAGATCGCAAACTACAAGGAGCAACACAACAACGTGCGTAACAACCGCGAGTTTGATGCCATCACCAAGGAGATCGAGTATCAGGAGTTGGAGATCGAGCTTGCTGAGAAACGCCTCAAAGAGTATAGCGTAGCTATCAAAGCTAAAAAGGTGAGCCTAGAGGATGCTGAGGCATTGGTTCAGGATCGCGAGGCAGACCTTAAGGCTAAGCGCGAGGAGTTGAGCAACATCGAGGCTCAGACAGCATCACAACTCGCTGTGCTAGAGGCTAAAACATCAGGCGCAAAGACTAAGATCGACGAGCGTCTATTGACTGCTTACAACCGTATTCGCTCAAACGTTCGCAACGGTCTCGCTGTTGTCACTGTTAAGCGCGATGCCTGCGGAGGTTGCTTCAACCGTATCCCACCACAGCGTCAGTTGGAGGTGCGCCAAGGTAAGAAAATCATCGTTTGCGAGTACTGCGGACGTATACTCGTATACGACACAGAGGCTGAGGTCGCAGAGTAAACGACATCCCGAGGTCGGCTGAGTAAAACTGAGAAAGGCTGAGTAGAACTGAGTAAAACTGTGTATTACTCGGTCCTACTCAGCCTTTCTCAGTCATACTCAGCAATACTGAACAGGTATAGAGAAACAATACTGAGAGCAGTGGAGGTTCGGCACCCTCTATCTAAGTATCTTATCGACAAGTGCTTGGTTATTAGGCTTATGTCCACTAAATCGTACGTACAGTTCCATTGGATGTTCTTGACCACCGCGTTCTAGGATATTCGCGCGGAAGCTGTCGGCAACCTCTTTGGAGAAGATTCCTTTGCTCTTAAATATCGAGAATGCGTCTGCCTCCAGCACCTCAGCCCACTTGTAGCTGTAGTATCCTGCGGCATATCCGCCATTGAAGATATGGCTAAATGATGGCGAGAAACACGCTCCATCCACGAGAGGTAGCACCTGTGTTGGGATTGTTGCCTTGCGCTCAAACGCCTCAAGATCACCATCAAAAGGCTCTGTGAGGCTATGCCATGCCATGTCGAGGAGTCCAAATTGCAGTTGGCGCACATGAGCATACGCGGCGTTGTAGTTCGCGGCACGCTCGATCTTAGCAACTAGCTCTGCGGGGATCTTCTCACCCGTCTGGTAGTGGCTTGCCCAGAGGTCGAGATACTCACGCTCTGTCGCCCAGTTCTCCAACATCTGTGATGGCAACTCCACAAAGTCGCGATATACGTTTGTTCCGTTGAGTGACTCATATTTTCCCACACCAAGCATACCATGTAGCGCGTGTCCGAACTCATGCAGGAATGTCTCGAACTCCGTAAATGTCAAGAGCGATGGGCGGCTCTCTGTGGGCTTGGTGAAGTTCATCACAAGGGTCACGAGAGGTCGCGTCTCCTCGCCATCCACAATTGATGCTCCGCGGAACTCAGTCATCCACGCACCTGCGCTCTTGCTGCTGCGAGGGAAGAAGTCGAGATAGAGCAGCGACATAAACTTGCCGTTGGCATCGACAACCTCGAACGCCTCAACATCGGGATGGTAGAGATCTACATTATTAATAGGTGTAAAGCGTAGACCATATAGTTTTTCTGCCAACATAAAGACACCCTCGCGCACCTTTGCAAGTGGCAGGTATGGCTTAACCTCCTCATCACTAATCGAGTACTCAGCGTTTTTGAAACTCTCCGCGTAGTAAGCGAAGTCCCAAGGCATAAAGTCCCCCTTGAAACCCTGCGTGCGCGCATACTCCACAACGCGGTTGTAGTCGGCATCGGCAGCCTCCTTTGTCGGAGCGAGGAGATCCTGCAAGAACTTCTCCACTGTCGCGGAGCTATCCGCCATGCGGTTGTCGAGGGCGTAGTCGGCATATGTCTTGAAACCTAGGAGGTTAGCAATCTTAAGACGCAACTCCACGATGCGCTTGATCTTCGCGGTGTTGTCGTTGTCGCCACCCAATGCGCGCGCTGAGTATGCTCTCCAGAGCCTCTCTTTGGTTGCTCGATCCTCAGAATATGTGAGGTATGGGATGTAGCTTGGAGCTTGAAGCGTCACTGTCCAACCCTTCTCACCGCGCTCCTTTGCCTCGGCCGCCATAGCGTCGCGAACGCTCTCTGGTAGCTCATCAACGCGCTTAGGATCAGTGATATTGATGGTAAAGGCGTTGGTTGCCGCCAAGATGTTCTGTCCAAACTCGATGGTAAGGCGACCTAGCTCCGTGGTGTACTCGCGATATAGCTCCTTGTCGCTATCGTTGAGTGCCGCACCGCTACGCGCAAAGCCCTTGTAGCAATCCTCCAACAGCGTCTTATCCTCGACAGAGAGGTTGTGTGGCTGATTTTCGTATACCGCCTGAACCCTCGCGAATAACTCGGGGTTGAGCGAAACATCGTTGCTCAGCTCAGTGAGTTTGGGCTGAACAGCAAGCGAAATCTGCTCCATCTCGGGCGATGTGTTGGCGTGTAGGAGTGGATAAAAGACCCCCGACACCTTATTAAGAAGTGCCCCCTGACGCTCCAACGCCACGATTGTATTTTGGAAAGTTGGCTTGGCAGGGTTCGAGATTATCGCCTCCAACTCCGCGCGCGAACATGCAATAGCGGCATCGAATGCTGGCTCAAAGTGCGAGGTCTCAATCTTCGAAAATGGCGGTGCTTGGTGTGGTGCTGTCCACTCGCCTAGGAGCGGATTTGTGGTATCAATATCGGGATAGTTGACCTTGGGCATAGAGTTATCTACACAGCCCGAAACAAGTGCTGATGTCATCATTACAAGTGCTAATTTTGTTATATTTTTCATTTTTTAATCTCTTTTAAGACTATCTAATTTTTCGATTTGGAGCGAGTCGACGGCTGCCGCCTTGAGGGCTACCGAGTCAACAGGTGGCTCCATGAGTCCGCGCGAAATCAACAGCGCGTCGCGTGATGGCTCAGCACCTCTAAATTTGCGATACATGGACATGCCATCCTCGCTACCTCCGCGCGCCAAGATGTTGCGCCTAAAATTCTCCGCTATCTTGCGGTCGAAGATATCCGTGCTCTCCTTAAATGCCTGATAAGCATCCTTGTCCAACACCTCCGCCCAGAGGTAGAAGTAGTATCCCGAGGCGTAATCAAAGGTGAAAAGGTGGCTGAAATATGGCAGATGATATCGAGGTTCAATCTGCGAAATCATGCCTCGCTTAGTGCGTAAAGCCTCCGTTTCGAACGCCGTAACATCCAATGCTTCAAGTTCTTTGGTCGTTGCGGTGTGAAGATCGAGATCAAGAAGTGCCGCCGCCGCCAACTCCGTAGTCATGAAACCTTGGTTGAAAAGCATGCTGTGTTGGATCTTCTCGATAATCTCCTCAGGGATCACTGTGTTGTTGCGATAGTGGATGGCGTACATCCTCAACAGCTCGGGTTGGAGTGCCCAATTCTCCATAATCTGAGATGGTAGCTCCACGAAGTCACCCTCCACCTCGCTAAGTCCGCGATACCTGACATCGTGGAATAGGAAGTGTAGTGCATGCCCAAACTCATGGAAGAGCGTCTCCACCTCGTTGAGAGTCAACAGTGTAGACTCATTATCGGTTAGAGGCTTTGCGAAGTTGCAGACAATGCCGACAATTGGCGCAATGCGTTTCTCACCCTCGTAGCGTTGCTCGCGAAAATATCCGCACCATGCACCCTGCCCCTTTGTTGGGCGCGCGTAGAGGTCAAAATATAGAATTCCGAGGTGGCTTTGATCACTATCCAACACCTCGTAAGCCTTGCAATCCTCGTTATATTGTGGCGCAATGATCGGGCGGAACGTGATACCATAGAGGCGATTAGCCAACCAGAACGCACCGTTGCGAACGTTGTCAATCGAGAAGTATGGACGCAACATCTCCTCGTCGATGCTGTAACTCTTCTTGCGCAACTTCTCGCCATAGAACCACCAATCCCACGACTCAAATGTCGCGCTGTCATCCTTATGATCCTCACGGAAGAACTCCTCCATCTGTGCAAGCTCCTCGCCTGCGCGCTCCAACGCTGGAGTCCAGATCTGGTCGAGAAGATCGTATGCCGCCTTGGGTGTAGATGCCATCTGGTCGCTGATGACATAGCTCGCGTAGTTGTCGTAGCCCAACATCTCCGCCTTGCGTTGGCGTAACTTCATCACCTTGGCGATGATCTCACGGTTGTCGTTCTTATCGCCATTCGCTCCTCGCGCGAGGTAACCTTTATAGAGCTTTTCGCGAAGGTCGCGACGCTCGGAGTTCATCATAAATGGAATCCACTGCGAGGGTTGCAACGTGATGATCCATCCGTTGTCGATACCACGACTCTTAGCCTCCTGCTTCGCTGTGGCGATAAGCTTGAATGGAAGCCCTGCCGTCTCACCCTTCTTCAACTCCAGAACAAAGCTATTGTTCTCATTTAGAACATTTTGACTAAACGACACCTGCAACTCCGAAATTTCAGCGTTGACACGGCTCAACTCCTCGCGCTCCTCGGCAGAGAGCAGAGCACCACCCCTCACAAACTGGTTGTAGGTCTGCTCAACAAGTCGCAACTGCTCGGCATCGAGATTCGCCTCCTCGCGCATATCGTATACCACTTTAATCCTTGCAAAGAGCTTCTGATTGAGGAGGATAGAGTCCGCATGAGCCGACATGCGCGGCATCATCTCGCTATTGATCTTCGCCAATGCGTCGGATGTATCTGCCGCCTCAACCATCGTGAAGATGTTGAAAACATCCGCAAGCTCCGCACCCGAATTGTCCAACGGAAGGATGACACTCTCGAACGATGGCTCAACGCTACTTCGCGTGATGCTGTCAATTATAGCCAGCTGATCGGCAAACGCCTTCTCAAATGCTGGGGTGTAATCTTGGGGCTTGATATCCTCAAAAGGGGCGATTCCGAATGGAGTATCCCAGCTAGAGGGTTGCAGAAGTGGGTTTTCGCGCGCGACATCCTTGGATGAACCGCCGCAAGATGTTGCGAGTGACATAACTGTAAATGAAAGAATTACGCTCGCAGACTTAACGCTGCGAACAAAAAAGTGTGATATATTTTTTAAATTAACCATCTAAACAACTTCAATAATTGTGTGATCCTTGATAAATGTGTACCTTTGCAAAGGTAATAAATTTATATAAGAAAATTGCAAAATGCAGCTATTCTATGCCCCCGAAATTACACCTCCCAACTATTGTTTAGGTGAGGAGGAGTCCAAGCATGCTATTCGTGTCCTGCGCATGTCTCTTGGCGACACACTACATATAACTGATGGAGTGGGTAATTTATTTTATTGTCGCATCACAGATGCCAATCCCAAGCGTTGTCAAGTAACTGTTGTCGAGTCCATTGAGAACCACGAAAAACTACCATACAACCTAACCATGGCGGTAGCTCCGACAAAAAATATCGAGCGTTTCGAGTGGTTCTTAGAGAAGGCAACAGAGGTGGGAATAGGCGAGGTGATTCCACTGCTTACGGCTCACAGCGAGCGCAAAGCGATAAAGTGGGAGCGCGAAAATAAGGTCATCACATCGGCAATGAAACAGTCACTCAAGGCATTTCATCCTCTACTACGCGAGGTTACACCATTCAAGCAAGTTATCTCGCACCCTTTTGATGGCGAGAGGTTTATAGCGCACTGCGACACCCCAATATCTAGCTCAGGGAAACCACACCTCGCAGATGTCATCTCGCGCGGAGGCAACGCTTTGGTGATGATAGGTCCCGAGGGGGATTTTTCGCCCGAGGAGATCAAGGCGGCTGTTAAAGCTGGATTTGTCGAGATCAACCTTGGTACTCAGCGTCTTAGGACTGAGACCGCAGCAGTGACAGCCGTGGTGATTACCGCGACACACAATAGATAATCTTGATGGAAGATAGACAAAACATAAAAATCAGCAGGCTCTTTCTCTCCTTTATGAAGATCGGAATCTTCACATTTGGAGGAGGTTACGCCATGATACCCCTCATCGAAAGAGAGATCATCGACAAGCGCAAATGGGTCGACAGAGGCGAATTTTTCGACCTCCTCACCATTGCCCAATCCGTCCCTGGACCTATCGCCCTCAACTCCGCAGCATTCGTGGGGTACAAAACCAAAGGGTACAAAGGGGCGTTGGCATCAGTGGGTGGCGTGGTGTTGCCATCGTTTGTGATACTCCTCGCGGTGGCACTCTTCTTTGCGACAATCCGCGACAACGCTGTTGTTGTTGCCGCATTCAATGGCATGCGCCCTGCCGTGGTAGCACTCATGACAGTTCCAATGTTTACACTTATGCGTGGTGAGCACCCCTCGATGATGGTGATAACCGCCATAACAACATTTGTGATGTGGTGGTTCAATATCTCGCCAATATATATGATCGCTGCAGCGGTGGTTTTCGGTGTGGTGTGGACTTATAGAGTAAAGAGGAGGGTCGAGAAGTGATAATATTACTACAACTTTTTTGGAGCTACCTCAAGATCGGATTCTTCGGTTTTGGTGGCGGATATGCGATGTTATCACTCATCCAGAATGAGATAGTGGTTCAAAATCAGTGGATTACAAATGCTCAGCTAACCGATATTGTCGCCATCTCGCAGATGACACCTGGACCTATAGCCATCAACTCCGCGACATACGTAGGCTATACAGTGGCTGGATTTTGGGGCTCAGTGGTGGCGACTATTGCGGTCTGCATGCCAGCTATGACGATGATGGTGGTGGTGACAAAATTCTTCTTCAGACTCCGCCACAACATCTATGTCGAGACCATCATGAAGGCGATGCACCCCGTGGTGATCGGAATGATCGGTGCCGCGGTGCTGCTCCTGATGTTCCCCTCAACAGATGATGGAGCGAGTTTTATAGATCCTTGGAGCTGGGCGATATTTGCCGCTGCGATAGTTGGGGCACTGCGCAAGGTCAACCTCTTGGTGTTGATCGCCTTGTCGGCTGTGGCAGGTATACTTATATATTATGTACCAACGCTATTTGCGTAGGGTTTTGAGCGCGAGGATGTGCCATGTAACACCAATGCCGACAGAGACTAGGAGTAGCTGCGCCCACCACCACGCCACCACGACCCAGAAGATGCAGTAGAGCAACGACACCCATAAAACTGTCACGGCTGAGATCTTTGCACGCAGAGGTATCGCCTTGTTTTCGCGGTAGTTACGAATATATTCACCTAGGTATCGGTTGTTGATAAGCCACAGATACATCCTTGGTGAGGAGTGCATAAAGAGCGTTGCCGAGAGTAGCAGAAATGGCGTTGTGGGGAGTAGCGGCAGAAAGATACCGACAACGCCCAAAGCCAACGAGATGACACCAAAGATTATAAATAGAGTTTTCACGCGACAAAATTACGATTTTTAATTAAATAGTTATATCTTTGCGACACTTAAAATAGAATAATGCGAATTAAGATTTGAAAATACCAAATCTAAAGAGACGTTGAACCAGCCTCGTCATTGCGGGCTTGACCCGCAATCTCTAAGAAAACAACACAACTCACTTAGAGATTGCGGATCAAGTCCGCAATGACACACGGAGAAAGAGTCTCTTTGTGAAATAATTTAACACAAGATTTTCAGACCTTAATTCACATAAATAATAATCATACATATGTCAAAAAATATAGGTATAGCGTGTGACCACGCAGGTTTTCAGATGAAGGAATATCTTGTTGGGTACCTTGCAACTAAGGGTTTCGAGGTTCTCGACTACGGCTGTGACTCCGAGGAGAGCATGGATTATCCCGACACAGGACACGCCATGGCTCACGGTCTGGAGTCGGGTGAGATCTCGATATGTATCGGTCTCTGCGGTTCGGGCGAGGGTATGGCTATGACACTCAACAAACATCAAGCCATCCGCGCAGGTCTCTGCTGGAAACCAGAAATCGCGACACTCACACGCCAGCACAACGACTCCAACGCGCTTGTGTTGCCAGCACGTTTTATCGACTACGATGAGGCTACGGCAATTGTTGACGCTTGGTTATCAGCTGATTTTGAGGGTGGTAGACACCAAAAGCGCGTCGACAAGATCGCAGTTAAATAATCGTTTTGTCTCAATGTCCCAATGTTCCAATGTCCCAAAAATGAGACATTGAGACAGTAAGACCATAGAGGCTCTGATTAGTATTTCGGCTGCCTCGACTATGGGTTCAAACACGCTAGTGTTTGATAAATTTTAAGAGAGCTATAAAATCACTATCAAATAAATTTGAGTGATTTTATAGCTCTCTTAAAATCTTTGAGCGTAGCGAAAAGCCCAAAGTCGCTAGAAAAAAAATGCCCATGCGGCTCACACCGCCCGCCCAGCGTTAGGGCAGTACCATGTATCTACTGTCGAGATCGTCCATCGAGCCACGACAGGTCGCGTGATGCGCGTCTGCCGACATAGCATCTCTCGCAATTGCGTGTTTTGCAGTGCATTTTGGATAGTTCGAGGAGTGCCTGCGACTCGAAACCGTTATGCGGAACGACGCCACGATCTCGCCAACCACGAATGAGGCTATTACTCTCGGGCAACAGCGACTCGTTGAGCTCCTGCGCGTGGCTACACATCTCCTCGCTCTGAATATAGTATCCATAGACGTACTGCATTAAGACCACCACATTGAGTCCCAATACATTACGCTTCTCCGTCCCGATTTTTCGAGGTCTCACACTCTCGTGATCTCGAAGTATAGAGTGGTGTTTGGCGCATATCTGCGACTCCGCAACACCAAAAAGAGAGTCGACGTCCGCCTTTGTCGTGCACGCAATCACGCGGTCAAAGATATCCAATGTCATGGTGAATAGCTCGGCAATCTGCGAAAGTTTCATCATGATGACATCCGCCGAAACTCGCTGAAACGACCAGTTCTCGCGAACCAGTGGCTTGATATCATATTTGTGGAGTAGATATTTGGCATCGCGCTTCATCGCCATGGCATATCCGCCATAGACATAATCATCCAACAGACCTGTCGCACCCACCAATATCGCCTCAGCATAGTGAGGGTTAGTATCGCGATCTCGAAGCAGATGCTTCATGGGAATACGTCGCGCCAACTCCGTGAATGTCGGGCGATTAGGCACGTCAGCCACCATATCCATCACCAAGATAAAGAGCAACTGCGTCCAATCTTCACCTGCATCGTTGCGATATACCTCCATGATTGAAGCGTACTTTCGCGCGAGTCGATCATACTCCAACTTGGTGTAGATCTCGATGCGTTCCAGCTCACTCACCGAACGTAGATACCCTGCGCATGCAAAATCTCGCGCCCCAGCCTTCAGAATCTCAATAGCGCGGAGATGTATATCTTCACTCATAACTCAGTGAATATTAGAGCAATCCCAAATCCAGAAGTGTCTCCTCACTCATCATGCTGCGATCCCACGCTGGCTCGAATACCAAGATCACATCTACCTCCTCGACACCCTTCACCTTTGCCACCTCGTTGTTGACACTCTCGACCAACTCATCCGCCATGGGGCAGTTGGGAGCTGTCAAGGTCATGCGAATAGTCACAGAACCAGTAGGCTCGAAATCTATATCGTAGATCAGACCCAAGTCGTAGATATTAACAGGGATCTCGGGGTCATATATTGTCTTGAGCACGAGGATTATATTCTTCTCAACTGCTGTAATCTCTGCAGGTGTCATAGCCATAATTGTCGAAATAAAAGTGTGTGAATGTGATATATATATGTGTGTTGTCGTGCAGATCTCTACTTCGACGCAAATGCCAAAGCAAACATCTTCATCTGCTTAATCATCGCAAGGAGACCATTGCTACGCGTGGGGGATAGGTTCTCGCTCAGACCGATGGCGTCAATAAAGTAGAGGTCACAATCCAACACCTCCTGAGGTGTGCGACCATTGAGAACGCGGATCAAAAGCGCGATGATTCCCTTGGTGATAATTGCGTCACTATCAGCCGAATAGAATATCTGCCCATCACGGAGCTCAGCATCGACCCACACGCGCGACTGACACCCCTGAATTACATATTGATCTGTGCGGTGGCTCTCATCAATCTGCGGCAACGTGTCGCTCAACTCTATCAGATAGTTGTACTTATCTAACCACTCATCGAAGATTGCAAACTCCTCGATTATCTCCTCTTGAATATTATCCATAACCTAAAAAACTAACTTTGTAAAATATCTAAATCTCTAACTCCTTACTATTCAACCACCTCGGGAATGGGTTGCCCCTCAGCCGCTATCGGTATCTCGATGCCCATAATTCGCGCCAACGTTGGTGCTAAATCCTCCATCATCACCGCTCGTTCGACGCCACTAGCCGCAACTACGCCCTCGCCATAAATCATCAACGGAACGTGTGAATCGTAACGATATGTCGACCCCGACTCAGAGCGTCTTGCGCCACCAAGCTCGATCCATCCAGGCTGAAGATTGAGAATAACATCGCCCGAACGCTGAGGGTAGAAACTACGCTGCATGAGTGCGCCATATCCATCGGAGAAGTACCCACTTCTTAGAGCCGTGGCTGTGAGAGCATGCGCAACACCTCGAAACTGCATGGCAAATGACGCCACCTCATTTTGCACCTCCGCAATTGATAACTTCTTCTCATACAATAGTTTATGGTTGAGGTATAGGTTGCGATTCTCATACCCCAACACCCACTTCTCACCGCCATACTTAGCCCTCAAAAAGCTGTTGACAATCACCACAAACTGCTCCGTATTGAAACGCCCCTTAGGCTCTGCCGCCAATCCGTAGCTAGGGCTAGATCCATGGTCGGAGGTGACAATCACACATATCTCCTGCGCCTTGAGGTAGATGGTCACATACTCCAGAAACTCCGCAAGATCGCGATCCAAGCGGTAGAACATATCCTCCACCTCCACAGATGTAACTCCGTATAGCTGAGTGATATTGCGTGATGGATCGAGGTAGATATTGATAAGGTCAACCGACTCGTCGCTACCCAAATCCATGCACCTCACCGCCTCGCGAGCGAACTTAAATATCGCGCTATTACCCTCGGGGGTTGACGATATCACCTGATAGAGGTTCTTGCGACTCTCCGCCTGTGTGCGCCCCTTGGCGATCTCCTCGCCCTCATACTTGTTCGAGATACTTCGCTTGGATAGGTTGGAGCAGAATGTGTTGTAGTAAAAATCGTGGTTGAGCATCGAGCTCCACTGCATATTCACCGTCTTTTCAGTGAGTTGCGTCTTGTTGAATAGCCTCACCCACTCGGGCAATTTGCTCATATATGCGGTCGATGAACTCCACTCGCATGTACGCTCATCCATCCAATATGTATCGCCCACAGCACCGTTGAAAGGGATTGCCGAAGATGGCTCAATGGCTATTGTCACACTCTTAGATTTAGGCTTCGCGCCCCTCAACATCTCCGTCACCGTTGGAGCTAGCAACCTATGTGCCGAGACACCCTGACCATCGGTGTGATACTCCACAATGCGCTCCTCTGGGTCGTTCAGCAGATATACGCGCTTCCCAACGACATAATCCCACCATCCATAACCTATGACGCCATGAACCGCTGGTGTCGCACCTGTCGCGAGGGTTGACAAAGATACAGGGGTCACCGTCTGCTGTGCCTTATATTGCGCATTGAGGAAGTTGACTCCCGAGTCGGTCATCCTGACAAGTCCGCCACTGGAGAGGTTGCCGCGATAACGCTCCACATCCCCTGCGCGCATAGATCCCACGACAAGATTTATCACCAATCGAGGCGAAGAGCTTGTCGACTCCTGCCCAAAGAGTTGCGACACAACGCCTAGCGCAACCAATATTATAAGTATCCCTCTTTTCAAATCTACTGTCGAATTATTGACCTCCGCAAAATTACGATTTTTTTTCTAATTGTTCGGTAAAAAAACAACTTTCCGCACTCAAATCAACATCGGGAAGTTGTGCGATGGCGTCAAGTTGGCTGCGACAGAACTTTTGATACCCCTCGCTCGCGATATCCAGAGGTCGATGCTCCACCCCTCGCACGATCTTCATCACGCGAGGCATGATCTTGCGCGCCCCCTCACCAATGGCGACACCCTGAAACTGCTCCCAGATATACTCCACCGCCGTTGCGGATGGATGAACCATATCCACGCCATAAAAACGGTAGTCGCGAAGATCATCCATCAAGATCTCATAGGCAGGGAAGTAGTTGATCCTCTGTGGATAACGCTCCGCAATTGCCTCAATCGCCACCCTCAATGTCGCCTTGCTCAGCGAGTTTTGAGCCAAGCCATCGGCAAGGTGGCGAATCGGACTCAACGTCAAAATCACCCTCTTACCACTCAACGCCCCCTCCATCAAGGATGCAAGAGTCTCGACAATCTCCGCAACATCCATGCGCCTCCTCGTGAATGTCGAGGCTGGCTCTTTGTGGCAATTCGCAACAACCTCTCCACTATCTTTAAGCTCATAAATCCATGCCGTCCCCAAGGTCAAGACCACCCAATCTGCCTCTCTCAGGGCTTTGTGTCCCCTCTCAATGGCGCGATTTATACTCTCAACGCTCTTTTCGGCACTCTCACCGCAACCGACCGATGAGTGAAAATCGTAGTGAAACCACCCCTCGCAACCGCGCGTCAACTCCTCGACACCCACCATGCGACACTCAGCAAAACGCTCCAAAGTTCGGGCAATAGATGCAGGGTTAAAGAGCACCCCCGTAGGATTCACCTCCGTGCGAAACTTCGCCCTCTGCAACTCCCCACCTATGGAGGCTGCAAAGCACGAACCCATCGCCAATATCCTACTCTCGTAATCTATTGGCGTATCAAAAGGGTCAACCTCTATCTCTGTGCGGAATTTCATATCTGCAAAAGTAGCGATTTTTTGCAAAAAAATATTACTTTTGCTCTATGACTATACGCGCAAATTGTAAAATAAATATCGGTCTCGACATTCTCCACAAACGCGAGGATGGATATCACGAGATCTCAACACTCATGTACCCCATCCGTGGGCTATATGACGAGGTTACCGTTGTGAAAAATCATAACGGAGACAACGATGTAACATTTATTAGCGAGGGGCTTGTCATCGACTGCCCACCCGAGAAGAACCTCTGTGTCAAGGCGGCACGTCTAATGCAGAGCAGATACAGCCAACTCATTGGAGATCAAGGCATCACCATCACACTCAACAAGGTCGTCCCCTTTGGAGCAGGTCTTGGCGGTGGATCATCGGACGCCACAGCCGTCATCCTCGCGATGAACGAGATCTTCACCCTCTCACTCCCCGAGAGTGAGCTAATTGCACTCGCCGCCGAACTAGGTAGCGACACACCATTCTTTGTCCGCAACACCACACAACTGTGCAGTGGACGTGGCGAGATCATGCAGGATTTTCCGCTGGATCTCACAGGGCTATACATCGCCCTCATCAAGCCCGAGGTTCACATATCCACAGCCGAGGCATACGGAGGGGTGAAGCCTGCAACCCCAATAACGCCACTCACAGAGCTACTCTCGCAACCCATATCTGCATGGCAAGGACAAATAAAAAATGACTTCGAAGAGCATATCTTTCGAAGCCACCCAATACTCGCAGAGGTCAAAACCGCACTCCTCAACGCTGGAGCACTATACGCCGCAATGTCAGGCAGCGGATCAACCATATTCGGAATCTTCCGCAACACCCCCCAAAACCTCGACAACTATTCACCAATAATACTACCACTGTAACTGCCGAGTAGGACTGAGAAAGACTGAGTAAAACACATTTCTACTCAGCTCTACTCAGTCTTTCTCAGTTCTACTCAGCCTTTCTCGGCTGAACCTGAAAACTACCTCTTGGTCTTATAACCGCAGCTATACTTACCCTTTGTCATGTTGGTCAGCTTATTCTTGATAAGGTTGCGCTTAAGTGGCGATAGGTGGTCTGTAAAGACCATTCCGTCGATATGGTCATACTCGTGTTGGATAACGCGCGCTGGCAGACCTGTAAACTCCTCGTCATGCTCCACGAAGTTCTCATCCATATATCTCATCTTGATTGCGATAGGGCGACGCACCTTCTCGTGGATACCTGGAACCGACAAACAACCCTCCTCGAATGTATCTGTCTCCTCCGACTCCTCGTATATCTCGGCATTAAGGAATACCTTTTTGTACTCCGCCAACTCAGGATGATCCTCACCCCAAGGTGTGCAATCCACGATGAAGAGTCTGATATTCTTACCGATCTGAGGTGCTGCCAAACCCACGCCTTGACACTCGTCTAGCGTGGTATACATATCCGCTATGAGCTTTGGCAACTCTGGATAGCTTGCATCAATATCCTGCGACTCGTTGCGCAATATCTGCGAACCATATATAACTATTGGATAGATCATATTTTTTACTTTTAATAACTTCGACTATAGCTTGAGCCCCTCCGAATATGCTCGACTCTCCATATATCCCTGAAGGATTATCGTTGCCGAGATCTTATCCACGAGAGCTTTATCTCTGCGCGCCATCTTACCAATCCCGCTCTCCAGCATCGTCCTGTGCGCCATCACGGAGGTGAACCTCTCATCATGCAGCACAACATCAATAGTGGGGTGTGCCTTGCGAAGTCTCGCAACCAACGGCTCAATATACCTCCATGTCTGCGATGGTTCGCCATTCATCTGCGAGGGCTTACCCACAACAATTGTCGAGACACCCTCCTTGGCGCAATACTCTGCAATCCAACGCTCCAAACCCTTGGTATCAACGGTGTCGAGACCCCCAGCAATAAGTCGCAGGGGATCGCTCACAGCAATCCCCGTACGCTTAACGCCATAATCTATAGCTAATATTCTTCCCAAACTCTACCGCGAGTTAAGCCTTAATCTTTGCAAATAACTCACGCATAGATACTGCATCGCCGATGATCTTGTGAAGATCCGCAATAGCAACGCGCTCCTGAGTCATTGAGTCGCGGTGACGCAACGTAACCGTTCCATCCTCAGCCGACTGGTGGTCAACTGTAACGCAGAATGGTGTTCCCACAGCATCCTGACGACGGTAACGCTTACCGATTGAGTCCTTCTCGTCATAGGCAACAACGTAGTCGAACTTCAAGTCGTCGATGATCTTGCGCGCAACCTCAGGAAGTCCATCCTTCTTGACAAGTGGCATCACAGCAACCTTCGTAGGTGCCAATGATGGTGGAAGTGTCAACACAACGCGAGTCTCGCCATTCTCCAAAGTCTCCTCCTTGTACGATGCCGACATGATCTGCAAGAACATACGGTCAACACCGATAGATGTCTCAACAACATATGGAACATAGCTCTCATTTGTCTCAGGATCATAGTATTGGATCTTCTTACCCGAGAACTTCTGGTGGTTGCCCAAGTCGAAGTCTGTACGTGAGTGGATACCCTCAACCTCCTTGAAACCAAATGGGAAGTTATACTCGATATCTGCCGCTGCATTGGCGTAGTGAGCCAACTTCTCGTGGTCGTGGAAACGGTAGTTACCATCGCCAAAACCCAAAGCTCTATGCCATGCCATACGTGTATCCTTCCACTGCTGCCACCACTTCATCTCCTCACCTGGACGAACGAAGAACTGCATCTCCATCTGCTCGAACTCTCTCATTCTGAAGATGAACTGACGCGCAACGATCTCGTTACGGAACGCCTTACCGATCTGCGCAATTCCGAAAGGAAGTTTCATACGACCAGTCTTTTGAACATTCAAGAAGTTCACAAAGATACCCTGAGCAGTCTCTGGACGCAAGTAGATGGTGTTAGCACCCTCCGATGTTGAACCCATCTGAGTCGAGAACATCAAGTTAAACTGACGCACATCTGTCCAGTTGCGTGTTCCCGAGATTGGACAAACAACCTCGCAATCCACGATGATCTCGCGCAACTCATTGAGGTCTCCGCTATTGAGAGCATCCGCAAAACGCTGGTGCATAGCCGCTCTCTTCTGCGCGATATCCAACACGCGAGGTGCTGTGGCGCGGAACTGCTCCTCATCAAACGACTCGCCAAAACGCTTCTTCGCCTTGTCGACCTCCTTCTGGATCTTGTCATCCTGCTTAGCCAACCAATCCTCAATAAGGACATCCGCGCGGTAACGCTTCTTCGAATCCTTGTTGTCGATGAGTGGATCATTGAACGCACCTACGTGACCCGATGCCTCCCAAGTACGTGGGTGCATGAAGATTGCAGCATCCAAACCTACGATATTCTCGTGAAGCTTGACCATTGAATCCCACCAATACTTCTTGATGTTGTTCTTCAACTCCACACCATTCTGACCATAGTCATACACCGCGCCCAAACCATCATAGATCTCACTCGATGGGAATACAAAACCATACTCCTTACAGTGTGCAATCAGCTTCTTAAATAACTCCTCCTGTGTCATAACTTTATATCTATATATTATTAATCTCTAAATTACTTATTCTGGTTAGCCTTCTGCTGCTCCATCATCTCCTCATAACGCTGCTGGAAACGTGACTTCTTCTTAGTCTGGCTCTTGTTGGCACTCGCACGCATGATGGCGTGGATCTTCTCGTCATCAATAAAACGACGAATAATCATCGTCTGAGCAATGGTCAACAAGTTAGCCAAGAAGTAGTAGTAGCAGAGTCCGCTAGAGTAGTTGTTGAACCACAACAACATCATCACTGGCATCATGTATACCATCATGAACTTCATTCCCGGAACCTGCGACTGTGTCGATGCTGTCTGCTGGTAGTTTATCAACGAGTAGCCGAAGAGTGCCGCCGCCATCAAAATCGCAAAGAGACTCACGTGGTCGCCATAGAATGGAATATCAAACGGCAACTTCAGGATACTGTCGTAAGATGACAAATCATCAGCCCACAAGAACGACTTGTCTCTCAGCTCAATAGAGGCTGGGAAGAACCTAAACATCGCAATGATGATCGGCATCTGAATCAACATCGGGATACAACCACCCATCGGATTGACACCCGCCTTTTTGTACATATCCATCATCGCCTGCTGCTTCTGCATAGCATCCTCCTTGTTTGGGAAACGCTCATTGAGAGCGTCAACCTCAGGCTTGATGATACGCATCTTCGCCATTGAGACGTAGCTACTGTACGTCAGTGGCGAGATAATCAACTTCACCAACACCGCCAAGATCAGGATGATAATACCAAAGCTAGAGATATACTTGTGCAGGAACTCAAATACTGGAATCACGAACCACTTGTTGACCCATCCGAAGATTCCCCAACCGAGTGGAACCAACTCATCAAGACGCAAATCACCCATTCCCAACTTGTTAACACCCTTTAGTGTTGTATACTCGTTAGGACCCATATAGATCGACATATCGTATCCTGCCAACCCCGATGAGTATGGCAACGACATCTCCGCCTTGTACGACTTCATGAAACCAGAGTTTGGCTTAGCAGTCTCATACGACAACTTTGCAGAGGTGATATACGATGGAACGATAACCGCCGAGGTGAAGAACTGCTGTTTGAAACCAATCCAGTTGATATTTCCCTCAACATCCTTGCTCTTGTTCTCTGTGCTTACACCCAACTCGTCGATACCCGACTCACCCTCAAGGTGATACGACAATGTCGTGTAGGTATTCTCATTGCTGAAACCCTTCTCATTCTGGAAAGTCTTATTCTGCCAATCCATCACCACCGATGACTGGTTAGCCATGATGTTGCGCATGTTGTTGAACCTTACATCGAAGTCCACCAAGTAGTTACGACTCTCATCCGCACCGTTATAGAGCGTGTAGATATACTCCAAGTTAGCCCCATCGCCGAACTCCAACATAAAGCTCTGCTCAACACCGCCCTCAACCTGTCGCTGAGGCAACGCCTTGAATACATACTCCGAAGTGTTGACCTTGATGTTGTTCAAGCCGTTGACAATGAAGAACGAAAGATCCAACTTCGCTGTCGCGGGGTCGAACATCTCAATCAACTCCGACCTCTCACCCTTAGGTGCATATTTGGTGTAGTTCTTCAACTGCGCACTCTTGGGCTGTGCACCCTTTGTGCTCAACTGCAACGTCATCACGTCATTGCTCAACGTAACGACCTCAGCCACAGCAACCTTAGCATTGGTCAACGCCTCGCCAATAAGTGCCACACTCTGAGCCTTCTGAGACGCGATAACTGTTGAGTCGCCCATATTGATCGCCTCAGCAACCTTCTGAACCTCCTGATTCTTAGCATCCTCCACAGCCTGACGCGCCGCCTGACGCTCCTCATATGCCGCCAACTCAGCCCTGTATTTCTCCTGCTCCTTAGTATTATAGAACGCGTAAGCCAAGAAAAGCAGACCTATGACTACGATTGCACCAATAGATTTTTTATCCATCTTATATATATTATAACAAAAACTTATACCTCGTTACTCCGACTTCGAGTCAACATACTTAAGAGCTGCACCCACAAACGCAACAAACAATGGGTGTGGATTCAAAACCGTACTCTTATACTCTGGGTGGTATTGCGTACCCACAAACCATGGGTGCTCAGGAACCTCGACCACCTCAACCAAGTTTGTCTCAGGGTTGACTCCTGCGGCAACCATTCCCTTAGCCTCATAATCAGCCAAGTAGTTGCTGTTGAACTCATAACGGTGACGGTGACGCTCCACGATAGATGTCGAACCATACGCCTCAGCGATCTTCGAACCCTCCTTCAACGAACATGGATAACCACCCAAACGCATTGTTCCGCCCTTGGCTGTGATACCCTTCTGCTCCTCCATAAGGTCTATTACGGGGTGCTCCGTCATTGGGTTCATCTCGCTTGAGTGAGCATTCTCATGACCCAACACATTGCGCGCAAACTCAATAACCGCACACTGCATACCTAGGCAGATACCCAAGAATGGGATCTTGTTCTCGCGAGCAAACTGCACCGCCAAGATCTTACCCTCGATACCACGGTTTCCAAATCCTGGAGCAACCAAGATCGCCGCCTTGTCGCCCAACGTATCTGCGATATTCTCCGATGTCAACTTCTCAGAGTTGATATATGTAAGTTTCACCTTGCAGTCGTTTGTCGCTCCTGCATGGATAAACGACTCTGTGATAGACTTATAAGCATCTGGAAGCTCTGTGTACTTACCCACCAACGCAATCTCAATTTTGCGACTTGGATTCTTCACCTTCTCCACAAACTCCTTCCACTTGGTAAGCTCAGGATCACCACCTGCATCTATGTCGAGTTTCGAACATACGACCTTGTCGAGGTTCTGCTCATACATCTTAATAGGCACCTCGTAGATTGTCGGCACATCCAAAGACTCCATAACTGCATCAGCGTCAACATTACAGAACAAGGCAACCTTGCGCTTAACATCTGCCGACAGCGAGTGCTCCGAACGAAGAACCAAGACATCAGGTTGCAAACCATTCTCCAACAACGCCTTAACAGAGTGCTGTGTAGGCTTTGTCTTCAACTCGCCCGATGCCGCCATGTATGGAATCAACGTCAAGTGCACCAACATTGTGTTGTGGTGACCCAACTGATAACGCAACTGACGCACAGACTCGATAAATGGCTGAGACTCAATATCTCCAACCGTACCACCAATCTCTGTGATGATAACATCATACTCCTTAGTCTGACCCAACACCTGTACACGACGCTTGATCTCATCCGTGATATGAGGAATCACCTGCACCGTCTTACCCAAGTACTCACCCTTACGCTCCTTGTCGATAACGCTCTGGTAGATTTTACCCGTCGTAACGTTATTCATTCGCGTAGTATGGATAGATGTAAAACGCTCATAGTGACCCAAATCCAAATCTGTCTCTGCGCCATCCTCCGTCACATAACACTCTCCGTGCTCGTATGGGTTAAGTGTTCCTGGATCTACATTGATATATGGATCCAACTTCTGAATCGTCACCGAGTAGCCACGTGCCTGAAGTAGACGTGCAATTGATGCCGAAATGATACCCTTACCGAGCGATGATGCCACACCTCCCGTCACGAAGATATATTTTGATCTCTCTAATTTCATACTTTTATATTTTCCTCTAATTTATTCCTCTCAAAAACTCTAACCTATACCTATATTATATATAGCTTAAGACTCTACGCCTCCTCGCGGTCAATCATCTTCACCTTCTCGATGATCTCTAGCTTCTCACGACGCGCCTTCTCGATCTTATTGTTAACGTCGGCAATCAACGCCTCCGCACCCTTCGACTTCGAGAAGAAACCGATATTGTTCTCCAACAGTGCAATATCTGCCTCCAACTGCTTCACCTTACTCATCAAACGCTCGCGCTCGCTCTTCATTCTGCGGTCGCCACCTCCCGATGTCTTCATTGTCGATATCTTATCCTTGAAACGGTTCATCGAACGGTCACGCTCCGAACCCCTAAGCGTTGTAAACATCGCATCAACAACCTCCTTGTACCTCTTCTGCAAAGCATCCTTAGACTTGATCGGCACAAAACCTATCGCACTCCAACGCTGCTGGTAACCCTTGATAGCCTCGAAACCACCCACCTCAGTGATGTTCACAACTGCCATCTCCTCCAACAAAGCCTCCTTAGCCTTCAGGTTAGCATCCTGCTGAGAATCCTGCTCCGAGAAGTGAGAAGTCTTCTTATCAAAGAATGCGTCACACGCTGCACGGAAACGTTTCCACACCTGATCCGACTGACGCTGCGATACTGCTCCCACCTTTTTCCACTCCGCCTGCAAAGCGATAAGCTCGTCTGTTGTGCTCTTCCAATCCTCGCTCGCGATCAACGCCTCAGCGCGCTCACATATCGAGATCTTCTGCAGCATGTTCTGCTCCATCTCGCCCTTCTGGCTCACGTAGAACTGACGTTTAGCCTCAAAAAATGAGTCGCACGCCTTACGGAAACGGTCATATATACGGTTGTTATCCTTCTTTGGCGCAAAGCCGATGCCCTTCCAACTCTTCTGAATCTCAAGGAGTCTATCGCTCGCCTTGTTCCACTCCTTGTGTGACGCTGGCGACTTCGCCAAAAGCTCCTCCGCCTCGGCACACAACGCCTCTTTACGCTCAAGGTTACCCACCTGCTCGCCTTTGAGCTGCTCAAAAAACTCTTGGTGGAGCTTGTTTATTGCACTCGACGCCTCCTTGAATCTTGTCCATAACGCCTCCTTGATCTCATTAGCAACGGGGCCAATCTCGCGCCAGTCGTCATGCAACTTCTGCAACTTACGGAACGCCTCGACCACCGAAGCCTCCGCCGTCAACGCCTCCGCTTGCTCGCAAAGAAGCGTCTTTTGCTCCAAGTTCTTCTTAAGATCGAGATCGCGAAGTTCCTTGTTTATCTTGATAAAGTTGTAGAAATTCTCAGTGTGCAGATTATATGTCTCCCACACATCCTTCACGCTCTGCACAGGCACAGCACCCGTCTCTTTCCAACGCTGCTGCAACTCACGGAACTTTGTGAATGTATGGTTCAATGTCTCGTCCGAACTTACAAGATCCTTCAACTCCTCAATAATTTGGAGTTTGATTTTGAGATTCATCTCCTTCTGGCTCTCGATTGCCGCAACAAACTCGTCACGCTTACGGCGATACTCCTTCAAGAGATCCTTCAAGCGGTGCTCCAACTCATCTGTTGGCGCAACAAAATCCGTAGCCTCGCCACCCTCAGCAGCAAACGCCTTGCGAGCACTCTCCACCTCCGAGCGGTGCAACTTATAGAATGCAATCTTGATCGCCTCCGCCGTCTGACGCAACGACTGCACAGGCTCCGACTCCAAAAGACGCGCAAGGAGCTCCACAAGGTCGCTCTTGCTCTTTCCTGCGAAAGTCTCTTCCTCAGCAGACGCCTCAGTCTCAGCCCCCTCAGTGGTCTGAGGCTCTTCGATTTGCGCCTCAGTATCGAGGTCTTTAGTCTCTAGTGAAGCTGGTGCCTCACTCTCAACAACCTCGGGGGTTGCGCTTGTTGTCTGCATATCCTCAGCCTTGCTGAGAAGCTCATCATTTTGAGCAGAAGGGGTCTGAATTTCGGTAGCCATCATCTTGTCTATTTGTTAGACTATCTAAAAAATTATGTTTGCCAGAGGGGTCACCGCGACCCACAATCTTCGACATTAATATATAACTCGCAAATATAGCAATTTTTATTGGGACGGCTACAACATTTCACCATATTTTACCACATTTTTCACCCTAACCCCCACCCAGAGACCACTTTTGCAATCAAAAGTCAACTTTGCGAAAAAAGATCTAGCCTCAGAATTGCAAAATTCAACATTTTTTTATATCTTGGCTAGAGGTTTGAAAGTGACCTTTCTCACCCCGAAACCCCCAATGTTATATCCACAAACCGACTGCCATGTTTACACCCCTATACTCTCACGAACTTCTCCATACACCCATAGATAGCCCCATCCTCAAGTTCTTGGTTATCATGGCGATAATCGTTTTTTCGCCCCTCGTGCTCAACCGCCTCAGGATTCCCAATATCTTGGGTCTAATCCTCGCTGGAGCAATCGTCGGGCCCAACGGCTTCAACCTCATAATCCGCGACACTGGAATCGTAATGTCGGGAACCGCTGGACTCCTCTACATCATGTTCCTCGCAGGTCTCGAAATCGACATGAACGAGTTTGTCAAGAGCCGCAAAAAGAGCCTCGTGTTTGGTCTGCTCACATTCTCAATACCTATGGCGATGGGTATCGCGGCAGGTCTCTACCTCCTTGAGTTTTCGCTTGTGACCTCCATACTCCTCGCGAGTATGTTCGCCACACACACGCTACTAGCCTACCCTTTGATCTCGAAGATGGGGGTTAAGCGCAACCGTGCCGTCACCGTAACTATCGGAGGTACAGTGATTACCGAGACCCTCGCACTCCTCGTCTTGGCGGTGATCGTCGAGCTATCCCAAGGTGCTGTGGATGCCCTCTACTGGGTAAAATTCGCCGCCTCGGTATCGCTCTTTGCCGCGACAATCTTTATTGGATTTCCAATCATCACGCGATTTTTTCTCAAACGAATCACCGATGGACTCTACCAATATGTCTTTATCCTCTTTATGCTCTTCACAGGTGCCGCCATTGCGGAACTCGCTGAGATCGAGGGTATCATCGGTGCGCTTTTCACAGGTCTCGCACTCAACAGACTAATCCCACACTCATCGGCACTCATGAACCGCATAGACTTCGTGGGCAACGCCATCTTCATTCCGTTCTTCCTCATTGGCGTGGGAATGCTCATCGACTACAAGATATTTCTGTCGGACTTCCACACCATCTACACCGCTCTGATTATGACCACCATAGCCATAGTCTCCAAGTATATTGCAGCATTGATTGCTCAGAAAAGTTTTCACTACTCGACCAGCGAGCGAACGCTGATATTTGGTCTTAGCAACGCTCGCGCAGCGGCTACACTTGCGGTTGTTTTGGTGGGTTACAACATCATCACAGGCACCGACGACTCGGGAGAACCCATCCGCCTATTCAGCGATGCCGTGCTCAACGGCACCATCATCATGATCTTCATAACCTGCACCGTGGCATCTTTTGCGGCACAACGCGGAGCATACCGCATATCTATGAATGAGCAGATCGACCTCGACAAAACACCATCTGGAGATCTCCAAAAGGTGCTTCTTCCGATAAACTCGCTGGATAGTACCCAGGAGCTTATGTCGTTCACCAACCTCATTGTCCCCCACAACAATAGCACCATCGTCTCGGTGGTTTCGATCATAGCGCAACGCAAGGATGAGGATGAGCAACTCGCTCTTTCGCACAAGATCTTTGACCGCGCCGTTCAGTGCTCCGCGGCACTTGATCGCTCAATCGAGACATCAATAAGATATGACATTAGCTACACCTCGGGGGTTCTCAACATCATCCGCGAACTACCCATCAGCGACCTTGTCTTTGCCATCGACCCTGAGAAATTCGCCAAAGGAAAACTCCTCAGCAAGATCCTCGACGACTCCATGAAGAGCAGTAGCGTCACCACATTCATGTACTACTCGTGCCAACCCATGGAGACAATCAAGAGATATGTCATCATCATCCCCCCAAATGCTGAGTTCGAACTTGGGTTCCGCTCATGGATTCTTCGCATCTGGAACCTTATGAGAGCAACAGGAGCATCGGCACTCGTCTACGGAAACGAACACACTATTGAGGTACTCAAACGTATAAACAAGGCTGTACCATTCTCAATCCGCCTCGAAGCATACAACCAGTACGAAGATGTCCTCTCGATAAAAAAGAACCCACACAAGGATGATGGACTCATCATAGTTCTCAGCAAAAAACACAACCCCTCATATCATGAGGCGATGGAGCGCATTCCGTACTACATCAACACGTCATATAAACACCACAACTTCATCCTCCTATACCCCTATCAGCAGGGTTCACCCAAGGATGATCTCCAAAACCTAACCAACAGAGCATCTGTAACTGTGGTCTCTAAGATTGATGATGTCATCGACAGCATCCTCCACCACGGCTCAAAAAAAGCATAACAGAGCAGAGTAGACTGAGTAAAACTGAGTAGGACTGAGTAAAACTGGGAATGACTCGGTTTTACTCAGTCCTACTCAGCTTTTCTCAGCCTTACTCAGCCCCCCCCAATCCTACACAAAAAACACCCACCTAAATTAGGCGGGTGTTTTCGAGTATTTAGTAAAAAATGCTCTCCTCAAAGGGGAAATTACATCTTCTTACCTACGTTAGTCTTTGTAGCAGAAACCTTTGCGCTAGTGCTCTTCACTGCACGTGGAGCCACTGGCTTAGCATGCTTAGTCTCACCAACAACTGTTGCATCCTCTACAGCATCTGTAGTCTTCTTCGCGCGTGAACGACGAGTCTTTGGCTTAGCCTCAGCTGCAGCCTCTGGAGTTACACCCAAAGTGTAAGCATCGTTGAAGTCAACGAACTCGATGATACACATCTCAGCAGCATCTCCCAAACGGAAACCTGTACGAAGAATACGTGTATAGCCACCTGGACGATCCGCGATCTTAGGAGCGATCGTGCGGAACAACTCAGTGACAGCCTCTTTTTGCTTAAGGTAAGAGAAAACCATACGACGCTGGTGCGTAGTGTCCTCTTTCGACTTTGTAACCAATGGCTCGATAAACATCTGGACAGCCTTAGCTTTAGCTACGGTAGTCTCGATACGCTTATACTGGATAAGCGAAGATGCCATATTTGCCAACATAGCCTTGCGATGACCTCTTTGTCTACCAAGGTGGTTGAATTTCTTATTGTGTCTCATTTAAAATTTAATCTTTATCAAGTTTGTAGATAGAAACATCCATACCGAATTTGAGGTTCAGTGATGTAAGTAGCTCATCAAGCTCTGTAAGCGACTTCTTACCGAAGTTGCGGAACTTGAGAAGGTCGTTACGGTGAAGTCTCACCAAATCACCTACTGTATCGACATCGGCAGCCTTTAGGCAGTTAAGGGCGCGAACGCTAAGGTCCTGATCCGACAACTTGGTCTTAAGAAGCTGACGCATGTGCAATACATCCTCGTCAAACTCCTCAGCTCCATTTGCCTCATCCATGTTCACGGTGATCTTCTCATCCGAGAACAACATGAAGTGCTGAATCAAAATCTTCGCCGCCTCCTTCAAAGCCTCCTTAGGGTGGATTGAGCCATCGGTAGTAATCTCCAAATTCAACTTCTCGTAGTCAGTACGCTGCTCAACACGATAATCCTCAATCGAGTACTTCACATTCTTGATTGGAGTGTGAATAGAGTCGATCGGAAGTGTGCCGAACTCACTATCTGACGGAGCGTTCTCCTCTGATGGAACATATCCGCGACCCTTACCAATGGTAAGATTGATCTGCATCTTTGTTCCAGGTGCGAGGTGACAGATCACCAAATCAGGGTTCAAAACCTTGAATGATGATAGGTAGTTAGAGATGTAACCCGCAGTAAGCTCCGTAACACCAGCAACATTGACTGAGACTGCCTCGGCATCCTCACTCTCTACTGTGCGAATAAAACGTACCTGCTTGAGCTTTAGAACGATATCAATCATTCCCTCCATCACTCCTGGGATAGCGGCAAACTCATGATCCACGCCGGCAACCTTAACCGTAGTAATTGCGTAACCCTCCAATGAAGAGAGCAAAATACGACGCAAGGCGTTGCCTATGGTCATACCAAAACCAGGCTCCAACGGACGGAACTCAAACTTTCCGAACGAAGAACTCGATTCGAGCATAATCACCTTTTCAGGCCTCTGAAATGCTAATATTGCCATAATTTAATTGAATTGTGTGTTATTACTACTTAGAGTACAACTCGACGATGAGCTGCTCCTTGATGTTCTCAGGAATCTCCTCACGCTCGGGACGCTGCAAGAACTTACCCGATAGTGACGCTCCGTCCCACTCCAACCATGCGTAACGGCTGCGTGTTCCTCCTGAAAGCGATGCTGCAATAACCTCTAAACTCTTACTTTTCTCACGTACTGAGACTACATCTCCGTTACGAAGTGAGTATGATGGAATGTTAACAACATTACCATTTACACAGATGTGGCGGTGCGATACCAACTGACGCGCTGCTGCACGTGTTGGAGCAATACCCAAACGGTAAACTACGTTGTCCAAACGACACTCCAAAAGCTTAAGAAGGTTCTCACCTGTGATACCACCCATACGTGACGCAGCCTCGTAAGTACGAGCGAACTGCTTCTCCAACAAACCGTATGTAGCCTTTGCTTTTTGCTTCTCTCCAAGCTGCTCGCCGTACTCAGATACTTTCTTACGCTTGCGAGCCAAGCCATGCTGTCCAGGAGGGTAATTTCTCTTCTCTAGTGCCTTATCTGCACCGAAGATTGCCTCACCGAACTTTCTGGCAATTTTTGATTTAGGTCCTATATATCTTCCCATTGTCTTAACAAATTTATAAAAATTGTAATTGGTTTTTGTGTGTGGTGCTTCTGCCTCTGTTCAATCAAGTCACGATCCATAATCACAACTCTTCTCTCACAACTCCATCGGCACCTCCTGCCTGCCGACGCCTGCCTAACTCCTAAAAATTAGACACGACGACGGTTAGGAGCACGACAACCATTGTGTGGTAGTGGAGTAACGTCGATGATCTCGACAACCTCGATACCTGCACCATGGATGGTACGTACTGCTGACTCACGTCCAGCACCAGGACCCTTCACATAAACCTTGACTTTGCGCAAGCCCATGTCGTAGGCAACCTTAGCGCAATCGGCAGAGGCGGTCTGAGCAGCATATGGAGTGTTCTTCTTAGATCCACGGAAACCCATCTTACCTGCTGACGACCAGCTAATCACATCGCCAACCTCGTTGGTGATTGTGATGATGACATTGTTAAATGTTGAGTGAACATATACCATGCCCTGTGCTCCAACCTTAACAACTTTCTTCTTAACTGTTCCAGTTTTTTTTGCCATAACTCTATCCTATTACTTAGTTGCCTTTTTCTTGTTAGCGACTGTCTTCTTGCGTCCCTTACGTGTACGAGCGTTGTTCTTTGTACCCTGTCCACGAACTGGAAGACCCAAACGGTGACGGATTCCACGGTAACAACCGATATCCATCAATCGCTTGATATTGAGCTGAACGACCGAGCGACACTCTCCCTCCACCTTGATGCCCAATGCAGCAATAGTGTTACGGATAGCTGAAATCTGATCGTCGTTCCAATCATCTGTTTTGAGGTCATAGCTAATGCCTGCCTCGTCAAGAATCTGGCGAGATGTGCTGCGACCAATACCATAGATATAGGTCAAGGCGATCTCACCTCTCTTGTTTTTTGGTAAATCTACACCGACTATACGTGCCATAAATCTCTTTTGTCTTTAAAATTTTAACAGTTTAAACTTTAGCCTTGGCGCATTTTAAACTTAGGATTCTTTTTGCAGATCACGTAAAGCTTACCCTTACGACGAACGATCTTGCAATCCTCGCTTCTCTTCTTGATTGATGCTTTTACTTTCATGATTTTTGAAGCAATCTTTTTTAGGAGTGAGATACCCCGATCTTAGCTCTATGACCTGCCGCAGACCAATACCCCATAACCTCCATATTTGGTTTATTTATACCTGAATGAAATGCGTCCCTTACTCAAATCGTAAGGTGTCATCTCAACCTTTACTTTATCTCCAGGAAGAATCTTAATGTAGTGCATTCTCATCTTTCCAGAGATATGGGCCGTGATAACATGTCCGTTATCCAACTCAACACGAAACATTGCATTACTCAACGCCTCGATGATGGTTCCGTCCCTTTCAATAGCAGCTTGTTTTGCCATAGAGTCTATTACTTGTTAATTTCTTGTTCGATTATACTGTAATCTGTCAAAATATCGGGTCCCGATTTACCCACCGCCACAGCAAACTCAAAGTGTGCCGACGGCTTGCGATCCTTCGTGCGGACAGTCCAACCGTCACGCTCAAAGACCACCGCTCGTGTTCCCATATTAATCATCGGTTCAATACAGAGCACCATTCCCTCCTTAAGGAGTGGCCCTCTGCCACGTGCGCCATAGTTCGGAACACCGGGGGCTTCGTGCATCTTGCGCCCACATCCATGTCCCTCCAACTCGCGTACCACGCCATAACCAAAGCTCTCCGCATGTGCCTGTACGGCTGCCGAGATATCACCTACGCGATTTCCAGCTTTGGCTTGTGCTGTACCTTTGTAAAGAGCCTCTTTGGTGACTTCGAGAAGTTGCTTAACGTCATCGCTGACCTCCCCTACAACAAACGTATATGCTGAATCACCAACAAACCCCTTTAAAACTGTACCACAATCGACCGACACTATATCCCCATCTTTGAGTATAGTGGACTCCGACGGAATGCCATGAACAACCTGCTCATTCACCGAGATGCACAACGTAGCGGGAAAACCCTGATAGCCCAAGAAGGCTGGTACTGCGCCATGGTCTCTAATAAATGTCTCAGCAATGCGATCCAACTCCTTAGTCGTAACCCCTGCACGAATGTGGCGACCCACCTCCGCTAAGGTCTTACTGACCAAAATATTGTTCTCGCGAAGAAGTTCAATCTCCTCTGCCGTCTTTAAATATATCATCGACTCTAAAAAATGGTTAAACGTTTAGTTGCGACCTTGGATACGTCCAGTCTTCATCAGACCGTCATAGTGACGCATCAACAGGTAGCTCTCTATCTGCTTGAGAGTGTCGAGAACAACACCAACCATAATCAACAACGATGTACCTCCGTAGAAGTAAGCAAACGCCTGCTGAATATTCAAGAACTTCATTGCGATTGCTGGCAAAATTGCAACAATAGCGAGAAAGATTGAACCTGGCAATGTGATTCTCGTCATAACTGTATCAATGTAGGTAACCGTCGACTTTCCTGGCTTAACACCTGGGATAAATCCTCCGTTACGCTTCATATCATCAGCCATGCTTTGAGGGTTTACGATAATTGCAGTGTAAAAATAGGTAAATGCAACTACCATGACTGCTAGCGTGAAGTTATACCAAAATCCTGTCATGTTCGAAAAAGCACCTGCAAACGCTGGAGCGATATCAACAAACAACATAGGTATAAACATCAGTGCCTGTGCAAAGATGATCGGCATAACGTTTGCCGCATTCATCTTCAACGGGATGTACTGACGCACACCGCCATATTGACTGCCACTGCTAGCACCTGCAATACGTTTTGCGTACTGCACTGGAATCTTGCGGACTGCCTGTACCAAAGCTATCGTTGCCATAAAGACAAAGAATAGCAACACCAACTCAAGGATCAACATGATAGCACTACCATCCGATGTGCCAAAGCGCGCATTAACCTCAGCCAATAACGATTGAGGAAGGCGTGCAACGATACCAATCATGATGATGAGTGATACTCCGTTACCGATACCCTTGTCGGTGATCTTCTCGCCAAGCCACATCACGAACATCGTACCTGCGATCAAGATCGTGGTAGCGTAAGCGACGAATCCAAAAGAGTTGCCATAGACAAACGCCCCTGGAACTTGGTGAAATAGGTTAGCAATATAGGCAGGACCCTGCAACACCAATACTCCGATGGTGAGGAACCTTGTCCACTGATTCATTTTGCGGCGACCACTCTCACCCTCCTTCTGCATCTTCTGGAAGTAAGGTACCATCATACCCAACAACTGAATAATGATCGAAGCGGTGATATATGGCATAACTCCAAGTGCAAAGATCGCTGCATTACCAAATGCACCTCCAGAGAATACGTTGAGCAGACCCAAAAGGCCATTGCTATCCATCTGGTTGGCAAGTGCAGAGCCCTCGCCCAAAGCGTTAGGGTTGATACCTGGAATAACCACAAAACTTCCAAGACGATATACAAGAAGAAGACCCAACGTGTAGAGTACACGATTGCGCAACTCCTCAATCTTGTATATATTCTTGATTGTCTCGACTACTTTCTTGTTACTTGCCAACAACACAGCAACTACTGCGAATATGACTGCAACAATAATATAAGTATTCATAATTTTCGGTCTTTATATGAGAACCTACAATTTTGTAACTTGACCACCTGCAGCTACGATAGCAGCCTCGGCACTCTTAGAAAACGCATGAGCTGTAACATTCAAAGCCTTGCTCACCGCACCATTAGCTAGGATCTTAACCTTATCCTTTGACTGCACGAAACCTGCAGCGATCAAAGTCTCTAGTGTGATCTCCGATACTGAATTCTTAGCAGCCAACTCCTCAAGTGTTGAGAGGTTGATAGCCTTGAACTCTACACGGTTGATGTTGGTGAAACCAAACTTAGGAAGACGACGCTGAAGTGGCATCTGACCTCCCTCGAAGCCCAACTTGCGTGAGTAACCAGAACGTGACTGAGCACCCTTGTGACCACGTGTAGATGTACCACCGTGACCAGAACCTGCTCCACGACCGATACGCTTCTGGTGGTGTGTTGAACCCTTAGCGGGTTTGAGATTATTGAGTTCCATTATTTATTAACTTAATAAAGTGGGTAAAATAATTATTTAACCTCCTCGATCTTAACGAGGTGCTTCACGCGCTCTAGCATACCCTTGATGATAGCTGAGTCGTCGTGCTCAACGCTTGAGTTAACCTTCTTGAGTCCCAATGCGTCAAGGTTACGTAGCTGACGAACTGATGCGCCGCAACGGCTCTTAACCTGAGTGATTTTCAATCTTGCCATAATATATTGCCTCCTTTAAGATTAACCGTTAAACACCTTGTTCATTGAGATACCGCGAACCTGAGCCACTGAGTAAGCATCGCGCAACTCGCACAATGCACCTACTGTAGCCTTCACCAAGTTGTGTGGGTTAGATGAACCCTTACTCTTAGCCAAGACGTTCTTGATACCTACTGACTCCAATACCGCACGCATCGCACCTCCTGCGATGATACCTGTACCGGGAGCTGCTGGACGAATCATCACCTCAGAACCGCTATAACGCATCTCCTGCTTGTGAGGAATAGTTCCGTTGATGACTGGGATCTGAACCAAGTTCTTCTTTGCATCCTCAACACCCTTAGCGATTGCTGTGGTTACCTCTGATGCTTTACCTAGTCCATAACCTACAACGCCGTTCTCGTTACCAACTACGACAATCGCCGAGAAGGTAAAGGTACGACCACCCTTCGTTACCTTGGTAACACGCTGGATGCTAACGAGCTTATCCTTAAGCTCTAGGTCGCTTGTACGTACTTTCTTTATGTTACTGTTTGACATATTCGCTTAGAATTTAAGACCGCCTTCACGTGCGGCATCCGCTAACATTTGAACTCTTCCGTGGTAGAGGTAACCATTACGGTCAAAAGCAACCTTCTCGATGCCCTTAGCAACCGCGCGCTCTGCAGCCAACTTGCCTACCAATGCTGCAACCTCTTTCTTATTTTTACCTGCTGACTCAGCAGCAACCTCTGTTGATGAAGCTGCAACCAAAGTAGCACCAGCTAGGTCGTCGATAAACTGCACGTAGATCTGCTTGTTACTACGAAATACAGTCATACGAGGCGTCTCAGCTGTTCCGCTAACGATCTTGCGGATACGCATCTTGATTCTCGCTCTTCTCTCTGTTTTATTCAATGACATAACTTACTTCTGTTTATTATTTTGCACCTGCTGACTTACCTGCCTTGCGACGGATCTGCTCGCCTACAAAACGGATACCCTTACCCTTATATGGCTCTGGCTTACGCAATGAACGGATCTTCGCTGCTACCTGACCTACAAGCTGCTTGTCAGTACTTGAAAGTGTTACGATAGGGTTTCCCTTCTTCTCAGTTACCGCTGTAGCCTTAACCTCAGCTGGAAGCTGTACATAAATATCGTGCGAGTAACCCAAGCTCAACTCAAGGACGTTGCCCTTAACCTCAGCCTTGAAACCTACTCCGACCAACTCCTGCTTGATCTCAAAGCCCTTAGATACTCCAACAACCATGTTGTTGATGAGTGAGCGGTAGAGACCGTGTAATGAACGGTGACGTGGCTGATTTGTTGGACGAGTTACGAGAACCGCTGGGATCTCCTTCTCAGAGTCCTTCTCTGTGATAGTTCCCACTTCTACGGTGATATCTGAATCAACTTTCTGAGTCAGTGTCCCAAGAGGCCCTTTCACGCTTACCACGTTTCCAGCCAAAACCTCTACAGTTACGCCAGCGGGCAAGTTTACAGGTGATTTACCAATTCTTGACATTGTTAAAAATCTTTGTTGTAATTAAAAAAATTGACTACCAAACGTAGCACAATACCTCTCCACCTACATTAGCCTTGCGAGCCTGTGAATCGATCATGATTCCCTTAGATGTTGAGACGATAGCAATACCCAAACCATTCATAACACGTGGCATCTCCTCCACTGAGCTATACTGGCGCAAACCTGGACGGCTCACACGCTTAAGGTTCTTGATTGCATTTGTCTTAGTTTGAGCGTTCCACTTTAGAGCGATCTTGATCACTGAGTGACCCTTCTCATCCTTGTCGAACTTGTAAGCGAGGATATAACCCTGCTCGTAAAGAATCTTAGTCAAAGACTCTTTAATTTTTGAACCTGGAGCTTCAACCACCTTGTGATTGGCTTTCACAGCATTTCTAATTCTAGTTAGAAAATCCGAAATTGGATCTGTCATGATGAATTAAAAGTTAAAAATTAATTAAAATAAAATGTTTTACAACATGCTTACAACGTGATAGTTACACACCACCACCTCGTTCACACGCCTCCCCAGACGCAAATATTACGCCTTTAAAAGTGGGCAAATATAGGCATAATTTCTCAATTATCAGCATTTTACGCCAACTATTTTCAAAATATTTTCCGCCTCACTCATCCCACTCCGAACTATATGGCTCAGAAGAACCATCGACTCCAACGAAAAAATGCTAGCCACAAATAGCTAACATCCCCATACTTTCAACCCACAACGACTCACCGCCACACCTCCACAAGCCGACACATACTCGACTCCCCGAGGGGTTGAAATTAAATCTCAATCTCTCATGCACTCCCCATCCTAGACAATGTTATCACCTACGAACTCTCACAAGTCCTTGGCAACACTTATCACCTACTGGAGACGCACACTCGCGATCTCGACCCGTATAAGGAGCAAACTCATCTGCAAGAGAACATCGCTGTCCCTCACCCAAGCACCATCAACATCTACGCACTCCGCGACTCTTTAGCCACCTCATGCACTTCCCAACGCACTCCGCGACCCTTAAGTCACCTTGCGCACCTGTTTAGGCACTCTCAAAGTTGAACCATCAAAAACAAAATTGGTGGAGGCGAGCCCTACTAAGGCAATCACCTAGCTCACCCCCACCATTTTTGTGAATCTACTACCAGCTAGCCTTCTTCACTCCTGGGATCAAGCCATTAGAGGCCATCTCGCGGAACTGAATACGGCTAACACCGAAGAGACGCATATATCCCTTTGGACGACCAGTTAGCATACAACGGTTGTGCTGACGGATAGGATTGGAGTTGCGAGGCAACTTCGAGAGGGCAATCCAAGCCTCCTCATGATCCATCTCACCTGCTTTAACCTTGGCTGCGATCTCCTCACGCTTGTGAGCATAACGCTTTGCAAGTTTCTCACGCTTTACCTCGCGTGCCTTCATTGACTCTTTTGCCATAGCTTATTGGTTCTTTTTTGCGTTTTTAAATGGTAGACCAAAACCCTTAAGAAGTGCATAAGCCTCCTCATCAGTCTTAGCTGTAGTAACGAATGTAACCTCCATACCGAAGATCTTAGTGATCTTGTCGATGTCGATCTCAGGGAAGATAATCTGCTCAGTGATACCTAGCGTGTAGTTACCCTGACCATCAAACTTATCGTTGATACCCTTGAAGTCGCGGATACGTGGCAATGCCACAGCTACCAAACGCTCCAAGAACTCGTACATACGGTTAGCACGAAGTGTCACACGGACACCAATCGGCATACCCTTACGCAACTTAAAGTTAGAGATATCCTTACGAGACTTAGTCTGTACGGCTTTCTGACCAGTGATAGTTGACAACTCAGCCTGAGCCACGTCGATAAGCTTCTTATCAGCTACCGCCTGACCCATACCCTGGTTGATAACGATCTTCTCCAATTTTGGGCACTGCATAACGCTTGAGTACCCAAACTCCTTCATAAGGGCGTCAACGATCTGCTCCTTATATTGTGTCTTAAGTGTTGGAACGTATGCCATTATTTGATCTCCTCCCCTGATTTTTTAGCGAAACGAACTAATTTACCATTTGCATCCTCTTTACGACCGATACGAGTAGGCTTGCCACTCTGTGGGTCGATAACTTGCAAATTCGAGATGTGAATCGCAGCCTCTTGCTCAACGATACCACCTTGGGGGTTCTGTGCGCTAGGCTTCTGAGCCTTCTTCACGAGGTTAACGCCCTCTACGATCGCACGTGACTTCTGTGTATCAACCGACAAAACCTTGCCCTGTTGACCACGATTGTCGCCTGCATTGACGTAAACCAAGTCCCCCTTCTTAATATGTAATTTAACTGACATATTCGAAATGTGTGTTTTTAATAATTACAATACCTCTGGTGCCAATGAGATGATCTTCATAAATTGGTCACGCAACTCACGAGCTACGGGGCCAAAGATACGAGTACCACGCATCTCACCTTGGTTACTTAGGAGTACTACTGCGTTGTCGTCAAAACGGATGTATGATCCATTAGCACGTCTGATCTCCTTGGTTGTTCTTACTACGACCGCCTTTGAAACGGTACCCTTCTTGACCTCGCCCGAAGGTGATGCACTCTTTACAGTGACCACGATCTTATCGCCTACTGAGGCGTAGCGACGCTTTGTGCCGCCAAGTACACGGATACAAAGAACCTCCTTTGCACCGCTGTTGTCAGCTACTGCGAGTCTACTTTCTTGTTGTATCATGACTATTTAGCTCTTTCAATGATTTGTACTAATCTCCAACGTTTTGTCTTGCTCAATGGGCGAGTCTCCATAATGCGCACTGTATCACCCTCGTTTACTGACTCGTCCAACGACTCAGCGACAAACTTTGTTGTCTTGTTTACGAACTTGCCGTAAATAGGATGCTTTACCTTACGTGCTACTGCAACAACGATAGTCTTCTCCATCTTGTTGCTGACAACTACCCCAATACGCTCTTTTCTAAGATTTCTTTCCATAGTGGTAATTAACATTTAGCGTTTTTCTCTTGCAAGATAGTGATCATACGAGCAATATCTCTACGAGCTTTTTTAATTATTGAGGGGTTTTCAACGGGAGCTACCGCGTGTTGAACCTTAAGCTTTGAAAGCTGAGCCTTCTCCGCTGCGATTCTCTCCTGCAGATCCTGCACTGAAAGTTCCTTTATTTCTGCACTTTTCATCTTTGTCCTCCTAGATTGATGTTTCAACGTAATCACGTCTTACGATAAACTTTGTTGTAATAGGCAACTTCTGGGCTCCAAGGCGAAGTGCCTCCTGTGCGATCTCCAAGGGTACTCCCTCAGCCTCGAACAAGATACGTCCTGGGGTAACAGGCGCTACGAATCCCTCAGGATTACCCTTTCCCTTACCCATACGTACCTCTGCAGGTTTCTTCGTAATTGGTTTATCTGGGAAGATGCGGATCCAAAGTTGTCCCTCACGCTTCATATAACGTGTAATTGCCTGACGCGCTGCCTCGATCTGACGACCTGTGATCCATGCAGTCTCTAGCGCCTTGATTGCGAACGAACCGTATGCAAGTTGGTTACCTCTCTGAGCTAAACCTCTCATACGACCCTTCTGCATTCTTCTAAACTTGGTCTTTTTTGGCTGTAACATATTTGTTTTGCTTTAAAAGGTCCTACTTACTATTATTGTTGTTGCGACGCTTGCGGTTCTGACCACCTCCTGGACGACGGTCACCACGACGGTCACCTCCACCCTGAGATGCGTTACCACCCTGAGCTGATGCTCCTGCGATCTCGAAAAGATCACGCTTGCCATAGACAATACCCTGACAGATCCAAACCTTGATACCCAAGATTCCAACCTTTGTCAAAGCCTCTGTTAGAGAGTAGTCTACATCAGCACGGAATGTATGCAATGGAATACGTCCCTCCTTAACGGTCTCTGAGCGTGCCATCTCGGCTCCACCTACACGACCTGAGATCTGTACCTTGATACCCTCAGCACCCATACGCATTGTTGAAGCGATAGTGGTCTTCACTGCACGACGGAATGAAACACGTCCCTCCAACTGGCGAGCGATGTTACGACCTACGATTACAGCATCAACCTCTGGACGCTTAACCTCAAAGATATTGATTTGAATCTCCTTACCTGTAAGTTTCTTCAACTCCTCTTTGAGCTTGTCTACCTCTTGACCTCCCTTACCGATGATAATACCCGGACGAGCTGTAGAGATGGTAACTGTCACTAGCTTGAGACTTCTCTCGATGATGATCTTCGAGATGCTAGCCTTTGCCAAGCGGACATCCAAGTACTTACGAATCTTAGCGTCCTCAACCAACTTCTCTGAGAAGTCGCGACCACCAAACCAGTTAGAATCCCAACCTTTGATGATACCTAGACGGTTTGATATTGGATTTACTTTCTGTCCCATGATTACTTATTTTCTACGGTTACCATTTTATCAACTACGATAGTCACGTGGTTCGAACGCTTGCGGATACGGTGCGCGCGACCCTGAGGTGCTGCCTGAATACGCTTCAACATTCTACCTCCGTCAACGAAGATCTCCTTAACGCAAAGTGCTGTGCTCTCAACGCTCTCGCTTGGGTTCTTAGCCTCCCAGTTAGCGATAGCTGAACGCAAAAGCTTCTCCATGCGGATTGAAGCCTCCTTCTTAGAAAAACGAAGGATACCCAATGCCTTGTTGATCTCGACACCACGGATGATGTCAGCTACCAAACGCATCTTGCGTGGAGACGTAGGGCAGTCACGCAGAATAGCGATAGCCTTCTGCTTCTTTTCGGCCTTCAATTGAGCGGCCATATTTGATTTTCTTGCACCCATTTCTTAACTATTTTTTTCTGTTACCACCATGACCACGGAAGTTACGTGTAGGGGCAAACTCTCCGAGCTTGTGTCCTACCATATTCTCAGTGACATATACTGGAATAAACTTGTTTCCATTATGTACTGCGATCGTCTGACCTACGAAGTCAGGAGAGATCATACTTGCGCGTGACCAAGTCTTAATCACGACCTTCTTACTGCTGTCAGCCTGAGCTACTACTTTAGCGTCAAGCTTAGGGTCGATGAATGGTCCTTTTTTTAATGAACGGCTCATTATGTACTCTATTTAATTATTTTTTCTTCTTTGAAATAATAAACTTAGAGGTCGTCTTCTTAGGATTACGTGTCTTGTAGCCCTTAGCCAACAAACCTTTACGTGAACGAGGGTGACCTCCTGATTGACGACCCTCACCACCACCCATTGGGTGATCTACTGGGTTCATCACAACACCACGGTTTCTTGGACGACGTCCCAACCAACGCTTACGACCAGCCTTACCTGAACACTCAAGGCTGTGGTCACCGTTAGAGACAACTCCAACAGTAGCGCGGCAAGTTACGAGTACCATACGAGTCTCACCTGAAGGCAACTTGATAATTGCGAACTTTCCTTCGCGAGCCAAGAGTTGAGCGTAAGATCCTGCCGAGCGAGCCATAGCTGCACCCTGACCAGGATAGAGTTCAATATTGTGGATTACAGTTCCGAGTGGAATCTCGCTCAACAAAAGCGTATTTCCCAACTCAGGCGCAACACCCGAGCCACTCTTTACTGTCTGTCCAACCTGCAAACCGTTAGGAGCGATGATATAGCTCTTCTCACCGTCTGCATAGACAACTAATGCGATGCGTGCTGTACGATTTGGATCGTACTCGATGCTCTTTACAGTAGCCTCAATTCCATCCTTACAACGCTTGAAGTCTACGTTACGATACATCTGCTTGTGACCACCACCCATGTAGCGCATGGTCATCTTACCTGTATTGTTACGTCCTCCAGAGCTCTTCTTAGGACTAAGCAATGACTTCTCAGGTGTAGAAGTAGTGATATCACTAAATGTACCTAAGATTTTATGTCTTGTACCAGGAGTTACTGGTTTAAACTTTCTTACTGCCATTTTCTATTAGATATTACTGTAAAAATCAATTACATCTCCATCCTTCAAGGTAACAATTGCCTTCTTGAAGTTGTTGGTACGACCTGAGAGCAAACCTGCCTTTGTGTAGCGGCTCTTAGCCTTACCCATGTAGTTACATGTGTTAACATCCTTTACAACTACATTGTACATCTGCTCTACAGCATTACGGATCTGCAACTTGTTAGCACGAACATCAACGATAAAACCGTAACGATTCAACTTTTCGCCCTGAATCGTCATCTTCTCGGTCAAAACGGGCTTAATAATAATTTCCATCTTTCTTGATTGGGGTTTAAGCTAACATTACATTTAGTACGTTCTCAGCTCCCTCGACCATAAGCATTGCCGAGCAGTTCATAACCTCATATGTGTTAAGGTTCTGAGCCAAGATTGTCTTTACGTAAGGCAAGTTACGGCATGAGAGCTGAAGATTCAAGTTTGACTCTGGCAATACAACCAAAACCTTCTTGTCTGATACCTTCATCGCCTCAACCATAGCGATTGCCGCCTTAGTCTTTGGTGCGTCCAAATTGAGAGACTCAACTACGCTAATTACGCCTGCCTGTGCCTTATAAGTAAGTGCACTACGACGAGCCAACTGCTTAAGCTTCTTGTTCAACTTGAAGTGGTAGTCGCGTGGAACTGGTCCAAATACGCGTCCTCCTCCTACAAACAATGGGCTCTTAATGCTACCGCAACGTGCGCCACCTGTACCCTTTTGCTTCTTCAACTTACGTGTAGAACCTGCTACCTCGTTACGTTGCTTCGACTTGTGAGTACCCTGACGCTGATCAGCAAGATATTGCTTTACGTCGAGGTAGATAGCGTGGTCATTAGCCTCCACGCCGAAGACAGCATCAGAAAGTACTACTTTGCGACCTGTCTCTACTCCTTGTGTGTTAAATACAGCTAATTCCATGACTACTTCTCAATTGTTAAATAAGCACCTTTAGCCCCTGGGATAGAACCCTTAACCAAGATAAGATTACTCTCGGGGATAACTTTTAATACGCGCAAGTTAAGAACCTTAACTTGGTCGCCACCTGTCTGTCCAGGTAATCTCTTACCCTTGAATACACGTGATGGATAAGATGAAGCTCCCAAAGATCCTGGCTTACGTGCGCGGTTGTGCTGACCATGGGTCGCACCACCTACTCCTGCAAAACCGTGGCGTTTTACAACACCCTGGAAACCCTTACCCTTAGAGATACCTGTTACATCGACCCAGTCCTCCTCTGTGAACATGTCAACTGTAAGTGTCTCTCCTAGTGTCACCTCTGGCATCTCCTTGAACTCCGCAAGCTTACGCTTAGGAGTGGTTCCTGCCTTCTTGAAGTGACCGATCAAACTGCTGCTGGTGTGCTTTTCACTCTTGTCGTCATAGGCAACTTGAACTGCTTCGTAGCTGTCGCTCTCCATAGTTCTAATTTGCGTAACTACACACGGTCCAGCCTCAATGACAGTGCATGGTATGTTCTTACCCTCGGCACTGTAAACGGAAGTCATTCCGATTTTTTTTCCAATAAGTCCTGACATTTTCGTCTGATTACTTTTGTAAATAAATAAAATTAGTGAACATTTTGGATCAGAGGCAGATGGCATCTTCTGCATGATTCCTAACGGTTTGGATGTCGGTTGGTCTCCGCGACTCACATCTCTCTAGCCCTCCTCTTTCGAATTGCGCCCCACTCTCTCTTTCCAAGGGTAACCCCTCTTGCTCTAGCTCCTCGCTCGAACCCCTAACTCCGCACCTAAAGTTTTTGGTTAGCGGCAGGCAGCCACTCCTGCCGCTAATTATCTGTACTTCGAAAAGTTGTTATACTTTCTCAGCGTTTTACTTGGGATTAAAGATGATTTTGGGGACTTCGTGAAGCCATTGAAAGCGGAGCGTACTTTGGGTACGTGAGCATTTCATTGGCGAGGGAAGTGCCGAAAATCGCTTTAAGACCAAGTAAAAATCAGACTTTGATCTCTACCTCTACACCTGAAGGCAACTCCAACTTCATCAACGCGTCGATGGTCTTTGGTGTTGACGAATAGATGTCAAGGATACGCTTGAATGTGCAGAGCTGGAACTGCTCACGAGCCTTCTTGTTAACGAAGGTTGAACGGTTTACAGTGAAAATCTGCTTGCGTGTTGGAAGAGGTACAGGACCGCTAACTGCAGCACCAGTACTCTTCACTGTCTTAACGATCTTCTCTGCTGACTTGTCAACGAGATTGTGGTCGAAAGACTTGAGTTTGATTCTTATCTTCTGATTCATAATTGTTTCTATTCTAATCCCTTAACTTTACCGCTTGACTTCTCGATGATCTCCTTAGCAAGACCTGCTGGAACCTCCTCGAAGTGAGCGAACTCCATTGATGATGTTGCACGACCTGAAGAGATAGTACGCAACACAGTCACGTAACCGAACATCTCTGAGAGTGGTACACGAGCCTTAACCACACGAGCAGTACCCTTAGACTCCATTCCTGAAACCTGACCGCGACGCTTGTTCAAGTCACCGATGATATCTCCCATTGACTCCTCTGGAGTAACAACCTCAACATTCATGATAGGCTCCATGATTACTGATCCTGCCTTTGGTGCTGCTACGCGGAAACCGTTGCGTGCGCAGATCTCAAATGACAACTGATCTGAATCGACTGGGTGGAATGAACCATCCTTAAGAGTAACCTTCATTGAGTCAATAACATAACCTGCCAAAGCTCCGTTTGCCATAGCTGTAAGGAAACCCTTCTGTACCGATGGGATGAACTCCTTAGGGATGTTACCACCCTTAACCTCGTCAACGAAGATAAGACCTGTCTGACCCTCCTCAGCTGGACCGATCTCGAAGATGATATCAGCGAACTTACCGCGACCTCCCGTCTGCTTCTTGAACACCTCACGGTGCTGAACCGAACGAGTAAGAGCCTCCTTGTAGTTAACCTGAGGTGCTCCCTGAGTGATCTCAACACCGAACTCGCGACGCAAACGGTCAACGATGATATCCAAGTGAAGCTCACCCATACCGCTAATAACTGTCTGACCTGAATCCTCATCAGTGTGAACTGTGAAGGTTGGATCCTCCTCAGCCAACTTACCTAGAGCGATACCCAACTTATCAACATCCTTCTGAGTCTTAGGCTCGATCGCAAGACCGATAACTGGCTCAGGGAATGTCATCTGCTCAAGAGCGATAGGTGCAGTCTCAACACATAGAGTATCTCCAGTGCGGATCTCCTTGAAACCTACTGCAGCACAGATATCTCCAGCCTCAACAGTCTCCATTGGATTCTGCTTGTTAGAGTGCATCTGGTAGATACGGCTGATACGCTCGCGCTTGTTGCTTCTTGAGTTAAGAACGTAAGAACCTGCATCAAGCTTACCTGAGTAGACACGTACGAAAGCCAAACGACCTACGAATGGGTCAGTAGCGATCTTAAATGCCAAACCACAGAATGGCTCCGATGATGATGCCTCGCGCTTAACAGCCTCGTCAGTCTTAGGGTTAGTACCCTCAACAGCTGGCAAGTCAAGTGGACTTGGCAAGAAAGCCATGATATAATCCAACAACTTCTGAACTCCCTTGTTGTGGAATGATGATCCACACAACATTGGAACGATCTGCATTGAGATTGTAGCCTTGCGGATAGCCTCCAACAACTCCTCTGGAGTGATTGAATCTGGATCCTCAAAGAACTTCTCCATCAACGCGTCATCAGTTGCTGCTACCTCCTCGATAAGCTGTGCACGATACTCTGCAGCCTCCTCTGCCATCTCAGCTGGGATAGGCTTGATCTCAAAGTTATCGCGAATAGTCTTGTCGTCGAAGTAGTAAATTGCGTTATTGTAAACTAGGTCGATAAGACCCTCGAATTTGTCCTCAGCACCGATAGGAAGAACTACTGGAAGTGCGTTAGCACCGAAGATCTCCTTAACCTGAGAACAAACATTGTAAAAGTCCGCACCTGTACGGTCCATCTTGTTGACGTAACCCATACGTGGTACATTGTACTTATCAGCCTGACGCCATACTGTCTCAGACTGTGGCTCCACACCTCCTACGGCACAGAATGTTGCAACAGCACCATCGAGTACGCGCAAAGAACGCTCTACCTCCACGGTGAAGTCAACGTGTCCTGGGGTGTCGATAAGGTTCATCTGGTACTGCTTGCCCTTATAATCCCAAAAGGCAGTTGTTGCAGCAGATGTGATAGTGATACCGCGCTCCTGCTCCTGAACCATCCAGTCCATAGTTGCGCCACCATCATGCACCTCACCAATTTTGTGGGTCTTTCCTGTGTAGAAAAGGATACGCTCTGACGTTGTTGTCTTTCCAGCATCAATGTGAGCCATGATACCGAAGTTACGAGTGTATTTAAGATCTCTTGCCATCTTTTAAATCCTATTATATATATGGTATACTTAATTAAAATCTAAAGTGTGCAAAAGCCTTATTTGCCTCCGCCATGCGGTGCATCTCCTCTTTACGTTTGAAAGCGGCACCCTGCTGATTGTAAGCATCTACAATCTCAGCTGAGAGCTTCTCTGCCATTGATTTACCAGCGCGCTTGCGAGAGTAAAGGACAAGGTTTTTCATACAGATAGAAATCTTGCGCTCTGGACGAACCTCCATTGGAACCTGGAATGTCGCACCACCGATACGCTTAGACTTAACTTCGACTTGGGGTGTGATATTCTCCAAAGCCTGTTTCCAGACCTCCAATGGTGATTTCTCAGCATCCTTCATCTTCTTACTTACCAATTCCAACGAATCGTAGAAAATTGTGTAAGCAATACTCTTCTTTCCGTCCAACATCAAGTTGTTCACGAAGCGAGTTACCTCGACATCGCCGAACTTAGGATCGGGAAGTAGAATGTGCTTTTTTGGCTTAGCTTTTCTCATTGCTTTTAAAAACTACAAATTAATTTGTGTTAAATTACTTTTTCTTTCCAGTTGGTGCTGCAGCTCCTGGCTTAGGACGCTTTGTACCATACTTAGAACGACGTTGACGACGTCCGTCAACTCCCGCTGAATCGAGTGCACCACGAACTAGGTGGTAGCGAACTCCTGGTAGGTCCTTTACACGACCACCACGCACCAATACAATTGAGTGCTCTTGCAAGTTGTGACCCTCTCCTGGAATGTAGGCGTTGACCTCCTTGCCGTTTGTCAATCTTACACGTGCAACCTTACGCATAGCCGAGTTTGGCTTCTTAGGTGTAGTTGTGTAAACACGTGTACATACACCACGGCGTTGGGGACACGCTGCGAGTGCTTGAGACTTACTCTTGTTCTCGATACGCACTCGTCCGTTTCTTACTAACTGTTGAATAGTTGGCATTTTAAACGTTTTGTCCTTTATTTGTTAATAATTGCTCCTCGGGACATACTCCCGACTCGCCTCTCGCTGAGGTTAAAAACCTCGTTTTACTAGGAAAATCCTCCGATTTCTCATCAAATCTCCCCACTTGTCTTCTACCATACAGGGCGCAATGCACCCAATTTGGACTGCAAAGGTATGAATTTATTTTTCAATATACAAGGCATTTACATCTTTTTTCACCTCTTACTGCCTGATTTTCCAATATTTCCGTGTTTTTGGAGAAAAACAACAGAAAATTAACAAATGGCACGCCAATTGCTCCCTCTCCCACAAAAGAAATTCAAAAAATCTATGACCATGAAAAAAATTCTACTCTACACCACTCTCGCCCTCGCGATATCACTTGCTTGGGCTTGCAACTCATCAAAACGTTGGAGCCACGAGGAGCGCGTCGAAATCCGAAAAATGCTCGCCGACTACCGCATGATGGAGTACCTCAACTCTCTCAACGACGCAGAGTTCATCCTCTTTAGCGACGGGGTCAGCACAACCCTCGAAGAGAGTTTTCCATCCTACACAACTTTCATCGTAATGCCTGCCCTCAACGACACAATCAGCGAGTACATCGTAACTTCAATTGTCGACGAAATCGAGGCGGACGCAACGAATATGAAGCACCTCTTTCCATACCACGAACTGGTTAACAATAAGATACTTCCAGCGAAACTAGACCACCCCGAGCGTCACGCATTCTACTCCTGCATGGCAGGCAAAATAAACACCGCATATCCCGATCTCAGCATCTTCCTCAACGACATGATTGGTGGCGACAGCACCTGCAAAGCCAACATCCGCAAGTTCGAGCGCGAGTGCACATCCGACCTCTTTGACTGGACAATCTCCGAAGATGTCGAGGTGATAACCGAGATCTAAAGCAGAGAAGTGTCCCAATGTCCCCAAAAGAGACAGTGGGACAACGAGACCTTGAGACGATGCAGTAAAGCGACAGTGCAGTTCGGCATGTGGCACGCTACGCTAGTAGCGTGAAGTTTAAAGAGATGAATCTTCGGATTGAGAGCCGACCTTAGGAGGCTTTCAAAATCCGAAGATTCATCTCTTTAAACTTAGCAGTTTTCTAGGGAAAACAGCGTACCACATGACCGCTAGAGAATAGCTCCGAGGGGAGCACCCCGCCGCCGTCCGCGCAGGACATCCCCAGCCGACCTCAGCCGACAGCAACCTCGTACTCAGCCTTAAGTGAGTCGACGAGTTCTTTAACTTTCATGATTCGCTCAGACCTCCAGCCGTTAGACCCTGAGAAGGCGTAGCCGCGATCCATGCGACCTTTATAAGCGTTAAACAGTGCCATCATTATACAGTATGGGCTCTTCTCCACCTTGCAGGTTTTGATGCAGTTGAAAGGGCAGCTTTTTGGATGTTTCTCGCCGCTATGCACCTTTGCGAGGAAGTCGTTATGCACGGCACGTCCAGGCATACCTACGGGGCTTTGGATGATCTCTATATCCTCCTCTTTGGCGTCGATATACATCTGCTTGAATGTCACATCGGCGTCACACTCCTCGGTAACAACAAAACGCGTACCCATCTGCACGGCTGAAGCACCTAGATCAAGTATCTTTTTGATATCCGCGCCTGTGTATACGCCACCACCTGCGATCACTGGAATCGAACGGTTGTGTAGCACCTCGAACTCGCGCACAGTGGCAACAACCTGAGGCAAGATACTCTCCAAAGAGTACTCCTCATCGTGGAGTTGCTCGGCTGAGAAACCGAGGTGACCACCAGCCTTAGGACCCTCAACAACGATAGCATCGGGCACATAATTATAGTTAGCGAACCACTTCTCGCACAACACCTTAGCGGCGCGTGCAGATGAGACGATAGGCACAATCTTAGTAACGCTATCCGACTCCAAGAACGATGGCAACGAGAGGGGCAAACCTGCACCTGCAAAGATGACATCCGCCTTCTCTGCGACAGCAGTCTTAACCATATCGGCGAAGTTTGTCAAAACGACCATGATGTTGACGCCAATAGCACCAACGCCCTTTGTTGTCGCCTCGCGCGCCTTGCGGATCTCCTCCTTAAGACCATAGATACAAGCCTCATTAAAATCCTTAGAGTACTCTTTGTATATCACTCCTAAACCTGCGGCAGAGATGACACCTACGCCACCCTCGTTTGCCACAGCAGATGCTAACCCCGAGAGCGATACGCCAACGCCCATACCACCTTGCACGATGGGGAGGTTGATCTCGAGGTTGCCAATCTTAAACGATTTCATTATCAATCTTAATTTTATTGAAAAAACACTTCACAATTTACCCCTATCTAACTTATATTTTGGGCTTAAATTGCGCAATTTCGGCACAAAGTTAACGATTATTTTTACTAATCACCCTAAAAGTTATAATAAAACGGGATAAAAAATAAAATATTTTTCATATGCGCCTCGAAAACGTAGGTTATTTCAAATAGTTTTCTAGCACAATATCGCTAGAGCAGACCCTCGATTCTCGCCACGGGGGCTACATCCAACGAGGACGTGATACCTGCCTCGTAGCGGTATAGTCCCGAGATGGCAATCATCGCGGCGTTGTCGGTTGTAAACTTCATCTCGGGGATGAATGTTCGCCATCCGCGATTTTCGCCCGTGCGTTTGATCGCCTCGCGAAGTCCCGAGTTTGCTGAGACACCGCCAGCGATGGCAACATCCTTGATGCCCGTCTGCTTAGTCGCCTTGATAAGTTTATCGAGCAGGATATCAATAATTGTCGACTGCAACGACGCACAGAGATCCGCCTTATTCTCCTCAATGAAGTTAGGGTTCTCAGCCATGGCGTCGCGCAGGGTGTAGAGGAACGAGGTCTTGAGCCCCGAGAATGAGTAGTCGAGGTTCGCAACCTGAGGCTTTGCGAATTTAAACGCCTTGGGGTTGCCCTCCTTTGCGAGGCGGTCAATCACAGGACCTCCAGGGTAGGGAAGTCCCATCACCTTGGCGCACTTGTCGAACGCCTCACCTGCCGCGTCATCTATCGTTGAGCCGATGATCTCCATCTCCAACGGAGAGTCGACCCTCACAATCTGGCTATGTCCACCACTCACCAAGAGAGCCAAGAATGGGTAGTCGGGGTGTGGAAGTTCGCGATCTGGAAGATCAATAAAGTGCGAGAGGATATGCCCTTGCAGGTGGTTGACCTCCACCATTGGGATATCATGCGCGAGCGACAACCCCTTGGCAAACGAGACCCCGACAAGGAGAGAGCCGACAAGCCCAGGACCGCGCGTAAATGCTATTGCGTCAATTTTATCGACCGTAACCCCCGCCTCACGGAGAGCCGTATCGACCACAGGGATGATATTCTGCTGGTGGGCGCGCGAGGCGAGTTCGGGGATCACACCACCATACTTAACATGCACAGCCTGAGAGGCTATGACATTTGATAGGAGTGTCGTATTACGTATCACCGCCGCCGAAGTGTCGTCACACGATGACTCAATACCGAGAATGGTTATATCCATGATAAAAAAATTAGTTTCTATTATGTGTATATTTATATAAAAAACGTTACATTTGTAGTTTGGTGGGGTGGCGTCATATTTGATATGCTAAACTAGCTCCTCACAGGAGAACCACCCTACTCAAATACCTACGACAAGTAAGCAACGTGCGCAAAGTTACAAAAATATTATTAAAGCTCATATCAACAGCGATTTTGTTGTTGATACTTTTGCCGTTGTTCCTATCCCTCGTCCTCACGCTACCCACCGTGCAGAGCAAAATCGTCACCGCTCTCGCCACCACAGCATCGGAGTATTTGGGTACACGCGTGGCGGTCAAGAGTGTCGACATCGGGGCGTTGGGAATGGTTAAGATCAGAGGTCTCTATGTCGAGGATTACCAGCGTGACACTCTTATATATGTCGAGAAACTCAATGCGCACATCCTCAGGTCGGGACTTCTCTCGCGCGACATCCGCCTAGGCTATGGTGAGTTGGAGGGTGGAGAGCTACACCTGCGCCAAACCACCGACTCGGTGCTCAACATCAAGCCCATCATCGACAAGCTGTCGAATAAAGATAAAAAGAGCCAGACACGCATAACGCTCCAAGATGTTAGGCTCACAAATTCACGTGTCAAAATTGAGCAGCTGACCCATCGCAACCCTGAGTATGGCGTTGACTATGGAGATATGGATATCCAGGATATTCAGTCCAACATCAACAACCTCACCATCCTAGGTCCCGATATTGAGGCTAAGATCTCGCACTTCGCATGTCGCGAAAAGAGTGGGTTCGAACTCTTCGGCATGAGGGGCGATCTCAAACTCGGCAACGGATCTATTGAGTTGACCAACACACAACTCGATAGCCGTTATAGTCAAGTGACCATTCCACGCATAGAGATCGTGGGCGAGTCGTGGGCAGATTACAAAGATTTCATCGGCAAAGTGACCGTCGATATTCAGATGCGCGAGAGCACCCTTTCGAGTGATGATGTCGCATTCTTCGCACCGAAGTTAAAGAGTTGGGGTCTCAACATCTCGGATCTCGACATCGACGCCTCGGGAACAGTCGACAACCTATCCATCAAACTGGAGCAGTCGCACTTCGAGGAGGAGAGCGCGCTGGCTATCAACACCACCATCGTCGGACTCCCCGACATCAACACCAGCGAGATCTCGGCGCGCATTGTGGAGTGTCGCACCTCGGCGTCGGATATCGAGCGACTCGTTGCAGGGATCTCGGGCAAGGAGCTTTCGGCAGGGGCGATGAGCAAGATCTCTCAGCTTCAGTGGATCACCTTCAGCGGAGGTTTCGAGGGCAAGATCTCCGACTTCTTGGTCGACCTCAAGGCATCGACAGCCCTAGGTGCTGTGACGAGTGAGTTGAAGTATCTCAAAAGAGGTGCACACCCCCACGTGGAGGGAAACATCGAGAGCTACAACTTCAACATCGGTCGACTCCTAGGCAACAGCAACGTGGGGCGTCTCTCCATAAAGTCGTCATTCATCAGCAACCTTGGCGAGGTGAAGGAGCAGAGCCGCGCATATGGAAGTATCGAGAAGGTGGAGCTCCGCGGTGAGGAGTACACCAACATCACATACAATGTCGCCATTGCCGATGGTGACCTCAACGGTCGCGTGCGTTCGCGCAACAAGGCTCTCGACTTCGACCTCACGGCACATGCTCTGCTCAATGGTGAGGTTCCTAGCTATGACGTTATGTTGCGTATGAACAACATCGACTTCAAGGCTCTGAAGCTCAACAAACGCGACAGCATATCGTCTCTTAGGGCGTCACTAAAGATCAAGAGTTCGGGCAGCTCGCTCGAAGATATCAATGGCGAGATGGATGTTTTGCGCGCGGTATACCACTACAACGACAAAGATATCTCGACAAATAACTTCACGGTGCGTAGCTCTAGCGATGAGAATCAGAAGGTGATCTCGCTGGAGTCGGACTTTGCAGATATTACATTTCATGCTCAGCAGGGGCTAGGTGAGTCGTTTGCATTCCTCAAAAACTCGCTGCGCAATTACCTCCCCGCGCTCTACAACGACACCCCGACACCATCCGAGAAGTTTATAACTCCAGAGGTTGCACGTGCATCACGCTCCTCAAAGAGTTCGCCCCCTAACGGCATTATGGTGACGCCTCAAACCAGAGGTCGCCACAGCTACTCAGCAATCACGGCAGAGATCAAGAACCTCTCGTTGCTCACGGATGCCATCTCGTCGGAGGTGCAGGTTGCGGATGATAGCTATATCAACCTCCTCTTCAACCCATCGAGTGAGGAGTTATCGCTGTCGCTGAGATCGCAATTTGTGGAGTTCAACTCCACCCTTGCGTTGGATCTCAACCTTGATATCTCAAACCGTGGCGACTCACTCACAATGCTCGGCTCGGTCAAGGATCTCCTTGTCGGCACGGGGCAGTTCAGCAACTTCCTCATCTCGGGAGGTGCGCGCAACGACAGGATCAACATCACCACAGGATATCGAGATACGTTGCATAACAGCTCGGCACACCTCGGCATCTCGACAACAATCAACAACTCGCCATCGCGAGGCCGTTACGCCTCACTGCACCTGCGTCCGTCGTATATCGAGAACGAGATGGATAGGTGGAGCATCAATGCCCAGAGGATCGAGGTCGACACCATGGGTCTCACAATAGATGGGTTCAAGATCCAGAGTCGCGACCAGTTGCTTGCCGTGGATGGCATTGTCTCGCGCTCGACAGCCGACACACTCAACATCTCGATGCACAAATTTGACTTGGCGGCACTCACGACATTCTCGGGCAGGTTGGGGTATGCTGTGGAGGGGCAGTCGAGTGGAAATATAGATATCAGCTCCGCGATTGTCAACATGCGCGTTCAGGCGGATGTGAACCTCGACTCGGTGCGCGTCAACAACCTCCCTGCGCCACCCTTGAAGGTCAACGCGCGTTGGGATACTCAGCTCAATCAGGCGAGCATCACGCTCAACAACCGCATCAAGGGCGACACCCTCATTCGTGGATATTACATCCCCTCGAAGGTGCGATACTTCGCGCGTGTCGACATCGACAGCCTCCACCTCGGGTTGTTGGATGCTCCGCTCAATATGATTGTCGACAACACGCAAGGATACGCACATGCCAACCTCACGCTCATGGGTGAGAGACGCCAAGCGACACTGGAGGGTGATATCACCATAGATAGCCTCTCGACAACCATCGACTACACCAAGGTTAGATATACCGTTCCACACGCGAAAGTTGTGGTCAAGGATAATAAGCTCATCGGCACGAATGCTCCGATTATAGACCCCGAGGGTGGTCGCGGAACTCTCAACCTCACGGTTGATCTCCAACACCTTTCGAATATCGCCTACGACATCAAGATGTTGCCACAGAACATGTTGGTTCTCAACACGACGCAGAAGGATAACGACCTCTTCTACGGCAAGATGTATAGCACAGGAGTTGTCGATGTCACAGGAAATAAACGCGGTGTCAATATGAACATCACCGCCACGACAGATGCCAACTCGGAGTTCTTCATGCCGCTCTCCAACAAGTCGACCATCTCGACAGCGCAATTTATAAAGTTTGCAACACCTCAACAAGATCTCGACACCACAGACTTCTTGGTGCGCAAGAAGTTGATGTTCGAGAAGAAAAAGACCAAGTCGGCGAGCAACAGCTCGCTCAACATTAACATGGCTCTGCACGTCACCCCCGATGCCGACTTCCAGCTGGTGATCGACCCCACGGTGGGCGATATTATCAAGGGTCGAGGCGATGGACGCATAAACCTCAGAATAAACCCTAGCGCGAACATCTTCGAGATGTATGGCGACTACACCATCACCGAGGGTAGCTACCTCTTCACGCTGCGCAATATCGTCAACAAGAAGTTTATCATCGACCCAGGGTCGACCATTCAGTGGACGGGTGAGCCTCTGGATGCGCTGCTCAACATCGACGCTATCTACAAACTTAAGACCTCGTTGCAGCCGCTTATCTCGGATGAGTCTTCGCGCGCGGTACCTGTAGATTGCATAATTCACCTGCGCGATAGACTAACACAGCCTACTGTGTCGTTTGATATAGAGCTACCTACGGCAGACCCCGAGCAGGTGGCGACAGTGGCAAACCTCCTCAACGACCAAGAGGCGATATCGCGACAGTTCTTCTACTTGATGTTGGCAAACAGCTTCATCGCCGACTCGTCAAGTACGAGCACAACGAGTGACTTGGGAGTCTCGACCACCGCCGCCACAGGTTTTGAGCTACTCACCAATCAGCTCAGCAACTGGCTCTCGTCGAGCAACTACAACATCGTCATCAGGTATCGACCCGAGTCGGAACTCTTGGGCGATGAGTTGGATTTGGGATTCTCGAAGGGTCTTATCAACAACCGCCTGCTGGTTGAGTTGGAGGGTAACTTCACCAACGAAACCCAGAACCTTGCTAGCGAGGATCAGAACAGCAACGCCTCGAACTTCACGGGTGAGGCATATATAACATGGTTGATCGACAAGTCGGGAGCTTTGCGCCTCAAAGGCTTCACCCAGACCATCGACCGATATGATGAGAACCAAGGTCTCCAAGAGACGGGAATAGGTATCTACTATAAGGAGAGCTTCAACGACTTCTGGGATCTCCAGCAGAGGGTGCGCAACCGATTCCGCTCCACGAGGCGAAAGGAGGAGTTAGAGAGACGCGCCAAGGAGAAAAAAGAGAAAGAGAAAGAGAAAGAGACAAAAAATAAATAATAAAAACTAACGCAAAGAAAATGTTACAGATCATGCAAGTAGCCGCAGAGAGTGCCGCGGCAGAGGTATCACAGATGGGACTTTGGGAACTATTCGCTCAGGGAGGTTGGCTTATGTGGCCACTTTTGGCTCTCGGTGGTTTGACAATCTTCATCTTCGTGGAGAGATTTATGGCTATACGTAAAGCTACAAAGATCGACCCCGACTTCATCAATCGCATTCGCGACTTCATCTACGAGGGCAAGGTTAAGTCAGCTATCGACCTATGCCGTAGCAGCGACACCCCCATCGCTAGAATGGTGGAGAAGGGAATCCTTCGTATTGGACGCCCGATGTCAGATGTTCAGAGCGCGATTGAGAATATCGCCAACTTGGAGGTTTCGAAGTTGGAGGAGAACCTTCCTGTCTTGGCAACCATCGCTGGAGGTGCTCCGATGATTGGTTTCTTGGGTACGGTTCTAGGTATGGTTCGCACCTTTATGGATATGTCGGCAGCTGGCGGCACGGTGGATATGTCGCTATTGGCAGGTGGTATGTATGTGGCGATGGTGACCACTGTTGCGGGACTTATCGTCGGTATCCCAGCCTACTTCGGCTACAACTACCTCGTTGCGCGCATCGAGAAGTTGATCTTCAGAATGGAGGCTAACTCTATCGCCTTTATGGATATCTTGAACCAACCAGTGCAGTCGGCACAGAAACAATCGTAAGGGTATGGCTATTAAACGAGGCTCAAAAATAGATAAATCATTCTCGTCGGCGTCGATGACCGACTTGATGTTCTTGTTGTTGCTCTTTCTGTTGATCGCCACCACGCTTATCAACCCCAACGCATTGAAGTTGATGTTGCCACGCAGCGCAAACCAACTCAAAGATAAGGCTATCACCACCGTCTCGATTGAGGATTTGGGAGGCAACAAATATCGCTACTATGTCGAAAAAGATGTTGTCGAGGGTGCGGATGGCATTGAGAAGGCTCTGCGCGAGAGGCTCTCGGGGGTCGAAGATCCCACGGTCTCGCTACACTGCGACAAGACGGTTGCGGTGGACGAGGTTGTCAAGGTGATGAACATCTCGAAGGATAACAAATATAAGTTGATCTTGGCGACATCGCCAAATTAAATCTGTCACAAAACAGATTCTCACAATTATGAACTACTACAATCCCGACGAACACTCATCACGCATATGGGGTGGTGTCGCAGCGTTGCTCTACTTCTTGTTGCTACTCTGCGCCCTGATCTTTGTGCGCTTTGACTTCGCCAACCCCGAGAGGGAGGATATGGGTATTCTCATCAACTTCGGAGAGAGCGAGGTGGGTTCAGGCGCGGAGGATCTCGCAGCTACGGATGTCGCCTCGACACCACCGCCACCGACGCCCAAAGTTGTCGAACAACCCGAGGAGCTTCTCACGGATGAAAACAGCGACGTGGCGATGCAAAGTTCACCACCCAAACCGACACCCAAGCCAATGCCTGAGGTGAAGAAACCTGTGGAGGAGCAACGCATAATACCCAAAAACACACTCTATCCTGGTCGCACAGAGAAGAGCACCGCCACATCACAAGGTGTTTCGGAGGATGCCGTGGGTAACCAAGGTGATCCATCAGGCTCACCCGAGGGTGCAGGAGGTGGCGCAGGGGGTGGACTCATCGAGACCTCCTTCTCGCTCAACGGACGTTCACTCGTAGGGTCGCTACCCAAGCCCTCATACAACTCCAACACCACAGGAAAGGTGGTGATAAAGGTGACGGTCAATGAACTTGGTGCCGTCACAGGAGCTGCATATCAACCCCAAGGTTCAACAACCAATAGCTCGGCGTTGGTGGAGGCAGCACGCTTGGCAGCTCTCAAAGCTAAGTTCTCCGAGAGCGACAACTTCCTGCAAGGGGGTACGATAACCTACATCTTTAAGATGGACTAACAACAGAAAGAACAAAGCAATGCAAAAGCTATTTTTTAGACTCTTCACGCTTATGATTTTCGTCTCACTCTCCTGCGTGGAGAGCTATTCGGCAACGCCCAAAGGGGCAATAATAGAGGTCAAAGAGTCTTCACACAACTTCGGCAGAGTGTCGCGACATAGCGACAACCTGTCACACACGTTCAAACTCTACAATCACGGAACGTCACCCCTCGTGATTACCGATGTGACCACCACATGCACATGCCTCAAGGCAAAATATTCGAAGCGTCCGCTGATGCCCAAAGACTCTATGGAGATGAAGATCATCTACGACATCAAGCGCAAAGAGGTGGGGACATTCTCGAAGATCGTGAAGATCTACTCCAACGCTACGAACGCCCCCTTTGAGGTGATAACAATAAATGGCGAGTCGGTGGAGTAACAGCCGCGCTCGATACCTATATATTAATGCTAATTAAGGTTTGAAAATATTAAACCATAAGAGACGTTTAAACAGCCCGCAATGACACGTGGCGAAAGAGCCTCTTAGCGAGATAATTTAACGCAAGGGCTTCAAACCTTTATTCTCACTATTAAAAAGAACAGATATGAGTTCACTTCTTCTGCATAGTGCCCAGATCCTAACGATGGTGGGCAGTGAGCCTGAGATACTAAATAACGCTGCGGTTGGAGTCGTTGGTGATACCATCACCATGGTGACTACCGACAACGATAGAGTCGCGCAATTTCGCAACGACCACCCCTCTGCCACAGATATAGATTGCGGTGGTAGGCTCATCATGCCAGGGCTTATAAATACCCACGGACATATCTCGATGACGCTCCAACGCAACCTCTCCGAGGATCTGGAGGTGATGACATGGCTCAACGACTATGTCTGGAAATTTGAGGCTCAGCAGAGTGAGGATGATATCGAGGCAGGGGCACTTCTCGGCATTGGTGAGATGCTCTTGGGCGGAACAACATCCTTTGTTGATATGTACTTCGCGGAGCACCGCGTTGCCAACGCAGCTGAGAAGTTGGGCATCAGAGCACTCCTCACGGAGTCGATCCTCGACTTCAACAAGGAGGGATTTGCGGAGAATTGGCGACTCCTAAAGGAGCGAGTGAAAGGTTCATCGCTTATTCAGGCTGGATTTTCGCCCCACGCGCCATACACATGTTCACCCGAGACTCTCGAATACGCGAAGAAGGTCACAGAGTTTGACCCATCGACCCCCATGCTCACGACAATTCACCTCCTAGAGTCACCCACAGAGGCTGAGATGGTAAAGGAGATGCGCGGAATAGGGGCTGTCGACTATCTCGATGGTCTAGGACTTATCAACTCAGGCGTCATTCTCGACCACTGCATACACCTCGATGACCACGATATTGAGGTGATAGCGGCTCGTGGCGCTACAATATCGCACTGCCCACAAAGCAATATGAAGCTATGTAGCGGCATCGCCCCAATTGCGAAACTTCGCGACGCAGGGGTCAACTGCACCATCGGAACAGATGGCGTCTGCTCCAACAACGACCTCGACATGTGGGACGAAATGCGCACCGTGGCACTCCTCCAACGTGTCGCGACCATGAACCCGACAGTAATCTCAGCATACGAGATCCTCCGCATGGCGACCGTCAACGGTGCTAAGGCTCTAGGGTTTGCAGAGGGGCGTTTGGGAGTGGTTGCCGAAGGGGCACTTGCCGACATCATCATAGTCGACACCCTACGCCCACACTTCCGCCCACGACTAAATATCGTGTCGTCACTGATATACTGCGCCAACGCCTCAGATGTAACCCTCACAATCGTGAATGGCAAAATCGTTGCTCGCAATGGCAAACTCCAAAGCGCAGATATCGAGGCTATATGCCACGAGGTGGAACAGAGAACACAGCGAATAATTGACTCCATGAGTTAGGCTGGGGACACTGAGACAGTAGGTTTCATTGTCCCTCTGTCTCATTGTCCCCTTTTTCTTAGAAATTCGCACCTACGCTGATAGAGTAGCTGTGCTGTTGAACATCGCGATTCACTCCATTCATCTTGACACGCATAGGCTCAAACTGACCGTAGAAGCGAGCACCAACGATTAACGTGCCTAAGATCGTCACCTTCGCACCTGCGACATACCCAACCTCCGACTTGAAACGACCTAGGTTTGTAGAGGTAGAGCCATACTCCGCCTTCGCCTCGCTATATAGTGAGAATGTAGGTCCGAACTCAATCTTTAGAGGACCTAGGATGCTTAGAGCTGCAACCACTGGAACGTCAATAGAGCTAGCCTTGATAGTTCCTGTCGAACCGAAGTAGCTATCCCTCTCCACCGACATGGTGTTGCGCGTGTAGATAATCTCGGGACCCACGTCAATCAGCGGAAGATTGGCCTTGAGAGATAGACCAATAGAGTAGCCCATCTTGTCGGCAAGGTGGTCGCCATCCCCTTTTATCGAGAAGTTGGCATTCGAGACTCCTGCCATAAGTCCCCAATCGAGACCCAGTGCCGAGGCTGATGTGGTTGCAAATAGCGCAACCGCTGCAATCAATAGTTTTAAACTTTTCATATATAAAATTTTAGATTTAAAAAATATTTTTTTGTTAGAGTAGAACTCCATTAGCGTCAAAGATAGTGAAATAATCTTAAGGTGTATGAAAAATTCCCAAAAATTAAATCGCCCTTGTGAGTGCCTCAATGCCAATCACATAAAAAAATGTGTTATTTTGTTGACGAAAAGTTGCTAAGTTTAGAATATTTTTGTAAATTGCTATTCCATTACCTATTATAGGTTGGTTATTTGCTGTTGAATAGTTTAGTTGTTGTATTTATAATTATGCTATTTTATATGTTTTATTTATCAAAATGAGAGATGTTATCTTTGGATAGAAATCTGACAGTTTTTTCCAAGTTAATGAAGATAGTAACCTCGACTTTTGACGACTAGAAAACTGTACGCAAAGATTTTACCATATAGGTAATACCTATTTATACATGGCAGTTAGTCAGTATTCATGCCAAATTGCAGAGTGGAACAGAGAGAGTGCGATTAAGAACCTAAAAACCTATTTATGGTACATATTGGCAAAATTATTGAGGCAGATTTACGAAATAAGAACAAAAGCGTTACATGGTTGGCCCAACAACTATTTTGTGACAGAACAAATATCTACTCTATTTTTAAACGCGCGAGTATAGACTCGGCGATGCTAGCACGTATCAGTGCAATTCTGGATAGAGATTTCTTTGTAGAGTATGCGAGCTACGTTGAGGAGGAGCGCACGCATGCACGAAACTTGGCACGAAGTATTGAGGAGGCGAAGCGTCAACGTCGTGCCTCTAAGAAGACAAAAAAAGAGCAAGCAGAATAGTTAGGAATAAGAAAAAAGGTCGATTTCGTTGAGAAATCGACCCTTTGTGGTTTGTATCTAACACAGAATGAGCTGTTGATGAGGATTGAACTCACGACCTCTTCCTTACCAAGGAAGTGCTCTACCACTGAGCTACAACAGCATGCCTCCAATACTCCAAATCGTGATGCAATCTTTGGCGCAAGGAGTGACAAAAGTACGAAAATTTTGAATAACTACCAAATTTGACGCCTCTTTTTTTTAAGATCTGGGGGTTCTGCAGCAATCGAAATTAAATTTTGTGGCTCTCTGTGAGTCAATTAATGCTCAAAATTTTGCAATTCCACGAAAATAGTGTAACTTTGCGTGCTATTAGCTATTAGAGAAGAGTATTGATGACTGCGTATAAGATTGCATATAAGGCACTTAGCCTCGGAGAACACACCTTTGAGTTCAAGGTTGATGGGTCGCTTTTTGACCAGTTTGATTACTCGGAGGTGCATGGTGGAGAGTGCGATGTGAAGATTAATATGATCTATAGCGAAAATCTCATGAACTTAAATGTCGAGATCGTGGGTGAAGTGATCGTTGAGTGCGACAGATGTTTGGAGGATTGCGCAATAGAGATTGACTATGCAGCACCTCTCGTTGTGAAGGTTAGTGGCGAGGTGAGCGAGGCTAGTGAGGTCAACGAGGAGTCGGACGGCGATGTTCTGTGGATTCCCGAGTCGGAGGCCGAGATAGATTTGACACGATATATATATGAGAGCATCATACTCTCGTTGCCATACCAGAGGGTTCACCCCGAGGGTGAGTGCAACCCCGAGATGATTGCTAGATTTCAGATTATCAACCAACGCGATTTTGAGGAGTTGGAGGCTAATGCTGATGGAGGAGAGAGTAAAAGCATCGACAATGAGCAGCTTGCGAAGTTAGAGGCTCTAAAAAAGATGATGGACAATAACGAATAAAAGAGTATAAACTTAATAAAATAGTATTTCAAAATGGCACATCCTAAACACAAGATCTCGTCTACACGCCGAGATAAGAGAAGAACTCACTACAAGGCAGTAGTTCCGACCGTTGTTGCATGTTCAAACTGTGGCGCAGCGGTTCTTTACCACCGAGTATGTCCTGAGTGCGGTTTCTACCGCGGAAAATTGGCGATCGAGAGGCTCGCTACAGAGTAGTACAGTCTACACACTTTAGAGCGCGTAAGAGATTTCGCGCTCTTATTGTTTTTGTTGGCGAAGATCTCCCGAGGGCGAGATCTCACAACCGAAACACCACTAAACAAACACTTATTTGAGTAAGCATATGTTGAAGATCGGTATTGATGCTATGGGTGGCGATTTCGCCCCCGAGGCGGCAGTCAAAGGTGCTATCATGGCACTCGACTCATTGGGAGACCAGAGTCGCATAGTTCTCTTTGGTGACAAGGAGCAGATTCTCAAAGTGATGGAGAGTGAGGGGGTTGACCCTTCAGCAATGGATATTGTCCACACTACGGAGGTGATCGAGATGGGCGACCATCCAGCTAAGGCGTTTCAACAGAAGGCTGACTCAAGTATAACTGTTGGATTCGGATATCTCGCTGCTGGCAAGATAGATGGATTTGCAAGTGCTGGAAGTACTGGTGCCATGATGGTGGGTTCAATGTATGCAGTGAAACCTATTGAGGGGGTGTTGCGTCCTACGATCTCGTCGCTAATTCCGACGGTCAAGGGTACGCCAGCCATGATCCTCGATGTGGGTCTCAATGTTGATTGCAAGCCCGAGGTATTGGCGCAGTATGGAGTTCTTGGATCTATCTACGCTCAGGCGGTGTTAGGTATCGAGAATCCTCGTGTTGCACTTCTCAACATCGGTGAGGAGGAGGCTAAGGGCAATGCTCAATCCAAGGCGACCTACGAGCTTATGAAACAGAGCGAGGGGTATAACTTTGTGGGCAATGTCGAGTCATCATACATCTTCACTGGCAAGATTGCCGATGTCATTGTGTGTGACGGTTTTGTGGGCAACACGATGCTCAAGATGGCGGAGGGTCTCTATCGCATTAACAAGGCGATCACGGGGTCGGATCATCCATTTTGGGAGGCTATGAATTATGAGCATGTCGGAGGTACACCCGTTTTGGGTGTCAACGCTCCTGTGGTTATTGGTCACGGAAGTTCATCGGCATTGGCGATTAAGAGTATGGTTCTAACCACTGAAGGTTGTGTTAAGTCGCAGGTTACTCAGAAGATCCAGAACGCATTTAAAAACGATGCTGCGGAGTAAGTACACTCAGCGATCGAAAAAATAACAACAAAAACGAGTCCTCACAATTGGACTCACCTTACATCATGAAGAAAGTTACTGCTGCTATTACTGGCGTAGGAATGTATCTACCCGAATATCTACTCACAAACGAGGAGTTGAGCACCATGGTCGACACCAGCGATGAGTGGATTATGACACGAATTGGTATCAAGACACGTCACATCCTTAAGGGTGAGGGCCTTGGAACATCGTACATGGGTTCACGCGCTGTTACTAACCTACTTAAAAAGACTGGAACAAATCCATTGGATATTGATTTGGTAATCTGCGCAACTATCACACCTGATATGTTGTTCCCATCGACTGCAAACCTTATTGCGGATCAAGCAGGTTGTCGCAACGCATTTGCTTATGATATCTCGGCTGCATGTAGTGGATTTTTGTTTGCTTTAACGACGGCGACAAAGTTCATTGAGACAGGCTCTTGCAAGAAGGTTATCGTTATTGGTGCTGATAAGATGTCATCTATCGTAGATTACAAAGATCGTAACACCTGCCCAATCTTTGGTGATGGAGCTGCTGCGGTTCTTCTTGAGCCAACAGAGGATGGTACAGGTATCGTTGACCACTCACTTCACTCAGATGGTAGCGGTGCAACACACCTCTACATGAAGGCAGGAGGTTCTCGCCACCCAGCATCTCAGGAGACCTTGGACAATAACTGGCACACAATTACTCAGGATGGTCAGCATGTATTTAAGGCTGCGGTATCCAACATGGCGGATGTTGCTGTCGAGGTTATGGAGCGCAACGAGTTGTCATCGGATGATATTCGTTACCTCGTACCACATCAGGCTAACTTGCGTATCATTGACGCTACGGCTCACCGCATGGGTATTGGTCGTGATAAGTGTATGATTAACATCGAGCGTAACGGTAATACCACAGCTGCAACAATTCCATTGTGTTTGGCTGAGTATGAGAATACACTTCGTAAGGGTGACAACATCATCTTGGCATCGTTTGGAGGTGGTTACACTTGGGGCGCAGTATATGTCAAGTGGGCATACGATGGCGACACAATGCCAGAGGTAGAGCAGGAGGCATAATAATTAGTATATCTAAAAAGATAGGCGGAGAGAATTTTCTCCGCCTATTTTTTTTGACAGTGGGACAATAGACACAATGACACGCGGAGAAAAGAAGCGACAATACACCGAGCGATGGAGGTTCGGCATGTGGCACGCTACGCTAGTAGCGTGAAGTTTAAAGAGAGAGATTTTCAGATTAAAACCGACCTTAGAAGGCTTTAAAATCCGAAAATCTCTCTCTTTAAACTTAGCAGTTTTCCCTAGAAAACTGCGTACCACATGACCGCTAGAGAATAGCTCCGCGGGGAGCCCCCCGCCGCCGTCCGCGTAGGACAGACCCCAGTATCCGCAGCGTCCCGAATATTTACATCTTCGTCACAGCGATTACGAGTGGCTCGTCGTCGAGGTCTGACTCGACCACGAACTCTCCGTCTGGCTTATCAGCAACCTTAACCTCCACGGATAGTGTCTGTTGCGCCACATAATCAGCGTAGATTGCGAGTGAATTAACCACGCTTTCGCGGCTCTCGATCTCGACCTTAATTTTGTCGACCACCTCGAAACCAGACTCCTTGCGGATATTCTGAATACGGTTGACAAGTTCACGCGCAACGCCCTCAGCCTTAAGTTCCTCGGTGAGTGTAATATCCAACGCCACTGTTAGCTTACCCTCCGATGCTACGAGCCATCCTGGCATATCCTCCGATGTGATCTCGAAGTCGGCAGGTGTCACGATGATTGTCTCCGCACCCATGTCGAGAGAGATCTCCTCCGATGACTCAATCTCCGCGATACGATCCTGATCGAATGTCGCTGCCATAGCGGCAATCTGCTTCATATATTTACCATACTTAGGACCTAAGGTCTTGAAGTTGGGCTTGATACGCTTGGTGATAAGACCTGCAGTCTTCTCGATAAGCTCGATCTCCTTGATGTTGACCTCGCCCAAGATGAGCGACTTCACCGCCTCAATATGGCGTGCCATGGCTGGGTCAAGCACTGGAATCAAGATCTTGGTAAGGGGCTGACGCACCTTGATGTTGACCTTACGACGAAGTGCCAACACCATAGATGAAACCCTCTGAGCCAAAGCCATCGTCTCCTCCAAATCCTTATCCACGAGCGACATATCCGCCTCGGGGAACTTAGATAGGTGAATTGAACTCTCTGCATGGCGACCACTCAACTCGTTGAGGTCGCGGAAGATACGATCAGTGATGAATGGTGCAAACGGTGCTGACAACATCACCACGCTCTCCAAACATGTATAGAGCGTCTGGTATGCCGACAACTTATCCGCTGTCATCTCTCCACCCCAGAAACGCTTGCGGTTGAGACGTACATACCAGTTCGAAAGGTTCTCATTGACAAAATCTTGGATCATACGCGCTGCAGGTGTTGGGTCGTAGCCCTCCAACGACGCTGTAACATCCTTGATTAGGGTGTTAAGCAGTGAGATAATCCAGCGGTCAATCTCGGGACGCTCCGACATGGGAACCTCCGCCTCGCGACCTGTGAAACCATCCACATTGGCATACAACGCGAAGAACGAGTATGTGTTGTAGAGCGTTCCGAAGAATTTACGACGCACCTCATCGACACCCTCAACATCAAATTTGAGGTTATCCCAAGGCTGCGAGTTGCTAATCATATACCAACGCGTAGCATCCGCTCCATACTTATTCAACACCTCGAATGGATCTACCGCATTGCCCAGACGCTTAGACATCTTGTTACCCTTTTTATCGAGAACAAGACCGTTTGAGATGATATTTTTGAACGCCACCGAGTCAAACAACATCGTCGCGATTGCGTGCAGCGTGAAGAACCATCCACGTGTCTGGTCAACACCCTCCGCGATGAAATCCGCAGGGTATACATCCTTGAAGTCCGCACCACTATTCTCAAATGGGTAGTGAAGTTGTGCATAAGGCATAGCTCCCGAGTCGAACCACACATCAATAAGGTCGCTCTCGCGCGTCATTGGCTCGCCACTCGCCGAGACCAAAACAATAGAGTCAACATATGGACGGTGGAGGTCGATATTCTCAACCGCGTAGTTCTCCTTCGACATGTCGCCAACCTTGAACTTCGCGTATGGATTCTCCGTCATGACACCTGCGGCGATAGACTTCTCGATCTCGCCCATAAGCTCCTCGATAGATCCGATGCACTTAATCTCGCTGTAATCCTCTGTAGCCCAGACTGGTAGAGGCGTACCCCAGAAACGTGAACGCGACAGATTCCAATCAACCAATCCCTCCAACCACTTGCCGAAGCGACCAGATCCTGTGCTCTCAGGCTTCCACTGAATGGTGTCGTTAAGCTCCATCATGCGCCCCTTCATCGCTGTGGTCTTAATGAACCACGAGTCGAGTGGGTAGTACAACACTGGCTTATCGGTTCTCCAACAGTGAGGATATGAGTGGGTGTGTTTCTCAATCTTGAACGCCTTGTTCTCCTGCTTCAACAGCACCGCGATGTCGATATCCAACGTCGCGTCATCGGCTGTCAATGAGTCGTCAAAGGCATTCTTAACATAGCGACCTGCATACTCCGAATACAACTCAACATTGATATTATTTGCTACAAAGTCGGCATCCAAATCCTCCAACACGAAGAACTTACCCGACTTGTCAACCATAGGCTGCTCCTTGCCCGCCTTGTCGATCATGAAGAGTGGCGCAATACCTGCCGCACGTGCCGCTCTATCATCATCCGCACCAAACGTTGGGGCAATATGCACGATACCCGTACCATCCGATGTTGTCACGAAGTCACCCGTGATAACCTCAAACGCCTTGCCGATAGGCTTCACCCATGGCAACAACTGCTCGTAGCTCACACCTGCCAACTCCGCGCCCTTCCATGTCTGGTCAAGAACCGTGAAAGTTCCCTCCATCTTCTTGGTGAAGTAAGCACTCACAAGATCCTTAGCCATGATGATGGTCTGAGCAACGCCCGTATAAGGATTTGCACACTTAACCTTGACATACTCCACCGCAGGACCTACCGCAAGGGCTGTATTTGATGGCAACGTCCAAGGCGTTGTCGTCCACGCCAAGAAGTACAACGTACCCTCAACATCCTCGAACAACTTCTCGCTCTGAGCGTTACGAACAATCTCAAACTGAGCTGTACATGTCGTATCCTTAACATCGCGGTAGCAACCTGGCTGGTTCAACTCATGTGTCGAGAGACCTGTACCTGCCGCAGGTGAGTATGGCTGAATTGTGTAACCTTTATACAAAAGACCCCTCTCGTGAAGCTGCTTCAACAACCACCACAAAGTCTCGATATACTTGTTGTCGTAGGTGATATATGGATCATCCATGTTGACCCAATAACCCATCTGACGCGTCAAATCCTCCCACAAACCTGTGAACTCCATAACCGCCTCGCGACACTCCTTGTTGTACTGCTCGATGGTAATTGTCTTGCCGATAGCCTCCTTGGTGATGCCCAACTTCTTCTCGACACCCAACTCCACAGGAAGTCCGTGCGTATCCCATCCTGCCTTGCGGTGCACCTTGAAACCCTGCTGCGTCTTGAAACGACAGAAGATATCCTTGATAGTTCGCGCCATGACATGGTGGATTCCAGGGACTCCATTCGCCGATGGTGGACCCTCATAAAATACGAATGTGGGGTTGCCCTCACGTGTTGAGATGCTCTGGTGGAAGGTATCCTCCTTGTCCCACATCCCAAGTACCTCGCTTGCGGTAGATGCTAGATCTAACCCTTTGTACTCCTTAAATTTCATATCTCTTATATATTTTTAGTCTCTTACTTCGCAATATTTTTCAAAGCCATAGCCAACTCATGGGGACACGACGTTCCGCGACCTCCACAGTCGATACCCTCCAAACGAGAGATCACCTCCTCGACACTCATCCCCTTAATCAACGCCTTGATACCCTTTAGATTACCGTTGCATCCGCCCATAAACTGAGCATCCTCAATGATACCATTATCATCAATGGCAACCTCCATATGTCGGCAACATACGCGCGACGATGGTGTAAAACTATAACTCTTCATATCCTTAATAATATCTATATTTCTCTACTCAAACGACTGCATCTCAACCAACTTGGAGTAGATGCCACCCTTAGCCATCAGCTCCGCGTGTGTTCCCTCCTCGGCAATCACACCACCATCAACCACCAAGATGCGATCCGCATTGTGAATGGTGCTCAACCTGTGGGCTATCACCACCGATGTCCTACCCACAAGCAACTTCGTGAGCGACTCCTGCACCAACTTCTCACTCTCGGTGTCGAGTGCCGATGTCGCCTCATCCAAGATCAAAATCGAAGGGTTCTTAAGTACCGCGCGCGCAATACTCAACCTCTGACGCTGACCGCCCGATAATTTCGTACCCCTCTCGCCAATATTTGTGTCGTAACCATCCTCCGACTCCATGATGAAGTTGTGGGCATTGGCAACCTTTGCCGCCTCAACAATCTCAGCCTCTGTTGCGCCATGACGCCCCATCGAGAGGTTGTTGGCTATCGAGTCATTAAAGAGAACCGTCTCCTGCGACACCAGCCCCATATGTTTCAAAACGCTCTCCTGCGTGTAGTCCCTAATCGAGACACCATCAATGAGGATATCACCACTGTCGGCATCATAGAAACGCGGTATCAACTCCGAAAGTGTCGACTTTCCGCCTCCCGACGCTCCGACCAACGCCACCGTCTCGCCCTTGTTTATCGTGAACGACACCCCCTTGATGATCTCGCGCGACTCGTCATAGCTGAACCTAACCCCCTTGAACTCAATCTTATCCTGGAACTCTGTCAACTCCTGAGCATCCGCCTTATCCTCAATCTCGCTCCTCTCATCGAGCAACTCGAAGATCCTCTCTCCAGCCGCGATACCTTGATTGATATTGGCAAACTGGTCGAGGAACGAACGTACGGGACGCGTCACCTGCGAGAAGATCGCAACAAACGCCATGAACGACGCTGCATCCAACTCCCCAGCGGCAACCAATCCGCCTCCAAAGACGATAATCACTCCAATAGCCATGACGCCCATGCTCTCGCTCACGGGTGACGCCATCTGCTGACTCTTAGCCATCGACAACGACACATCCGCAACCTCCTTATTTATACCGTGATACTTATCTTTGATATACTCCGTTGCGGTGTAGCTCTTGATGATCTTGATTCCCGAAAGCGACTCATCCAGCGAGCTAACCATGTCGCCATTCAAAGCCTGTACCTGACGCGCTGGGTGACGCAACTTCTTGACAATATTACCGATAATCAGCGCAACCAACGGCATAAAGAGTATCGAAAATATCGACAGCTGCCACGAGATCATAAACATCGCTGCGATATATCCAATCACCAAGAATGGCTCTCGAAACGCAACCTGCAACGTGTTGGTGATGCAGAACTGCACAACATTGACATCGCTCACAATCTTCGAGATGATATCGCCCTTGCGCTGGTCGCTGAAGTAGCCGACATTCATACCCATGATGTGGTCAAACATCGTGTCGCGCATACGCTGAATACTTCGCGCCTTGAGATTCGCCACCGTCCACGAGCACAAAAAACGAAACGTGTTGCTCAACACCGTCATGCAGGTGGTCATGATTGCCAACAGAATCAACATGTTGCGCATGATGAACTCGTCGCCAAAAAAGAGCGTGTAGACATAGTTGAGGAGTTGATTGTAGCTCTCGCCATTGACCCCCATGTTGGTGAGTGCGTAGACTGGCGTAAACTCAAAACCATCCAGAAACATAGTCTTTAAGATCGGGATTATCATCGCGAAGTTAAAGGTGTTGAACAGTGCGTACAACAGCGCAAATACAAAGTATGGCACTGCATACCTGCTCAGTGGAGATGCAAACTCCAGAAGTTTCATGTAGGTTTTAAACATATATTTCCTCTCTTATACCTATTAATTATAATTGCGTCGCCTCGTACTCACGGTCGACAAGGTGCTCCGCTCTGCGATTTGCCGCCGCAACCGCCAACTCATCACATCGGTTATTCTCGACATTCGAGGCGTGACCCTTCACCCAGACAAACCTCACCGTGTGACGCTTGTAGGCTCTCAGGAATCGCATCCAGAGATCGGGATTTTTCTTCCCCTCGAACCCCTTCTTGACCCATCCAAAGAGCCACCTCTTCTCCACAGCATCAACGACATACTTCGAGTCAGAGTAGATCGTAACATCGCTACCCTCGAACTTCAACATCTCCAACCCCACGCATACCGCCATCAGCTCCATGCGGTTGTTGGTCGTCAATCTAAATCCCTGCGACACCTCCTTGCGGTGCACGCCCGAGATCAACACAATACCGTAGCCTCCAGCTCCAGGGTTTCCCAGAGCTGAGCCATCGGTATAGATCGTTATTGGTGCCGACATTCGCTACTGCAACGCTGCGAGTTGCTCCTTGATCGCGGCAATCTTAGCCTCGGCATCCGACTGCTTAGCGCGCTCCGTCTCAACAACCTTTGCAGGTGCAGAGTTCACAAATCTCTCATTCGAGAGTTTCTTCATGACGCTTGCCAAGAATCCCTCGTTATACTTCAACTCCTCGCTCAGACGCTTCACCTCAGCCTCCTTGTCGATCTTATCGCCCAAAGGTACAGAGTATTGCGTCGTCTTGACGATGAATCCTGCCGCCATAGCATCCTTTTCACTCACCATCTCGATAGAGCTGAGGTTCGCCATCTTAGCGATGACTGGCGCGAACTCAACAGGGTAGTTGACATCCTCAATAACGTTGAGTACCAACGCCTCCTTCTGAGGCATATTTTTCTGCTTGCGGATGTTGCGAACTCCCGAGATCACCTCCTGAGCCAACTCCATGCGCGCCAACATCTCCTCGTTGATCTCCTCAACGCTAGGCATCATGCTGACCATAATTGATGCCCCCTCGCCACGTGGCGCAAGATCCTGCCAGATCTCCTCCGTGAGGAATGGCATGAATGGGTGCAACAATCTGAGCAACTTATCGAAGAAACCTTTCGTAGCCTCCAACGTCGCCACGTCAATTGGCGTCTGATAGGCTGGTTTAACCATCTCAAGGTAGCTACCACTAAAGTCATCCCAGAACAACTTGTAGATAATCATCAACGCCTCCGAGATTCTATACGCCTCCAAGTTCTCCTCGACCTCCTTCAATACCTTGCTGAGTCGGCTCTCAAACCAGCTGATCGACAAGCGGTTATTCTCGCTCATTGCTAGCTCCGAATCCACAGCCCAGCCATTTACAAGTCTATATGCGTTCCACACCTTGTTGCCGAAGTTACGACCCTGCTCACAAAGTGCGTTATCAAACATCAAGTCATTACCCGCGCTCGAACACAACAACATCGCCACACGAACACCATCCGCGCCATACTCCGCAATCAAATCCAATGGGTCGGGTGAGTTACCCAACTGCTTCGACATCTTGCGACCAATCTTGTCGCGCACGATACCTGTGAAGTATACATTGCGGAACGGCATCTCCTGACGATACTCATAGCCCGACATAATCATGCGCGCCACCCAGAAGAAGATGATATCGGGACCCGTAACCAAATCGTTGGTTGGGTAGTAGTAGTTGACATCTGCATTGTCGGGGTTGCGGATACCATCGAATACCGAGATAGGCCACAACCAAGAGCTGAACCATGTATCGAGAACATCCTCATCCTGACGAAGATCCTCCATGGTGAGTGTTGCATCGCCCGTCTTTGCGCGTGCCGCCTCCAAAGCCTCCTCGGCTGTTGGCGCAACGACAAAACCACCCTTTGGAAGGTAGTAAGCGGGGATACGCTGACCCCACCACAGCTGACGCGAGATACACCAATCCTTGATATTCTCCATCCAGTGGCGATATGTATTCTTATACTTCGCAGGGACAAACTTGATGACATCCTCCATCACAGCATCTGTCGCTGGCTTGGCGATGTCGCCCATCGACATAAACCACTGCATCGACAACTTAGGCTCAATAGCGACACCCGTGCGCTCCGAGTAGCCGACGTTGTTGGTATACGCCTCGACCTTCTCCAAAAGATCCGCCGCCGCCAAGTCACCCTCGATACTCTTGCGACACTCAAAGCGGTCGACACCAACGTAGAAACCAACCTTGTCGTTGATAGTTCCGTTGTCGTTGAAGATGTCGATAACCTCCAAGTTATACTTCTCACCCAACATGTAGTCATTGACATCGTGGGCAGGGGTAACCTTCAACGCTCCCGTACCGAACTCGATATCTACATACTCGTCATAGATGATCGGAATCTCGCGTCCGATGATCGGAACAACCACCTTAGCACCCTCAGCGAGCCACTTATATCGCTCATCATTAGGGTTGATACATAGGGCAGTATCTCCCAAGATCGTCTCGGGACGTGTCGTAGCGACGATGATATTTTTATCCGTGCCGACAACCTTATAGCGCAAGTAGTAGAGCTTACCCTGCGACTCCTTGTAGATCACCTCCTCATCCGAAAGAGCCGTCTTTGCCGAAGGATCCCAGTTGACCATGCGCACTCCGCGGTAGATCTTGCCCTTCTCGTAGAGGTCACAGAACACCTTGATAACACTCTCTGTGCGAGGCTCATCCATAGTGAAACATGTACGATCCCAATCGCACGATGCACCCAACTTACGAAGCTGCTTAAGAATCACACCTCCATACTCCTCTTTCCACTCCCACGCGTGATGCAAGAACTCCTCACGCGAAAGTGTATTCTTGTCGATACCCTCAGCCTTGAGCTTAGCGACAACCTTAGCCTCCGTAGCGATAGATGCGTGGTCGGTACCTGGAACCCAACAAGCGTTCTTACCCATCATGCGCGCACGACGCACCAATACATCTTGGATTGTGTTGTTTAGCATGTGACCCATATGCAACATACCTGTCACATTTGGTGGTGGGATTACGATTGTGTATGGCTCGCGCTCATCTGGCTCAGAGTGAAAGAGTTTGTTCTCAATCCAGTAGTCGTACCACTTAGATTCAAGCTCCTGTGGGGAGTATTTATCTGCGATTTGCATGTTATATATGTGTTTAATTTTTCGTTATCTTCGATACATAAGTTCGCAAAGGTACAAAACAATGGTGAAATCGCAATATTGTTGGGGCGAAAACTTGCCTTTACACCAATATTTTTAGCAAAAACTCCCCAATTGCCCCGATGTCTCAATGCCCCGATGTCCCAACTGAGACAATGAGACGAAAAATAAATCTACAAAAATGTAATACTTTAACCGATTATTTGTATCTTTGCCGAATTAAAGACGTAAAATTTAATAGGTAATGCCTCATATTTCAGAACGTGCCGAGCAGATGCCGGCATCCCCAATACGCAAACTAGGTCCCTTGGCGGACGCTGCTAAGTCACGCGGCGTCAAGGTCTACCACCTTAATATCGGTCAGCCCGATTTGCACTCTCCTCAGGTGGGTCTCGATGCCCTCAAGAGGATTGATCGCAAGGTGTTGGAGTATAGCCCAAGTGGTGGTTTCTTGTCACTGCGCAAGAAGTTGGTGGAGTACTACGAACAGTATCAAATCAAACTCACTCCCGATGAGGTGATTATCACCACTGGAGGATCTGAGGCGGTACTTTTCGCCTTTATGTCGTGCCTCAACCCTGGTGATGAGATCATCGTTCCCGAGCCTGCATATGCCAACTACATGGCATTCGCAATCTCGGCAGGTGCGGTGATTCGCCCCGTTCCGTCAACCATTGAGCAGGGATTTGCACTTCCCGACATCAAGGCTTTTGAGGAGCAGATCAACGAGCGCACACGCGGAATTTTGATCTGCAACCCCAACAACCCAACGGGATATCTATACACGCGTAAGGAGATGAACCAGATCCGCGACCTTGTGAAGAAGTACGATCTATTCTTGTTCTCGGATGAGGTATACCGCGAGTTTATCTATACAGGATCACCATATATCTCGGCTTGCCACTTGGAGGGTATCGAGCAGAATGTTGTTCTTATTGACTCAGTATCAAAGAGATACTCTGAGTGCGGAATCCGTATTGGAGCACTTATCACCAAGAACGAGTCACTTCGCAATGCGGTGATGAAGTTCTGTCAAGCGCGACTCTCGCCACCTCTCATTGGTCAGATTGTTGCCGAAGCGTCGATTGATGCGCCGCGCGACTACAACCTCGACAGCTATGAGGAGTATATCGAGAGGAGAAAGTGCCTTGTGGATGGCTTGAACCATATCCCCGGGGTCTACTCACCAATTCCGATGGGAGCTTTTTACACGGTGGCGCGACTTCCAGTGGATGATTGCGACGATTTTTGCGCTTGGTGTCTTTCGGAGTTCAACTACGAGGGTGAGACGGTGATGTTGGCTCCAGCGAGTGGATTTTACTCCGACCCGACGCGCGGACGCAACGAGGTTCGTATCGCCTACGTACTCAATAAAGTAGATCTTCAACGTGCACTTTTCATCTTGGGCAAGGCGATTGAAGAGTATAATGCGCGATAAAAAAGGATAAAAAGTTGTTTAATCGGCTGAATAAGCAATATTTATTTTGTCAGTTCCGTTTATTAATGTAATTTTGCACCCCTATGCCATCCATCTATACCGAAGGAGGGAAAAGGGTGAAAAGGTCACAAAGTCAAATATAGCTAGATGAAGCAGAGTATTTATACAATTATCTTGGGCGTTGCGCTTACGATTATGCTGGTCGGGTGTGGCGATACACAGCGACTGCTTAAGAGTGGCGACAACTATGCGATCTATGATGGAGCAATGGATCTTTACGAGAAAGAGCAGTGGAGCAGGGCGGCAACACTTTTCGAGGCTGTAACCCCCTATTTCTCGGGAACAAGTCGCGAGGATAGCCTCTCGTTCTACGTCGCACGATGCAGATTCAAGGATCGCGACTACTACGAGGCGATAGATAAGCTCAACGAGTTTAGAAGTACCTTTGGACGAAGCGCGTACCTAGAGGATGCTGAGGGAATGTTGGCATTGAGCTACTACTACCTCTCGCCATCCGCTGAGCGCGACCAGAAGAATACTTATGTTGCCATCTCGTCAATCGAGGAGTTCATATCGCGCAATCCGCAGAGTTCGCAGATTGAGACATTTGAGAAGATCAGAAAGGAGCTTGTTCAAAAGTTACACGACAAGTCATATCTCAACGCCTACACATACTACAAAATTGGTAAGTACAAGTCGGCAATTGTGGCGTTGCGTAACGCAATGAAAGAGTACCCCGAGAGTTCACATCGCGAGGAGATGATGTACTACATCCTCCGTTCGGCGTATGAGTTGGCGAGCAACTCGATACAGATTAAGGAGACAGACCGCTACTTGGAGTTGGTAGATGTCTACTACTCGTTCATCTCGGAGTTTCCCGAGTCTAAGTATCGCAAGGATGTTGACCGCATGGCAGAGAGAGCTAAATCGTTCTTGGAGAGGAGCAACCCCGACCTAGTTAAAGATGCAGCACCACAGGTAGAGGAGATTAAGAAAGATAAAAATTAACATACAACATATATAATTTAAATATGGAGATCAAAAAGAACATTCCCAACAACACGGTAACACGTCAGTTGGTGGATTTGGATCATGAGACAGGTAACATCTACAAGTCGCTTAACATCATCTCGCGTCGTGCGAACCAAATCTCTACGGAGCTAAAGGTTGAGCTTACACGCAAGTTGGCAGACTTCTCGTCACCAACCGACTCTATGGAGGAGACTTTCGAGAACCACGAGCAGATCGAGATCTCACGCTACTACGAGCGTCTCCCAAAGCCAGTATTGATCGCTACGGAGGAGTTTTTGGAGGACGAAGTGTTCTACAAAGAGAAGTAGAAAGTTCAATATTTAGAGGTATACAAAGTGTGACGTTAGGGGCTCAAATCGCAGATTTAGGTCGTTAGCGTCATCTTTTGCATCTATTAGTTTAGTACTTTTTTAAGACCAGACATATGAATATATTACTCTGCATCACAGGAAGTATCGCGGCATATAAGGCGGCGGCGTTGTGTCGTCTCTTCAAGGTGGCGGGATGCGAGGTCAAGGTCATCATGACACCCTTGGCGAAACAATTCATCACGCCACTAACGATGTCGACACTCTCGAAAAACCCCATCTTGGTGGAGTTCTTCAACCCCGAGAATGGCGAGTGGAACTCTCACGTCTCGTTGGGCGAATGGGCTGATTATATGGTCATTGCACCAGCCACGGCAAACACCATGGCTAAGATGGCGTATGGCATTGCGGATAATCTGTTGCTCACTACATACCTCTCGGCAAGGGCTGAGGTGGTTGTTGCGCCAGCGATGGATCTTGACATGTATGCGCACCCTGCCACGCAGCAGAATATCGAGACCTTGAGGGGTCGCGGAGTGCATATCGTTGAGCCTGAGAGCGGTGAGTTGGCGAGTGGACTTGTCGGCAAGGGTCGCATGGCGGAGCCTGAGGAGATATTTAGATTTATGGAGGCTCTAGCAGCAGAAAAGTCTCAAAAAAAAAAGAGTTTAGAGGGTAAGCGATATATCGTCACGGCAGGGGCGACCATCGAGGCGATAGACCCTGTTCGCTATATCACCAACCACTCGACTGGAAAGATGGGCTATGCCATTGCTGCGGAGTTGGCGAAGTGTGGCGCGGAGGTTACACTCATCAGCGGACGCACCAATCTCGCTTGTCCTGAGGGGGTTACCAGAGTTGACGTGGTATCGGCTGAGGAGATGTACCAAGCTGCGGTGGAGTATTTTCCCGAGTCGGACGGTGGCGTCATGTGCGCGGCAGTTGCGGACTACACCCCAACAACGGTGTCGCAAACTAAGATGAAAAAGGGGGATGATGATCTTCGCATTGAGTTGAAACGCACTCGCGACATTGCGGCTGAGTTGGGCAAAATCAAGGGTGAGAGGGTGTTGGTTGGCTTCGCGTTGGAGACCAATAATGAGCAGGCGCATGCCGAGTCAAAATTGAGACGCAAGGGGTTCGACTTTGTGGTTCTCAACTCACTCAGGGACGAGGGTGCAGGCTTTGGCGTCGACACCAACAAGGTCACCTTCATATCTGAGGGTGGAGCTGAAGAGTTGCCATTGATGTCGAAATCGGATGTCGCGAAACGAATTGTTAAACGTATAGAGTCGCTAAAATAAAACGCTATGCTAAGCTCGTTAACCATTGATAACTACGCACTTATAGAGCACTTGGAGATGAATCTAAGTGCAGATCTCAACATCATCACGGGAGAGACTGGAGCTGGAAAGTCCATACTTTTGGGAGCTTTGGGGCTACTTCTAGGCAACAAAAATGATGGATCTGCGATCAAAGACAACGCCAAAAGTTGTGTCGTGGAAGCAGAGTTTGATATCGAAGATCTTGATCTTAAGCCACTCTTTGAGGAGCGAGATTGGGAGTGGGAGAGTCCTATATCGGTGCGAAGAATCATATCTCCATCGGGCAAAAGTCGAGCATTTATCGGGGATCTTCCCGTCACGCTCACTGATCTTAAAGAGCTGGGTAGTAGGCTTATAGATATACATTCTCAGCATCAAAATCTCATCCTTAGTGACGAGGCATTCAGAATAAACTCACTTGATCTAATTGCGCACAACGCGGAGCTTCTAGCTAGCTATCGCACTCACTTCCAGATGGTTCTGAAACTTAGAGGCGAGCTATCAAAACTAGAGGAGACCGCAGCGACACTGAGACGCGATGAGGAGTGGTTGACATTTCAGGTCGTGGAGTTGACCCAAGCAAAGCTCAAGGCTGGCGAGGTGGAGGAGATCGAGGAGGAGTTGACGGTTCTCGAAAATGCAGATCGCATAACGGAGGGGTTGACATTTCTACGCAACACCCTTGATGATGAGCAGTTTGGAGTCTTGGTGCAGCTCAAAAATTCACAAAATCACCTCAATAACATAGCCAAGAGCTACGCCCCAGCGTCAGAGTATTCCGATAGGCTTTCGAGCATCTTAGCGGAGCTCAAAGATATAAACGCAACGGTGTCGTACCAGAGTGAGAGGATCGAGAGCGACCCCGACAGATTGCAGAAACAGAGCGACCGACTAGGCGTCATATACTCTCTGTGTCAGAAACATAGGGCTAAAGATCTCGCTGAACTGATGGAGATTAGGGACGACTACACCGCCAAACTCTCAACAATAACCCACAGTGATGAAGATCTATCGCGTCTGAAATCGCAGATCGCAGAGGCGGAGAACAAAGCAAGGGGAATCGCTGAGAAGATAGAGCAACGCCGCCAAAAGGCAGCTGTGAAGTTCGCAAAGGAGATATGCACAACACTCGCAAAGTTGGGAATGCCCGACGCTCTTATCTCAATAGATGTCAAGCACTTAGAGTCATTAAACAGTTGGGGATGCAACGAGGTGGAGTACCTCTTCACATCCAACAAAGCATTGACACCTCAACCAATCGCAAAGATTGCATCGGGTGGTGAGATGTCGCGCGTGATGCTATCGCTCAAAGCCCTGCTAGCCAAGGAGAAGAGCCTTCCAACGATAATCTTCGACGAGATCGACACGGGTGTTTCGGGACAGATTGCCGACGCCATGGGCGAGATCATAGCCTCGCTATCCGACTCCTTGCAGGTGATCGACATCACCCACCTACCGCAGGTGGCAAGCAAGGGCGAAACACACTTCGTGGTCTACAAAGATGGCGGCAAGACAAACATTCGTCAGCTATCAAATGATGAGCGCGTGATGCAGATTGCAACCATGATATCGGGTAGCAAAATTAGCAATGCCGCAGTCGAGCAAGCGAAGAATCTTTTGGGTGTAATATAGCTTATAACACGCTAATACTTAGGGTTGTAACGAAAGTGAACCGTTCGGAAGAGGGTAGTTGTAAAGCGTTGTAGCTCCTCCTGCGTAATGCCGTGCGGATAGGTCATAATCATCAACGAGATCATCTCATCCGAAGGTTGCGCATAGAGCGGATGGGCAAAATCATGCAGATTGAGAACAAATCCCAACCTCTCATAGAAGGTAATGCGTCGTCTGTTTAGCTCACGGTCGGGGTGCTCGACCTCCAAGATTATGGGCGTAGTCGCCTCCTTCAGAAACGCTGTCAAGATCTGAGCACCATACCCTCCACCACGCAACGTAGATAGCGTCGCGAAGTGCTCAATATATCTCAATCCGCCGAATTCCCACCACATTAGGATGCCGATGAACCTGTTGCCATCCATCACAGCATCAACGCAATACTCCGCCCTCTGCATCGTCTCACACTGATACTCCATATCGCGACGCTCCTCCTCGGGGAATGCCTCAACATATAAACTCCAACACCTCTCAAAAAGAGGATCGAAAGTCGTCGCAACTCTAACTCTAGTAACCATAAATGATAATATTAATACGTAAGGGTTCTTAAAATATTAAACCATAAGAGACGTTTAACCAGCCTCGTCATTGCGAACTTGACCCGCAATCTCTAAAAGAAAATACCGACTCGCTTAGAGATTGCGGATCAAGTCCGCAATGACACGCAGAGAAAAGCATCTTCAATTACTGATTTAATGAACAACCAAACCTTAATTCATATTATTAATAAAAAAATCGAGGTTGTTCCACTTAACATAGACAACCTCGATTTCATTCGATAACATGTATCGTCTACACGCTACTACTTATAACCCAAAGATTTTTGAGATGAATAAGATAGTTTAAGCGCGTTAGCGCGTCTAAGCTCCTGCTTAACATCTGTTACGATACCCATCTTCGTAGATTGGTCTGCCTTAAGACAGATTGTCATCTGTGAACGGTCAGCCTCGCTGAGCTTATCGCGCTCAGAGGCAACAAAGTCCAAGATTCCACGAGTTGTACTGTATGAATCATTCATCTGGATACGAGGCGCAGTACCAAACTTAGCCTGCATAGCCAACGATGGAGGACCAACGTGTATGTAACTCACCAATGACTTCTTCTCCAACTTCTGCACCTCAGTTGCCTCAGGCAACTTGTAGCGAACCAAAAGCTCCTGCTCACGCATCGTTGTAGATACCATGAAGAAGAAGAGAATCATGAAGATAACGTCAGGAAGCGATGCTGTCGAGATCGGGGGCAAACCTTTGTTGCCCTTCTTTTTCATTACTGCCATAACTGCTTCTATTTTTGAATTTGACGTGGTTCTGCCTCTGAGATCTTCAATGGAATAGCCTTGGTGATAACATCGCGATAATCCTTCTCCAAATCTGCGAAAGGCTTGCCAAACTTGCGAATAGCAACCTGATCGCGGACCTCGTTGAAGGCACGAGTCAACTCATTCTGAACCATGATGTAGACCTGATAGCCAGTCTCACGTGTTGTCTGCAACGAGACAACACCCGAACTTACGGGATAGTTCCACTTGCTACCATCGGGCATATCTAACTCTTTCACCTGCTTCTCGGGCAGATTCTCATCATCCATAGGGTTAAGGATAAACTCTGTAGCCTTATCCTTCAACTCCTTGATGTCGATCTGCTCGCCTCCAGCCATGATATTACCGCTTCCCGAGACAAATACCAAAAGGAGGTTACGCTCCTTGACTTTAATATCTTCTTGTTCAACGTCGTCTTCGGGCATTGGTGGTAGCATACGCACCAAACCTGTGTCGACATTCATAGTGGTGGCAACGAGGAAGAAGATGAGTAGCAAGAACGCAATATCCGCCATTGAGCCGGCATTGATCTCTTGTACTGCTCTTTTATTATTTGCCATAGTTATTCCTCCTTAATTATTTGATTGCACCCCAAATCTCACTTACAAGGGCCAAAACTACTGCTACTGCAAAGGTAACGTAAGTCACCAATACTGAAGCCTCAGTAATTACGGTATCCTCATGAGGGAAGGTGCCACCAGTCTCAATGTTAGGAATCTCTACTGTATTACCTGCTGCGATAAAGTATGATACGCCGACAACTACAGCGACCAAAACTACTGCACCGACTGTCTTACCAAGACCCTCAGTTGCATTGATCATACCCCATACCGCACAGAGAATAGAAGCTACGACTGCGAAAGCTGCCAAGAAATAACCCCACATGAGGTTAAGGCTGATAGCTCCCTCAGCACCATTTGTTGCTGCTGCGTAGGCTGTGATACCCACGGTGATCAACAACAATAGTGCAAGAAAAATGTTTAATATCTTTTTCATATTGCTTATTGTGCTTTTGACTTAAAATATAGATAATATCGTTGATTACTTCTTGCTGTATGCGATAAGCATATCAACCAAAGTGATTGAAGAATCCTCCATATCATTTACCAAAGCATCGATCTTTGAGATGATATAGTTGTAGAACAACTGAAGGATTACCGCAACGATAAGACCCATAAGTGTAGTCAAAAGGGCTACCTTGATACCACCAGCCACAAGAGTTGGAGAGATATCACCTGCTGCCTGGATAGCATCGAATGCACCGATCATACCGACTACGGTACCCATGAATCCCAACATCGGAGCCAACGCGATGAACAAACCAATCCAGCTCAAACCAGACTCCATCAAACCTGTCTGTACTGAACCATAAGATACTACTGCCTTCTCTACAGCGTCCATACCCTGATCGTAACGATCCAAGCCCTGGTAGTAGATAGAAGCGATAGGTCCACGTGTGTTCTGGCAAAGCTCCTTAGCTGCCTCGATACCACCGTTCTGAAGTGCCTCCTCAACGCCCAAGATCATCTTCTTAGTGTTGATTGTTGACAAAGATAGGTAAAGGATACGCTCTACTGCAACAGCAAGACCGATAACCAAACACAAAAGTACTGGAAGCATCCACTCCCATCCTCCCTCGAGGAACTTCTGCATCAAAATCTTGTGCATGCTATCACCTTCAAGCTGCTCTGCTGGTGCCTGCTGAGCAAATGTAGTTGCTACAGAAAAAGCTACTACAGACATAGTCGAAATGAATTTTTTCATAATCTTCTAAAATAAATTAATTTTTTTAATAGTGTTATTGTTTTATAAATTTTTATCTTTTATCCTCGAAACCAAACATCTTCTCTGCTAAATCCAGAAACGTGGTTAAAATTCTATTTTATTTTTATCTCTTTGTCACAACATTTGGCATTTTCGTCATTTATACTCTCTCAAAGCCAAAATTACCTCTACTTTCAATCCTCACATATCAACCCCACAAATAACCGCTATCACGCACTATATCAGCATCTTAGATCGCAACATCTCCCTACGCCTCAATTTTCTGCGCGCTTTACAGTGCGAAATATATAAAAAAAAAATATCTTTTGCAATGCCTTTTGTCAACATTAATTATTCTAACCCCACATTTTCTTCCTAATATTTGACCTATTACCTCTAAATTTAGAGAAAAATATCGCACTTCCCACACCTAAAGAGCTCACTGCGAAGATCAAAATAATTAATAATCGCCACTCGCGCTGCAACGCAACGCTGTAAATCTTTGACAGAAATCCGCTCGGCTGACTCCCCTGCATCACCGACACATAGTAATCCTCCACGCGACATCCGCGTCTAAAGACCCACTTCAATATATTGAGTCTACCCCAAAGCAGATTTTTCGCGTAGCTCGCACCATCTGTGCGCGATGCAAAGTAATCCGTAACATCGTGATTTGCCGATATGTAAGAGGCGATATCCCTAGTCGAGATATTCGACATATATGACCCCTCGCGGCTACATCGGTAGTGATAGAGTGGCATATTGAGCTGTGCGACACTTCGCGCATGGTATAACAACTTGCTCAGCAACGAATAGTCTTCGCCCATATTGACCCCACTCGGAAATCTCAGCAAGTGCCTCTCCACGAGGTCGCTACGAATAAGCAATCCATGAATATAGTTGGGAAATAGGTGGCTCTGCTCCAAAACGGCTCTGAGCGAACTTTGGGGATTAGTGCTGAGCCAACCCACTCTATCGAGTCGCCTCTCACCCCCCGAAAACTCCTCCACGCGCCACGACCTAACGATATCGGCACGTGTAACTATTGCGCGCGTCACGAGACTCTCCACCGCGATATGCTCCACCCAGTCGTCGCTATCCACGAAGAGCAGGTAGTCGCCATCAGCGGCATCGAGCAGGATATTGCGCACCGCGCCAACGCCTTGATTCTCCCTATTTTTTATGATTGTGATATGCTCCGCGCGGTGTGGATACTCCGCCACGACCCTCTCCAACTCCGCAACGCTACCATCCGTAGAGCAGTCATCCACAAAGATATAGCGACACACCTCGTAGCTCTGCTCCAGAAGTGAGCGGGCGGACATCTCGATATACCCCTCCACATTAAATATAGGTATAAGAATTGAGACAACAGGTTGCGAAGATGTTTTTTGCGTAGGGTTCATATCTCTCAGCCATGTTTTTGCTACTGCACCAAGAGGTTGCAACCTCTGATATCGCTACCTTGAATGCGCCCCTCCACCGTGAATGAGCCATCCGCATAGCGACGTCCAAGATCCTGCGTCTCGATAAACGAGCACGAATATCGCGAGGCGAGGTCGATGATATTTAGCCCCCCTAGTTCGCCATCCGCGCATAAAGCCATAGGATCATTTACCTCGCGGGCGATCACCCTCATCCACGCTGGTGTGCGGAATACATTGTCGCCCACAGAGTACCCCTGCGATGTCAACTCCGCCATTCCATACTCCGAGTGAATCTTCTCCACACCAAAGGCGTCACAGAGAATCTTGTGAAACTCCGACTTCGGGATCTCCTCCCTATGCCCCTTCATGCCTCCCGTCTCCATCACCACCGTGTTGTCAAGTTTTGGGGCGTACCTCTCCGCAAGATCCCACAGCGCGTAACTTACACCCAACAAGATCTTGGGCTTGGAGTCGGCTTTAATGTCACCCAAAAGCCTCTCATAATCATCTAAATAAAAACCTCCCGATCCGCACTCCGCGATAAGTTTATCGACCATATATATCAACGAAGAGCCTTCGCGCTCAAGATACGAGGGCAACAATCCATAGATACTCCACCCCTTGGGATCGCCATAAAAGGCACGAAACGCCTCCGAAAAGGCGCGCTCATAGATTTTGAGATCATACAACATGTGTCGCGACTCGCCCTTTCCGCTTGTGCTACTCGATGTGAAGACCACCTCGGGCGCGCGCTGAGCAGAGTAGATATCGCAACTCTTAAATAGCTCGATAGGCAGAAATGGAATCTGCGAAGTGTGTTGAACCTCAGCCACCTGACACCCCACCATCTCAAGATATTGACGGTAGGTAGCGCACGCCTCAGCCTGAAACCTAAAGATCTTTAGTGCCTCACGCTGAAACTCCTCCTCGCAGGAGATATGCCAGATATTTTCAAGCTCAACCATTGCTGCCTCTATATATAAAATAGGTATACCACACCGCTACAACTTGGCGCGATCGTAGAGATACCAATATTTTCCACCTACAAATAGGAATCCGCCCACCATATTTCCCAACGTCACGGGGATGATATTCTTAACCATCAGGTCGACAATCGAGAGGTCATAGCCCTCCATCATCGCCACAGGCAACAGAAACATATTGGCGATGCTGTGTTCGAAACCAATAGCCACGAACGCCATAATCGGAAACCAGATACCAGCCATCTTACCCAACATCGACCTCGTAGACAACGAGAGCCATATCGCCAAGCAGACCAACCAGTTAGCACCCACACCCCTCATAAAAGCGACTCCAAACGATGCCGAAGTCTTGGACTCCGCGACTTTGAAAAATGCCTCATGCACCACCTCCGATGCTGAGATCTGGGTGAGATATGTCAAGAAATAGCCGAAGAAAACCGCTCCTGCGAAGTTCATCACCCACACAACACTCCAGTTGTGCATCACCGTGCGTTTCTTCTGACGTCCACTCAAAAGGTTTGGCGCGAAGTATGCACAGTTACCTGTAAATAGCTCAGCACCAGCCATTACGATCATAATCAAACCCAGCGGAAAGACAAAGCTACCGATGATTCTAACCAATGCTGGCGATGCTCCGATAACCTCGCCAAAATATGGACCTACGATCATCGACAGCAGACCACCCATTGCGATATAGACACCGCCCAAAAATCCCAAAACCGCAACTCGCGACTTCGATATCGTCGCCTTAGAGTGTGCAATCTCGTTGACCGATTCAACGATCTCCTTTGGGGTTCTCATATCCACCATCTCATTCATATACAACTGTCCCTCAATAATTTATAACTCAAAAAAAACTACAACCCCATAAGGCGCAAAACGTTGTATGCTCCCCATGCGAGCACCCACGCCACCGAGGTTGAGTAGACCACCGACACAACGATCCACTTCCATCTGTTGGTCTCGCCACCGATTGCCGCCAACGTTCCGATACATGGGAAGTACAACAGCACAAAGATCATATACGCCACAGCCGAGGGCAACGTAAACGACTCGCGCAGTGTCCCCACCTCGATTATCTCACCATCCACCTCAACCAGATCCTCTGGCTTGGAATCGCCCGACGCCTCGGTGCTATACAACACACCCAAGCTACTCACGATCAACTCCTTAGCTGCGACACCCGAAATCAGCGAGACGCTAGCTCTCCAGTCCAGCCCCAACGGCTCCATCACAGGTTCGCACACCTTACCAATTTGGCTGAGATATGATCCATTGCCGTTATCCTCCTGCGCGTTGTTGCGAGGGAAATAGTCCAACGTCCAAATTATTAGCGACGCCAACAATATCACCTTACCAATTCGGATGATATAGTGTTCCGACTTGTACCACAGCTGTTTAGCTATTGAGCCTAAGGTTGGGAAACGGTATGGCGGCAACTCCAAAATCAACGGCGACTCCTCACCTTTTTTGATAGTTCGCGCCATTATCAGGGCTGTCAATCCAGCCACCACGATACCCAACACATACATCGTCGTAATCACCGCACCGCCATGCGCAGGGAAAAATGTCCCCGCCAAAAGAATATATACTGGAAGTCGCGCACTACACGACATAAATGGATTTGTCAAGATTGTGATGAGTCGGCTCTTGCGATCCTCGATGGTTCGTGTCGCCATAATCGCTGGGACATTGCATCCAAAGCCCATCAACATCGAGATGAACGACCGACCATCCAGACCCACGCAGTGCATAAGTCTATCCATCAAGAACGCCGCCCTGACCATATAGCCCGTCCCCTCCATGATGACGATAAAGAGGTACAAAATTATGATGTTGGGCAGAAAGACCAAGACACCTCCGACACCTCCCAACACTCCATCGAGCAGCAGACTCTTGAGCCACCCCTCCTCGACACTCTCACCGACCATCTCCGCCAACCACTCTATGCCCGACTCAATCCACCCCTGCGGATATGCTCCCAAGGTGAATGTCGCGCTGAAGGTAAGCCACATAAGGGCGATGAAGATCGGAAATCCAAACCACTTGTGCGTCACAACGCTATCAACAAATGCCGTCACCGTGTGAACACTCTCGCCATTGCTCTTCAACGACTTGGACAACACCTCGTCAATGAAGTTATATTTTCGTGCCGATATCTCAGTATTTAGCTCACAGTCAAGTGATTGCTCAACCCTCTGTGTCGCCTCCTTACTCTCTCTCTCCCACTCACCGTAACCCTCAAAGCTACTCAACGCCTCCGACGTCTGAACATCACGCTCCAACATCTTCAACGCCCAATAGCGCGGTGGAAACTGAACAGGCAGATCCGCCTCCTCCATCAACATCTCCGTCAATGTGTCAAGCTCACGACCCACAGCATCGCCATAGTTGATCTCCACCTGCGGATAGCTACGCTCGCCACTCTGAGCTAACTCAAGGATCTTATCCAACAGCTGCTCAACACCTTGCGAACTCTTAGCCACCATCGGAATCAATGGCATACCCAAATCCTCCGCCAACCTCTCGACATCTATTGTCGAACCACTCTTCTGCAACTCATCATACATGTTGAGTGCTCCGACCATCTTCATGTCGCGATCCATCAACTCCGTGGTGAGGTAGAGATGCCTTTTTAACGTCGATGCCGCAACGACATTGACTACAACATCGGGGGTATTTTCGCGCAGATAATACTGAACATACCTCTCCTCAGGCGAAAAAGCCGAAAGGGAGTAGGTACCTGGAAGGTCAACGATATTTATTCGATAACCCTTATACGTTATGTTTCCAATCTTCTGTGTCACAGTCACTCCACTGTAGTTACCAACGCGCTCATGACCGCCCGACACCGCATTGAAAAGCGAGGTCTTACCGCTGTTGGGGTTACCAATCAGCACAACATCAATGGCAAGCTGTGCATCATCCGCCGCCGCAACATCCGCCATCTGAATCAGCGGAGCATTGTTCCAGTGGCGAGCCGAACACGCTGTATTTGAACATCTTCGTGAACACCCCGAACTACACTCTGCCGTGACCCCTCCACCTGCGCACTGACTCCACGAAAGATCCAAGTCGATCCTCTCGCGACTCACCTCAATCATGGATGACTCGCTGTCACGCAACGACAACTCATAATCCATAATGCTGTATGTCACAGGGTTACCCAAGGGCGAGGCAAAGAGAACCGAAATCTCCTGACCCCTCACGAAGCCCATCTCGGTTATTCTTTTGCGAAAGGCGGCACTACCGCCAACCTTGACGATATAGCCGCTTTCACCTATATTTAAATCTGATAACTTCATAATGTAGCAAAGGTACAACACCGCAAGCTGAAAATCAATAGCTATTTATTGGTATTTTACCCTCAAATCGTTCACTATCCACTACTTGACGCCTCGATCGTAACTCTTTTTCCAGAGCACGAACTTGACAAATAAAATCACAACACACACCGCAGCAACGATATATCCCAACGTATACGACTGTCCGAAACCCTCCTTCGCAACAACAATATAACAAGAGGTCACAGCTGTCATAAAGAGTGCAGGGATCATCGAGATGATGTAGTTGCGCCCCTCCTTAACCAAGTAGACCGTGATTGTCCACAACGTAAATACAGACAACATCTGGTTCATCCATGCGAAGTATCGCCAGATGATATCGAAGCCCTCCTTATCCCTAAGGCTGTAGATCAAGATACCCATCGTAACCAAAAATATCGGAATCGAGATCATCAAACGACTCTTGACACTCTTCTGTCCAGTCCCAAAGATATCCGCAATGATGAGACGTGCCGAACGAAGTGCCGTATCTCCCGAGGTGATAGGGGCAAAGATAACTCCCAACACCGCCAAGATAGCACCTGCTTGACCCAACCATGAACGCGTGATATCATTCACAATAACCGCCGCTGAGCTCTCGCCCATGCCGTTCTCGCCAAAGAAGTAGGTTGCCGCAGCAGCCCAAATCAACGCCACAACACCCTCAGCGACCATCGCGCCATAGAAGATCGGACGACCCTGCTTCTCATTGGTCATACACCTCGCCATCATAGGCGACTGCGACGCGTGAAATCCCGAAATCGCACCACACGCAATCGAGACAAACATCATCGGGAAGATCTGCAAACCTGCTGGATGAGGCGTCACACCATCCGTAATCTCAGGCAACACAGGAGCGTGATAGACCAACATCACGAAGATTCCAACAGCCATGAAGATCAACGCCGCGGCAAACAACGGATAAACCTGACCAATAATCTTGTCGATAGGCAAGAGTGTCGCAATGATATAATATACAAAAATAGCTATAATCCAGACATTTACATCCAAAGCATCGGGAGTCATGTTGGCAAGTAACCCCGCAGGACCCGCCACAAAGACAGCTCCCACCAGAATCATCAACACCACCGTGAAGATTCTCATCACCTGCCTCACCGTGAGACCCAAATAGCGACCAACACTCTCAGGCAACGACTCACCATTGTTTCTCAGCGAGATCATTCCAGCCATGTAGTCATGCACCGCACCTGCGAAGAGTGTTCCCAAAACAATCCATACATATGACGCCACGCCAAACTTTGCACCCATGATAGCTCCAAAGATAGGTCCAAGACCTGCGATGTTAAGGAACTGGATCATGAAGATCTTCCACCATGGCAACGGCATGAAATCCACATCATCACGAAGTCTAACCGCTGGGGTCTCTCTATTGGGGTCGGGGCTAAAAACCCTCTCAACATAACGACCGTAGAGCCACGCTCCTACAATCAAAATCGCTATTGCAATAAGAAATGTATACATTTTACTATTTAAGTTTAGTTAGTTTCATTTTATGCGGACAAAGGGATATTGAGACCTCTCGCGCCCCAACATCCCAATGTTTCAATCTCCTTAAAGCCTCTTACTCCTTGGCTCTATGACAACTTCAACCCCACTACTTTGCGTACGACACCGCGCGAGTCTCACGAATAACTGTGATCTTCACCTGTCCTGGGTATGTCATCTCGTCCTGAATCTTCTTCGCGATATCGAGTGACAAGCTCTCAGTCTGCTGGTCGTTGAGCTTCTCAGCACCAACAATCACGCGCAACTCTCTACCTGCCTGAATAGCGTAAGTCTTTAACACTCCAGGGTATGACTGAGCGATATCCTCCATCTCCTTCAAACGCTTGATGTAGCTCTCAACAACCTCGCGACGTGCTCCTGGGCGCGCTCCCGAGATTGCATCACACACCTGAACAATTGGCGAAATAATAGATGTCATCTCCGTCTCATCGTGGTGAGCACCAATAGCGTTGCAAACCTCAGCCTTCTCCTTATACTTCTCCGCGAGTTTCATACCGATGATTGCGTGTGGCAACTCTGGCTCATCGTCTGGCACCTTACCAATATCGTGTAGCAATCCTGCACGACGCGCCAACTTGGTGTTGAGACCCAACTCCGACGCCATAATACCAGCCAAGTTAGCCGTCTCACGAGCATGCTGCAACAGGTTCTGACCATATGACGAGCGGTACTTCATCTTACCAATCAAGCGGATCAACTCAGGGTGCAATCCGTGGATTCCCAAGTCGATAGCTGTACGCTTACCAACCTCGACAATCTCCTCCTCGATCTGCTTCTGAACCTTAGACACAACCTCCTCGATACGCGCAGGGTGGATACGCCCATCCGTAACCAGCTGATGTAGAGCAAGTCGCGCAATTTCACGACGCACAGGGTCAAAACCACTCAAGATGATAGCCTCGGGGGTGTCATCCACGATGATCTCAATACCCGTTGCAGCCTCCAAGGCGCGGATATTACGACCCTCACGACCGATGATACGACCCTTCACCTCGTCCGACTCAATGTTAAATACTGTAACGGCATTCTCGATAGCTGTCTCAGTAGCAACACGTTGGATAGACGCCACGATGATACGCTTAGCCTCACGTGTAGCCGTTAGCTTAGCCTCCTCGATAGTCTCGCTGATGTAGGCATCTGCGTTAGATTTCGCCTCAGCCTTCATATTCTCGATAAGGCTGTTCTTAGCCTCCTCAGCACTCATTCCCGAGATCTGCTCTAGGCGAACATTTTGATCTTGAATTGTCTTTTCAGCCTCCTCGATCTTACTGTCAAGCAGCTGTTGCTTGGTTGCAAGTTGCTCATTGAGCTGCTCCTTCAGGCGGTTGTTCTCCTTGATTTTGTTCTCTAGGTCGCGTTGCTGATTCTGAAGATTATTCTCAATCTGCTTAGCTCTGTTCTCGCTCTGCGCCACCTTCTGGTTGCGCTCGTTGATGGCTCTGTCGTGCTCGCTCTTAAGTTTGATAAACTTCTCCTTAGCCTGCAAAGCTCTCTCTTTTTTAATCATCTCTGCCTCAGCTTCAGCCTCTTTAATCAAAGACTGCGAGCGTTTTTTCACTCCTAAGTAGGCTAAAAAGCCCGCTATGATGGCTGATATGGCGGCGATAATTACAATTGTTGCAATTTCCATTTTCTTTGTTTATAAATTAATTCTTATCTTATCTCTTCTTGTTCGTGTAAGTATATAAAAAACCCACAGAGATTCCTTGTCTTGTTTGACGAATCTGCCGATTAGTCATGTGTGGAGCTGCCATAAGTCGCAATCGTCCAACGGTACGGATGTAGATGTACACCTCCAAAGAGGTTAAGGCCTGATTTTGATATATTTGAGCTTGACTCCAATATTGTAAATGTTCAGTTTCGCAAAGCTTAAGGAATCTATGCGGGTAGATTTTCTTTAAGTGTATGTAAAGAACTTGTGTGAACTTTGAAATCTCACATCTCTGTCCACTTATCTTTTGACTCTCTGATCTCTCTATACCTAAACTGTACCAAACTATCAGTTTCGCGAGTCATTATCTCTCCGTTGTCGGATCATTCATGTAGTCAACCAACCTCTCCTCTAGCCCTTTGAGCCTCTTGAGATCGTCACTATCCACTTCGCCCTCTAGGCGTGCTGTAACATTTAGGATCGCATATTTGAGTGCCGTCATCGCCAAGAAATCCTGCATTCCGAAATTCACAAAACCCTGACGTTCAAACTCTAACGCTGTGGCGTTCACCTCGCGCTCCGCCAGACGATATATCTCCTCCTTCTTGCTGTCTATCGTGAATGAGTAGCTTTTACCCGCTATCTTTAGCCTTATTGCCTGCTTTGCCATGGTTCAACACACCTATTTATAATACAATCCTCTCCTCATCTGCCTCTCACCTCGTTTCTCCTCTCTCACCCTCTGTCTCTCTCACCTCTCTCATCCCCTCACCTCTCTCATCCCCTCACCTCTCTCATCCCCTCACCTCTCTTCGTTCGCCCCCGTCTTCGTTCGCCCCCGCCTCCACTTGGTTGCCTAAGGGCTGGGAGGTTAGGAGGGTTATGCACTTGTCAACCTCCCGCATTAAACGGTTGACGCGCAATCGAGCTTGATCCCTATCCGCGGCTGTCGTGCCAAAACCCTCGCGCAGCTGAAATATGGATAGTTGCCTCTCCAACTCAGCCACCTGCTCCTTGAGTGCGCGCCTCTGTGAAAGCAACGCCTCGCGCTCCGATATCAACTCACGACACTCACTCCGCAACTTGCGGTGATCCTCCATAAGATCCAAAACTCGACTCTCGAGACTCTCTATGATGGTTTTCTGTGCCATGGTTAATTAGGTTATCAAAGGTAAGCAAAAAAAAAACAACGAGCAAACTTTGGGACGTTAATGTTTTGTTGCAAGGGTGGCGTAGAGATCGTAATCCTCCGCCGTGTCGATCTTAACATCGTAGAAATGACCCCTAAGGAGTCGCTTCGTAGGGCTCGAAATAAGTATCTCCTGATCTACATCTGGAGAGTCATATTCGGTGCGTCCAACGAAGAAATCCCCCGATTTGGAGTCGATGATGACCCTCATGACCGAACCCTCGCGACGCAAATTGCTCTGCAACGATATCTCGCTTTGAGCCATCATGATCGCCTCAACACGCGCCTCCTTCACCTCCGCAGGGATGTCATCCTCAAGGGTCGCGGAGTATGTCCCCTCCTCCTCGGAGTAGGCAAAGACACCCAACCTCTCGAACTTGACATCATTAACAAACTCCAACAACTCCGCGAAATCCGCCTCGCTCTCGCCTGGATACCCCACCAACATCGTGGTTCTCAGGGCAATATCAGGTACCGCGGCGCGCAACTTAGCAATCAACTCGATAGCCTCCGCCTTGGTGTGGCGACGCTTCATCGACGAGAGCATGTTATCCGAAATATGCTGAAACGGAATATCGATATACTTGCACATCTTGGGCTCAGTCGCCATCACCTCGATGACATCCTCGGGGAAATTCGCTGGGTAGGCATAGTGCAAACGCACCCACTCGATACCCTCAATTGCACACAACTCGCGCAACAACGCACCCAAGCGACGCTCACCATATATATCTATTCCGTAATATGTCGTATCCTGAGCAATCACAATCAGCTCCTTGACACCCGACTTCGCGAGCCCCTTAGCCTCTTCAATAAGTGCCTCCATCGGAACCGAGATATGTTTACCGCGGATGAGTGGAATTGCGCAATATCCACACTTCCAGTTACATCCCTCCGAGATTTTGAGGTAGGCATAGTGCTTGGGAGTCGTTAGGTGACGCGTTGTCTCCAGCTCCGACTTGTGCTCTCCGCCCAACACCCTCACAATATCCGCCCAGTCATTGACCCCAAAATATTGATCCACCTCGGGGATCTCCTTGCGCAGCTCATCGGCATAACGCTCCGAGAGACATCCAACAACGAAAAGTTGCTCAATCAGCCCCTCCTCCTTAGCCTCCACAGCGTTCAATATCGTCTCGATGGACTCCTCCTTGGCATCGCCAATAAATCCACAGGTGTTGATAACCACCACCTTAGCATCCGTAGAGTCGCTATCAAAGGTGACCGAGTAACCTGCCGCCTCCAACTGCGCCATCAGGTGCTCCGAGTCGACCGTATTCTTGGAACATCCAAGCGTTATAACATTAATTTTTTTCATCGCCAAAAAGTGCCTTTACAAACTCCACTCTGTCGAACATCTGCAACTGATCGACACCCTCACCAACACCGATATATCGCACGGGAATATTAAATTGATCGCTCACGCCAATCACAACACCGCCCTTAGCCGTACCGTCCAACTTGGTCACCGTCAGCGAAGTAACCTGCGTAGCTTGAGTAAATTGCTTCGCCTGCTCAAAGGCATTCTGACCCGTAGATCCATCCAACACCAACATCACCTCATGCGGTGCGTCGGGGATGACCTTAGCCATCACGTTGCGGATCTTCGACAGCTCATTCATAAGTCCAATCTTGTTGTGTAGACGCCCTGCCGTGTCGATCAACACCACATCCGCGCCATTCGCCACAGCCGACTTCAACGTATCAAATGCCACCGATGCAGGGTCTGAACCCATATCCTGACGCACCATGGTCGCACCAGCTCTATCAGCCCACACAGCCAACTGATCTATCGCCGCCGCACGGAACGTATCCGCCGCACCGATATAGACCTTGCGACCTGCTGCCGTGAGCTTAGCCGCCAACTTACCTATTGTCGTGGTCTTACCAACACCATTGACACCAACCACCATCATCACATAGGGCATGCCATCCTTGACCTCGATACCGAAGTTTTGAGTCGTGGCATGCGCCTGCTCCAAGAGTCTGATAACCTCCTGACGCAGAATACTCTGCAACTCATCCGTGCCCATATATTTGTCGCGCGCAACACGCTCCTCAATAGCCTTGATAATCTTGATGGTCGTCTCCACGCCAACATCCGAGGTGATGAGGATCTCCTCCAAATCATCCAAAACATCGGCATCCACAGAGGAACGTCCCGCAACCACTCTGGCGATCTTAGAGAAAAGCCCCGTCTTGGTGCGCTCCAAACCTGCCTCCAGATCCGATGACTCCTTAGCCGCCCCCTTCTCGCTATCGTTCTCAACTATCTTAGCCTCCACCTGCGCAACATCTTGCTGCTCAACTGGCTTATCTTTAGATTTCTTCTTAAAAAGATCAAAAAATCCCATAGCTCCCAATATATTAAATTCTGTACAAAGATAGTAAAAAGATAACAATTTATAAGTGATACACTTAACATATTGCTCCTTTTGCGCAAATTTACTACCTTTGCATCACTATGCAAGATGTTAGATTAGATAAATACCTTTGGGCAGTGCGCGTCTTTAAGACTCGCAGCGATGCCGCCGATGCAATACGAAACAACAAAGTCCTCGTAAATAACGCATACGCAAAACCATCTCGCGATGTCAAAATCGGAGACCAAATAGCAGTCAAAAAAGGTGTCGTGACATACTCATACCAAGTCATCGAACTCGTATCAAGCCGACAACCTGCCAAAAACGTCCCCACATACTGCACAAACGTAACGCCTCAATCCGAACTCGATAAACTCCTAACACCTCGCGAAACAATATTCGTCACCCGAGACCCTGGAACAGGCCGCCCAACAAAAAAAGATCGCCGCCAACTCGATGATCTTATGGACGGCTGGGTACTGCCCCTATGAGACAGTAGGACAAAAGGACACTGAAAAAGATGCAATGCATTGAGCGGTGGAGGTTCGGCATGTGGCACGCTACGCTAGTAGCGTGAAAAATAAAAGTGAAGATTTTTTAGATTAAGAGCCGACCGTAGGAGGCTTTTAATATCTAAAAAATCTTCACTTTTATTTTTAGGGACCGCTAGGAAAAAAGTTCAGCTCCGCGGGGAGTACCCCACCGCCCGCCCGGCGTTAGGGCAGTCCTAAGCCGATCCCAAGCTAACCTCAGATTAGCAACTCGAAGAGATCTTGTTTATGGTTGAGGTATTCGTATTTGACGCCATAGTCCTCCATTCTCTCCAACAAGGCAGGGAAATCGTTACGATCCGAAAGTTCGATACCGATTAGGGCTGGGCCATTCTCGCGATGAGTCTTTTTCTTATACTCGAAGAATGTGATATCGTCGTTAGGTCCGAGCACCTCGCTAAGGAATGTTTTGAGAGCACCTGCGCGTTGTGGAAATCTCACGATGAAGTAGTGCTTCAGCCCTTCAAAGAGTAGTGAACGCTCCTTAATATCCTCATTACGAGTGATATCATTATTTCCACCACTCACGACACAAACCACTCTTTTGCCTTGAATATCCTCGGGACAGAGTCCCAATGCTGCGATGCTGAGTGCACCTGCTGGCTCAACAACGATAGCCTCGCGGTTATACATCTCCAAGATTGTTGTACATATCATACCCTCGGGGACAGTGATGATAGAGTCGAGAATCTGCCTGCCGACCTCGAAGTTAAGATCTCCGACACGCTTCACCGATGCTCCATCGACAAATTTATCCACCTCATCGAGTGTCACAACACCATTATTATCGAGTGCCGCCTTCATAGATGCAGCACCTGCTGGCTCAACACCAATGATCTTGGTCTTGGGTGACACCTGCTTAAGGTATGAACCCACACCTGCGAGCAGACCGCCACCACCGATAGGCACAAAAATATAATCTATCGGAGCTGTGCTATCCTCGATGATCTCGACACCGACAGTCGCCTGACCCTCGATAATCTTCTCATCATCAAACGGATGGACAAAACACATGTTGTGCTCCTCACAGAACGCCTTAGCCTCCGCAGCACTTGCATCGAAGGTATCTCCCGTAAGGATGATCTCCACCATGCCGTTGCCGTGGATGCGAACCTGATCGATCTTCTGCTTGGGCGTGGTCACAGGCATATATATATACCCCTTGATAGAGAGTCTGTTGCATGAAAATGCAACACCTTGCGCGTGGTTTCCTGCGCTAGCACAAACCACACCTCGCTCACGCTCCTCAGCCGTTAACGACAAAATCTTGTTGTAAGCACCGCGCAATTTGTACGAGCGTACAACCTGAAGATCCTCTCTTTTGAGGAGGATATCAGCGCAGTGTTTACGCGAAAGGTTGTCACTACGCATTAAAGAGGTGTGGTTAACACACCCCTTTAAGCGTTGGTGAGCCTCTATAATATCATTGAGTTTGGGAAAGTACCCCATCTCTCTATTGATAAATTAGTTGTTCTCAGGACGAAGACCGCGAACAGTCATACCTGCCTGCCACATCTCGCTATCACGCAACTCCTTAAGCTCTGCCTCCAACTTCTCGCGGTAGTCTGGCTTAGAGTTAGTGTCGATAGAACGCTGTGCCTCGTTACCACAAGCAACCTCAGCATACAACTTCTCGAATACTGGCTTTGTAGCGTCACGGAAAGGCTTCCACCAATCAAGCGCACCACGCTGTGCAGTGGTAGATGTGTTAGCGTACATCCAGTCCATACCGTTCTCAGCAACAAGTGGCATAAGCGACTGTGTCAACTCCTCAACAGTCTCGTTGAAAGCCTCAGATGGTGAGTGACCATTCTCGCGAAGAACATCGTACTGTGCAGCGAAGATTCCCTGAATACATCCCATCAATGAACCACGCTCACCTGTAAGGTCAGAATATACCTCACGCTTGAAAGTTGTCTCGAACAAGTAACCTGAACCTACACCGATACCCATAGCGACAACGCGATCCTTAGCACGACCTGTAGCATCCTGGAAGATAGCGTATGAAGAGTTCAAACCACGACCTGCAACGAACATACGACGAAGTGATGTACCCGAACCCTTAGGAGCTACCAAGATAACATCTACGTCAGCTGGAGGAACGATACCGGTGCGCTCCTTGTATGTGATACCGAAACCGTGTGAGAAGTACAACGCCTTACCTGGAGTAAGGTGCTTCTTAACTGTTGGCCATGCGTCGATCTGACCTGCATCTGAAAGAAGGAACTGGATAATTGTAGCCTTTGCACAAGCCTCCTCGATCTCGAAAAGTGTCTCTCCTGGAACCCAGCCATCAGCAACAGCCTTATCCCAAGACTTACCACCCTTACGCTGACCAACGATAACGTTGAAACCGTTGTCACGCAAGTTAAGAGATTGACCAGGACCCTGAACACCATAACCGATAACGGCGATAGTCTCATCCTTAAGAACCTCTTGTGCCTTTGCTAATGGAAACTCCTCACGAGTTACTACATTCTCCTCGGTTGTACCGAAAATCATCTTTGCCATAATTGTCTTTATTAAATTAAATGTTAAATATTTATTTGCTTTTTTCTTCTTGGAGCCACCAAAGCCCCTGAAATTAATTCTTTACTATAAACTCCGCCAAGATATCGCGCTCGCGCTGTGGGGTAAGTTCTGCCTTGGAGTACTCCTCCGAGGTTTGGATATATGCCTTCATCACATCTATCTTCTTCTCGATCTGTTTGGCAACATTCTCCACGCGGCTGACATCTGCCGACACCTCAATGATAAAGCGGTGGATACCCTCAATGGATGACCTCTCAGTTCTTAGACGCTCGATATTCATATGTCGTGAAGTAAAGACCGTTGTGATTAGTCCTAACACTCCTGCGTGGTTCTCCGAAAAAACTGTTAATGTGTACTTTGCCATAGCCTTACCTCCTTATCGTTTCTGTTCGTTTATACGTCCTTTGCAGCCTGCACACTTGTAGCCAACCTCTGTACCATCGGTCAACATGATGTCCACAAGCGACTTACCTGGTGCAACCATCGGAAGTACGTTGTCATTACATATAACCCTCACCTCCAATAGGTAAGAGCCCTGAGCAGCCTGCATCTCAGCAACTGCCGCAGCCAAATCCTCCCTCTTCTCGCAATATCCATAGCCTACATCGTGAGCCTTGGCGATCAACTCGAAGTTGGGGTTCATCATCGGCGTGAACGAGTAACGCTGGTTGAAGAATAGCTGCTGCCACTGACGAACCATACCTAGGTAGTTGTTGTTGATAAGGACGATCTTCACCGCTACCCTCTCCTGCATGATTGTCGCCAACTCCTGAATATTCATCTGAATACCGCCATCGCCAACAAACAAGACAACATCTCTCTCGGGCGCACCAACCTTAGCTCCAATAGCCGCTGGAAGTCCAAAACCCATAGTTCCCAAACCTCCCGAGGTGATGAGCGAACGTGGCTTACAGAAACTTGTATATCGCGCTGCAACCATCTGGTGCTGACCAACATCCGTAACCGTGATATTCTCGCCTTTGTAGGCTGCATCCACAGCCTGCACTGCGTGGTGGAGGTGAATCTCGCCAGTACCATCACCCTCGTGACGCTCCACAACGATCTCGTGCTCCTCAGCATTGTAAGCCTTCAACTTAGCCAACCACTCCGCGTGGTCACCCTCGCTAATGAGCGTGTTAAGGCACTCCAACACCTCCTTAGCATCGCCAACGATGCCGACATCTGCCGTGATGATCTTGTCAATCTCCGCAGGGTCGATGTCGATATGGATAATCTTTGCATTCTCAGCAAAATTTGACGTGTTACATGTCACGCGGTCGTCAAAACGCATACCCACAGCCACAATCAAATCACACTCATGGTTGGTGATATTGGGGGCGTAGTTGCCGTGCATTCCGATCATACCTATATAATAAGGGTCTGAGCACTCCAAAGCCGACAATCCCAACAGTGTCGCCACCGCTGGCATTCCGCTCTTATGAACAAACTCCTTGAACTCAGCCTCAGCTCCCGACAGCGTGATACCCTGACCAAAGATCACCATTGGGCGTTTCGCCTTGTCGATCAACTTAGCCGCCTTAGCCACCTTCACTGAGTTGGCAACAGGCTTGGGATCGTAGCTTCGAATTGGAGGACATGGAACAAATCCACCCCACTCCGCAAGACCAATCTGTGCATCCTTCGTGATATCCACCAAGACAGGTCCTGGACGTCCGCTGCTAGCGATATAGAGTGCCTTAGCTATTGCTGGGGCGATCTCCTCCGCGCTGCGAACCAAGATATTCCACTTCGTGATGGGGTGCGTAACACCAACAATGTTGATCTCCTGAAATGAATCGACACCCAACATTGGCGTAGGCACCTGACCCGTGATAACCACAAGTGGCGTAGAGTCCAACATAGCATCCGCGATACCTGTCACGGTGTTTGTCGCACCTGGTCCCGACGTTACGAAACAGACTCCCGTGCGACCCGTAGCACGCGCATATCCCTGCGCTGCATGTACCGCCGCCTGCTCGTGACGAACCAAGATGTGACGAATAGAATCTGAGTAGTCGTAGAGTGCATCATAAAGAGGCATGATCTGACCACCAGGGTAGCCAAATACAGTGTCTACGCCGCTCTCAACAAGTGAGTTAAGCAATACTCGTGTTCCAGTTATTTTATTACTCTGCTCCATAGCAAATTACTCCTTAATAATACGGATAGCTCCCATATCTGCCGATGACACATTCTGCGCGTAGAACTGCAACGACTTAGGAACCACGCGATTACGCGATTTTGGTTTGAATACTCCACCCAACGCTGCCATACGGCTTGCGATCTCCTCATCCGAGATCTTCAAGTTGATTGAGCGGTTTGGAATATCTATATATATAGGATCATTGTCCTGAACGATGGCGATCTCACCTCCCGATGCAGCCTCTGGCGACACGTGACCAATCGACAATCCCGAAGTACCTCCCGAGAAACGTCCATCAGTAACCAAGGCGCACACCTTGCCCAAGTGCATAGACTTCAAGTATGACGTTGGGTAGAGCATCTCCTGCATACCTGGACCTCCTGCAGGTCCCTCATATGTGATGATGACAACATCCCCAGCCGAAACCTTGCCGCCCAAGATACCTGCCATAGCATCCTCCTGAGACTCAAAAACTCGCGCCACACCATCGAAACACAACTGCTCCTCAGCGACACCTGCCGTCTTAACGATGCAACCCTTCTTTGCGATATTTCCGAACAACACCGCCAAGCCACCATCCTTACTAAAGGCACTCTCAACCGAGCGGATAGCACCCTTCTCGCGATCAGTGTCCATCTCCTTGTAGTAGCTATCCTGCGATCCCAACACCAAGTTGAACTTACGCCCGGGGGCTGTGCGGAAGAATTTATTTGTCGCCTCATTCGAGTAGTCGCACATCACCGCGAACAACTCCTCAAAGCTCTGACCTGTAACATTGTGACACTTGCCATCGAAGTGGTTACCCTTGTACAACTCGTTCAAGATACCCAAGACTCCACCTGCGCGGTGAACATCCTCAATATGAACGGTATTTGATGGCGCAACCTTACAAACCACTGGCGTCACGCGTGAAATTCTATCTACGTCGCTCATCGAGAACTCAACACCCGCCTCAGCCGCGATAGCCAACAAGTGAAGCACCGTATTTGATGAACCTCCCATAGCGATATCGAGCGTCATAGCGTTCTCAAACGCAGCACGTGTTGCGATGTTGCGTGGCAAAACGCTATCATCACCCTCCGCGTAGTAGGCGTTAGCCATCTCCACGATTCTCTTCGCTGCGGTCTCGAACAACACCTTGCGGTTAGCGTGCGTAGCCACAACAGTTCCGTTACCCGTTAGAGCCATACCCAACGCCTCCGCCAAGCAGTTCATAGAGTTCGCTGTAAACATTCCCGAACATGATCCACATGTAGGGCATGCGTTACGCTCCACCCTCTCAATCTCCTCATCGCTCTTTGAGCTATCGGCACTCTCGATCATCGCGTCGATAAGGTCGAGCTTACGATCTCCATCGACACCAGCCTCCATAGGACCTCCCGAAACAAAGATTGTTGGGATGTTGAGACGCATCGTCGCCATCATCATTCCAGGGGTGATCTTGTCGCAGTTGCTGATACATACCAAGGCGTCAAGACAGTGAGCATTAGCCATATACTCCACACTATCGGCGATAATATCGCGCGAAGGCAAAGAATACAACATTCCGCTATGACCCATTGCGATTCCATCATCAATAGCGATGGTATTGAACTCGCAAGCGAAGCAACCCTGCTCCTCAATGAGTCCCTTGACATACTGACCGATCTCGTGCAGGTGAGTGTGACCTGGGACGGTCTGCGTAAATGAGTTGACAATACCGATAATTGGTTTTCCGAAGTGCTCCTCCTTCATACCATTGGCGCGCCAAAGGCTGCGTGCGCCTGCCATAAGGCGACCCGATACCGATACGTTACTTCTGAGCTTGTTTTTCATCTCTTTAGAGTTATATGTGTGTGCGCTACGTGTAGCAAATATATCCTTAAAAAAAACTCTCACTACATGAGTGAGAGTTGTTGTGTCTGTTATGTTGCTTCTAACACTAATAACCTATCTCTCCTCACGGTCAATTACCTATGACCCCGACGATGCAGACAATGTTAATAATGCTGAATTTATATTCCATGTTTTTATACCTTATTATATATGGTGTACCTCCATAGCGCGACAAATGTATTGAAGTTTCTTGAAAATACCAAATTTTACAATACAATTTAACCAAAAAAGTTGACCTTTTGTAGTGTTTTGGGGTTTTCAAGCCTACCCTCTCACCTGACCATCTCCAGAGATGATATACTTGTAGCTTGTCAACTCTGGCAACGCCATAGGTCCGCGCGCATGTAGTTTCTGAGTGCTGATTCCAATCTCCGCACCAAAGCCAAATTGCGCTCCATCGGTGAAGGCTGTCGAGACATTGTGGTAGACACATGCCGCATCTACAACCTTCTTAAAGTATTGAGCAGTAGCGATATCCTCCGTAATGATTGCCTCGCTATGGTGCGATGTATTTTTGAGAATATGTGCCGTTGCCACCTCCGCGCTCTCCACCGTGATGATCGACATCTTGTAGTCCAAAAACTCCGTTCCGAAACTATCCTCCGTAGCTTTTTCAAGCAACTCACTTGGGTAGCTTGCGCTCAACACCTCATAAGAACGTGGGTCGGCATAGATGGTGACATTTTTTGTCGCCAAAGGTGCGCAAATCTCGCTCACATTAGACAACATATCGGCATGCAACACCATGCAGTCCAAGGCATTACATACACTCACGCGACGTGTCTTGGCATTCATCACAATCGCTGTCGCCTTAGCAACATCCGCCCCCTTGTCGACATATGTGTGGCATATTCCTGCACCCGTCTCAATCACTGGAATAGTTGCATTTTTGCGCACGTAGTTGATGAGCGACGAACTTCCGCGAGGGATCAACAGATCGACATACCCCTCAGCTTGCAAAAGCTCCGCTGTCGCCTCACGCTCTGCTGGCAAAAGAGTCACAACCCTCTCATCTATAGCATTTTTACGCAACACCTCGCGAATAATCTCCACAATTGCCGAGTTGGAGTTGTGGGCATCGCTACCACCCTTTAGGATGCAGGCGTTGGCAGTCTTGAAACATAGTCCAAAGACATCAAAGCTGACGTTTGGGCGCGCCTCATAGATGACGCCAATAACGCCAAAAGGGACACGCACCTTCTCGATCTTCATTCCGTTGGGACGCTCCGCCTCGCTCAACACCTCGCCTACGGGTGAGTGCAATCCTGCAACGTTGCGCATATCTGAGGCGATACCCTCCACACGCTCCTTGGTGAGTAGCAGACGATCATAGAGAGGGTTGCTGCGCTCCATCTTGGCGAGATCCAACGCATTCGCCTCCAATATCTTATCGCACTTAGCTATGGCAGCCTCTGCCACCTCCAACAATACGCTATCTATCTGCTCCTGAGAGAGTAGTGCTAAGGCACGTGAAGCCTCTACTGCACCCTCGAATTGTGGTTTTAAATTCATAATTTTTCGTATTTTAATTTGTAACCGCACCTACCAACCGCGCCACCCAATTGCGCCAGCTACACGCCCGTGCGGCTCGCACCGCCTGCCCGGCGTTAGGGCAGTCCCCGACATGTTTTCGCCCTCACTCCCAAAAAGAGGATTTTTGTTTTTTAAAATCCTCTAGGAGGGCGGCGGTTCACAGAACCGCAATTAAGCGAGATTGCAGATCAAAACCGCAATCAAAGGAGGAGCTACTCAATATACATATAATCATAGTGCACAAAGGGCTTTAACCCCTTGACACCCAACGACTCGCGCGCCACTGTGCAATCCACCGATATACGCCCCACTCCGATAGCCTCACCATCGGGAGCGACAATAGTGACGATGTCATCCTTCTCGAATTCGCCCTCCACCGCGCTCACTCCAACAGGGAGTAGACTTGTCGCCTTGGGCTGCATCAATGCGTTGTAAGCACCCTCGTTGATGTGTATCTTACCCTTCGAGAAACCATCCGAATGTGCAATCCACTTTTTAAGTTTTGATATCGTCTTTTGCGCAGGGGTGAAGCGTGTGCACAATATATCTTTGTCGCTGAGAATCAGATCCGTAAGCACATCATCGCACTTGCCGTTGGCGATGATAACCTCAACACCTTCGTCCGCCACCTTGCAGGCAATGCGACACTTTGTCAACATACCTCCGCGACCAAACTGCGACTTTGTAGTGCTGATATATTGGCTGAGGTTCTCAACATCGGCATCCACCGTTCTGATAACCTCCGACTCGGGATTTGATGGGTCACCGCTATATATTCCATCTATATTGCTGAGGATGATCAGAGCGTCAGCATCCATCATCGTCGCCACCATGCCCGACAGCTCGTCATTGTCGGTAAACATCAACTCCGTCACCGAGATGGTGTCGTTTTCGTTCATGATGGGCACCACGCCATTCTCCAACATCACGCTCATGCAGTTGCGCTGGTTGAGGTAGTGACCACGCGTGGAGAGGCTCTCCTTGGTGGTAAGCACCTGCCCACATACGATGTCGTACTTTGCGAAGAGGTTGTAGTAGATGTTAATCAACTTCGCCTGCCCCACAGCCGAAAACAGCTGACGCGCCGCCACCGAGTCGAGACGTTTGCTCTTGGGCGTGATCTCGCCACGCCCCGACGCCACAGCTCCCGACGAGACCACAATAACCTCAACACCAGCCTTATGGAGTTGCGCTACCTGATCCGTGAGCTTCGCCATGCGCTCCGTGTCGAGACCGCCATCCTCCTTGCGCGTGAGGACGTTACTTCCGATCTTGACAACTACACGACCTATCTTTTTTGAATCTCTATTCATCTATTATTTGCTTGCTACAAGTCCGCTCTTGACAGCCTCCGCGAAACCGTTCTCCGCCATCGCCTTGAGACCCTTCTCCGTAATGCCACCCTTGGTTGTCACCTTGTCGATCTCGGGCTGAGGCATCGTTGAGTTGGTCTCCAACATCATCAACGCGCCACGAACCGTCTGCAACACAACATCGCGCGCCAACTCAACGTCAATGCCCAACTCAACACCACCCTCAATTGAGGCGTCTATGTACTTATAAGCAAAGGCAATACCGCACGACGACAACGAGGTGAGAGGCGTCATCTGATCCTCCGTGATGATGAAACTAGCACCCAAAGCGTTGAAGATTGACAACAGCTGAGCATCCTGAGTCTCCGATGTGTTGGTCTTGCATATGAAGCTGGTACTCTGCGCAATAGCGATGGCAGTATTTGGGATAATGCGGTACATTCCCAACTTACCCAACTCCTCGCACTTCATCATCTCGTGGAGTACCTCGAACGTAACACCTGCTGCGATAGATACCAATGCCTGCTTTGTACGGTCGATCTTATCCACGATCTCGCCCAACACCTCGCTCATCATCCAAGGCTTAACAGCAACAATCACAAGGTCAGCACCCTCGATAGATTTAGCATTGTCATCCTCGATCTTGATCTGCGAAAGGAACTCCCCAAAGAGGTCATGACACTTAGGCTCAAGGTGCGAGATTGTCACATCCCCAGCCTTTACGATATCTGCTTTGATGGCTCCTGCAGCGATAGCACCGCCCATGTTACCGCCACCTATAACTGTGATTTTCATATTTTGTTAGATTTTTATTGTCGCAAATATAATAAATTTTTTACAAAAAGTTGGTCACAGCGTCCCAAAGTCTCAAAAAAATGGGACAATGAGACAACGAGACAGCGAGACATTGGGAGCGCGACAATACTGTGAGCGGTGGAGATTCGGCATGTGGCACGCTACGCTAGTAGCGTGAAGTTTAAAGAGAGAGATTTTCAGATTGAGAGCCGACCCGTTAGGGGAAAGCTTTCAATATCTGAAAATCTCTCTCTTTAAACTTAGCACTTTGAAAAAGTGCGTACCACATGACCGCTAGAGAATAGCTCCGCGGGGAGCACCCCGCCGCCGTCCGCGCAGGACAGTCCCCAGCCGTCCTATTTTTTACTCTTCAATCGTTCTGTATCCTCGGCTAGGCGTTTGCGTTGTCCCTTATTGAGACCATGTTTCATATACTCTTCGCGAGGGAAGTTGACCACTTGCCACTTCATGCCGCCATCGTGGAACTCTGTGTTGAGGTCGCAATCGAAGCGATCCAGACGCGAGTAGCCCTTAAATAGGAAGTGGCACATACCCCAGTTGATACCCTTAGCGTTGCCCGAGTCTGTGAATGCATCCTCGCTAAATGCCGCAGGGGCATTGGGCATCAAGTTAACAAACGATGCGATCTCGAAGTTGACCCAATCCTTGGCGTACTGAATTGTATTGTGCTCATTACCAGCCTTTATGACCATGGCAGCGACACCCTCTCGGAATGGAAATAGCGACACCTCGTGACCCGAATTGAGCACAGGGTTGTTCTCATACTTCACGAAAGGACCTGCAGGATCTTCGGCAATTGCCAAACCTCCAGCGTCGCGGTGGTTGAAACCTGCTTTATAATATAGGTATATCTTGCCTTCGTGAACCAGTGGGAATGGGTCGTGGATGATGTAACGATCCCAATCGTTCTCGCCCTCGCCACGCGTCACCACCTCGTGACCGCACGCTGTCCAAGGACCATCGGGAGAGTCCGCCCACGACATTGTCACAGGACATAGATCACCCACCTTACCACTTGGCTCGTAGTAACCCTGATAGTAGAGGTAGAATTTACCGTTGAACTTCAAGATATCCGCTGTACATACCGAACGGTGACCCACCTGAGGAGCTTTAGGTCGAGGCACGGCAACACCCTGCTCCTCCCATGTGAAACCATCCTCAGATGTTGCGTACCAGATCTCCGCCAAGTCCCAATCCGTTGTTGGTATCTCATCCGAATATCCAACCTTACCTACTGGTGGCTTGATGGTGTGGCGGTGGGTGTACCATACGTAGTACTTACCATTCTCGAAGATCACCTTCGAGGGGTCACGACGCGACAGCGTACCATCGCCATTATTGTAGTCAAAGCCCTTGACCTCCGTATACTTGAAGGTTGTATATAGCTCATTTTCCATGGGATACTCCGACTCGTAGCGGTTGTTGCGCGCCATGGCAGCACTCAACTTTTCCGCACATTGGGGGTAGTTGGTGTGAAGATCTGACGCAGCGTTGGTCTTAAATTCACCACCACAGCATGCCGATTGCTCCGATGCACTGCCTCCACACGACACCGCGAGTGACGCAGCAGCAACCATCATCAGTTGTAAGGTTTTTTTCATATTTTTGGTTTTTGGTTAGTTTTCACTATTCTCTGACACCCAGCGCGTTAGCTCCTCGAACTGCGCAACCGAAAGTCGCTCAGCCCTAAGGTTGAAGAACTCATGTTCCGCACCTCCAAAGTCCCCAAATACCGACTTGAGGGCGTTGCGAATCATCTTGCGTCGCTGTCCAAATGCCGCCTTGACAACCTTCACAAAGAGCTTCTCATCACAGTTGAGCTGCTGAGTCGAGTTGCGCCTCATGCGTATCACCGCGCTCTTCACCTTGGGAGGCGGATTAAACACCGACTCATTCACCGTGAAGAGGTACTCGATATCGTACCACGCCTGCAACAGCACACTCAAAATTCCATACTCCTTAGACCCTGGAGGCTCCGCCATGCGCACCGCCACCTCCTTTTGGATCATGCCGACACACTCAGGTATAAGGTCGCGGTTCTCCACAACCTTGAAAAAAATCTGCGACGAGATGTTGTATGGATAGTTGCCCACCACGCTCAACCCCTCGGGAAACCTCTCCCTGAGATCCATCTTCAGGAAGTCACCCTCAATGAGTCGCGGTGCAAAATCGAGGTAGTGCTTGTGAAGATACTCCACGCTCTCCGTGTCGATCTCCGCGCCATATGTCACTATATCAGTGCGTTGCAAAAGAAACTGAGTCAAGACACCCATACCACATCCAACCTCCAACACCGTCACTGGAGCATCCTCTGCGCCCCCCTCCACAGCGTCACCAATCTTCTGCGCAATATTAAGGTCGGTCAAAAAATGTTGACCCAACGCCTTTTTCGCGCGCACCTCACCCTCGCGAGGTTGGCGTCCGCCTCGTGATTCTCCTCTGTTATCTCCTCTGTTGCCGTAGCTTTTTTTTCTCTCTTGTCGCACCTATTATATATGTATCTTTTTGTATTTTTTATGTTGATTAGCTCGTCTCTTAGAGATTGCGGATCAAGTCCGCAATGACATGCAGAGCATTGAGTCTCCGCCCGTTGAGGCACTATCGTGGGTCAGTTTTGGGGCTTCGTGAGTGATTTAAAGCGGAGCGTACTAAAGTACGTGAGCATTTAAATCACGAGGGAAGTGCCGAAAATGACCTGCGAGAGGGTCTCAACAATCGGGTCTCAACTAATGACCCTGCTCGCAAAGGAACTTAATTCGAACTAAACGTATCTCCTCCTCGGTGTAGTCACCACCCAGCTCCTCGATAGCAGCATCCAAAGAGTCGCTCTCGGCATCCTCTTTAAAATATAGATATATATCCTCCGCCTTCTCCTCATCCATATACTCGTCGATGTAGTACGAGATATCGAGACGCGTTCCCGAATTAACGATACCCTCCATCTCCGAAAGTAGTTCATCGAAGTCGAGACTCTTAGCCTTGGCGATATCCTCGAAATCCATCTTGCGGTCTACCGACTTGATGATAAAGATCTTATTTCCAGCCGTATTAGCAACCGACTTAACAATCATATCCTGAGGTCGGATGATATCCTTCTCCTCAACATACGCCTTGATAAGTTTGATAAACTCCGCGCCAAACTTCCTCGCCTTACCAGCACCCACACCCGTGATATTCTGCATCTCCTCAACGGTGATGGGGTACTGCACCGACATATCCTCCAGCGATGGGTCTTGGAACACCACAAACGGCGGAAGGTCATGCTTCTTAGCCACCTTCTTGCGAAGATCCTTCAGCATCGCAAACAGCTCCTCATCCGCAGCACCGCCACGACTCATAGGTGTCGCTGCCTCCGCCTGCTCCGCCTGCGCCTCGTAGTCGTGGTCGAGAGTTATCATCGTCGGCACGGGGCACTTTATAAACTCCTCACCCTTAGCATTTATCGTGATGAGACCGTAGTTCTCAATATTCTTATCAAAGAGACCCATTATCAACGCCTGACGCATCACCGCACCCCAATACTTAGCATTCTGGTGAGATCCCGCACCAAACCAATCGCTCTTATTGTGACCATAGCTCTTGATGAGTGCCGTGGTCTTGGCGGTGAGTAGGTTGATGAGGTGGTCGATCTTGAACTTTTCGCCAATATCGCGCAACGCCTTCATTGCCATGACGATATCATCGGCAACCTGAACCTTAGGGCGTGGATTGAGACAGTTATCGCAGTTACCACAATTCTCCTGAGTATATGTCTCACCGAAGTAGTGCAACAGCGTCTTGCGCCTACACATCGAGCTCTCGGCATACGAAACAGTCTCCAACAGCAACAACTTGCCGATCTCCTGCTCCGCCACAGGCTTACCCTGCATGAACTTCTCAAGTTTCTGAATATCCTTATAGCTATAGAATGTCAAGCAGTAACCCTCGTTACCATCGCGACCTGCGCGACCCGTCTCCTGATAGTACCCCTCCAGAGATTTGGGAATGTCGTAGTGAATCACATACCTCACATCGGGCTTGTCGATACCCATACCAAAGGCGATGGTTGCCACGATGACATCCACACGCTCCATGAGGAAGTCATCTTGGTTGTCGGCACGCGTCTGGGCATCCATACCTGCATGGTATGCACGCGACTTGATGCCGTTAGCCTGCAACAGCTCCGTCAGCTCCTCCACCTTTTTGCGGCTGAGGCAGTAGATGATACCACACTTACCCTCGCGCTGCTTGATGAAGCGGATGATCTCGTGATCCACATTATGTTTTGGACGCAACTCATAGTATAAGTTGGCGCGATTGAACGATGACTTAAAGACCGAGGCATCCGACATACCGAGGTTCTTCTGAATATCCATCTGCACCTTCGGGGTAGCCGTCGCCGTAAGGGCGATAAGGGGCGCGAGACCGATATCATTAATGATGGGACGGATACGACGATACTCAGGGCGGAAGTCGTGACCCCACTCCGAGATACAGTGCGCCTCGTCAATGGCGTAGAACGACACCTTGATTTTGCGCAAAAATGCGATGTTATCCTCCTTGGTGAGCGACTCGGGTGCAAAATATAGCAACTTGGTCTTTCCAGCGAGGACATCACTACGCACCTGATTCACGGCACTCTTGTTGAGTGACGAGTTGAGAAAGTGGGCGATACCCGACTCCGTGGAGAAGGTACGCATAGCGTCGACCTGATTTTTCATCAGGGCGATAAGTGGCGATATGATGATCGCCACACCATCCATCAACAGCGCAGGAAGTTGGTAACACAATGATTTTCCGCCACCTGTGGGCATCAAAACGAATGTGTCATTCCCATCCAAGACGTTGCGGATCACCGCCTCTTGGTTGCCTTTGAATGATGAGAAACCGAAGTACTCCTTAAGTTTCTCTTGCAGTTGTATGTTATCACTCTCTCTCATTATCTTTGGGTAAAAAGATGTTTATGCACAATTTTCCTCTCAAAGATAAAAAATATTTTGAAAAAAATCATAACTTTGTAAAAAAATTTCACTAAATGAGACTTTACACTAGCGAACTAGTAAAAAAATATAAATCAAGAACCGTTGTAAATCACGTCTCTATAGATGTGAAACAGGGTGAGATCGTTGGACTCCTTGGTCCTAACGGTGCTGGAAAGACCACAACTTTTTATATGGTCGTGGGGCTTATCAAACCCAACGAGGGGGATATATATCTGGAGGATGACAACGGCAACGTCACCACCCTCACCAAACTGCCCGTATACAAACGTGCTCAGCTTGGCGTGGGATATCTCGCCCAAGAGGCATCGGTCTTTCGTCAGCTCAGTGTAGAGGATAATATTCGCGCGGTGTTGGAGATGACCAACTTTACCAAGGAGTATCAGAAGGAGAGGCTCGAATCCCTCATCGAGGAGTTCCGCCTCCAAAAGGTTCGCAAGAGCCTTGGAATACAACTCTCGGGAGGTGAACGTCGACGTACCGAGATTGCGCGTGCCGTGGCGATCAACCCCTCGTTTATCCTTCTCGATGAGCCATTTGCGGGTGTCGACCCCATCGCTGTGGAGGATATTCAGAGTATCGTTGCTACGCTAAAGAGTAAAAATATCGGAGTCATTATCACCGACCACAATGTCGATGAGACCCTCGCCATCACCGACCGCACATATCTGCTCTTTGAGGGTAAGATCCTCAAGGCTGGTTCGGCAGAGGAGTTGGCGGCGGATGAGATGGTTCGCAAGGTCTACTTGGGTCAACACTTCGAGCTTAAGAGGTCACCTCAATTCCTAAAGACACAGGCGGAGTTGAGCGAGACCGACAAACCCCAAACAACAGAGGAAGAAAATAATACATTATAGATGGATATACACTTATCAAAGGGTGAGGTCAGTGGAGAGCTGAACCCACCCTGTTCCAAAAGCTATGCGCAACGTGCGCTAGCTGTCGCGCTCCTCGCCAAAGGGGAGACGACACTTCGTAACATTGATTTCTGCGACGACACCCTCTCAGCGATGGGCTGCATCGAGACTCTGGGTGCAAAGATCAAGCGTCTTGATGACAACACCCTACAAGTTGATGGAGGGCTTGCACCCCAAGGGTCGCTCCTCCACATTGGTGAGTCGGGACTCTCGACACGCCTTTTCACACCGCTGGCATCGCTATGTAGCACGCCACTAAAGATCATGGGACACGGCTCAATTCTGAAGCGTCCGATGACCATGATGATTGAACCTCTGCGCCAGTTGGGCGTTGTGGTTGAGAATAATGATGGTTACCTGCCATTTGTTGTCACAGGTCCTATCAAGGGTGGCGAGGCGGATGTTGATGGTTCGGTATCGTCACAATTCATCACGGGTCTACTACTCTCATTGCCTTTGGCTGAGGCAGATACAACCCTCAAAGTCAACAAGGCGGTATCTACGCCATACCTAGATATGACCATCGAGACGGCACGCAGTTTCGGTGTCGACATCTTTCACAACAACTACATGGAGTTCTTCGTCGAGGGGGGACAAAGCTACAAGGCTTGCGACTTCACCATCGAGGGGGATTGGAGCGCGGCATCGGTATTGCTGGTTGCGGGAGCTATCGCAGGAGAGGTGAAGATCAACAACGTCTCGATGCTCTCGAAGCAGGCGGACAAGGAGATCTGCATCGCCATAGAGCGCGCAGGTGCGGAGATTATCAATGAAGATAACGCCATCACCATACGTCGTAGCGAACTCAAAGCCTTTGAGTTTGACGCTACGCAGTGTCCCGACCTCTTCCCTGCATTGGTAGCCTTGGCGGCGGCATGCAGGGGGGTCTCGACATTCAAGGGTACATCGCGCCTCATTCACAAGGAGAGCAACCGCGCCAAGACCCTTCAAGCGGAGTATGCCAAGGTGGGTATTGAGGTAACATTAGAGGGTGACGACATCATGAAGGTGAAGGGTGGCAAGATCCGCAACACGCAGGTAGATAGCCACAACGACCACCGCATAGCCATGTCGATGGCAGCCACAGCCCTTAGAGGTGAGGGTGAGATGGTGATCTCGGGGGCGGAGTGCGTAGCCAAGAGCTACCCCAACTTCTTCGAGGATCTGGAGTCAATAATAGTAAAGGGGAGTTCTAATAATTCCCCCCTAGAAAAATAGTAGCGATGAATAGTTTTGGTAAAAATTTCAGGGTGACACTCTGGGGAGAGTCTCACGGTCTAGGCATCGGGGTCTCGGTGGATGGTGTACGTCCAGGAGTTGCACTCACGGAGGCGGACTTTAGTGTAGATCTTGATCGTCGCCGTAGCGGAAAGAAGGGTACAACGCCTCGCAAGGAGAGCGACACACCACGCGTGGTTTCGGGTCTCTTTAACGACCACACCACAGGTGCACCATTGACTATAGTTTTCGAGAACGAGAATACAATATCTAAGGATTACTCCAACCTCACCAAGCACTTCCGCCCCTCGCATGCCGACATGGTGGCGCAACATAAATATGGTGGCTGGCAGGATTATAGAGGTGGAGGTCACTTCTCGGGACGCATCACGCTGCCCTTTGTTGCGGCAGGTGTAGTAGCTAAAAAATTGTTGGGCGAGGGGGTTACATTTTCATCCGAGATTGTGGAGTTGGCAGGTGAGTGCGACAGCTCGAAGTTTGACGCCATTGTGGAGAGTGCCGTGAAGTCGTTGGACTCCGTGGGTGGAGTTATTGAGTGTCGCGTTGGAGGTATTCCGATGGGCGTTGGAGAGCCATTCTTCGACTCTGTGGAGAGCACCATGGCGCACCTACTATTCTCTATTCCAGCAGTTAAGGGTGTTGAGTTCGGAGCTGGTTTTGAGTCGACACGCATGCGCGGTAGCCAGAATAACGACAGAATCCTCGATGGTGATGGGCACACCGCAACCAACCACGATGGAGGTATCAATGGAGGCATCACCAACGGCAACGAGATCGTTGTGAGGGTGGCGGTGAAACCTACGGCTAGCATCTCATCGTCACAGGAGACTTTCAACACGGAGTCGGGCAAAGTTGAGCCACTCGTGATCCATGGTCGCCATGACGCATGTATCGCACTGAGGGCTGGTGTTGTCATCGAGTCGGCAATGGCTATTGCGTTGGCTGACTTGACCTTGGCAGTTCAACAACCCGAGAGAAGATAAAACCTTTGACTGCCAAAGAGATAATATCGAGAGTTACCACTGCTGCGCTACACCTCTACTCCGAGACTGAGGCACAGCAGATGGGGCGTCTTGTCGCTATGGAGTTGGGAGGATTGACCTTGACCGATATGGTTCTTGCGCCTGAGAGGGAGTGCACGATCGAGAACTTCGAGGCGATTCTTCGAGATATCGAAGCGGGGCGACCTCTACAATATATAATAGGTAAGACGGAGTTCTGCGGTCTCACATTTACGGTACGCGAGGGTTGTTTGATTCCACGCCCCGAGACTGAGGAGCTTGTTGGGTGGATTGTCGACAACCACAAAACAGCCGAGGCGTTGACCATTGCGGATATCGGCACAGGTAGCGGAGCTATCGCGGTGTCGTTGGCTAAGTTGTTGCCAATGAGCAGTGTATACGGCTTAGATATTTCGACTGATGCTATCGCCATTGCGCGCGAAAACAGTGATCGCAACGTTGCAGATGTAACCTTTGGTGAGGCGGATGCACTCCAAGGCATTGAAAACTCGGAGGCGATGCAGGGGGTTGCACAGCTCGACATCATCGTCTCGAACCCACCATATATTCCTCAGAGCGAGTCGGAGGCGATGCGCAAAAATGTCCTCGACTTTGAGCCTCACATGGCTCTCTTTGTTGAGGATCACGACCCTCTGATCTTCTATCGCGAGATTGCGAAGTCGGGGTTGACACTGCTCAAAAGTGGCGGAGCGCTCTACTACGAGATTCACGAGATTTTTCGAGATGAGACGGTCACGATGCTCACGCAGCTAGGCTACATCGACATCGAGTGCAGAGAGGATATCAACCAGAAACCCAGAATGATATGTGCGCGAAGATCATAAAACCACGCAAACCCAAGAGTGCTGAGCAGGCGTTGCAGTCGCTTATGCGCGAGTGCGCCAAGGCGGAGAAGTCATCGGGCGACGCAAGGCGACTTATGGCGCGTTGGGAGGTGCCGATATCGGATCGCGAGGAGGTTCTCAACGCCCTCATCGGACAGCGATTTATTGATGATCAGAGGTTTGCTGAGGCATACACACGCGAAAAAACAAACCTCTCAGGCTGGGGTGTTCGCAAGATCTCCATGGAGCTGAGTCGCAAGGGGATATCTCGCGAAATCATCACCGAGGTGATCGAAAACCTCGACACTGAGGCGATGGCGGAGCGTCTGTGTGACAAGCTGAGACGCAAGATGAAAACGGTAAAATATAAAGATAACTTCGACCTACGCAACAAATTGGTTCGCTATGGAGCATCCCTAGGCTACGACTATGGGGCAGTGAGCGAAGCGATATCTCAGGTAATAACTATTAAAGAGGAGGAGGAATGTTTCAATTTCTAACACTATTTTTTCTGTCATTTTTGACATTGGGGCATCTGGAGCGTCCGCGCATCCTCGACCCCAACGACTATATCTACCCCTTGGAGGGTGTTGCAGGGTTGTACTCCGCAAGTTTCGGTGAGTTGCGCCCCAACCACTTCCACTCAGGCGCGGATATCAAAACCGATGGCATCTGTGGCAAACGCGTAGTCTCAGTTGCGGATGGATATGTCGCGCGCATAGGGGTCTCGCCTTACGGCTACGGACTCGCGATATATGTCGCCCACCCCAACGGCACGACATCTGTATATGCCCACCTCTCGCGATTCAATGACAAGATCCACGAGTGGGTGGAGTCGGAGATCTACCGCACGAAGAAAAATAGCGTCTCGCTATTCCCCACTGCCGACCAGTTCCCCGTCAAGCAGGGAGATCTGATCGCCTACTCAGGAAATTCGGGATCTTCGAGTGGTCCCCACCTCCACTTCGAGATCCGCGAGAGTGCATCGCAAAAGACCCTCAACGTTATGTCTCAGGGGGTTATCAAGTCGCGCGACACACGCGCTCCACTGATATTTAGGGTTCACTACATGGAGGTGGACTCTGTGGGAGGGGTCGCCTACACCTCGAAGATGCGCACCTTTCAGGCTAAAAGCACAACCCCTGACGAGTATGAGTTGGAGGTTGCGAACAACGAGATTATCGTTGGTCGAAAGGGGTACTTCATTGTCGAGGCATCGGACAGAAAAGATGATGTCACCAACCGCTTTGGTCTCTACTCGTTGCGTAGCTATCTGGATGAAAAACCATACTTCGAGTACCGCATGGATGGATTCACCTTCCCCTCGACACGCTACTGCAACGCTGTGAGCTACTACCCTATCAAGCTCTCATCGGTCAACGAGGTGATCCGCGTGGCGCAACTCGGCAATGGCTCGGCACAATTCTACCCCACCATGGTGGAGCGAGGGTTGGTGCGATGTGTCGCGGACTCAGTGCGCAGGGTTCGCATAGAGGCGGAGGATGACATGGGCAACGTCTCGGGACTCAATTTCAAAATCAGAGGTGGGCACGAACCATTCAAGGCGGAGATCGACACCGCGCAGAAGATTGTCTATGCCGACAAGCGATTCTTCCACAAAGAGGGGGGCGCGAGTGTGGCAATCGACAGCTACACCCTCTACAAGTCGATACCATTCGAGTACAAGGTGACGCCACTCACTGAGCAGCGCAAACAGAGCCTCACGACACCGACATGCAAGGTCGAGATTATCACACCTATATATAAAGTTCTCGACCGCACCATCCCCCTCCACAAGGGTATGAGGGTCGACATTGAGGCGGAGATCGAACCTCGACTTCAGAGCAAAGCACTCATCGCGCTGGTTGGCAAGACGGGCAAGATCTCCAACCTCGGAGGTAGTTACAGCAGTGGTCGCGTGGGTGTCGACACCCGTTCGGCAGGTGAGTTTGTCGTAGCGATTGACACGGTGCGCCCTCGCGTAGTTCCCAACTTCGAGGTGGGTGCTAACCTCACCTCTCGCAAGAGCATAAGTTTCACCATCAGCGACAACTTCTCGGGTGTGGCGGGCTACACAGGCTACATCAATGGCGAGTGGGTCGCTCTGGACTACCACGGTGGACGCGTGACGCACCACTTCCGCAACAAACCCACTGGTGGTGAACACACCATGCGCGTGGTGGTGAGCGATGGACGCAACAACACAACATCCGTAGAGCGAAGATTTAGACGCTAAAAAACCTTGTACTTTGCAAAAAAAATGATACTTTTGCACTCTATTTGTATTTTGATAACGCTATGCCATTACAATCACTCATAACAGAAAAGAGCGACTCCTTGACTCAGGGCGTCGACTCACTTGCGCAGAGTACCAACACCACCCTACAAAATGAGATTACCAAGGTGGCGGAGGTGGCGGATAGCCTCGCCTCGGGAGAGTTGACGCTTGTCGACATCCTCAAAAATGCCTCGTCACTCAACGCTGGAGAGCTGATCGTGATGTTGGGCTCGGAGCTGATACATATATTTTTCAAGATACTTATCGCCCTAGCGATATACTTCATAGGTCGCTGGATCATCAAGCGCGTCATCAAGTTCATGGAGATGACCTTTGAGGCTCGACAGGTGGAGGTGTCACTCAGATCGTTCCTTAAAGGGATGGTCAACATACTACTCTATGTCGTTCTGATTCTGACCATTGTGCAGTTGCTGGGTATCAACACCACCTCGCTCGTTGCGATGTTGGCATCGGCAGGTTTGGCGGTGGGTATGGCACTGAGTGGCACGTTGCAGAACTTCGCAGGTGGAGTGATGGTGTTATTCCTAAAGCCATATCGCGTGGGAGACTTCATCACGGCGCAAGATGTCTCGGGATTTGTTAAGGAGATCATGCTCTTCACCACGGTGTTGGAGACCTACGATGGTCGCACAATATTTCTACCTAACAGCACCATCTCGTCATCCATCATCGACAACTACTCACACGCTGGAAATCGACGCTTGGAGTGGGGTGTGGGGATGTCGTATGGCGATGACTTCGACGTGGCTAAGGCGGCGATACTTGCCATCATAGCTGCTGAGCCTCGCATATTCCAAGAGCACGAAAACCCATCGCTCCTACCCTCCGTATCGCTACAAACGATGGCGGACAGCTCGGTAAATCTGGTGGCTAGGGCGTGGACAACAAACGAACACTACTGGAGTGTATACTATCTAATTAATGAGACCCTATACCGTGAGCTACCCAAGCATGGTGTTCGCTTCCCATTCCCACAGTTGGATCTACACATCAAGAGAGAAGAATAAATTTAGAAATCAAATAACTATCACATTATTATGGAATTAAGAGAGATTTTAGCTATCTCAGGACAGCCTGGTTTGTACAGATATGTTGCACAGTCAACACGCGGTGTTATCGTTGAGTCGCTTATTGACGGCAAGAGAATGAACGCAGCATCAAATGCTAAGGTTAGCGCGCTCACAGAGATCTCAATGTTCACCGAGGGTGAGGATATCGCCCTTGCGGAGGTCTTTGAGAAGGTTTATGCCCACACGTCGGGAGCGGCAGCAATCAGCCACAAGGAGTCTAACGAGAAGATCAAGGCGGAGTTCGCTGCGGTACTTCCCGACTACGACCGCGAGCGCGTGCATGTTTCGGATATGAAGAAGTGCTTCGCATGGTTCAACATCTTGGTTGGCGCAGGTTTCACAACTTTCGTTCCAGCTGAGGCGGAGAGCGAGCAGGAGTAAATAATTCCCCAACGTCTCGTTGTCCCAATGTCCCAAATTTGAGACATTGGGACAACGAGACCATTTTCACTTAACAACTATGAAGATCGCAGATATCGAACTTGGCAAAGAGCCTCTATTTCTGGCACCTATGGAGGATGTCACCGACCCCTCGTTTCGATATATGTGCAAAGGTTTTGGCGCGGATGTGGTCTACACGGAGTTCATCTCCGCGGATGGGCTAATTCGTGATGCGTGGAAGTCGCGCGCCAAACTCAACATCGACGACCAAGAGCGTCCCGTAGGTATTCAGATCTATGGTCACCAGATTGAACCTATGGTCGAGGCGGCACGCATAGCCGCAAGCGTGCGTCCCGATATTGTGGATATCAACTTTGGCTGCCCTGTGAAGAAGATCGCAGGGCGTGGCGCAGGGTCGGGAATGATGAAGGATGTCCCCCTCATGGTGGAGATGACGAGTCAGATTGTCCGCGCCCTCGAACCCACGGGAGTTCCCGTGACAGTCAAAACACGCCTAGGGTGGGACGAGGAGAGCAAGAACATCGAGGATATCGCGCTTCGACTCCAAGATGTCGGCATCGCAGCACTCACGATACATGGTCGCACACGCGCACAGATGTATAAGGGCGAGGCGGATTGGACGCTCATAGGTGCCGTAAAAAACAACCCCCAAATCCATATCCCCATCATCGGCAATGGAGATATCGACTCGGGAGAGTGTGCACGCCAGATGTTTGATCGCTATGGCGTGGATGGCATCATGGTGGGTCGCGCAACATATGGACGACCTTGGATATTTAAGGAGATCCGCCACTATCTCGACACAAGCGAAGTTCTCGCGCAACCATCAGTGGTTGAGCGCGTTGAGATAGCTCAAAACCATCTAAGAAAATCTATCGAGGTCAAGGGCGAGAAGGTCGGCATTCTCGAAATGCGTCGCCACCTCTCCAACTACTTCAAGGGGCTACCCAACTTCAAGGAGACACGCCTCAAGCTCGTCACCCTCACAGATCCCGAGGAGCTACACGCCACAATCGGCTCTATCGCAGAGCGTTGGGGCGACTACGATGTCAGCACCGTAGTTCCAGCCCCACTCTCACACGAGATATAAGAGATCGCAATCTACACGAAGAACTCCTTGATGATAAAGAGTGCCGCGAGGATATACATCAAGGGGCTAACATCGCGGAATCTTCCCAAGAAGATACGTATAATTACGTAGCTAAGCAGACCGTATACAATACCCTCAGCAATGCTGTAACTTAATGGTATAAAGAGGATTGTGATAAATGCAGGCAGTGCATCTTTGATGTCGCGGAAGTCAATGTCGACAACCGCAACCACCATCAGCAGACCCACAACGACCAATACCGCAGAGGTGGCAGCCGTAGGGATAAGTGCAAAGAGTGGCGCAAAGAGCAGCGCGAAGATGAATAGCACACCTGTCACCACAGCGGTCAACCCTGTGCGACCTCCAGCTGCGACACCTGCCGTACTCTCGACATATGAGGTGACGGGGCTAGTTCCCAACATCGCTCCGATAGTTGTCGCCAAGGCATCGGAAAGAAACGCCTGCTTTGCGCGAACGACATTGCCCTTAGAGTCGACCAATCCCGAGTTGGAGCAGACGGCAAAGAGTGCTCCAGCGGTGTCGAGCAGGTCGGCAAAGATCAGCGTAAAGATGACAACCAACATATCGAGTGAGAAGATCTGGCTGAAGTCCATCTTGAAGAGGATTGGCTCAATGGAGCTAGGCAGTGCGATGGGTGAAAACCCCTCGGGGATGGTTACAACCCCAAAAACAACACCCACAATAGCGGTCAAGACCATACCCAACAGCAGTGCTCCGCCTACGCGTCGCGCCACCAAGACCCCAATAGCGACAATGGCAAAGAGGGTCAACAACACAGGTGCTGAGGTGATATCGCCAAGCTCTGAGAATACAACTCCCTTGGTGATGATCCCCGAATTTACGAGACCAATGGTGGCGATAAAGAGTCCAATACCCACACCAATAGCGCGTTTGAGAACCAGAGGTATTGAGCAGATTATAGCCTCGCGGATGTTGAAGATCGAGAGCAGGATGAAGATGATACCCTCGATAAATACAGCTGCGAGAGCCATCTCCCACGAATATCCCATCTGCAAAACCACCGTATAGGCGAAGAATGAGTTGATGCCAAGTCCTGGAGCTAGAGCCACAGGTAGGTTGGCAACGACGCCCATCATCACACACGCCACGAATGACGATACTGCTGTGGCTGTGAATACCGCCCCCGAGTCCATACCTGCCGCGGCAAGAATTGAGGGGTTGACGATGAGGATGTACGCCATCGTCATAAAAGTTGTTACGCCACCTATAACCTCGGTGCGCGGTGAGGTGTTGTTCTCCTTGAGTTTAAAGATTCTCTCTAGTGTCATTACTTGGTTGTAAAAAAAGTAGTTTAGCCTTTGCGTTTAAATCGCGAAGGGGATATTCCAGTGTGTTGTTTAAAGTATTTTCCGAAGAACGACTGTGTCGAGAAGTTCATGTAGTTGGCAATCTCCTGAATGCTCATGCCCGAGTAGATCAGCAGGGTCTTAGCCTCCAAGATCACCGACTCGTCAATCCACTTAGCGGCAGTCTTTCCGCTGACATCCTTGACCACAGCGGAGAGATATTTAGCCGAGATATTCAACTTCTCGGCATAGAACTTCACGTTGCGCTCCGACTTGCTATATAGCTGAAGTAGAGTGAGAAACTCATCGAAGATAATCTCACAACGACCCCTCTTGTTATCATGCTCACCACCACCACGCATAACAATCTCCGTGAGGATGTAGAATATCGAGGTGAAGAGGGTCTTGATAATCTCCGCGCGATAACGCTCCTTGTCGCTGCTAATCATCGTCTTGATAAGGCGAAAGAGCTGCAACACCTCGCCAACATCCGCCGATGTAAGGTGAAGGATTGGGTTCTTCCCAAATCGCATATATAGTGGCAACGAGGTGGATAGGTCGATCTGGATATCATTGATGAACGACTTCGAGAAGGAGATCAAGAATGCTGAGGCATTGGCGGTGCATGTGAGCGTCTGCACCACACTCTCGGGGGTGAAGATCGCAACATCACGCTGCTTGACATCGAACTCCTTAAGGTCGTACGATATGCGCGCCTCGCCCGACATCATGATGACGGCAGAGAGACCATCAAAGGCAACAGGTTGGCTTACAGTATAATTTGTCTCAGGAGTGATATATGCCATCACCAAGTCATCCGACAGGTAGCTAACATCACTCATTTCGAGCTTAATCCTCGGCACCGACACCTTGCGCAGACTAGGCGACGGACTAATTTTCTTAAGTGGGTGCATATTATCGTAAGTTTAATGGTTTTTCTATCTATCTGTAAATGAGGGTGTTCTACTCGCGAGGTATAACAATCTCCAACTCGCCACGCAGACACTCAATGTTGAGCGGAAAGTCAACACCGCGCTGTCCATCGGCATCCGTTGGCTCATTCTCATCCGAGAGGATCTGGATATTCGAGGCGTTGATATACCTAATCTTCGAGGGTCGACCCCCAAGTATGTAAATGAATGCTGAGTATATTGCCGAGACAAAACTCTGTTGCTCCAATATCAGACAGTCGAACTTGCCATCCGTGACACTTGCCTTGCGAGCCAACTGAAAACCTCCTGCCGTCTTGCCGTTGAGCACCAACACCATGAGCGACTTGATTCTAAAGGTTTTGTCATCCGCCGCAATGCGAAGATCCATATCGTGGAGGGCGTTCAACTCCTTAATACCCTCAATTATATATGCCAACTTTCCGAGTCGATGTTTCAGTGCATCGGGGGTTCTCTGCGAGGTGGTGGTAAAGACTCCAAAGCTAAAGACATTGACAAAAAATAGTCCGTTGACATATCCGCAATCCACCCTATCGACAACGCCCGTAGCGATCTGCTGAGCCGCCTTAAGCGGATTTTTCGACATTCCCAACGCCAACGCGAAATCGTTGGCTGTTCCTGCTGGAATGATGCCTAGGCGCGCCTTAACACCCCCCTGCTTCATGACGTTAACAACGTAGTTTACAGTGCCATCACCTCCTGCGACAACCACAAGATCAAACTCTCCACGCCCCTCAAGCTGATCTCGCGTAAAATCAATAACCTCACCTGTGGCGTCATATCCGCCTTGGCGCAAAATATTCACAATCTTGTGCGCCTTCTGTGCAATCGTTGCACGCCCCGACTTCTTGTTATACAAGAAAATCGCCCTCTTACTCATCTTATTCATCTTATTTCTTCGTCATCTATAATTAATAATTAATCATTAATCATTAATCAGCTTAATCATTGCTTTCACCCCTTCGCTAAAATATTCGCGGTAGCTATCCGCCTCATCTTCGCCATCACCATATATAAAGTATACCTCAATACCCTCCGCCTCAGCAATGCGCTCAGCAACCGCCTCGGCACGCTCAGATCCCAACGCCAAGAACATTGTTGCGTAGGCATCGGCTAGCGCGCATGATGACGCTATCACCGTGGCAGACAACAACTTGGAAGGACTACTCAACCCCGTTCGCGGATCTATCGTGTGGGCGATTTTCTCGCCCTTGTCATTAAGATAAAAACGCCTATAATTTCCCGATGTCGCCATCGCACTAAGCCCTCGCTGAGGCTCCATAACTATCCGTTTTTGGAGATACTCTCCATTGGTCATGTTGCCATCAAAAGGGCTCTCAACGCCTATTGTCCACCCCGTGGAGCGAGGGTTGACACCTCGACAAACCAGCTCTCCACCAATGTCGACAAGGTAGTTCTCAGCCCCCATCGCCTCCAAACTCCTCGCCACCATGTCGACCGTGTAGCCCTTGGCGATGGAGTTGAAATCGAGCTGCACGCGCGGATCTGTGCGGCGCAATCGTCCCCCCTCAATGGATATTTTATCGTAGCCCACGAACTCCAAAAGCGAGTCGATATTGGGGCTCTTATCGGGGTCATGACCTGCAAATCCCCACGCCTTAACAAGTGGCAAAACGGTGATGTCATACACCCCCTCGCTGAGTCGATTTACATGCCCTGCGATGGTGATATTTTCGACCATCTCAAGGGTCAACGAATCGCTCTCTGCGCGGTTGATTTTGCTGAGCAATGAGGTCGAGTCGTAGATCGACATCTGCCCCTTCATGAGGCTGTCGATGTATGTTAGTTTTTGGTAGATTTTCGAGGTGGAGTCGGCAGGTAGCTGGGCGACAACGAGTGCGGTGGTTCCTAGCATGTTACCCTCAATGCGTTGGTATGGCACAGGTCGTCGACTGCACCCCGACGCAAGCGTTGCAAACAACGCCACAAATAGGGGTAACAACGAGAAAATCGCTCTACTGTTGAGGTGACCTTTTAGCATACTATTCAACCATTTGGCGACAAAGGTAGTATAAATTTATATATAAAGTGTTAAAGAGTGAAAGTTTTTCACGTAATTGGTTGTTTATTCTTGATTTATTGCTACCTTTGTGCACGCTCTGGCGCAATTACGAAGTAAGGGTAATGCGTCGTAGAGTAAATTTAAATTATATTTTATATCATGGCTTATTTAACATCAGAGAAAAAGCAAGAGATTTTTGGTCAGTACGGAAAGTCTAACACCGATACAGGTTCAGCAGAGAGCCAGATCGCGTTGTTCTCATACCGTATTGCTCACCTTACGGGTCACCTTAAGAAGAACAAGCACGACTTCGGTACTCAGCGCGCATTGTTGCGTTTGGTAGGAAAGCGTCGCCACTTGTTGGAGTACTTGAAGGAGACTGAGATTGAGCGTTACCGTGCAATCATCAAGGAGCTTGGTTTGCGTAAGTAATTCTCAGAAGTGATTAATAGGGTTGTCGGGAGATTTGTTTGACCACAACCCTATTTTTCTGCTTTTGGCACAAGATGAAAATTAGAGGAAATTGACGAAAAAAAATAGATAAAGAATTTTTTATGGAAGAGATGAAGTTGTTCAACCCCGTTCAGAAGTACATTACACTTGCTGACGGACGTGAGATCATGATCGAGACAGGCAAGTTGGCTAAGCAGGCTGACGGTTCTGTTGTTGTTAAGCAGGGCGACACAATGTTGCTTGCTACAGTTGTTGCTGCTAAGGATGCTAAGCCTGATGTAGATTTTATGCCACTTTCAGTGGAGTATAAGGAGAAATATGCCTCTTGTGGTCGTTTCCCTGGAGGATTCATGAAGCGTGAGGGTCGCGCTGGAGATGCCGAGATCTTGGTGTCACGCCTTATCGACCGCGCGTTGCGTCCATTGTTCCCAGCTGATTACCACGCTGAGGTATTTGTGACGGTAAACCTTATCTCTGCGGATAAGGATATTCAGCCAGATGCATTGGCTGGTTTGGCAGCGTCGGCAGCGTTGGCTGTTTCGGACATTCCATTTAATGGCCCAATCTCTGAGGTTCGTGTTGCACGTATCGGAGGCGAGTTCTGCATCAACCCAACATTCTCGCAGATGAATGATGTCGATTTGGATATCATGGTTGCTGGAACTATCGACAACATCATGATGGTCGAGGGTGAGATGAACGAGGTGAGCGAGGAGGTTATGTTGGAGTCTATCAAGTTCGCACACGAGGAGATCAAGAAGCACTGCGTTGCTCAGTTGGAGCTTATGAAGGAGTTGGGCAAGGATGTTAAGCGCACATATTGCCACGAGACTTCGGACGAGGAGTTGCGCCAGCGTATCATCGCTGAGTTGTACCCTAAGGCTTACGCAATCGCTGTGGGTGGTTCGATGAAGCATGAGCGTGCTGAGGCTTTCGAGGCTTTGGAGGCTGAGTTCATCGCTGCTTTCCCTGAGGAGGAGTTGTCAGAGAAGATCGTTCTTATCAAGAAATATTTCCACGATGATGTATTGAAGATGGCTATGCGCAACATGATCCTTGATGAGGGTCAGCGTCTGGATGGTCGTCGCACAGACGAGATCCGCCCTATCTGTTGCGAGGTTGGCTACTTGCCAGCAGCACACGGTTCGGCAGTCTTTACACGTGGTGAGACACAGTCACTTACAACTGTTACGTTGGGTACTAAGCTTGACGAGAAGCAGAAGGATGAGGTTTTGGTTCAGGGTACTGAGAAGTTCGTATTGCACTACAACTTCCCTCCATTCTCTACGGGCGATGCTCGCGCAGCACGTGGTTTGAGCCGTCGCGAGATTGGTCACGGTAACTTGGCATGGAGAGGTTTGAAGCCTATGGTTCCACTTGGCGAGGATAACCCATATGCAGTTCGCGTAGTGTCGGATATCTTGGAGAGCAACGGATCATCATCTATGGCTACGGTATGTGCTGGAACATTGGCACTTATGGATGCAGGTGTTAAGTTGAAGAAGCCAGTTTCGGGTATCGCAATGGGTCTGATCTCAGATTCACAGAGCGGCAAGTGGGCAGTGTTGTCTGATATCTTGGGTGATGAGGATCACTTGGGAGACATGGACTTCAAGGTTACAGGTACTAAGGATGGTATCACAGCTACACAGATGGATATCAAGGTTGACGGTCTCTCTTACGAGGTGTTGGCGGCAGCTTTGGAGCAGGCTCGCAAGGGTCGTATGCACATCTTGGGTAAGATCACCGACTGTATCGCAGAGCCTAGAGAGGATTACCGTCCATTCGTTCCACGTTTGGTACAGATCACAATTCCACAGGAGATGATCGGTGCGGTTATCGGCCCTGGTGGTAAGATTATTCAGGATATCCAGAAGACTACGCAGACAACAATCACCATCACGGAGGTTGACAGCAAGGGTCTTATCGACATCTTCGGCATCAACAAGGAGTGCATCGACGCAGCTTTGGCACGCATCAAGGCTATCGTAGCTATCCCAGAGGTTGGTGAGGTTTACAACGGAACTATCCGCTCAATCGTAGCGTTTGGAGCATTCGTTGAGATCATGCCAGGTAAGGATGCTTTGTTGCACATCTCGGAGATCGACTACAAGCGTTTCGAGACTATGGACGAGGCTGGTCTTAAGGAGGGCGACAAGATTGAGGTTAAGCTCATCGGTGTTGACGCTAAGACAGGTAAGTTGAAGTTGTCGCGCAAGGCGTTGTTGCCAAAGCCTGAGGGTTGGGTTGAGCGTGAGCGTAAGCCACGTGAGGATCGCCCAGAGCGAGGTGAGCGCAGAGAGCGTCGCAACAGGGAGTAAGGAGTTTAGATTTTAGTTATACCTATATATTAATATAGGGCTGATGGTGTTGCGATCAAAAAAGGCGAATTTTTACTTTTTTTTGGTTAAAAATATCAAAAATTAAAATTTAATAACTATATTTGCTACACTAGATACTGATTTGGCTACCCCGATTTGGGGTGTGCCAAATTGGCTATCTATAGGGATTGAGGAAAAAATTACTAAAAATAGCACAAACAATGAAAAAACTTGTATCATTAAGCTTAATGCTTGTGGTTGCAGCGATGACCTTCACAGGTTGTAACTGCTTTAAGAAGATGGGTAAGGAGATCGAGAGCGTGAAGTTCTCATGTACTCCAGAGGTGTTGACGCTCAACAACGGAAAGGTTGACGCGACAATCACTATCAATTTCCCAGTAGAGTATTTTAACGATAAGGCTATCGTTAAGGTTACTCCAGTTATCGTATACGCTGACGGAGAGGTTGCAGGTGCACCATTCTTCTATCAGGGTGCTAAGGTTGAGGATAACTACAAGGTTATCACTGACGGCGCGGTGACTGAGAAGGTATCTTTCAAGTACACTCCAAAGATGCGTCGCTCTACATTGCAGCTTCGTGTCGAGGCTAAGTGTGACTGCAAATCTTGCGAGGAGTTCACACTTTTCAACGCAAAGACTGGCGAGGCTTTGTCTAAGGACGAGTTGAAGATTCTCTCTACATCACCAGAGTCTAAGGATGCTCAGGCAATCCGTGTAGCTTGTGGTTATGACCTTGCTCAGGGTATCAACACTTTGCAGCAGGACTTCAAGTACGCTCAGATCATGATGGATCTTAAGGATGATTACAAGCGCGTAACTAAGCAGGAGGATAGCGTTTCAGAGGTTACTCTTATTGAGGAGGAGGGTGCTGCTCCAACAAGCGTAAAGAGCACTAACAAGGCAGACATCAAGTACGCAATCAGCAGCTCACGCACAGCACCTAAGGCAGTAAAGAGCGAGGCTATCGCTAAGTTCTTGGAGACTGTTGAGGCTAACAGCAAGAACGAGCGCGCAACACAGAAGCTTTACGCTAAGGGTTACGCTTCTCCAGACGGTAAGGAGGATTTCAATGATAAGCTCTCTAAGTCACGTTCAGAGTCTGGTCAGAAGGCTATGGCTAAGTTGTTGAAGGAGTACGGAATCGAGACTATCGACGTTGCATCATTCGGTGAGGACTGGGATGGTTTCAAGGAGTTGGTTGAGAAGTCAGACATGGAGGATAAGAACTTGATCTTGCAGGTGTTGAGCCTTTACAGCTCAGCGTCACAGCGCGAGACTGAGATCAAGAACATGTCGGCAGTATTCAACAAGCTTAGAACAGAGATCCTTCCAGAGTTGCGTCGTACACAGATGTTCAACGATGTTGATATCGTAGGTAAGAGCGACGCTGAGATGCTTGATCTTGTTAACGCTAAGAAGTATGACGAGCTTACACTTGAGGAGATCCTCTTCATCAACAAGCAGGTTAAGCCAATGAAGGCTCGTGTAGAGCTTATGGAGTACACAGCTGAGAAGTACAATGACGCTCGCGCATACAACAACTTGGGTACACTATACGCTAAGATGGGTCAGACAGATAAGGCTGTAGGTTCATTCGAGAAGTCTACATCTTTGGGTTCTACAGACGCAGCAGTTAGCAACAACATGGCTCTTGCAGCGTTGTCTAAGGGCAAGGTTGGTGAGGCTAAGAAGTACGAGAGCAGCGCAACACCTAAGACTAAGAGCGCGATTGCAGCAGCTCAGGGTAACTATAACCCAGCTTCTAAGCAGCTTACAGGTTACAACAAGGCTATCGCTTGCACTCAGAAGGGTGACTACGCAGCAGCTAAGGATGCAATCTCTAAGGATAAGAGTGCGGACGCAGACTACTTGCGTGCAGTTATCGCATCTAAGGAGGGTAACGTAAAGGTTGCAGCAACTCAGTTGGATAGCGCAATCAAGAAGAACAAGAACTTGTCTAAGAAGGCATCTACAGATGTTAACCTTCTTAACCTTTTCGAGTCAGGTTACAAGTTGTAATATCATCAGTAGCTCTCCGAGCGGAGAGTTCAGGTGATTACCTATATAAATTCACCCACCGAATATCATTTCGGTGGGTGAATTGTTTTTTGCAGGGAGTGGTTGCTGAGTAGAGCTGAGAAAGGCTGAGAATTACTGAGTATAACATATTACTCAGTAATTCTCAGCCTTTCTCAGCTTTACTCAGTCCAACTCAGCCTTTCTCAGCTTTACTCAGCAGTGGAACGTCGGCATGTGGTATTACCTCTTCACAGGTTTGATATCCTTAATTCGAAGCTGCGGAGTTATTGTTCCGCGGTAGTGGTTCTCCACAATTTGGTAGCAGACATCAATTGGTCGCCCCTCGCTGATCCAGTCGTAGTGCGTAGGTTGACTAAACGCAATAGATGGGATACGTGTATTTGGCTTTTGGCGTTGTATCAGATCCATCTTGATATGGTCAAAGTCGGCACCCACGAGCTTCGCATTTCCGTTGTCACTAGCCCCATAGGTCACAAATACGGGAGCCATATTTCCAGGTCCAAATGGTTGGAACTTATTGAGATCGTGGCGGATGATGTCGACCTGCGAGAAAAGCAACTCTGCGTCTATATCCACCTGAGGGATAAGCATTTCGGGGTTGATATTCTCCTCAACGTAGTCGGTAAAACGACGTGTGAACTCCTCAACATTCTCGGGTTTCATCGTTAGTCCTGCGGCATACATATGTCCTCCGAAGTTTTCGAGGATGTCGGAACACGACTCGATAGCTTGGTAGAGGTCAAAACCAGGAATTGAGCGCGCTGATCCCGTCACAAATCCGTTGCTCTGCGTCAACACCACCGTTGGGCGGTAGTATGTCTCAATGAGGCGTGACGCCACGATGCCGACAATACCCTTCATCCACTTAGGGTTGAAGATAACCGTTGATTTAAGGCTCTTAAGTCGAGGACTACTCTCAATGATGTCGTGCGCCTCCTGCGTAACCTTACGGTCGATACCCTTGCGGTCGCTGTTGAACTCATCAATCTTATCGCCCGACTTCTTCGCCGCACTCTCGTTACCCTCAACAAGGAGGTGCACCACCGCGTAGCCTCCCGAAGGTGCTGCGTTGGAGTCGTTCTCATCCATGCGCATGCGTCCTGCCGCGTTGATGCGAGGTCCAATCTTAAAGACGATATCGTCGATGGTGATGTTGGCTCTGTCGAGTTTGCAGATGTGTATGATCGTCCACAGACCCTTGGATGGTCGGTTGTTGAGACGTTGCAGTCCGTAGTGTGCAAGCACGCGGTTCTCGTCCACAAGAGGGACAATATCCGAGGCGATACTCACCACCAAGAGATCCAACAGTGGCTCAAGTTGCGAGAATGGTATTCCGTTGCGCATGGCATACGCCTGTGCCAACTTAAACCCAACTCCACAGCCCGAAAGCTCGTCAAAAGGGTATGAGCAATCCTCTCTCTTGGGGTCGAGGACAGCCACAGCCTGAGGGATCTCCTCGGCAGGAAGGTGGTGGTCGCAGATGATAAAGTCGACCCCCTTACTCTTTGCATAGACAATTTTGTCCATCGCCTTGATTCCACAATCGAGAGCTATGACCAGCGTAACACCCTTGGATGCCGCATGGTCGATACCCTTGATTGAGATTCCATACCCCTCGTCATAACGGTCGGGGATATAAAACGATAGGTTACGATGACCTACAAGCTTCAGAAATTTGTACATCAACGCCACCGCTGTGGTGCCGTCAACGTCATAATCACCATATACCATGATGCGCTCGCACTTATGCACCGCACTCTGGATTCTCGCCACCGCCTTCTCCATATCCTTCATCAGGAATGGGTCGTGGAGCATGGAGAGCTGGGGATTAAAGAACTCCTTAGCCTTCTCAACACTGTCTATGCCTCTCTGTATGAGCAGTTTCGCCAACACTGGAGCAATGTTCATAGCTGAGGATAACTCTCTCTCTAGCTGCTCACTCTCCGCTGGCTTCACCACCCATTTTTTCTCAATGGGCATAATTCTACTATTTTTATATTTTAATATCTTATTCTTCAGCAAGGTCGCACGCATGCAGTATACACCACGCGAGGCGACAATCATCCCTAGGGCGCAACAATATAACGCCACGGCATGACAATAATATATAAATTGGAAAAAATAGTAGCTCTGAGAAAAGCTAGTTATTGCGCGCGAAAGAGAAGAGACCATGCGGATGAACTACACCCACACGCCTACACCCCTCCCCCTCCCTTACGAGGGTGTGTGTAGATACGGCTTCGCGCCAGTAGGGTCTGGACGTCACAATATATGACATGCCCAACCTCCCAAGATCTCAAACAAAATACAACCTAACATCTGCGCAGTCTCGATATAGCCTATAATATATAGGTACACCATCCCCCTTTCGCTTAGATTGCGTATAATTCGAACACAATACACCCTATGTGTATCATCCTCTACAACGACCAACACCCCCACTCGGCTGTCGGCACTGTTGCTACTCTATTTTCCAATTGATGCAAATATAGGAAAAAAAAATGACTTTCGCGAGATTTTTCTAAAGATATTGACCAAAGGTTGTATAAAAATGTTTATTCGACAGGATGGGACTTTGGGACTTTGGGACAGATGGGACTTCGAGACCTACCCACTAGAACAGTTCAAGTTGATCGACCCCAGCGTTGAAACTCATGCGGTGGAGTGGCGAGAGACCATATTCCCTCACCGCCAAACGATGTTGTCGCGTGGGGTAGCCCTTGTTCTGCGACCAGCCATACTCGGGATACTCCTTGGCTACGCGCTCCATATACTCGTCACGATGGGTCTTGGCGAGTACCGATGCCGCCGCAATATGGGCAAATTTACCATCGCCCTTGACGATACACTCGTAGGGCAGGGTGAGGTGGGTTCTAAATCTGTTGCCGTCGATGAGCAGCATCTCCGCCTCGGGGGTCAACCCCTCCGCCGCAAGCGACATCCCCTCAAACGAGGCGTTGAGGATGTTGATCTCGTCGATGCGCTCTGCCGAGATCTCCTGCACCCTCCACGCCACAGCCTCGCGCTCGATCACCTCGCGCAAGATATCGCGACTCTTGGGTGTCATCTTCTTGGAGTCGTTGAGAAGTGGGTGGTAAAAGTCGGAGGGTAGAATCACCGCCGCCGCAAAGAGCGACCCTGCGAGACATCCGCGTCCCGCCTCGTCACACCCTGCCTCGCGGAGCTTGTCTTGAAAGGTTAGTTGTAGCATCTCTGGTTAGGTAAAATTGGACAATAATACGATTTTCTCATGACAAAGGTATCAATATTTCATGTCACTTTTGCTCTATGTGGGCGCAAATGTATAATATTTAGAAAAAAAAATGTATTTTTGTGGAATATTCCGTTAACGTTGCGTGATGATAAATTTAAAATCGCAAGGATTAGATCAACGGGATAAACTAATAGCCTTGTATGCTGAAATGGAGAGAGCTCGAATATCTGTTGTAGTCCCTATATATAATGTAGAGGAGTATATACGCCAATGCTTAGAGACAATTATATCTCAAACATACTCCAATCTTGAGATTATTCTTGTCGACGATGGATCGCCCGACGGCTGTGGCGCGATATGTGATGAGTATGCGGCACAAGATGGTCGAATGAGGGTCTTTCATATCCCCAATGGAGGCGTTGCCAAGGCGCGACAATATGGTGTTGAGAGGTCAACGGGCAACTTTATAATCTTTGTCGATCCCGATGATCTGCTACCTCAGGACTCTGTTGAGAGGCTTTTCGAGCAACTCACCCCAGATGTTGATATTGTCGTTGGAGGTCACAACAAATTCTATAAGTCGGGCAAGGTGAAGCGCATGACAAATCCCGAGGAGGTGGTGTCGCGCGAGGCGTGGATTGATAGAATCCTGCGCGACCCTCAGACTAATTGGGTGACACCGTGGGGACGCATATATCGTCGAGAGCTATTCACCAGTGACAGTTTCCCAATTCGTCAGCGAGGTCAAGATCTATTGATGAACTTAGAGGTAGCGACAAGGGCGCGAGGGGTCAAAGTAATTTCACCGATAACATATAATTATCGCGCGCCACTAGGTCTGCGCAATGTGAAGATATTCGACTTGGAGTATATCAAGGGGTTTTGCGAGGTGATAGAGATAATCTTGCAGAGAGGAGAGGTATTTTCTCAATATGAGATGAGTTTTAGGTGCATGCAACTCACCCTATTGAAGCGAAGCGTAATGTCCAAATGCACGATCGACACCAATGACGCGTGGGTGCGCGAGGTAATCGCAAACGTAGAGGCTAAGAGCCTACCCGTGGAGTTGCGTGGGATATATGAGATCCTGAAGTCGGGCAGCTCACAGTGGCTATTTCGCCGAACACAGAAGATTAAGACCCTGATTAAGAAAATCATAAGAATAAAGTAGTTAAGTCTCGATGAAACAGGAGAGATCCATTTATGATGTTACGCGCTACCCAATATCGGTGGGGATATTGCTCTCTCTCGTTGTTGGGTCGCTGGCGATATGGCGTTGGAGTGGAGAGAATCTATCCCTCTCGGAGTCTATCGTAACACCCTCATTCTGGGGCGGATACATCTACGACTGGCAGGTGGCGCATAGCGGTTGGGCGCGAACAATATCGGCATCAATCCTCTTTTATCTCGCCATGAAGATGGGCATCCTCACCAAGAAGTTCAACCTTATGGGGCGGTCGACACACCTGCCGTTCGACATCTTTCTGCTCCTCAGTTTCGGAATTTTACTCAACGTCTCATATCTGCGCTTTGCGCTGATGGCGTTGGTGGTGTCGTGGTCGTTATCGCTATTTTTTAGCTCCTATCGCTCGGCAAATAGCGCGAAGTGGCTCTTTGATGGAGGGTTCTATCTGGGGCTATTGCCGATGTTCTATCCACCAGCTCTGTTACTCTGCGCCTTGATGCCCTTTGTGCTGATCCTCTTCGAGAGGACGTTGCGCGAGGCGTTGGTTGCTCTACTGGGCGTTGTGACCATCCCCTTTGGGTATATCTACGTTAGGTGGTGCATGGGAGGTGAATTTTCGACACCGTTGCAGCAATTTTCTCACGATCTGATGACGCACTCCGAATTTCGATTTGAGTCGCTATTCGACAATATCACCATCGCAATTGTTGTCATGGTGCTATACAGCGCGCTCAACGCGATCTTGGTATCCTCGTTGCTGGACAACACCCCCAAGGCAAAACGACGCCTCCGCGTTGTTATTGTCATGTCGCTACTCATGGGAGCGATGTTGCTCCTACCATCTGCCGACTCCACCATCTTCGGACTCTTGGCGATCCCCCTCTCAATCTTGGTCACCGTGACGCTCCTAAAATCGCCTCGCTGGCTCTCATTTATTCTCTATTGGGGGTTGATTATAAGCGTGGTTGGAAAGTATATCTTAGCATAATCATATATTGATAATAGAGATGCTCCCACTCTGCCATAACGCGCAGAGTGGGAGCATCTTAGATAGTTATACCCTATTACTTCTTCTTCTCGTAGACGCGAACGTAGTCCACCTTCATCGAAGTGCCGTCGATCTTGTCGGTCACAACGCCTGCAAAGCTGTCGCTCAACACCGCCAAGCTGAAGTACAACTTCGTTGGGCTGTGTACAGGCTCGCACAACTCCGAGAATGGGATTGTTCTAATTGGCTTACCATCAAAGTAGTAGATGATCTTCTCCTTATCCCAATACATTCCGTATGAGTGGTACTCCTTGCTAAAGTCCGCACCGCCCGAGTGGTCATACTCCACCGCTGTGATCCACTTCTCGCCATCAAAATACTCGATGTCGTACTGCGTCATCACCTTGCGCCAGTTTGAACGCTGCATAGGTAGATCCTTAGTCTTCTGCATCCATCCCGATGTGAACTGGATGTTGCCGATCTCCAGCATTGAGCCGAAGTCGAACTCCAACCACTTGTCGATCTCCTCGGCTGTCGACCATGAAGTGTTCATCTTGCCATCAGCAACCGCTGAACAATCTGTCACGCGACCTGCAACCTCCTTGTGACCACTTGCTGTGATCTTGGTTGTCGCTAGGCGAGCCAAGTTCTTCAACCCTGCAACCTCACTCTCAGCGTTGTTAGCGCGAATATTCTTGGTTGGATAACCAGCAGCATTTGGCGCAAAGATACGGAACTCATTGACACTCAACAAGTATGGTACACTTGTGCGCAGACGGATCTTCGACGCCTTGATTGGCTTGTCGAACGTATGCGTCGCGTATGGCTGAGTCACCTGAGGCTTTCCGCCCATGTAAGCCCTACTCTCCTCGATGTTCACCTTCTTACCCTGATATGCCCAAAGGTGACAGTTGGTGTTGATGATGTTGGGGTAGTGACCCTCGCAAGGATCTAGCTCATAGGGGTATTGATCCTGATGAGAGTTCCACATCCAGAACGAGTTGTTGAGACCTGGAGCCTCCGCAAACTTGTAGCGCGCCTCCATATATCCATACAAAAAGTCCTGCTTCTTAGTCCACATACTTGCGGTTGTCCACTCCTGACCTCCGCGCTCCTCCTTGCGAGCATAGAGGTGAAGAACGCCATCCTTGATCTCGGCATTCTCTCGCCAGCGGCTACTGATAACCATGCCGCCACTCTTTGAGTTTTGGAAGATCCACTTATCATCAAGCTTGTCTGTGTCGTAGTCGAACTCGTCGTTCCACGTTAGTTTCCAACCCTTGGTGAGGTCAACCTCCGCAGGTAGGATGCTTGGGGTCTCCAATACAACCTCAGAGGATTTTTTCTTCTTTGCCTCAGCCTCGCGTGGGGCAATCGCGAATGCTAAAAGCAGACTTAATGTTACGATTTTTTTCATTGTAAATTTATAAATTGTTTGGTTTTTGCACAGTTTGCTTTTTACTTCGACTCAAGAATCTTCTTCATCTCAGCTCTGCTATTCACCTCAATCATCCAGTTGCCATCAACATTTCTGACCAAGTATTGGTGAACTGAACCCTCCTTGTACTCAAACTTAACGACAGCCAGATTTTGATCCTCCGACATCGTTGTGCTGATGATTTTACAGTATTCAGCCTTGCCAAGATTAAAAGCATACTCTTTCTCCACAAATCTACTTACGCTTTTTTTATTGTCGTCATTTGAAGGAACGCCATTGTAGCAGAAGAGATTCTCATACTCATTCTCGACATTCTGACCAAGCTTTTCCATCCTCTTCGTATCATATACCTCCTTGTTGCGCCTCTTCTCTATTACGACGTTATACTCCTTATTGATAATAAGAAGTTGATCAAAAAACTTTTGAACTGCAACCTCCGGAGTGCTAGCTGATCCGCACGAACCCAACGCCATCAGGAACAATGCACAAAATAATAATTTAAATGATTTCATCTTTTTTATTTAATTTAGTGAATAATGCGATATAAGGTTTGAAAATATTTCGTGAAAGCACCTTGCCAACAGGCTCTTTCACCGCGTGTCATTGCGGGCTGATTTAATGTTTTTATTTGTTTCTAGCCCTAAAGAGCTGATAAGTGGATGCAATTTCAAAGATGAGGGGGAGGACTCCGAAAGGAGCATACATTAGTATGTGACTGAGGAGGACTCTGCCTTATCTTTGAAAGTGCGCCACTTTGCAGCTCTTTAAGCTCTTTAGACCATGCCCTCGCCAATCATAGACCCATAAGTCATCACCACGAATGAGATGAGCAAGAGTATGAGGGCGACGATAAGTGTCGAGAATGTCTTTTTCGTTACGTTCTTCCACTCCTTCATGATGAGACCAATGATGAAGCTGAAGAAGATCAACATGAACATATGGAGTCCCCAACCTGCGAACTCGAACTCTCCCATGCGAACATTCGCCATACCGAGGAACAAGAACTGCAAGTACCACAACGAACCTGCGAAGGATGACAACAACAGGTTAGCTGCGTAGCGACCTTTATTCTCATTCTTCGATGGAACAAGCTCCTTCAAGGTGTTGTTCTTGATGCTCACCACTGTGAACCAGATGAGGTTAGTCACCAAACATCCCACCGATGGAAGTATCTGAGCGGCATTCGAGACGAAGTGTCCTGCGCCATGCGCCGCTGCAATCTCCGAAACGGGCTTAGCGATGAACAACGCCACGCCAAAGACTCCCGACAAGACACCTGCAAAGAGTGTCAACGCGAGCCCCTTCTTCATATTGAAACCCTTAGCTGCGTCACCTCCAGCAGCCGACAAGTCGCGCTCCTTGCGATAACCTGCCAATCCGCAGACGATGATACCCAAGAGCGAGATCATCATTCCGATGAAGTAGACGCCACCGCCAGGGCGAGTGAATTGAGCGATCATAGTACCCTCCAACAGCAGAGGCACAATAGTTCCAAAGACTGCCGAGATACCGATACTGATAGTGTACGTTAGCGAATATCCGATATTGCGGATGGCAAAACCGAACGCCATACCTCCGAAGCCATAGAGAGCACCCAACAAGATGGGGACAACAATAGCGTACATCGGAGCATCTTTATATACCGTCATAAGGTCTGGAACGGTGCAGAATCCAACGATGATGGGGACAATAAGCCATGCGAACATCGCCTGCACAAGCCAGAACGACTCATAAGACCACTTTTTGACCTTCTCGAAGGGTAGGTAACAACAAGCTGCGGCACCTCCTCCAATGGCATGGACAAGTGTACCCATTATAGGGTTTGGGGTAATCATAATTTTCTTTTGAAGTTTTGTTGGTTTGGGTTAAATTGTGTTTGGTTTATTATTTCACTGCTGAAAAGATAGCTCCGATATTTGCTGGTGGGATATCTGGAAGCACCGCCTCGTGGCTTGGCGACAATACCAATCCCGTAGGGAACAGCTCCTTAAGGCGCACAACATCTGCCTTGATTGACTCTGCGTCGCCATTCACTAAGAGGTGCTGAGCATCAATACCTCCGAAGAATGCGCCCTTGCCTGCGAAATCTACGCTCAACTTCTCGGCACTCATATCTGTCGCCAACGCCTGAATTGGGTGGACAACATCTACGCCCAAGTCGAACAGGTCGCCAATAACTGGGTAGATCGAACCACACGAGTGGTGAACAACCTTAAGTCCGTAGCTCTTAGCCTGATCCACAAGTTTCTTAGTTCCAGGGAGGATAAATTGACGCAAATCATCGGGAGAGACCATCAATGCACACTGGCTACCGAAGTCGTTACCGATCAACACACCATCCAACTCGCCCTTTGTAGCCTCGTAGAAGATCTCGTTAGCCTTCAAGTAGAACTCGATGATGCGGTCAACGATAGCTTGGAACATCTCGGGGTTGGTGTACATCACAACAAGAGCCGTCTCCATTCCGAACGCTGCACAAGCATCCTGAAAGTGTGCCGACCACATGATACCCATCTTAAAGTAGTCGTTAGAAACCGCACGCACGCGACGCAACGACTCCTCGACATCAATGCACTTCGCAGGGTCTGGCCATGGGAAGGTCTCGATAAGCGCGGGGTCGGTGATATCCTCGAAAAATCCAGGGGCTGTAAGTGTACGTTCCTCCTGCGCAAGGTGGTCATCATCCACCTTCATGAAGTTGAGGGCGCAACCGATATCGTTTGTGGGAGGGTTGTTATAGGGAACCTCTATTGGGTAGACGTCATCGTCAAGGAGAGCTTTAAGCTCCGCAACAGATGATACCTTGAAGTGGTCGAAAAGTGATTTCAGTGCCTCGGGAACGGGAAGTCCCATCCAGCTAGCTGGATAACCCACTGGGCGACGCTCGATGGTCGCCAAGAAACGCTCTTTGTGTGTCATTGGTTTTAGGTTATTTGGTTTTAAAATTTGTAGAGACATATTTGGTTACTACAAATGTACAAACTTTTCTCCTAAACGCCAAACATATTTACAACATGTTGTATCATAGGGGTCAACACAGCCGTCATCAAACCCATTAGCCCGATTGCCAACGCCCCAATAGCACCCTCCACAGCTCCAATCTCCATCGCTCGTGCCGTGCCGACAGCGTGTGCTGCCGCGCCAATTGCCAATCCTTTAGCCACAGGATCGGTCACCCTCGCCGCCCTCAACACCGCAGGGGCGACAACGCTACCATATATTCCCGTCAAGACAACCATCACTGCCGTCAGCGCGCGAATACCACCTGCTCGGTGTGACACCTCCAACGCGATGGGTGTGGTGACCGATTTAGGGATGAGCGACGCCTCAACAACCAGATCAGCACCAAAGAGACGGCTGATAAGAATGACGCTCACAACTCCCACCACAGCACCTATAAATATAGTGGTTAGTATCGAGACCATATGCGCACGAAGATTGTCAATCTGCTTATAGAGCGACCATCCGAGGGTCACAACCGCAGGTCCAAGCATAAAATTTACTGGCGTCATCGCCACATCGAACTCCTCCACCGAGTACTCCAACAATCCTATGATGACCACAATAATTGCCGCTGCCGACAGGATTATCGGGTGCAACAACGCCACGCGATAACGCCTATATAGAGCCATCGCCACACCATAGACCAAGAGCGTGAAGGTGTAGAAAAATATATAGTCGAACACTACCATCGCTTACCCAATTTTTGTTGAACCACGCCCACAACCACAATCACCAACACTGTGGTTATCAACACCGAGGCGAGTATTGCCGCGAGATTTTCGCTGATGATGCCCCACGATGCCGCGATACCCACCGCTGTGGGCAGAAAGAAGAAGATCATATATCGCGTGATGATCTGTGCGATCTCGTCAATCCATGCCGATTTTACAACGCCCGACAGCAACGCGCCAAAGAGCAGAATCATACCTGTAATGGAGGCTGGCGCAACGCCATTGGTCAGGTGATTAATCGCCACACCTGCACCATAAAACGCCAAGATAATGGAGAATTGCCCCACCAATTTTAATATATATCGAACCCAGCGCATACCCCTCTATCGTGGAATATACCCCTCGGGGGTGTTTACATTGTCGATATGCCCAACCCCCTCGAAGAGGTTGATGATATTGCGCGAGACATGTCGCGCCATCTCGTGGCGTACCTCTATGGTCTGAGTACCCAAGTGTGGGCTAAGGACAACATTTTCCATCTCCAACAGCTCAGGCGAGGGGTAATCTCCAAACTCAAAGACATCGAGACCTGCGCCCCAAATCTCGCCCCCTCTCAACGCCTCAATCAACGCCAACTCATCAACAAGTGGACCTCGCGCGGTGTTGATTACCACCGCCGTAGATTTCATCTTGGCAAACTCCTCGCGCCCAAGAATATGGTGAGTCGCAGGGGTGTGTGGGGCATTCACCGAGACCACATCCGACTGAGTCAACAGCTCCTCCATCGTGACATAACGCGCCTTAATCTCCGCCTCGCGCTGAGCAGAGAGAGCCTTGCGGTTGTGATACACCACCCTCATGCCACACGCCACAGCGCGCCCTGCCAACGCCTCGCCAATACGTCCCATGCCGATGATTCCAAGGGTCGCCCCATAGAGCGAGTGCCCAAGATTGTTGAGCAACGCAACCTCGACATCCCCACGACGCAGACGGCTATCAATCTCGCTGATGCGTCGCATCGTGGCGAGCATCAAACCCAACGCCTGATCTGCCGTAGGCTCAGTGACTGGGTCGGGGGTGTTGGTGACCAGAATACCTCGACTCGTGGCGTAGTCGACATCGACATTATCGTAGCCAACAGCGTAGTTGGAGATGATCTGCAAACGTGGCGCAACATCCATAAGCTCGCGATCCACAGGGAAGTTAAACATCGACTGCAAAGCGTCATACTCCCCAATCATCGACTTAACCTCCTCATAGGTAAACGACTCCACACCCTCGGGCGGAAAGGTCACATCGTACCTCTCACGTAGCTCCGCATACCCATCTTTGAACATATTATATGTAACCAAAACTCTTTTCATACGGCAAAGTTATATATAATTTCAGAGTAAATGTATGGTTTCCGAAAAAAATAGTATAACTTTGTCTATTGAACTAAACCTTATTTTTAATATGACCAAAACTAGACTATTTTCATTTTTGGCAGCAGGGGCAATCCTTGTATCGTGCCAAGGTGGAGCAACAGCACAAGAGCAGACAAAGGGAGCATTCCCATTTATTGTCCCTGCGGAGAAACCAAATCGCCCTCTCAGTAGCGCGATGAACCGCTTCTATGACCAATTCGATGGTAAACAGCCCCACGACAACGAACTATTTTCGCAGTTCAAGTATACCGACCTTAAGGGCTTCGACTACAACGACTTCGATGGAACGATATCTCGTCGCGACCCCTCGCGCATCATCTTCCACAACAACAAGTACTACTTCTGGTACACCAAGCGTCAGACTAAGTGTCCACCCGTTGGTGGCAAAAATGCCGAGAGCGTGGATGACGAGACCCCAACAGTGGATTGGGACTTGGCGGAGTTGTGGTACGCAACATCGGAGGATGGATTCAACTGGAAAGAGGAGGGTGTCGCTGTGCCTCGACCTCCAAAGCCACAGCTCGGTCACCGCGCTGTGACAACAACCGAGATCCTAGAGTGGAAGGGTAAATTCTACCTCTACTTCCAAGCATTCAACGTCCCTAGCGGTATGCGTGGCGATGACTGCCCTGTGTCGGTTGCCGTGGCGGACTCTCCCGATGGACCTTGGAAACACTCAGGCAAGATCGTAATTCCCAACGGTGCTGAGGGGGAGTGGGATCAATTCTCGATTCACGACCCTCACCCACTTGTTCACGATGGCAAGATATATATGTACTACAAGTCGGACTTCGGAGAGTCTCCAAACCTCGTTCGCATGCAGGGTCTCGCAATTGGTGACGATCCACTAGGTCCATTTGTAAAACACCCTCTCAACCCAGTCATCAACTCGGGTCACGAGACGGGAATATTCCCATACGGCAAGGGCGTTGCAGCACTGGTCTACAAGGATGGCCCCGAGCACAACACCATTCAGTACGCTGAGGATTGGGTTAACTTTGAGGTTGTCTCTATCACGGAGATGATGCCTTACGCTGCGTCGTTCTTTATGCCCGACGCAATGAAGGAGACCGATGACGCGCGTGGCGTGACATGGGGTATGGCTCACTTCATCAACTACACAGGCAACTGGAGCAAGATGGCATCCAAGCTCGTTCGTTTCGATTGCGATCTCAGCAAGGATGTTGACGACCCACGCATGCACGAGCCTCGCATTAACCACAAGCCTGAGGTATACTACAAGCAGTCGTTGACTCCACAGCAGCGCAAACGCATTGCCGAGGAGACCGCAAAGCTCCGCAAGTAATCCCAAGCAAAAGGACGATGAGACTGCGAGACAGTGAGACAGTGAGACATAGGGACTACAAGACTGTCAGCAAAGCACCCCTAAAAAGCGACAATACACCGAGCGGTGGAACGTCGGCATGTGGCACGCTACGCTAGTAGCGTGAAGTTTAAAGAGATGAATCTTCGGATTGAGAGCCGACCTTAGGAGGCTTTCAAAATCCGAAGATTCATCTCTTTAAACTTAGCACTTTGCAAAAGTGCGTACCACATGACCGCTAAAGAATAGCTCCGCGGGGAGCACCCCGCCGCCGTCCGCGCAGGACAGTCCCCAGCGTCCTCAGCAAGCCAAAGATGCCCTATGCCTCTACGCTAAACTTATAGATGCAGGTGTGGGTATATGTCTCGCCAGCGTCTAGACGCGTTGATGGGAATTGAGGTTGGTTTGGTGAGTCGGGGAATTTCTGAGTCTCCAACGCCAAGCTTCCGCGGTAGTCGTATGTTTTGCCGCCCTCTTTAGATGCTGACTTGCCATCGAAGAAGTTACCGCCATAGAACTGAATACCAGGTTGGTCTGTATATACCTCCATCTTGCGACCGCTTGCAGGCTCAACAACTGTCGCTGCGAGTTTGACACCCTCGCCACCGTTGAGTACCCAGCAGTGGTCATATCCAGCACCCATTTCGAGCTGTGTCTCCTTTGCTGCGAGGTCTGTGCCGATAGCCTTAGGCGCGCGGAAATCGAATGCGCAGCCCTCGACTGTTGCGATCTCGCCCGTAGGAATTGAGACGTTGTCGATTGGAATAAATCCATCGGCATTGATCTGGAGGATGTGGTCGTTGATGTCACCCTCGCCCTCGCCTTTGAGGTTGAAGAATGAGTGGTGCGTGAAGTTGACATGTGTAGCCTTGTCGGTTGTCGCCTCATATGTGATAACATACTGGTTGTCATCCGTAAGCTCGTATGTCATCACTGTTGTCAATGTTCCGGGGAAACCCTCCTCGCCATCAACCGACACATACTTGAATACGATCTTCTTCTCTGTCGCCTTAACAACATCCCACGCAACCATATCAACGCCCTTCAAACCACCATGTAGCGTCTGTCCATTGTTGTTGATTGGGAGGGTGTATGTCGCGCCATCCAACTCGAAAGTTCCCTTGGCGATACGGTTCGCAAAGCGTCCGCATACAGCACCCAAGAATCTCTCGCCCTTGTTGTCAACATACTCCTCTATAGTGTTGTATCCCAATACGATATCCGCCATCTTGCCATCCTTTCCAGGGACAAACAACTTCATCACACGAGCACCAAAGTTGGTAACTACCATCTCGACATCTCCTGCCTTGAGGGTATAAATCTTCATATCTGCCATGACTATAATTATTTCAAAAGATTACGAAGTTTCTGCTCCTTCTCGGCACTCCAGTATCCGCAGTCCAACTCGAAGAATACCGAGCTGTATGCTACTGTGCTCTCAGTCTTGATAACCACAACGTTGAACAACTTCGACGCCGTATCCAACTTCTCGAATACCATGTCGTGCAACAACGACTGCACCTCTCTACCCTCGAAGATTGAGTTCAACGTATCAACCATCGCGCTCTCCTTAGCTCCAATCTGCGACAATACAGTTAGCTCCTTGTCGGTGTAGATGGTAGGCTTCACGTGGCTCGCCTCGTCCATCATTGCGATCACCTCCTTAAGTACAACGTCAATATCCTGACCGCTGTTGATATACTTGATTCCATCCGCGCTCTGCAATGGATATGCTTTGTCGACAACCAACACCCAGTTACGGTGTCCCAACAGTGGGAGGATGTCGCTAAATTCTTTCTTCCACATAGTAGTAATTTTATTGTTTGATGTAAAAAAAGAGGGGCACTAGATAACACTCCAGTCGCCCCCCATTAGCATTTTGATCTTGTGAGGATCTTTAGGGGAGTTATAATTTCTCCCTAAAATACTTTTCGACTTCTAATTACCCCTTTTCAATTTTGCAAAAATCGGTGGTAGAGCCTCTACAACCCACTTCTACAATATTAAAAATGGGCAATTATTAACCCAAAATTAAAATCAGGGAGAAAATAGAACTCCCCTTTAATTATTTGATCTCCTCGTCGAATACGATAGCAACCTTACCGCACTTACCCTCAGCCATTAGGCGGTAAGCCTCAGATGCGTCCTTCAACTCGAAACGGTCAGTAACCAAATCCTCAGGGTGGATGCCCCAACGTACGATACGCTCAACAACCTCCTCCATCTTCCAGATAGATGTTACCCATGATCCGTAAAGAGTCTTCTGTGCGTGAAGCATATCCTCAGATGGGTTGAACTCTACAGTACCACCCTCACCTACGAATGCGATCTTACCCCACTTGCGTGTAGCACGGATAGCCAACTGACGACCATATGTGTTACCCGAGCAGTCGATAGCGCGCTCAACACCGTTGCCACCTGTCATCTCCTTGATCTTATCCAAAGCATCCTTGTCCGACATAACTACTGCGTCACAAAGACCCTTCTCCATAGCGATATCCATACGAGACTGAACTGTATCAACACCGATAACCTTCTCAGCACCCATAGCCTTAGCCAACATAGCTGTAGCCAAACCAACTGGGCCAAGACCTACAACCAATACTGCATCATTTCCGCAGATACCGATCTTCTCCAATCCCTCGTAAGTAGTACCGAATCCACAAGCAACCTGTGCACCATCAGTGTATGTCAATGAGTCTGGAAGAGCAACCAAGTCCTTCTCCTCAGCCAACATGTACTCAGCCATACCACCATCACGCTGCCATCCGTAAGCGCGACGGAACTCAGATGTACAAGAGATCATGAAACCGCGACGGCAGTCGTTACAAACACCACAACCAGAGATGTGGTAAACGATAACACGGTCACCCTTCTTGAAACGACGGAGACCTGGACCTACCTCAACGATCTGACCACATGGCTCGTGACCACAGATCTTGTCTTGGTATCCCTCGGGACCCTCACCAACGTGCTCGCGATAGATACAACGGATATCTGATCCACAGATTGTTGATGACTTCATCTTGATAAGAACCTCACCATGTCCTGGTGTTGGGATCTCAACCTCTTTTAGCTCTACTGTGCTGTCACCTGGTAGGTAAGCAGCCTGCATTTTGTTACTCATTTTGATTTATGTTTTTGTTGTGTTTGTTAAACTATTCTTGTTTCTTATTCTTGCCGTTAAGTGCGATTTGTGCGTCAGTTTTGGTGCATCGTGAGCATTTTTAACCGCAGCGGACTTACGTCCGTGAGGATTAAAAAGCGCAAGGATGTGCCAAAAATGGCGTGCAAAGCGTGCTTAACATCCTTTGATTACACCATCCTCATCCCATAGATCCTGCCAATCTGCGCCAACCCAGCAGAATACCTGACCCTTGATGAAACGGTTACCCTTGTCGATAGCCTTCATCTGTGCCATCTCCTCCTCAGTGAGTGGATCAACAACAGCACACTCCAAGTTAGACATGAACTTCTCGGGCTTAACAGAGAATGGAATCACGATCTCACCACGCTGTACAGCCCACTTCAAGCAGATTACCGCTGGGTGAACTCCGTGAGCCTTCGCAATAGCTACAATTGTAGGATCCTCGATAGGCACAGTATCCTCCGCAGTCTTGTCGCGCTCAGGACGGTTAGGTGAACCGATAGGGCAGAAACCGATAGGCTGGATGCCGTTAGCCATCATGTAGTCGAACAACTCAGGCTGTTGGAAGTGTGGGTGAATCTCCATCTCGTTGATTACTGGCTTGATCTTGCAATCCTTCAAGATCAACTCCATCTTAGCCTTTGTAACGTTTGATGTACCGATGTTCTTCACAAGACCCATCTCAACCAACTCCTCCATCTTAGACCATGTAGCCATGAAGTCAGCGTGGATATATGGCTTTGCGTTAGGGTCGCGAGACTCCACAGATACTCCCTTAGCGTGGAAGTTAGGGAAAGGCCAATGTACAAGGTAAAGGTCAAGATAGTCGAGCTGAAGGTCAGCCATAGACTTCTTGCACGCCTCGATAACGTTGTCGTGCTGGTCGTTCCAAAGCTTAGATGTGATCCAAAGCTCCTCACGAGTGACAGTACCCTCAGCGATAAGCTCCTTGATAGCAACACCGATCTCAGCCTCGTTACCATATACTGCCGCGCAATCGATGTGGCGATATCCGTGACGCACAGCAACCTTAAGTGCGTTAGCGATAGTCTCGTTGTCGTAGTTGTCTGAACCGAAAGTTCCAATACCTACAGCTGGAATCATCGCGCCATTTGAAAGTGTGCGCTGAGGTACCGATGCAGGATTTATAGATTTAATCTCCATGATAGTTTATTTTGTTAGTTTGTTTGTTACAAAGGTATATATTGTTATTGAGAAAATGCATTTTTTTCGAAATTATTTCACCTCGCGGTATGAGCGGTATCCGTAGAGTGCCACAAATACGAAACACATAAATGGAAGGATGAACGACGCATTCTCCGCAGGAAGTCCAGCAACATTTTTCATGTCGATGATAGCACCCTGCAAAGGAGGCATCAACGCGCCACCCACGATAGCCATCACAAGACCCGCAGCACCCAACGTCGCGAAACGTCCAATGCCCTCAAGTGCGATACCATATATAGTAGGGAACATAAGCGACATGAACAACGATGTTGCCATCAAGCAGTAGAGACCCATCTCTCCATCAATTAAGATCGCCGCTCCTACCGTACACATTGCACACAAGGCGAAGATCATCAACAACTTACGTGAGTTGACAAACTTCATGATTCCCGTAGCGATGAAGCGACCCACGAGGAACATACCCATCGCACCTATATTATACATCTGCGCAGTCTCCTTAGGGATGCCCAAGCGTCCTGCATACTGAATGATAAATGTCCAACACATGATCTGAGCACCTACGTAGAACATCTGAGCAAGGACACCCTCACGGTATACCTTATTAGCAAGCAAACTTTTCAACGACTCACGGAAACCTGCGTGCTGGCTGTTGTCGATGGTCTTAGGCATCTTCATGCAGAGGATCACAACAAACATAATGATAACCACCAATCCCAACGCAACATAAGGGTTACGAATAATCATAAGATCGTGGAGACGAATAGGAGCCTGCTCAGCAGCTGAGAGCGATGCGAAGTCAACCTTGTCAGCTTGAAGGTGAGCAAGTATCAACTGCGACGCAACATACATACCCATCAACGATCCGATAGGGTTGAATGCCTGAGCGAGGTTCAAACGACGAGTCGATGTCTCGACAGATCCCATAGATAGGATATAGGGGTTAGATGTTGTCTCCAAGAATGCCAAACCAAAAGTTAGGATATAGAGCGACACCAAGAAGAACTCGAAGATCTGGAACTGTGCCGCTGGCCAGAATAGAAGTGCTCCCGTAGCGTACAACGCGAGACCCACGAGGATACCTGTTTTGTAGCTATACTTCTGGATAAATAGCGCGGCAGGGATTGCCATTGTAGCGTAACCGCCGTAAAATGCGAACTGAATAAGTGCAGCTTTAGCCGTTGAGATATCCATCACGGTCTTAAATGCAGCAACCATAGGGTTGGTGATGTCGTTAGCGAATCCCCACAGTGCAAATAGTGACGTAATGAGAATAAAAGGAACGAGCATCTCGCGAGATACCACATGCTCCCTCTTAGGCTTAGGTTGATTTTGGCTCATAAAAAATGAAGGTTAAAATGTATTAGGTTTTAGTTAACACAAAGGTATCAGAATTATGTGTGAACATAGGGGGGTAAATTTGTTGTATATTAGTGGGTAAATTTATGTTGTAGCGATTAATCATTCTGTTATACCACAAAATAGAGGCGCGTTTCACAAGATAGGCAGGCGCGTCAAAATATTGGCATAAAAGGTGGTTTATATGAAAATACCCACCTAAATCTGATAAATTTACCCCCTATCAGTGTGAATATATAAGGTTATTTTTGTACTAATGAATGTTCGCGCGCGACACAACCAGAATTGACGCGAAGATTTGCGACCACCTAACCACGCAACAAAACAAACTAAATAACCAAAATCTATGAAGAACTTTTTTCTAACGCTTGCGGCGTGTGCAACTCTAGCTAGTTGCGCAGAGCCTCAACCACAAGAGAAGTACCAGCCAAATTGGGAGTCTCTTTCACAGTATCAGACACCAGAGTGGTGGAAGAATACTAAGCTCGGAATCTATTTCCACTGGGGACCATACTCTGTCCCTGCCTATCGCACCGAGTGGTACTCAATCTGGATGTATCGCGAGGGTCACCCAATCAACAAATACCACAAAGAGAAGTACGGAACACTCGACAAGTTCGGATATAAGGATTTCATCCCTATGTTCACGGGTGAGCACTTCAACGCTGACGAGTGGGCAGCTCTCTTCAAGGAGGCTGGAGCACAGTTCGCAGGTCCATGTGCTGAGCATGCGGATGGTTTCGCGATGTGGGACACCAAATATTCGGAGTACAACGCAGCGAAGATGGGTCCTAAGCGCGATATCGTCAAGGAGATGCAGGATGCCGTTAAGAAGCAGGGAATGAAGTACTTCGTCTCATACCACCGCCACTGGTTGTACGCTTGGTACCCAACATATGACAAGACGGTCGATGCTGGAGATCCACAGTACAAGGGGCTTTATGGTGTATATGCTCCAGAGGGTTCGTTCAAGATGGGCGAGCGCGACTACAACGCTAGCGTGATGGCTGGCGAGGAGTTCGACAAGGAGTGGCTAGGTCGCTTGGAGGAGCTTATGAACAACTACGATCCCGACATCATCTGGTTCGACAACAAGATGAATATCGTTGACGAGAAGTATCGTATGCAGTTCCTTGCGGACTACTACAACGTAGGCGAAAAGCGCGGCAAAGAGGTGGTTTGTACATACAAATTCAACGACATGAAGGAGGGTACAGCAATTCTTGACCTGGAGCGTTCGCGCATGAAAGACAAGATGCCATATAGCTGGTTGACAGATGATTCTATCGACTGGAAGGCTTGGTGTAACATCTCTGATCCTGAGTATAAGTCAACAAATCGCCTCATCGACTTCCTTGTTGACGTGGTTAGTAAGAACGGAGCGGTTCTTCTCAATGTAACCCCTACTGCTCAGGGAGTTATGCCTGATGAGGTGCAGGTGCGTTTACGAGAGATGGGTGCTTGGCTTAAGCTCAATGGCGAGGCTATCTACGACACACGTCCATGGACAATCTATGGCGAGGGTCCTCAGAAGATCACCGAGGGTCACCTTAGCGAGCGTAAAAATGCTGACGCTGTGGCGGAGGATATCCGATTCACAATCAAGGGCGAGCAGCTCTACGCGACAACTCTTGCATGGCCTGAGAGCGGCAAGCTTACAATCCGCAGCCTCGCAAAGGGCAACGAGAACCTCACAACGCCTATCACCAAGGTTAGCATGATCGGCTCTTCGGAGGAGATCAAGTTCGCTCAGACTGCTGAGGGTCTTGAGGTTACATTCCCTAAGGTGAAGCCTTGCGACCACGCTTTTGTTTTGAAAATCAACTAATTAACACCTATATTTAAAGAATGAAGAACATCATCAAGGCTGTTGCATATGGCGTATTTGCCTGTGCAACACTACTTTCAGCAGAGGCTTTCGCAGCGAAACCATTTCCATATGTTATGTCGGATGAGAAACCCGACTACGAGCTAAGTACAGCGATGCAGCGCGTCTACGATCAGTATGGCGCAGCGACACCACAGCAGAATGAGTTGTATACTCAGTTCCGCTACTCGAAGCTCACGGGTCTCGACTACCACGACCACGATGGTACGGTGACACGTCGTGATCCATCACGTATTGTTCGCGCAAATGGCAAGTATTATATTTGGTACACGCTTCGTAACACCCCTACAACATACATGGGTGGTGACAAATCTACGGAGACAATCCCTTCGACAGATTGGGATCTTTGCGACATCGGCTACGCAACCAGCGAGGATGGTTTCCACTGGACTGAGCAGGGCGTTGCGGCAGGACGTCCACCAAAGCCAAACCCAGGTCACAGATCGGTATCTACACCTGAGATCTTGGTATGGAAGGGCAAGTACTACCTTTACTATCAGGCATTTGACTACGCTAGTGGAACGCAAGGTGGTGACGACTGTCCAGTAGCTGTATCGGTTGCGGACTCTCCCGACGGACCTTGGAAGGCGACAAATCAGGTTGTGATTCCTAACGGTGCTAAGGGCGATTGGGATCAGTCGTCTATCCACGACCCACACCCAATTGTCTACAAGGGCAAGATATACCTATATTATAAGTCGGACTACAAGGCGGCCAATGGCGAGACCCTGCGCTCGACAGGTTTGGCGATTGCCGACAACCCACTAGGTCCATTCAAGAAGTATGAGAAGAACCCAGTGATGAGCTCGGGTCACGAGACTCAGATGTTCCGTTTCAAGGAGGGTATCGCTGCGATGCTCGCTAAGGATGGTCACGAGGCTAACACGATTCAGTACTCTCCAAATGGTAAGGATTTCTACGTTGCAAGTTACTGCGACCGCATGCCTATCGCATCGGGAACATACGATCCAGACGCGTTTACAGATGTTGAGTACGCTAAGGGTATCACTTGGGGTATCGCTCACGTAAACGTTTGGGGTCCTCACCGCCGTAGCTACATGTTGCGCTACGATTGCGACCTTCGCATCGGCTACGAAAACGTGTGGATGAAGAAGAACGTCGGCACAGAGTGTACGCCTGAGGAGTTCTTGGAGCGTAGCATCAACAAGCAGCAGCGCGAGGCTATCATCGAGCGCATGAAGAAGGGCGAGTTTTAGGCTCTAAATTCCATAAGAAACATAAGTTCCCACTGTCTCACTGTCTCAGATTTGGGACATTGAGACAGCGGGCTTTTTTAACAACCTAACCAAATAAAACAATAAACCTATGAAGAGATTACTTACAAGTGCCGTTGCTGTGGCGATGGCTCTGTCGACATTGACTCTGTCGGCTCAGGTGCAACTTGACAGCGCAATGAAGGGGGCGGACAAGGTGCCCATCAGCTATGAGATTCCCAAAGCTCCGAATAATTTCGTCTTTGAGAAACCCACCTACAACGACAAGATCCTCTACACCTCGAAGTCGAAATTCAACCGCACCATCTATGTAGATGCCGAGTCGGGTAACGACACCAACAAGGGAACATCGGAGGCGACACCAATCAAGACCCTCGCCAAGTTGGCTGAGATGGGTATCGACTATGGAGATCAGATTCTGCTCAAAGGCGGACAGACCCACATGGGAACGATCGAGCTAATAAATCTCAACAAGGGGCGCGCCCCCAAGACGACAATCCACATCTCAAGCTACGGTGGTCGCAAGGCGACAATCGACTGCAAGGGCTACCCTGCGTGCGTCTGGATTCAGAACACAAGCAATGTCGAGGTGTCAGATTTGAAACTTACGGGTGACGGAGGTCCTGCGGATGATGACTTCATGATCCGCGATGACGAGAAGTACCCCAAGCAACGCTATGGCGTTCGTATTCAGTCGGATAAGACATTCGAGAACTCTTTTGTTGAGAATATCGTGACCTACAACCTAGACATCAAAGAGGTATATTTGATGAACCCTGTGGAGGTGTCGCGCGCATGTCGCCAATGGGACATGAACGATGGCGCAGGCTGGGGCTGGGGAGTCTTTGGCGAGGTGCTCAAGGGCGGTCAAGGTATCCGCAACGTCTGGGTGAAGTATATCAACGTGGAGAATGTCAGCCAGATGGGTATTCGTTTCAAGGGCACGGGAGGTATTCATGGCGAGGAGCAGGGCAACCCTGTGGATATTCGCATCGAGAACTGCGTGGTATATCGCGCTGGAGGTCCAGGTATGCAGTTCAGCCGTTGCAACCAGAGCCATATGAAATATTGCCGTATCACCGAGTCGGGAGACCGTCACGACAACCGCAAGTGGGGTCGCGGAAGTGGCATGTGGACATGGGGAGCTAACTACTTCCTTCTCGAGCACAACATCTTTGAGGGTGCTCAGGGTATTGCCGACTGCTGTGGCGCGCATATCGACTTCAACTGTAGCAATGTGGTGATTCAGTACTGCCTAAGTCGCTACAACTGTGGCGGTTTCATCGAGGTGTTGGGTCACAACTACAACTGCTCATATCGCTATAACATCAGCGTCAACGATGGCTGGCGCAACCTCAAAGATCCACAACAGAAGTTCTGGGGCAAGGTGGGAACACCTGGATGTTTGGTCACGGTGAATGGTCACAACAACATCAAAAAGTACGTAGGTCCATACCAGACATACATATATAACAACACGATCATCTCCACCAAAGAGGGTAACGCGCCATACGCAAACCCCAACGTCTTTAACCTCGCGACATCCAACGAGGGTCTCGTGGTTGCGAACAACATCTTCTGGTTCGAAGAGCCTACGAATGCAGGTTGGTCAATGCACCGCTGGAAGGATGGCGGAGCATATGACGCAGCGTTTGATTTCAAGATCTCCGACGCTCAAAAGCCTAATACCAAGGAGGATAAGAAGCTGGGATTCCCTGCTATCGTCCGCCCAATGAACAAGAAGGAGCTAGAGAAGATGGAGCTTGTGATGACCAACAACATCTACCGCCTCTACAACTCAGCAGGCACGGATAAGTTCTCAAAGGTGAAGGGTGCTCTACCCGATGGCTATTGGGATGAAAATGCACTCGGAGGATCTCCCGACTTCGCGAATGCCAAGGGTTCAAATCCTGCCGACTTCGTCCCTAGCAACGCCAAACTTATTCAGCAAGGCGTTAAGATTGAGAAACTTAAGAGCGACAAGACCAAGATGGGCATTCCATTTGGAGGTCTTAACCTCTCCAAGGATTTCTTCGGAAACCCAATTGAGGGCAACATCGTTGGTGCGGTCGTTCCAAACGCAAAAATCCAAAATTGGGACGCTATAATTAAGTAGTCTCCCCATTAAACGAGAGAGACAGAAAAAACCTCCATAATTCGGGTGAATCCGAATTATGGAGGTTTTTAATTATATGATCTCCTCGTTAGATGATCTCCTCGCCTCGCTCCTCAAGAAGCTTAACACCCAGATCTTTAAGTTTATACTTCTGGATCTTGCCACTTGCGGTCATCGGGAACTCATTGACGAAGAAGATATATTTCGGGATCTTATATCGCGCAATCTGACCCTTGCAGAAGTTGCGAATATCATCCTCCGAGAGGGTCTCGCCATCCTTTAACAACACAAAGGCACTCGCCTGCTCACCATACTTAGGCGATGGAATTCCTACAACCTCAACACCCTTAATCTGTGGGATGTTATAGAGGTAGTTCTCAATCTCGCGAGGGTAGATGTTCTCACCTCCGCGGATAATCATCTCCTTGATACGTCCTGTGATGTGGAAATATCCATTCTTATCGACTAGCCCGAGGTCGCCCGAGTGGAGGAATCCATCCTTGTCAATAACCTCAGCCGTAGCCTCAGGGTTGTTGTAGTAACCCTTCATGACATTCCAGCCACGACAGCAGACCTCGCCCTGCTCGCCCACAGGCATCTCCTCATGGGTCTGAGGGTTGAGGATCTTAACCTCGATGCCAGGGAACTCGCGTCCTACGGTTGTCGAACGAACCTCCGTAGAGTCGTCAAAGTCCGATCCCGTCATTCCTGGAGAGCTCTCCGTGAGTCCGTAGATGCTGATTACACGACAGTTCATGTCGGTCATCAAGGCATTCATCGTCTCGATAGGGCAGACCGCTCCAGCCATGATACCTGTGCGCAACGAGCTCATATCGAACGACTTAAACTCAGGGTGGTGCAACTCCGCAATAAACATCGTTGGCACTCCGTAGAGGATTGTACACCTCTCGTTGCTTACAGACTCCAACACCTTGAGAGGGTCGAAATCCTCCAACAACACCATCGTCGCGCCATGCGTAATTACGGCACACAACGCCAAGACACAACCAAAACAGTGGAACATCGGAACACACACAAGAAGCTTATCCTCAGATGTATACCTCATAAACTCACCCGTAGCCTTACCGTTGTTGAGGATGTTGTAGTGCGACAGCAACACGCCCTTTGGGAAACCTGTTGTTCCCGAGGTGTACTGCATATTCACAATGTCGTGGCAGCTGATAGATGCTCTCAGTGCATCGAACGCCTCACGAGGAAGGGATGCCCCTTTGTCTACGAGATCCTCGATGTTGTGCATTCCTGCTGGGCGTCCCTCGCCAATATATACCGCGTTGCGGAACTCTGGGAGGTTAACGTTGTTCGCCTGCTCGCCCTTCTCGATGTCGAGAGTCAAGATCTCTGGAACTACGCTCTGCACCACCTCCACGTAGTTGGTGTCGCGATATTGACCAATCATACAGAGGGTGTGGATATCCGCATTTTTGAGGATATACTCCAACTCCGTAGCCTTGTAGTTGGTGTTGATTGTGACCAAAACCGCACCCAAACGTGCTGTGGCGAAGAATGTTGTGATCCAGTCGGGGTGGTTGTTAGCCCAAATTCCGACCTTTTTGTCGCGACCTACGCCCATCTGCTGAAGCGACAGTGCCAAGGCATCAACTCGCGCGCTGAACTGAGAGTAGGTGTAACGAACCCCCAAATAGGGCGATACCAAAAACTCCTTGTCGGGAGTCTCCTCAGCCCACTTTCCAATCATGCGCCCTAATGTGTAATCAATAAGTTCCATATAGTTTTTTAATTATGATTCAGCTCTACTTGCGGTCTTGCCACATGCGCGTCATATCCTCCAAGCTCTTTCCCTTGGTCTCGGGAACCCACTTCAAAACGAAGATAATCGACAATAGGCAAAAGCCGCCATAGATAAAGTATGTGTTACCCAAACTCCACTCCTTAAGCGGAATAAAGGTAGAAGATACCAAGTAATTTGCAATCCACTGCGCCGCCACAGCGATAGCCACCGCCTTGCTGCGAATCGTATTTGGGAAGATCTCCGAGATCAACACCCAGCAGATTGGTCCCCACGACATCATAAACGACGCTGTGTAGATGATGATGAAGACCAACGCTCCAATGCCGATCATATCCATATGCGCGAAGATACCCAACGCCGCCATGCCGATCATCATACCTGCCGAACCGACAATAAGCAGCGGCTTACGACCCCACTTGTCGACCGTCAAGATGGCAACAACCGTAAAGACAATGTTGATGATACCCATCACAACAGTCTGAACCATAGCCGAGTCGCCCGAAGCTCCCATGCTCTCGAAGATACGTGGCGCGAAGTACAACACAACGTTGATACCTATCGCCTGCTGGAAGAACGACAACAAGATACCTATCGCAACAACCGCAACGCCATAGGTCAACAGTGGCTCATTCTTCTGGCGCGTTGTAGCCTTGATATCCTCCAAGATCGACAACGCCTCTCTCTCGCCATTGATCTTAGTGAGTACCGCCAACGCCTTCTCGTCCTGACCAATCATAGACAAGAATCGAGGGGTCTTAGGCACTCCCAACAACAGCAATCCAAATACCGCCGCTGGGCACGCCTCGCTGAGGAACATGCGTCTCCAACCAATCGAAACCATAGCCTCCTGAGCTGGTAAGTTCTCCTTAATCATGTAGTTGACGAAGTAGACCACCAACATACCAAAGATGATGGCAAACTGGTTACACGACACCAAGGTTCCGCGGATCTTCGCTGGAGCCAACTCCGCGATATACATGGGGCAGATTGCCGAGGCAACACCCACACCGATACCTCCGATGACGCGATATATGTTGAACATGATCAAGAGATCAAACGTTGGTTTTCCATGCTCAAAGAACAAAAACTCGGGGTTAAACGAACCCATAGCTGACAAGAAGAACAGCACAGCCGCGATAATCAACGAGTCGCGACGTCCAAATCTATTTGCCAACACTCCCGAAATAGCACCTCCAATGACGCAACCTATAAGTGCACTAGAGGCTGTCATGCCGTGGTGAACATCCGTATATACGAAGTCCGTAGCCTGCTGGAAGAAGATCTGGAGAGCCTGCTCCGCTCCTGAGATAACCGCCGTGTCATATCCAAACAGCAATCCTCCCAACACCGCAACAAGCGTAATTCCTACTAGGTAGATAGTGCTACCCCCACTATTATTTTGATTCATAATTTTCTAAAGTTTTATCTGGTCATCTATCCTAGTCACCGCGCAGTGGTTGTACGTAGGTGACAAGGTTAATATAAAGGTAAGTCCTCTTTGCACAAAGCAAAGAGGACTCAACCAACTATTAGATATACATATTTACAGTCGCCTCGTAAAGCTCCTGCTTACCGCTGATCTGCGCTGGCTCACCTGCCGCACGTGCATACTCTGCAACCTGCTCCAAAGTCATCTTGCCTGCCTCGAACTCAGCTCCCTTACCTGAGTCATACGATGCGTAACGCTCCGTCAACATCTTCTCATATGGAGAGTTCTCCAACAAATCTGCCGCGCACAACAAACCGCGAGCGAAGATATCCATTCCCGAGATGTGTGCAATGAATAGATCCTCAGAGTCTGTCGAGTTACGGCGGATCTTAGCGTCGAAGTTAGTACCTCCACCCTGGATACCACCACCACGAAGAATAACCATCATCGCCTGTGTAATATCGTAGATGTCAACAGGGAACTGGTCTGTATCCCAACCATTCTGGTAGTCTCCGCGGTTAGCATCAATAGATCCCAACATACCTGCGTCAACTGCACACTGCAACTCATGCTCAAATGTGTGACCTGCAAGCGTAGCGTGGTTAACCTCGATGTTCACCTTGAAATCCTTGTCCAAACCGTTAGCCTTCAAGAAGCCGATAACAGTCTCTGTATCTGCATCATACTGGTGCTTCATTGGCTCCATTGGCTTAGGCTCAATAAGGAAGTTACCCTTGAAACCCTTCGAACGTGCGTAGTCGCGTGCCATGCCCAACATTGTAGCCATGTGCGACTTCTCTCGCTTCATATCTGTGTTGAGAAGGCTCATGTAACCCTCGCGACCACCCCAGAACACATAGTTCTCGCCACCCAACTCGATAGTTGCGTCGATAGCGTTCTTGATCTGCAACATTGCGCGCGCAGCAGCATCGAAGTTAGGGTTTGTAGATGCACCATTCATATAACGTGCGTGAGAGAATACATTCGCTGTACCCCACAACAACTTGATGCCTGTCTCCGCCTGCTTCTGCTTAGCGTATGCAACAATCTCCTTCAAGTTTGCCTCATACTCCTCAGCTGAAGACCCCTCGTCGATAAGGTCGATGTCGTGGAAACAGTAGTACTCGATACCCATCTTAACCATAAACTCGAAACCTGCATCCATCTTAGCCTTAGCAGCCTCAAGAGCTGTCTCGCCAGTTTTCCACTCCTGCTTGATTGTTCCAGGTCCAAACTGATCGCCACCCTCAGCGCATAGTGTGTGCCACCACGCCATTGAGAACTTAAACCAATCCTTCATCTTGCGACCATAAACCACCTGCTCGGGGTTGTAGTAACGGAATGCTAGTGGGTTCTTTGACTCTACGCCCTCAAACTGGATCTTACCAATCTCTGGGAAAAATTCTTTCTGTGCCATAAATGCTTAAAGTTTATTTTTTTTGATTAATATATTTAAATTGTGGTTGTCTCTATTGATTTGCTAACTTCATCTCCAACTCCTTTTTCCAAGCCTCGTATGCCGACTCCAAAGCCTCCTTGTCGGCACTTATTGGCGTCACCGTCTCCAACATCTTCAACGATGCAAACGCCTCCTCACGACTCGCGTACAATCCTGCTCCCAACGCTGCACCCCTCGCTGCTCCCAACGATCCATCCGTGTTGTACAACTCAATGCGAGCATCGCAAAGTGTCGACAACGTCTGTCTAAACAACGGACTGAGGAACAGATTAGCCTTACCTGCGCGGATGATGTTGGGCTTGAGACCCATCTCGCGCATGATGTCGATTCCATATCTAAACGAGAAGGCGATACCCTCCTGCGTAGCTCTCAGAACATGCGCAATAGAGTGGATGTTGAGATCCAATCCCGACACCGCGCTCTTGGTATATCTATTCTCTAGGATGCGCTCCGCTCCATTTCCGAATGGCATAACTGTAACCCCTCCGCTACCCACAGGCGCGCTTTGAGCCAAGTCGTTGATCTCGTCGTAGCTGAGTGCCGAGGCGAAGTTGCGACGCACCCACGCATTGGCGATTCCCGTGCCGTTGATGCACAACAACACTCCGTAGCTTGGATTTTGAGATGTATGGTTGACATGCAAGAATGGATTCACGCGACTCTTAGGGTCAGCCTTAGCCTCATTGATGACGCCATAGACCACGCCACTCGTACCTCCCGTAGCGGCAATCTCGCCAGCCTCCATGACATTCAACGAGAATGCGTTGTTGGGCTGGTCTCCCGCGCGATAAGATATAGGTGTACCCTCCTTGATGCCAAACTCAGCCTCCGTAGCGGCATTTGTGCGCGACTGAATGCCAATAGCGACATCCGCCTGAGCGAACATATCCGATGGAATACCGTAGTAATCCGCCACGAAATCGGCGCGCTTATCCTCCTTGAAGTCCCACAAGATACCCTCCGAGAGTCCCGTTGTCGTTGTCGAGATCACACCCGACAGACAGTAGGCGATATAATCTCCAGGCAACATCATCTTGTCGATACGCTCAAAAAGCTCAGGTTCGTTGCGCTTCACCCACGCCAACTTAGATGCCGTGAAGTTACCTGGCGAGTTGAGCAGATTACCCAAACACCTCTCAGCTCCAAGGCTCTCGAATGCCTCAGCTCCGATACCCACAGCGCGTGAGTCGCACCATATAATTGATTTGCGAAGGGGTGTACCCTCCTTGTCGACCACCACAAGACCGTGCATCTGGTATGTGATACCGATAGCCGCCACCTCTGCAAGCGAAAACTTATCGCCCACGCTGCGAATGCCTGCGCCGACATACCTCCACCACATCTGGGGATCTTGCTCTGCCCAGCCGCTCTGAACGGCATCAATAGGCATCTCAACAGATGGGTTAGTCGCTGATGCTAAGCACTCTCCGCTCTGGATATCCATAAGCGAGACTTTGACCGATGAAGATCCGATATCTATTCCTAAGCTGTACATAATAATTTATTATTGTATGTTAAAGGTTGTGTGGTTGCTACAAAAAATGCAAAGGCATTAATTGTTCAAATTTAACAACTTTAAACCTCTTTTCCAAATTAAATCGTTTTTTTTATCGCGATGTTTAAAATTGTGTTAAAAACCCACTACAAAAGTTGACATTTCGCGAGTTTGTCGCTATCTTTGCACCGTACAATAAAAGATTAAATAATCGGAGAACTGATACGCAGCTCTCACAAATGGATGAAAAGATGGAAAACACAAAAGTAAAGAAAGTGGCTCTCGTAGCTCACGACAACATGAAGAGTGACCTTGCAGAGTGGGTTGATTGGAATACTGCAATACTCTCTAAACATGCACTAATCTGCACAGGAACAACAGGTAAGATGGTTGAAAAGACCCTTATCAACCACCAAATAGAGCTTAAGCACCAGACTGGTGAGCACTCTAAGCCACTCCTCCCACTAGATATTACACTCCTTAAGTCGGGACCTCTCGGAGGCGACCAGCAGTTGGGAGCAATGATTGCTGATAATGAGATTTCGGCACTTATCTTCTTCTGGGATCCAATGTCAGCACAGCCACACGATGTGGATGTTAAGGCTCTTCTTCGCTTGGCAACGCTGTATAATGTTCCCACGGCGATCAACCGCGCAACTGCGGACTACCTCATCTCGTCACCTCTCTTTGAGAAGGATGACTATAAGCCCGAGGTGAAGGACTACAAGTCATATATCGAGCGCGTGTTGAGGTAAGAGACCTTCGCTAATAGCATATTTTTAAAAATATGCTGTGCGTTGGTGAAAAATTGTAAAAAAATTTGGTTGTATTATGCAAAGTTTGTAACTTGCATGATATAACCTTTTATTTACAAACTAAACCATCAACCTAATGAAGTACATCAAGACTTTACTCTTGGCATCACTTGCCATCTTTGCACTCGCGTGCTCCGAGGATCCGACATCCGAAGATCCAACAACTGGAGACTCTGGTACGGAGCAGAACGACGACTACGCTGGTGCTACATTCGCGGAGAGTTTCCCCGACGAGAACGACATCATCAAGTATGTCCCCGACATGAGCCTCTACCCTCGCAGCATCTATGTCGATGGCGACAACGGTAGCGACGCCAACAACGGACTCTCGGAGGCGACACCAATCAAAACATTTGCCAAACTTGCAACCATGAGCGTCTGCGGAGGCGACCAAGTGTTGCTTAAGGGCGGTTGCATCTTCAAGGGCATGATCACCCTCGATGAGCTAAACAGCGACCCTCGTAGCATCCACATCGGTAGCTATGGCGATAGCAAGGCACGTATTGATGCCTATGGATACCCTGCGGCAATCTACATCTCGAATAGCTCGAACATCACCATCAGTGACCTTAAGATCTCAGCTGATGGAGGTCCTCAGGGTACGTATATGTACGATACGGATGATCGTTCGATTGTTGCGCGTTGGGGTATCTACATCCAATCCAACAAACAGCTTGTTGAGAATATTCACATCTACAATGTCGATATTCGTGATATTTACTACTACCCCGAGGGTGATCCCAACATCCCCACGGGGCGTCCATGTCGCGAGTGGTCGACCGATGGAGAGGATAACTACGGCTGGGGTATTCGATTCTATGCCGTTAGCAGCAAGGGTATTGATGGTCTCAAGATCGAGGAGTGTAACATCAACGACGTGAGCCACACAGGTATCAAGATGAATGGTCGCAGCACCGCAACCATCGCCAATGTAGATATCTCGAAGTGTAACCTCTACAACTGTGGAGGTCCTGGAACACAGTTCTCTTACGCTGTCAATGGTAAGATGACCAAATCGCGCACCGTATGTTCGGGTAGCCGAAGTGACTCGCGCAAGTGGGGTCGCGGAAGTGGCGTCTGGATGGTATACAGCGATGGATTCCTCTTCGACTACAACTACTACGAGCGTGCGGAGGGTATTGCCGACTGCTGTGGTGCACATATCGACATCGGTAACACCAACATCGTGATCCAGCGTTGCGTGAGCAAGGACAACTGCGGAGGTTTTGTCGAGGTGTTGGGTAAGAACTCCAACTGCTGCTACCGCTACAATGTCAGCATCAATGATGGATGGCGTAACTTCAACAAGGATAGCGACAGTAACTATATCGACCAACTTCAAGCGGCATATTGGGGTAGCACTGTGGGTGGTGATGGTAGCATCGTGACTATCAATGGTCACACGACAACCGACTTCGAAGGTCCCGATAACATCTACGTCTACAACAACACCATCATCGTCCACGAGAGCCGCACCGATGGCTACCAAAACCCATTCTCGTTTGAGTTCGCAACATCGTCAACAGGCATCGTGATGCAAAACAACATCTTCTGGTTGGGCAAGGAGAAGTTAGAGACATCGACATGGTCGGAGCACTCGTATGATCCTGATACAGCGACATATACAAACAATGCTGTGGACTTCCGTACAGATATGGGGCTATTTAATAACGTCTATGCGCGTGTGCGCGATATGACTCAGAGTGAGATTGATGCGCTACATATCGTCATGAAGAACAACCTCTACAAATACTACAACTCGGCATATCCGTTGGCGGAGAATATCCTCCCCGACAATGCGTCGCAGGGGCTATATAACTATAATGTAGAGACTGGAAAGAGTGATATCCTTAGTGAGGCGCGCTACTGGGATGAGTCACCGCTAGGTGGCGACCCCGGATTTGTCAATGCCGCAGGTCTCACTGCCGAGGATTTCATCCCGACAAACAGCAGCATCACGACCCTTGGTACTACGGTCGAGAAGTTGCCTTGCGATAACACAAGCTACGGCATCTGCTCAGCTCAAAGCTCGCTCGCTACATATGAGGGTTTTGTGCTCGATGTCGACCTCTTTGGAAATCCAATCTCATCAAACTTGATGGGTGCAGTCTCTCCATTGTAGGGTGGCTGAGTAGGGCTTTCCCATGAAAAAAAACCTCAATTGAAAGATCTTTCAATTGAGGTTTTTTTTATCTGTATAGCTCTTTGAGTTTGCCGAATAGCGTCTGCTCTCCCGACTCCGTGCGCTCAGATAGAGGCATCTTGTAGGATAGTTTCGAGATGGGCGTTGATGCCAGAATATCGCGATATTGCGACTCCGAGTAGGGGGCATTGAGCCTCTTTCTCAATTCGTTGCGCTGAGACGCATCAACGCGAACATTGTCGACCATCACCCTCGCGCAGTCAAATTTCTCATATACATAGTTGAGCGTGTAGTCGATCAAAAAGTAGTCGACCATAGAGTCGTTGAACTCCCAATACTTATATATTATATCTCGCGTGGCAGAGAATAGCGTGGTCTGCGCATAGCGAGATCCGATAGCCCAAATTGTCCATCGACCATTTGCAATATACCTAGGTAGAATCCTAGGGGCTGAGTGCAATGTACAGAGGTCTCCCGATCTAAGTGTGCTAAGACAATCATCCGATACCCAGCATGTTGAATCAATCCAAAGTCCTCCATATTGAGACAGCAAAGCCAACCTCAACAGATCGGAGAAGTGGGTTAATGTTATGCGTTTGTCGCGGACTTTCTCGATGATATGTGGCGGAAACGACACATAATCGGCGATGTTATCCATGGTCAAATGCACCACCTGATCGCCACAAACCTCCATAAGTCGATGACTGCACATCTGCACAAGATCGGGTGCAGAGTCGAAACCCTGAGCCCAAAATACCCAAACCTTGAACTCCGAGACCGCCTCGCGACACTCTCCAGCTATGATATATGGTTTGAGGGTCTCTTGAAAATTGGACTCGATATATTTATTAAAATATTGAGCCTTCTTGCTACGTAGGTATGGTCGCAAAGGCTGCGGAAAGATCTTGTTTAAACGCTCGATCACGCTAAATCCTAGACCTTTACACTCTTTTGTAGAGACCGTACCAATCACACTACTTCTTCTTTGAGAGAATAAGCACCTGATAAGCGAACTCCGACATCCACTTCTTGCTGAATCCGAACGACTTCACAGAGTTCTGAATGCGAGCCACAGCTGTGTTGGTCTCGAACTTCTTCCACACCGTGTTAGACATCATCTTATCAACTGCCGACTCGACAGTAGAACGCAACATCTTCTTGATAAATATTGATGCCGAAATCTTCATCTGGTGCTCAGAGTAGAGGTGCGTCAAGAAGTCATTGGTGAATGCCCCGAACTGCAAGAAATAACTCTGTACATCCTTCATACCCTTGCAGTTACGACGTATTGACGAGTCGATCTCCTTGAAGAAAGTCTCATCCATGCCATACTCCGCCATCATCCACTTCTTGATATATGCCTTCTCGCCAACACCGACTTTGCCACCAACAGTCGGGATGTGCATAACTTGCTTGTACATCATCAAATCGGGGAACATCTTGATGTTTGTGATACCCACGTGTGTCATCACAAATGCTTGGTTGTAGATGCCAATTAGCGACACAAACTCCTCAACTTGGCTCTGAACATCAGCCTGCTGCTCCTCCTTTTTCTTGCCCCATCCAAATAGGTTCGAAAATAATCCCATATCGTTATATATTATATAAATTATTGATTCTTCGCGAAAGTAATATTTTTTTTGCAAAGTCGAACCATTTCTTTTAAAAAAAATTTAAAAATTAGCGATAATCGTTGTTTCATTGCCAATTTTTGCATACTTTTGACCCTCGGTAGCGAGCCTATACAAGAACGTCGTAGGTTCACTGCGGTCTAAATATACAAATATGTTTCTGCATATATCCAAGTATTCATGGGTGCGCCACGGGCATCTCGCATCGGAGAGTACACGTAAATTTCTTCGTCAACCTTGGGCTGGAGGTGTAGTCCTGTTGACATGCGTCATCCTTGCGATGATATTCGCAAACATGGAGTGGAGCGCACATCTCTACCATGAGCTACTCACCACCGACCTCTCGATGGTTTTTCACGCCCACGACAACTCATTCAACATCCTCTATCCCGAGGATATGACGTTCGAGAAGTTCGTCAACGACGCTCTGATGGTGATCTTCTTCTTTGGTGTGGGTCTTGAGATCAAGCGCGAGGTGATGGCTGGAGAGCTAAGCTCAATGAAGAAGGCGACACTTCCAATTCTCGCGGCAGTAGGCGGTATGATCGTCCCTGCAATTATCTACTCCTCAATTAATAACGGCTCTCCCGTGGAGATGGGTTGGGGAATCCCGATGGCGACCGATATCGCCTTTGCCATTGCGGTGCTCTCGATGATGGGCGACAGAGTCCCCCCTGCGCTCAAGATCTTCCTCACTGCGCTAGCGATAGCCGACGACTTGGGAGCTATCATCGTCATTGCGCTATTCTATGGTGGCGAGATCAACTTCCTCCTTCTGCTTATTGCGCTGATTATCATGGTCGGAGTCTACACGATGAACCGTCTAGGCGAGAGGCGCATGGTCTACTACATCGTCCCAGCCATTGTTATTTGGAGCCTCTTCTACTACTCGGGAGTTCACGCCACCATGTCGGGCGTTGCCATGGCGTTGCTCATTCCCACAGAGCCACGATACAGCAAGAGTTATTTCTTGCGTCACACCGCGCTGTTGCAGGGTAGAATCCGCAAAATAGAGCACTGCAATGAGCAGGGTGCACATGCCGAGGAGCAGTACCACGAGCTGTTGCAGGAGATGTCGCAACTCTCGAAGGGCTCTATCCCCATGACAGCACGCCTAGAGGAGGGGTTAGCACCCTACATAACATATATTGTAATGCCTGTCTTTGCACTTGTGAATGGAGGTGTAAAGATTGACAGCGAGCACTTTAACATCATCGGAGATATCTTCAATGGCGGTGGCTCGATAGGTCTAGGTATCATCTTGGGACTTATGGTTGGAAAGCCTGTGGGAATCTTCCTAATGAGCTGGCTAGCAGTTAAGTTCAAACTTGCAACCATGCCATCCAACGCCACATGGTTTATGCTCTTTGGTGTGGCATGTTTGGGAGGTATCGGCTTTACGATGTCTATCTTTGTCGACACATTGGCATTTTCGTCTGTGAATATCGACTTCGTAGATCAGGGTAAGATCGCGATAATCTTGGGATCTCTAGCCTCGGCTATCCTCGGAGTTGTGGTGATTATGCTCGCACGCAAAAAGTAGCCGTCGCCAATTTACAATAGAGACAAACAAAAACCTCCAAGATCGGGAAATATCCTAATCTTGGAGGTTTTTTTGTGCTCTACGCGTGAAAACTCTACTTTGCGTATGAGACCAAACCGCCCGTGAGGCGTAGCAACTCGCTATTGGCAACCACAAGGTTGTAGATCGAACTCAATCGAGATGTCGCGCTCTGGAGATATGCCAACTGCACCTCGCGGAAGTTGAATGAGTTGATCGTTCCGTTACGATACCTCTCCTCGCTGAGCTTCATCAACAACTCCGACACCTCCAACTGCTCACTGTCGAGGGTGACAATCTCGCGATAGACATTGTAGCCATCAAACTGAGTCGACAACTCGCTCTTAAGTTTGAGCGTCATCTGATCTGTCGACAACTGCTCAGCCTCCTGCGACAGCTCCGCGATGTTGATGTTGCGACGCGTCTTGCCTCCATTGAAGAGGTTGTAGCTGAGCGAGATACCGACACTTGGCTTCAAGTAATCCTGACTGCTAGAGGTCGCCATGTAGTAGTTTCCGTAAGCCATAGATGCCGTAAATCCAATTGTCGGATAGAGTGATGAACGGCTCTGCTTAACCTCCTGCTCGCGCGTCTGCAATGAGATATACTGATTCTTTAGCGTTCGGTTGTCTGACAACATCTTGTCGGTCATTGCCGATAGAGAGTAGTCGAACTTGGGGCTCTCCACCTGCTCGGTGAGTCTCCACTCCGTGGTCTCAGGGAGCGACAACAACAGATTGAGGCTACGCACAGCGTCGCGTAGTGTCACCTCCTGCTTCAGGTGTGAGCTTTTATCTGTGAGGTAGTCACTCTGAGCCTGAACATATTCATACGTGCCACTCGCACCCAACTCCTTGGAGTTCTGCTGTTGAGCTAGGCGATCCTTCGATATCTCCATCACCGTCTCGGTGATCCTCAGCATCTCCTGCTGCAACAGGACGTAGTAGTAAGAGTTGATGATCGAATGGATTGTACTCTCCACAACCACCATCTCGCTACCCTTGGCTAGCTCCTCGCCACTCTGCAAGATAGCCTTTGAGGCGCGGACGCTGAAACCATCAAACAACACCCACGAGAGATCTGCCGAGATCTCCCCAGGCAGGGTGGTGTCGCCAGGTGCGATAAGCTCCTTGTAGGTGCCAAGGCTACCATTTAGCGAGATTGAGGGCAAACCTCCAGCCATGCCCCAGCTATTCTGCTGCTCGGCAATTGACGTGCTCTGCTTGGCAATCTTAATATCGAAGTTACTCTCCAGACCTATACGAATGGCATCGCTCAGCGAGAGTGACTCTTGGGCATTGACCCCCAAGCAGGGGATCATCGCCACAAACAAAGCTATATATATCTTTTTAATACTCTTCATACTCATTAAATCATATCAATTTTACTCTCCTCCAACTCGCGCTCAACATCTGCGTTGACCTGTGCGTCGATAACTGCATTCTCGACACTCTCGGCTGTCGCTGTCTTGTCGCCCAAGAACTTAGCCTTAAGGAGCGACAACGTGTTGACACTCTTCACCAATGCGGGGAAGATCGCCAAGATGAATATCGTTCCAATCAAGATTCCGTAACCCAAAGATATCGCCATCGGCTTAACAAACGATGCGTCGCTACTTGTCTCCTTGATAAGAGGGAAGAGACCTGCGATGGTGGTGATTGAGGTGAGCAGAATAGGTCTAAAACGCGAACGTCCCGTCTCCGCAATGGCATCCTTGACCGTCATTCCAGCCCTCAACAACGAGTTGTACCTCGCCATAAAGACCACCGAGTTGTTGATGATAGTTCCCGACAGAGCGATCATACCCCAGATACTCATCATCGAGAGCAGAGCACCCTCAATGAGGTGACCCCACATAGCCGCCATAAACGATATCGGCACCATCGACATAATCAACACACCCTGAATAAACGAGCGGAAGTAGATAATCAGAATCAACATCATAATTGCAAAGGCAACGCTAAACGAGACGTAGATATTCTGCATATTCTCCTGACTATCCTTCACCTGACCCTGATACATATAGGTCACATCGGGATACTTCTCCAAGATGTCGGGCATGATATCGTTCGACACCTCCTCCAAGATCGGAAGTACAGAGTCCTTAGGGCTCAACATGAACGCCTCCACACAGATCTCCTTCTGACCATTGAAGTGGTTGATCTTCGTCACACCACGCTCGATAGTGTAGTCGCACACCTCGTGAAGCGGATACTCACCACCCGTTGCTGTTCTGATCTTTAGATCCTCCAAGTCGCCAATATCCTGACGGTTGCTCTCGGGGTAGCGGATGTAGAACCAGATCTCGCTACGACCCTCCTGAATACGCTGAACCAACGATCCATAGAATGCCGAACGCACCTGCTCCATAATTCCCTGAGGTGTCAACCCCAACGAATATGCCAACGGCTTGAGGCTAAGGTGCACCTCGCGCGATCCCAACTGGTTGTTATCCTGAATATTATATAGCGCGCTCAACTGATTGAGCTGCACCTTCAAATCCTCACTCGCAGCGTAGAGCGTCTTGGAGTCGCGGCTAAAGAGACTCACCGATACTGGAGCACCAAAGCGCGAACTTGCTCCAATAGTAAACTTGTAGGCACTAGGTATCGGTTTGAAACCCTTCGACATCGCCATCTTGATGATGTCCGAACTCACCTCGCTATCCTCCAATCCGCGCAAGAATACACGGATCTGACCTGCATGCTCTCCCGACTCATTGCCCGAGAAGGCGTTACCCGTCTGTTTGAGACAACTCTCCACAAATGGCTCCTCGCCATACTCCTCAGCCAACTTCTTATCAATGATATAGATCTGCTCCTCAATATCATCCAAGATTGCACGCGCCACCTCAGTAGATGTTCCAGGCTTCATCGCAAGGTCGATGGTGAAGTTATCATCATTGCTCGGAGGCATGAATGTGAACTTGATACGTCCTCCGATAAAGAGTCCTGCCGTGATAAGCAACATCGCCGTCACGGTCGCCAAGACGATAGACTTCTTGTTGAGCGTCCAGACCAAGAATGGCATGTAGACCTTGTTGCAACACCACGTGATAGCCGCCTCGAAATATCCGCGCAACTTGCCATACCATGACTCGCCGCTAGGCTTCAAGACACTCTTAGATGCCAAGTGGGCTGGAAGGATGAACATACCCTCAATAACCGAAAAGACCAGACAGGCGATGACCACAACCGCCATCTCATACATCATCTCCAGATTACCCTCAATGAGCAACAACGGCACAAACGCCACAATTGTTGTCGACACCGAGATCAACACCGACGGCAACACATCCATCGTTCCCTTGATCGCCGCAACACGCGGAGAGCAACCCTTCTCGTAGAAGGAGTAGATATTTTCACCTATCACAATACCGTCATCCACCAAGATTCCGATGATGAGGATCATACCAAAGAGTGAGATCATGTTGAGGGTGATGCCTGCCAAGTAGGCGACAACAAACATACCCAAGAACGAGGCTGGAATACCCCAAGCCACCCACAGCGCAATTCTGAAGTTGAGGAACAACGACAGGGTGAGGATCACCAACAACACTCCCATCAAACCATTCGAGTAGAGGATACTAAGCTGTCCCGACAACACCTCGATAAAGCTACGCACAACATTGAGGTGCATATCCTTATTCTTGGCGTTATACTCCGCAACATAACCCTCGATATACTCGCTGGTCTCGCGCAGGTCATCCTCCTTAAGGTTCGAAACCTGAAGGAATACGTTGCGCTCACCGTTGTAGTAGCTCGTCTTGGGAGCATCCTCAAACTGATAGATAACCTTCGCTATATCTTTGACCTTGAGCTGACTACCATCGGCATTTGATCTAACGATAATCTCCTCAATCACCTCGGGGTCGATACTTCTGTTACGAATATTGATATTTATTCGCTCCGTGGGGCTACTGATGACTCCACCATAGATATCGAGGTTGTAGTTGGCAACGGCACTGTTCACCTCCGCGAGGGTCATGTCGTAGCGCGTCAACGCCTCCTCGTCGACCTCAATCGACATCTCCAACTTCGTCGGTGTTCCCGACTGCGCGATCTGAGAGACAACACCCGACGCACGCCAATCATCCTCGATGCGTATCGCCTCGTTGTACATATCAATAAGGTTTCCGCTCTTCGAGGTGAGAGCCAAGAACATCGCATTTGTTGTGGTTCTTCCCTTCGAGACCACAGGCTGCTCAGCTCCCGCGGGGAAGCTCGAAATTCCATCTATGGCGTTCTTAACATCCGCCACAACATCATCCACGTTATATCCGTAGTCGATGGTGATGGTGAGTGTCGCGCTATTCTCCTGCGACACGGAGCTATGCTCCTTGATTCCGACAACGCCTCTCACGGCATTCTCCAAGAGCGACACAACGCCCTCCTCCATCTCCTTTGGAGTGGCTCCCTGATAGGATACCGACACCGAGATAGTTCGCGCCTCAACCACTGGGAATGAGGCGGTATTTAGACCCATTAACGCAATAATACCCGAAACAATGATTCCAAAGATAAAGACCTTACCATAGAACGGATACTTTACGAAGAGTGAAATAAGCTTTTTCATACGCTACTCTCTCCTACTCTTTTGCGTTATCACCCTCAGGCTTACCACCCTTTGCATCATCCGCGCCCTTAACTCCAGCGACACCGCTCTGAACAGCTCCGCCAATTTGAGTGCCCTGCATGTCGAGCGTGCGAACCTCCATGCCGTTGTATGGCGACACCAAAGACTCCATAACCAACACCTCGCCATCACTCAAACCCTTGACATATACATGGGTGTTTGTTGAGGCGATAACCTCAATATTGTGCGACTGCAACTTATCATCCTTGACAACGTATACCAATGAGTTGTCGATAACCGCCTCACGCAAAACCGCCTGAACCGACTGCAACTCCTTAGATGGAAGCGTGACGTTAAGCAGCTGACCACCAATGATATCCATCGACGGATCAACAAATGTGATATATAGATTTACGCGCTGTGTCGAGCTGTCGACATACGGTGCAATACGATCAATGCGACCCTTGTAGATCTTGCCCGAGCCACTCACAACATCAATTGACGTTCCCAACTCAAGTAGCTGAGCACTCTCCAACGGCACTCCAACAACCAACTCCAAGGCATCTGTTGAGGCGATGTGAGCAATCTCACCATTGACGGTGGTCACCGCGCCAACCTCCTTGCTTACAGAGGTGTAGACGCCGTTGAATGGAGCAACAATCTGGTAGCGACCAAGGTTGATCTCGCTATTTACGAGGTTGTAATATGAGGTAAGAATCCCCTTAGCTGAGAGGTAGACCTTCTCTTTGTCTGAATTTAGCTTGGGAAGTTTTGGGAGCTTTCCGTTAACATCCACCAACGTGAAGAATGAGTTCCACTTCTCGAACTCCTCAGCCATATCCAACTTAATGTCGGGAAGTGCATTTGCCAATGTCGACAAAAACGCGCTCACCTGCGCTGTGTGTGCCGCCTTGACATCATCGTCGAAGATATCGACCAAAAGATCACCCTTGCGGAAGTTTTGACCCACCTTAAGTGGTCGACGCGTTGAGAGTAGGCGTCCCGAAACCTCCGACGACAGAGTCACCAACTCGCGAGGTGTTACGCGACCAGGGTATTTCACCTCGATGGTGTAGTCCCCCAAAGCGACCTTGTCGGTCTTGACTCCAATGATACTGACGCGGTTAGGCATCTTCTTGCTCTCGGGCTTGGTCTTAATCAATGTCACCATAACAAAGACCGACACCACAACAATTGCGACAACGGTTAGTGCCACAATAATCTTCTTTTTGTCCATATTTTAATTTTTAGTTTGTTAACTTAGCAAATGGCTGCGCATGTAGCAATCATGCACGCTTAACTTACAAAATTAAATTAAAATTGTACATAAACAAAAAAATATCAAAGATTAGTGGTAAACTGCATATTTTTAGTGGTGAACGACACACTACAAACAGGCAAATTTTAACCGATTACCCCTTAACTATCTCTCTGCGAGCCTCGCCCTTGCGACTACGCGACATCATATACGACTGGGAGTGTAGCAACATCAAGGGCAACGCCACCCCCACAACCAACGCCAACATAACAAAGACTGCCGTGAGTCCATTTTGGAACGCCTCCTCAATCAACATCTGCGGAAACTCCTTGGTGTCGGTGCGGATAAACTTCGCCAACGCCAAAAACATTCTATATGCGAACATTCCAGGGATCATCGGCAACAGCGACGGAAAGGTAAAGACCTCACTTGGGCACCTTACAATCTTGGCGCAGACCAGACTCAACAGACCAATAAGCGTAGCGGCAAAAAATGTTGACGAGGCGATATCCAACTCCACCGCGTTGAGGAGGTAATATCTAAACGAATGACCCACCGCTGAGAGCAGTGCGGCAAAGAGTACCGCCCTCTTGGGAGGGTTCGAAATTACAGCAAAACCAATAGCGGCGATGGCCGAAAAAACTGCATCTGTGGCGAGGCTACCTAGGAGTTCCATTGAGATCATATCGGGGCGTATGTTATTAATATATAGGTATTACAACTTTTCGAAACCTAGGCACAACAGCGAAATGATGACACCTATGGAGATACTGATAATGAGGATGGTGGCGTTGACCATGCGCGAAATTCCCGTCAACACATGCCCCTCCAAGAGATCCATGATGGAGTTGATAAGCGGCACACCAGGGATGAGGAACAGAACACTCGTCGCCATGGCGATATCGGGGGTTGTGCCCCAACCCATATTTGCCCCAAATCCTGTGATAAATGAGGAGATGAAGGCGGCAACGATGAAGATAATGGCGTGGGGCATATGGCGATTCATCATCTCCTGCCTCACGAAAAAGCCAACCAGCGTACCTGTAAAGACCAGAGCCATCGCCACCTCGTCACCTGCAAAGAGGCGACAGAACGAGGCATTTGCCGCCGCAACCAAGAGGAGCACCACCCAACGCGACATGCGTGGCATTGACATAATGTAGTCGTAATGTTCGCGCACCTCATCGAGCGTGAGTCTGTGATCCACCGTGTCCCAACTCAGCGAGCTAAGCTCAGATATCACCCTGAAATTGAGAGCCATATGTTTTGCGGCGCGCACCATTGTAACACTCTCGTGCGACTCCTTGTGCACCACCATGGCGGTAATATTTTTCTGAAAGATTGTGAAGTAGACCTCATATCCGAATGACTCTGCCATTCGAGTGGCGTTGGCGACGACTCGCGATGTGTGTGCTCCAGCACCCATTAAACTTGTTGCGACGTCAAGAAGAATGTCGGCAATATTGTGTAACTCGTCCTTGTGTTTGTAGTGGTGCATGTTGCAATTCTTGAAAAAAAATTAAAAATATCGCAATCTTCACCCTCAACTCCCCGTTGCGCAAAGATGCACGATCTCTCTATCACGCCACAAAATTATAAATTTTTTTGGGATAAAAAACCCTAAAACGATAAAATTACGCACCTATAAACACAATTAATAAGGCAAAAACGTGTTAAAAATATAACAATGTGATGTAATTTTTAAAAAAAATGCCTCAGACATTTGGACATTATATATAAAGTACCTATTTTTGTGGCATTGAAATATTAACTAAAGTTTTTTAACAAATAAATTTTAACTATGTCAAAGATTAAAATTGGTATCAACGGTTTCGGACGTATCGGCCGTTTGGTGTTCCGTGCAGCTTGCAAAAACGCAAATGTTGAGGTAGTAGGTATCAACGACCTTATCTCAGTAGAGTACATGGCTTACATGCTTCGTTACGATTCAGTACACGGTCAGTTCGAGGGTACTATCGAGGTTAAGGATGGTGCTCTAGTTGTAAACGGTAACGCTATCCGTGTAACTGCAGAGCGCAACCCAGCAGACTTGAAGTGGGATGCTGTAGGTGCTGAGTACGTTGTTGAGTCTACAGGTTTGTTCCTTACAAAGGAGACTGCAGAGCAGCACATCGCAGCTGGTGCTAAGTACGTTGTTATGTCAGCTCCATCTAAGGATACTACTCCAATGTTCGTTTGCGGTGTTAACACTGATACTTACGCTGGTGAGACTATCGTTTCTAACGCATCTTGTACTACTAACTGTCTTGCTCCTGTTGCTAAGGTTCTTAACGACAAGTTCGGTATCGTAGAGGGTCTTATGACAACTGTTCACGCTGCAACTGCAACTCAGAAGACTGTTGACGGTCCATCTATGAAGGACTGGCGTGGTGGTCGCGCAGCTGGCGGCAACATCATCCCATCTTCTACAGGTGCTGCTAAGGCAGTAGGTGTAGTTATCCCAGAGTTGAAGGGTAAGCTTACAGGTATGGCTTTCCGTGTTCCTACTTTGGACGTATCAGTAGTTGACCTTACATGTCGTTTGGAGAAGGGTGCTTCTTACGCTGACATCAAGGCTGCTATCAAGTCTGCATCTGAGAACGAGATGGCTGGTATCTTGGGTTACACAGAGGACGCAGTAGTTTCTACAGACTTCACAAGCGACGCTCGTACATCTATCTTCGACGCTGACGCTGGTATCGCTCTTAACGACAACTTCGTAAAGGTTGTTTCTTGGTATGACAACGAGTGGGGTTACTCTAACAAGGTTGTTATGTTGATCGAGAAGATGAACGCTTTCAACAACAAGTAGTAGCGTACTCGTAAGAGTTCTATAAATTGACGCTCGGTATCCGCAAGGATGCCGAGCGTTTTTTTGTTGTTGATAAATTTCTCAATTTCATGCTGTGTTAATAGATATTTTTATATCTTTGTAGTTGGAAAGAGTTTGGGGATGCCCCAAATCAAAAATATTATTTTGCGTTCGCGTAAGATCTTGTATTCGAAAACTGGTAATTTTCTGATACTAACAAGAGACTATGTGCAACGCTCGTACTGTATTCCTACGGTGCGGGCTTGCTTGTCTGTTAGTATAGGTGTACCAGTACCTCGAATAAGGATTTAGTTAAGTCCGTACCTCTTTTTTTATGGATTTAGTGATTTGTGAACCACGCAAATTATCAGATCAAAGGAGAGGATGAGTACGGTACTTGGTTGATCCACCCTAAAGCGACCACTCGACACAAAGCATACAACAGAGCCGACTGAGACCGCAATCGCCTCTCCTTCTTTAAAAAATATTAAATATTACGCGCTTGCGTTTGTCGTGCTCAAAGATTTTTGTTACTTTTGCACAGATATAGAGTATATAACAATTTTTAAAGACAAGGAAGATAATGAGCATGGAACTCAGCGAACAAGAGATTTTGCGTCGCCAGTCTCTCAAGGCTTTGCGCGACTTGGGCATCGACCCCTATCCAGCAGCTAAATACGAGGTGACAGCTACGGCAAAACAGATCATCGACGAGTATAACGACGAGGCGAAAAACCTCCAAGATATCACCATCGCAGGACGAATCATGAGCCGACGTATCATGGGCTCGGTGGCGTTCTTCGAGATTCAAGACCACACAGGTCGTATTCAGGTATACATCAAACGTGACGACGTATGCCCTGAGGGTGATCCTACGCTCTACAACACTGTCTTTAAGAAGTTGTTGGATATTGGCGACTTCGTTGGTGTTGAGGGATTTGCATTCCTCACAAACTCAGGCGAGTTGTCGGTACACTGCAAGAAGTTCACGGTGCTCAGCAAGTCGATTCGTCCGCTCCCTGTTGTTAAGGAGAAGGATGGTCAGACCTTTGACGCATTCACAGACCCTGAGGTTCGCTACCGTCAGAGATATGTCGACTTGGTGGTTAACCCCCAAGTGCGCGAGGTCTTTGTTAAGCGTGCGAAGATCATCTCGACAATGCGCGAGTTCTTCAACTCGAAGGGTTACTTGGAGGTGGAGACCCCAATCTTGCAGCCAATCCCTGGAGGTGCATCGGCACGTCCATTTATCACGCACCACAATTCACTAGATACTGAGTTGTACTTGCGTATCGCTAACGAGTTGTACTTGAAGAAGTTGATCGTTGGAGGTTTCGATGGAGTATACGAGTTTGGTAAGGATTTCCGCAACGAGGGTATGGATCGCACCCACAACCCCGAGTTCACGGTGATGGAGATATATGTTGCCTATCAGGACTACTTGTGGATGATGGAGTTCACGGAGCAGATGCTCGAAAAGGTGGCTTTGGCGACCAACGGAACTACGGAGTTGACAATTCAGGGTCGCGAGATCTCGTTCAAGGCTCCATTCTGCCGCTTGTCGATGACGGATGCCATCCGCGAAAAGACGGGTTACGACATAACGGGTCAGGGTGAGGCGGAGCTTCGCGAGGCTTGTAAGCGTCTCAATGTCGAGATTGATGAGAGCTACGGTAAGGGAAAACTTATTGATGCTATCTTTGGTCAATACTGCGAGGAGGAGCTTATCCAACCAACATTCATCACCGACTATCCATGCGAGATGTCGCCACTGTGTAAGCGTCACCGCTCAAATCCCGATTTGACGGAGCGTTTCGAGTTGTTCGTGAATGGTAAGGAGTTGTGTAACGCATACTCGGAGTTGAACGACCCAATCGACCAGTTGGAGCGTTTCCAAGATCAGTTGAAGTTGAGCGAGAAGGGCGATGACGAGGCGATGTTTATCGACATGGACTTCGTGAGAGCGTTGGAGTATGGTATGCCATCGTGCTCGGGAATGGGTATCGGTATCGACCGCTTGACAATGTTTATGACCGACCAGCCATCAATTCAGGATGTGTTGTTCTTCCCACAGATGCGCCCCGAGAAGAAGGCGGTGAACGACTCTGCGGAGGCATATATTGCAATCGGTGTACCTGAGGAGTGGGTCGAGGTGATCCAGAAGATGGGTTACGTCACTGTTGCGTCGCTCAAGAAGTTGGAGGGCGGTAAGTTCTTCAACCAGATGTGCGGATTCAACAAGAAGAACAAATTGGGACTCAAAGCACCATCTATTGAGGCGGTAAAGAGCTGGTGTGCAGAGGAGTAAACTTTATCAGAGGCTAAGCTACGTTGCGTGGATATTTGCTATGGCTACACTTTTAGCAAGGGTGCTGGCTAGTTTTGGGCAAATTTCATACGCTGTGTACTACACAATGTTGGCGGTGCTTCACGTATGGATTTTTTACAAAATAGGAACACAAATTTATTATCACATAAAAAACAAAGACAATGAGAAAGAAAATCGTTGCAGGTAACTGGAAGATGAACACTCTTCCATCTGAGGGAGTTGAGCTAGCTAAAGGCGTAGCTGCACAAAAGGGCGAGGTTTGCTCTTGCGTTAGCTTCATCGTATGTCCTCCATTCACACACCTTTCACAGGTGATCGAGACTTTGAAGGGTAGCGAGGTTGCAGTAGGTGCACAGAACTGTGCTGCAGAGACTAAGGGTGCTTACACTGGTGAGGTTTCAGCAGCAATGTTGGCTTCAATGGGTGTTGAGTATGTAATCCTAGGTCACTCAGAGCGTCGCGAGTACTACGCGGAGACTGCTGAGACTCTTAACGCTAAGATCGCTCAGGTTTACGCTAACGGTCTTACACCAATCTACTGTGTAGGTGAGGTTAAGGAGGAGCGCGAGAACGGTACTTACTTCGACGTAGTTAAGAAGCAGATCGAGGAGGTAGTTTTCAACCTTACAGCTGAGGAGTACGCTAAGTTGGTTATCGCTTACGAGCCAGTTTGGGCTATCGGTACAGGTCTTACAGCATCTGCTGAGCAGGCTGAGGAGATCCACGCTTACATCCGCGAGGTATTGGCATCTAAGTTTGGTGCTGCTGCTGAGGAGACTGCAATCCTTTACGGAGGTTCTTGCAAGCCATCTAACGCTGGCGAGATCTTTGCTAAGGCAAATGTTGACGGTGGACTTATCGGAGGTGCTGCTTTGGTAGCTTCTGATTTCATCGGCATCGGTAAGGGCTTCGGCTGTTAATTTACAATGCAGTCTTTCTGAGACTGTTAAAATAAGAAAAAGATGATTGTAGAGAATAAAAAGATGGTTTCTGTGGCTTACACACTAACCGTAGAGGGCGAGATCGCAGATCAGTCACAGCCAGGAGCACCACTTCAGTTTATCTGTGGTACAGGCATGTTGCTTCCTAAGTTCGAGGAGCAGATCATGGGCAAAGAGGTTGGTGACAAGGTATCTTTCACACTTGCTCCAGCAGATGGTTATGGTGAGGTTGCTGCTGAGGCTATCGTAGCGTTGCCAAAGTCGATCTTCATGGTTGATGGTCAGTTGGCTGAGGATGTACTCTTTGAGGGTAACGTAGTTCCTATGGCTGATGCTCAGGGTAACAGAATGATGGGTCGCATCACTGAGATCGCTGAGGAGACAGTAACAATGGATTTCAACCACCCAATGGCAGGTGCAACTCTTAACTTCGATGTTGAGGTTGTAGGTGTTCGCGATGTCACTCCAGAGGATATGATGGGTGCTCAGGGCGGCGGCTGTGGCTGTGGCAGCGAGGGTTGCAACTGCACAGGCGACTGCAGCGATGGTTGTGGCGATGGCGATGGTTGCGGTTGCAACTAATCTAAAGTCAATATAGAATAAAAGAGGGTTCTGCATTATTTGCAGAGCCCTCTTTTTTGTAGTATATTTGTAACGTTTTTTAATGACGTTACAATTTATATGGTATATTCTGTTGTAAATATCTTAGGCTCAGTGGTCGAAAAGCGACCTCTACTGCGAAGTCTCAAAGGGCTAAAGTTCTATGTCGAGACGCGCGGAGTCTATCGAGGTCGGAGGTCCTACCGCATTGGAAATAGCGTTGTTGTCTTTAAGGTGAGGTGGCGCGGAGAGCAGTACGCCATGAGGTGTTACATGAAGGGTGGCGCGCACCTGAGAGAGATCTATGGTGATGGATACTACCCTGCGGAGTTGTGCGTCGAGGAGCCTTTCACAATGCGTGAGAGCTGGATTGATGTTGTTATGTGCCGTTGGGAGGGAGGTGAATCTCTGAGCTGTACAGTTGCTGAGGCGGTGCGTCGAGACGATAGGGAGACTCTCGCTTCACTTAGCCACAACTTCGATATCCTCGCCTTGGAGATGTTGAGGAGTGAGTGGAGCCATGGCGACCTGAGCGGTGAGAATATCATTGTCACCCCCAGCGGTGAGTTGAGGCTCATAGATTTCGACTCTAAATTTCTGCCTGAGTTTGAGGGCGAGGTGGGGACAAGTCGCGGCACGCAGGCGTATCAATCTCCGCGTCGCGGTTGTGAGGATTTCAACCGCCACACGGATGACTTCTCCTTGGCGTTGATCTCTACGGCACTCAAGATGTTGAGCATCGACCCCTCAATATATAATCTCTACCCCTACGAAGATGGTCTGTTGTTCAACCCTGTGAAGATTGCGAGGGGTGAGTGTCGCGCTTTCAGCTACACGAAACGACTCCTTTTGGAGATGGGTCTGATTGCGAACTACCGCATTGCGGAGGTTGTGGAGCGTTGCGATGTCTGCGCGCCCGATCTGGATATCTACTTTCGGGAGTTGGTGGAGTCGGAGGTTGGTCGCTATCCGCTCGATGTGGATGATCTCCACGTAACGATCTGCGAGGGGCGTTGTGGATATAGCAATCGGGCAGGGGAGACGGTTATTGCTCACCTCTACGACGAGGCGTTGGAGTTCAAAAGAGACCACGCAATGGTTAAGGCTGATGGGGTGTGGTTTTTCACAAATCGTTACGGATCTTCTACAGTTTGTTGTGGAGAGTTTAACGAGGTGCACTCTTTTAATGGAAATCGGTGTCATGCGAGGCGGAATAATGGGTGGGGAGTACTCTTTCGCGATGGAAAATTTGTAAATTAGATCTATTTGATATATATTTGTTTATTGGAAAACTGATATCAATAGACAGCTATGACAAACCCCCAGAATTATAGAGAGCTTACGGAGTTAGAGATTGTTAAGCTTGAGGGACGCGGATGTGTTGCCGAGGCGTGGAGTCGCGTGAAGGTTAGTCTCGACTTCGAGGTTGAGCAACTTTGGGCTGTGCGCTTTGAGGGCGATGTCGTTGTCGGGTCGAGGGGTCAAATTTTCAACTCTACGGTTTGTAACTACCGCATTGGTGCAGATGCTCGCGTCGAGTCGGTGATGAGGCTGGAGTGTCGCGAGGCGAGTAGCTTCGGAAATGGTGTTGAGGTGGCGACGATCAATGAGAATGGTGGTCGAGGCGTCAAGATCTACGACACCATGCGTGCGCAGGTTGCGTTCGTATGGGCTACGAGACGCGAGCGAGGAGCTTTTGTTAAGGCTTTGGATGCGCTAGTTGAGCGATATGCTCAGTCGCGCATGTCGCCGATGGGATATATTGGCGAGAGGTCTCAGCTCATAGGCGCGAAGTTTGTTCGCGAGGTGTGGGTTGAGGCGGATGTTAGAGTCGAGGGTGCAACGCTGCTCCAAAATGGAACGCTAAGGAGCGGAGCATATGTGGGCGTGGGTGTCAAGGCTAAGGATTTCATCGCCATCGAGGGTTCGCGTATCGACACAGGGGCAACCGTGGAGAGGTGCTTGGTCGGTGAGGGGGCAATCGTTGCCAATGGCTTCACCGCTGTGGACTCGCTCTTTTGGGCAAATAGCCACCTCGAAAATGGCGAGGCGGCATCTATCTTCGCGGCACCATTCACCGTGTCGCACCATAAGTCATCGCTTCTTATCGCAGGACTATTCTCATTCTTCAACGCTGGAAGTGGCTCAAATCAGAGCAACCACCTCTTCAAATGCGGTGCAGTACACCAAGCAATACACCCTCGCGGATGCAAGTTCGCGAGTGGATCATATATCATGGCACCAGCTGCGGAGGGTGCTTTCACAATGGTTAAGGGGTATCACGCCCACCACCACGACACCCAAGCGTTTCCATTTTCATATCTCATTGAGGCGGATGGTAAGTCGGTGTTGATGCCAGGGGCGAACCTCACGAGCTACGGCACGGAGCGCGACATAAAGAAGTGGCAACAGCGCGACAAGAGATCGCTAAAACTCGATGTTGTGAGCTTGGAGGAGTCAAACCCCTGCATCACGGAGATGATGATCGGGGCGGTGAACACCATCCATACGTTGCAGAGCGAGAATCCAACGGCAGATGTATATATGTATAATCGCGTGGTTTTGAAGCCTGCGCACCTAAAACGTGGCGTCGGACTCTACAATAAAGCCATCGTTGCCGCGTTAGGTAGTATATTATCGCAAGGGGAGGGTGAGCCATTTGATGGTGGAGAGGTGACCCTCGGGGGGTGGATCGACTGCGCTGGACAATATATCACATCGGCGGCGGTGGAGAGATTTATCGTGTCGATAGAGAGTGGCGAGATCTCGGAGGTGGAGGATCTTCACACCCTATTTGTGGAGTTCCACAACAGCTATAACCGTTATGCTTATAGTTGGGCGTTGGGGCTTTTGGGGCAGCTTTTGGGTCACGAGCCCACGCAGGAGGATATTGAGGGTGCTATTGCCTCGGGCGAGAGCTCCGCGGCGGCACTTGGAAAGATGAGGGAGAGCGACCGCGCCAAGGATTGTTCACTCGACATGGCGGTGGGCTATGGTCTCAACGCCACGGATGATGAGGTCAAGGAGCGCGATTTTCGAGCAGTAAGAGGATTGTAAATAATAACCAGCCTCGTCATTGCGGACTTGATCCGCAATCTCTAAAAGAGTTAAAAGTTGTGTTTTAAAAAGTTATATTTGAGTTATTTATGTATGAGATGAGTATTACGCGAGAGAACCGCACGGCAGTAGCGATACTGATAGATTGTTCGGGTTCGATGGCGGAGAAGGTAGAGTTTTGTGGCAAGAGCTGCACCAAGGCTGAGGCGGTAGCTGAGGTAAATAATGTGATCTTGGATGAGCTCTTGGAGCGAGCACGTCGACATGATGGCATTCGTGACTACTACGATGTCGCCGTTGTTGGCTACTCTGGTGATGGTGTGGAGTCTATGTTAGGCGACAATAATAACCCATTTATATCTATTCAGGAGCTTGCCGAGAGGACGGTGAGTCGTGTCAAATTCGAGGAGATAGTGGCGAAAAAGGGCGACACCAAGGGGCTGTTCGTCCATCGCGAGTGGGTGAAACCTAAGGCTACGGGGCAGACCCCCATGCACGAGGCTCTCTGTTATATACATGAATATCTCAACAAGTGGCGTCAAGATCCACGACATAAGGATAGCTTCCCACCCCACCTATTCCACATCACCGATGGCGAGCCTACGGACTGTAATGATGAGGATATCATCGAGGTGTCGCGACGTATCAAGAGCCTCACCACAACCGATGGTGCATTCTTCCTTATCAATGTCCACATCACGACGAGCGCGAATCAGCGTCCGTTGATTTTCCCCACAGCGGAGGAGATGAAGGAGTACTCGGGAAGTCGATATGCTCAGCTTTTGGCGGAGTCGGCAAGCGAGATGCCTGAGATGTTCAACGAGTCAATTCGCGAGATTAAGGGTGTGACGTCGGGGTCAAATTTCCGCGGCATGAGTTTCAACGCCTCGATTGCAGGGCTTATAACGATACTCAACATCGGAAGTATAAGTGTTAAATTTGGTTAAGTAGAGTTATATATATGCGTGTTACAATAGATTCATTTAAGCAGTGCTTAAAGACCCCCCAACAGAGCCTAAAGACATTTCAGCAGAGCGGTCACGAGCTCAAAGTGGTGACTGACGAGAGCGGTGAGCCTCTGATCTGCCGAACCACCAACTTTGCCGAGGCGACAATAATGAGGGTCGGTGACGGACAACTTTTTCACCTCTCATTGCCCCTCGATGATAGTGTTTTGCGCATGTGCGAACGTGCGGAAGTTATTCTATCTCAGATCAATAGCAACCTCTTCGGTGAGTATAGCGTATTGCGCGATGAGTTGCAATATACCCACTGGGATGGCAGTGTTAAATATATGGATCTGCTCCTAACGTCAATCCCCAAGGGGCAACCTATTGACACATTCATAAACCAAAATGACGATTGCCGATTTATAATGAAGGCTATTGATGTTATGGAGGCGGAGATGGCGAAATACAACCTCTCGTATAATGGAATGTCGCCTCGCTGCATCATCGTTGGAGTTAACCACAACCTATATATGACGCGTCTGCATACGATCAAGCAGGGTGCGGATCAGAGTGAACAGCGAGCCAAAGAGATGTCGATGCTTCGTGAATGGGTGGTAAAACAGTTGGATTGCGATATCTGTCGTTACGCCGAAGATTGTAGTGACGTGGTGAACTCTTATGGCAACAAAAATCAATGTTTGGATCACTATTTGAGTGTTAGCAATCCGTTCGAGGGTATCATCTGCGTTCAGGCGGAGGATGGTTACCACTATGTAGATGCTAGTGATAGCCCGATTTTTGAGGGTACTTACATCTGGGCTAGCGACTTCAAGGAGGGGCGTGCCGAGGTTGAGATCAGCAGCGGTATGGGACTCATCGACAAGAGTGGACGATATGTCATCCCTGCGGAGTTCGACATCGTGGAGTATGATGTTGAGAGCGGATATTCGCGCGTCAGAAAGGGTTCAAAATGGGCACTTTACGACTATAGCGGTGAGCAGATCTTGCCATTCGAGGAGCGATATATTGACGAGGAGGATATAAAATTAATACATATAAAGTAAGATAGAACCATGGAGAGTGTAAAATGTCTAATTATTGGTAGTGGTCCTGCAGGCTACACCGCAGCAATATACCTTTCGCGAGCAAACCTCGCTCCAGTGCTCTATGAGGGCATTGAGCCTGGTGGGCAGCTCACGACAACCACCGAGATCGAGAACTTTCCAGGTTACCCCGAGGGTGTGGATGGCAACCAGATGATGGCAGATATCAAGCGTCAGGCGGAGCGTTTCGGTGCGGATATTCGTCGTGGGTCGGTGACATCGGTGGATATGAGCGCGCGACCATTTCAGGTCACTATTGATGGTGACACAACCATTGAGGCTGAGTCACTTATAATCTCCACGGGAGCGACCGCCAAGTACCTAGGTCTGCCTTCGGAATTGAAGTTCCGCGGTCAGGGTGTCAGCGCGTGCGCAACGTGTGATGGATTCTTCTACCGCAAGAAGGATGTTGCCGTGGTGGGCGGTGGCGACACAGCGTGCGAGGAGGCGACATATTTGGCATCTTTGTGCCGTCAGGTCTACCTTATCGTTCGCAAGGATTACTTCCGCGCATCGAAGAGCATGCAGACGCGCGTATTCTCGACACCAAATATTGAGGTTATCTTCGAGAATAATGTTACGGAAGTTGTGGGTGATGACATGATGGGCGTCACGGGAGTTAACATCCTCAGCAATAGTGGTGTAGAGCGACATATTGATGTTGCAGGAGTCTTTATGGCGATTGGACACCACCCCAATACTGAGTTCCTCGGAGGTCAAGTAGAGCTTGATGCTGAGGGGTATATTGTCACTGTCGCAGGGACATCCAGGACCTCTGTGGAGGGAGTCTTTGCTGCGGGTGATGTCAAAGATCCGCACTATCGTCAAGCCATCACAGCCGCAGGTTCGGGATGTGTTGCTGCCCTCGACTGCGAGAGATATCTGTTGAGATAGGACAAGCTATATTTCAAGATACGAAAACCTCCAGATTTAGGATGAACCCTAATTCTGGAGGTTTTTATCTCTATGCAGACTAAAGCGAGCCAACCTGCGGCTCGGGGATATATACCGATGGTATGGTGGTCTTTGTGATATCCCGAGCTGTCATCTGCTCGCGCATAAGATAGGCATCGGGGAAGTGCCTCTGCACCCGATTGAGAAGCATCACCGCCTCCTCTTGTGTTGCGCAGCTACCTGCCGAGACCTTGAAGTATGGATTCTCATATATCATGAACGACTCGACGTTGGGGAATATATTTCTAAACTTCGTGAGCACCTCCTGCGCATTGACACGCGCGCTTGGGCTGTTGTCGAAATATATTCCCACGCGATACCCTAAAAACTCCGCATTCCGAGGAAGTGCCTCAATGCGTTTTATCGCCTCGCGGGCGTCATTGTCGGCAGATACCGCAACGCTAGCTTCGCGACCTCCATCCGTAGATGTTGGTGTTGCGAGCTTCGAGGTGTAGTTATCGAGGGATTGCGCACATAGCGACGTGATGGCGAGTAGCGATGCCACTCCAACAGTTATCTTTCGTATCATGGTTTTTAGAAGAGATTTTGAAAGTTAAACGAGAATGTGTCGATGGGGATATTTTGAGACTCTAGGCTCTTGGTCACCCCCTTTGCTGAGACCTTGATTTCGTAATCTATAAATAGCTCTTTGGTGCTCTGTTGGGTCATGGCGTGACGTCCTAGGCGCGACATCACACCCACAAGGTCACCTGTGAGACGCCACGTTGTCGCCACGCTCTGCACCCCCTTAGGCTCGATGGCGACAGCCTCTTGGAGCGTCAAGGATGCAAGCTCCTGCCCACGAAATTTGAGGGTCACGCGACCCGACTTTATCGCGATTGGAAAGGAGAGGTCGTTGCGCACACGGAGGTCAAATCGAAAATCTGCACCCCTCACATAGGACACCTTTTCGACAGTCTCAAACGCCACCGACTTCTCGATGTAGTCGCCACACGACACCGCCCCCAAGGCAACCAACGCAAGGGCGACACCGCCCAATGCGAACCTCCAAATAGCTCTATTTATCTTCATGGCTCTATACGATTATTTTTTAGCAACATATATTCGTGCGATGCCTCCGCTCTGCGATATCACCTCGCAGCTCGAACACCCTGCCCCCCTCATCATCTCCACAAACCTAGCTGGCGCAGGGAACTCATCCACCGAGGCTGGAAGGTACTCATAGGCGCGACGATCCTTCGAGATCATCCCACCCACGAAGGGTAACACCTTATGGGAGTAGATGTTGTAGAACCACCCAAAGAGACGATTGTCGGGGGTCGAGAACTCCAACACCACTACATGACCTCCGCGCTTAACCACGCGAGTCATCTCACGAAGTCCACCCTCCAGATCCCCGAAGTTGCGAACCCCAAAGGCGACAGTGACAACATCCACCGACTCCGACTCTAGGTCAATACTCTCCGCTGCACCACACTGCACGCTCACGCGATTGGCAACTCCACACTTGGCGATCTTCTGCTGAGCCACCTCCAACATACCTGGCGAAAGGTCTATTCCGACAACCTCCGCAGATGGAATTGCGCGCGCCAAGACCAACGCCAAGTCGCCCGTACCTGTCGCCATGTCGAGAATCTTGCTGGGCGCAAAGCTCCTCACGATCTTCACCACGCGACGCCTCCACAGCTTGTCGATCTGCATCGAAAGAATATGGTTGAGGCGGTCATATGCAGGGGCGATATTATCGAACATCTCCTTCACCTCTTGGCTCTTTGTCGCCTCCGCTCTATTGTATGGTTTCATTACTCTCTATCTTTTAAAAACTAAAAAACTCTATCTATATTTTACACTCTCGCTAGGCTTGATCTTGGTCACCATATGCGACGGCAGAGCCATGGCAAGGGTTATGACCCCGACAACCGCGATATTTATCATCGCAACCCACCCCACCGAGAGCGATATCGGCACATGGGTAAGGATATACCCCGAGGCATCCAGCGTCACGAGTTGCCACCTCCACTGCACAAAGCAGAGAGCCAACCCCACGACATTACCTATAACAACTCCGCGCAGGGTGATGTAGAGCGCGCGATAGACAAATATCCTCTGCAACGAGCGGTTGTTCATCCCAAGGCTCTTGAGCACCCCAACCATATTTGCCCTCTCCAGCACCAAGATCAGCAGTGCCGTCACCATATTAAATATCGCCACCAGCAGCATCACAACAATCACCACCGCCGCGTTAACATCGTGAGTCTTAAGCCAATCGAAAACCGCAGGATATAGCTCCTCACACGAAAAGACCCCCACGCGTTCGAGGTCGTCGCTCTGGCTAAATATTATCGCTTGGTTGATCTCGGCAGTCACCTCGCCAGCCTTGTTGGCGTTGCGTAGCCAAATCTCATATCCCGAAATTTGGTCACTCGCCCATCCATGCAGACGCTGTACCGCGCGAATGTCGCCAATGATATAACCCCTCTCAATCGACCCTTGGGGTGCAGAGAATAGCCCCGACACACGAAACAAAAATCGCTCAATGCCCCCCTCACTATCTGTATAAAGTAGCTCTAGTCGCTCGCCAATCTGCGCCCCTATCGCCTCGGCAAGGTCGCTCGACATCAGAATGTCGCGACTACCCTGCGAACGTCCAAAATCGGGAACTTCTCCATCTATCAAGATGCCCTCTAGGTGGCTCTTGTCGACCAGCGAGTCAACCCCCTTAACCATCACACCCTCAGCTATTCCGCCTCCGCGAACCACGCCTCCAGCGAGTGCGTATGGTGCATATCTCACAACGCCACGCGACCCCCTATCCTCGCCCATGATGATCTCCTCAACAGCCTCACCACGGATGATGGGTTGCGACATCGCCGCCGCCACTCCGCGCACATTCATCACCACGACATGTCCCGACGAGGCGGTGAGCTGCTGCGTTATCTGGCTCTTGAATCCGAAGATCACCGCGAGGGTGACAATCATCACCGTAATACCCAACGCTACGGCAGTCATTGCCACGCGCATCATAACGCTTGGCGATGCCCCCTCGTCACTGCGTGAGGTGCGCGACGCTATAAGAGATTCTAAATTCACAGATTAATGGTGATGTTTATTAAAAAAAACGCAATGTCGTCATCAAATATGGTGCAAGATAAGACATTTTTTCCTATTTTTGACACCAAATGTAACGAGATATCTCCTCGACTCCTAAATTTATCGCAATTTTGTGGATCGCGGAGACGTTATAAAAAAAGTAAATAATTCAACGCTATGTTTTTTAATATTCTTCAAGTGGCTCAGCAGGTGGGAGCCAACGGGGTCTCAGCCTCGACAAACGCCTACTCAGCATTTACATCTTCGGGTGCATTCTTTCTGATGATCGCAATCGGTATCATCGGTTTCTTGGTGCAGTCGAAGCTCAAATCGGTATTCAACAAATACTCTCAGGTCGGCTCTCCAAATGGAATGAGCGGCGCGGAGGCGGCAGCCAAGATGTTGCGCGACAACAATATCCACAACGTCAAGATTGTCCATGTGTCGGGTCAGCTTACCGACCACTTCAACCCTGCGAATATGACCGTCAACCTCAGTGATAGCGTCTACGAGAGTCGTAGCATTGCCGCAGTGGCGGTGGCGTGTCACGAGTGTGGACATGCCGTGCAGCACGCGCGCGGATATGCTCCATTGGTGTTGAGATCGCAGCTTGTTCCAGTCGTTAGCTTCGCGTCGGGTATCTCGTCGTGGGTCATCATCGCTGGATTGTTGATGATATCTTCGGGCATTGGAGAGATGATCTGCTGGGCAGGTATCGGACTTATCTCGATGACTGCAATCTTCTCGATTGTTACCCTCCCTGTGGAGTACAACGCCTCGGCACGTGCCCTAGAGTGGATGGAGATGAGTCGCACAGCGCGAGGCGAGCAACTCGCTCAGGCTAAGGAGGCTTTGAGCTGGGCGGCACGTACATATCTCGTTGCGGCACTCTCAGCAATTGCATCGGTACTCTACTACGTAATGCTTGTGATGGGTCGTCGCGACTAATCAACATACAACTCCCCAACCCAACAAATGGAGGACTACACATCTAAAGTGGGCAGGGCTTGCCTAATCTTAATCGCTATGCTACTGGTTGTGGGGCTTATCCCTGAGCAGAGCATCGGTGGGGTATATTTGCGTCATGTGAATATCCTCAGCGAGGTCGCGCCATTTGATAACTGGCGCGGTATTGGTGGCGGTGATGGTGCAGCTCCCGAATTTGAGTTGGGCGATATCGACACCTCAGGGGATAAGGCAAAGAGCGGTCGCGGAGTCAACCGCGCGACAATTCTCGAAATTGACGAGGAGGAGTATAGCGTCGACATGGCGCAGGTGGAGCGCGAGGTGAAGCAGGCTCAGAAGATCTCGCCTCAAAGCCCCTCAACTATAACTTTGGGCGAGGAGGAGGCTGCAGATATTGCCCAAGATATCGAGAGTCCAGAGGATGTTGAGGTTAGAAAACCTTCGACAAAGGGATTCTCGCCACAGCTCAAAGGTGTGAAACTCACCCCAATCGAGGATTTCGACAGTAGTGAAAACAGCGCGATGAAGCGTCTCTACCGCAAACTCAACGACCCCAAACAGTCGGTGCGCATAGCATTTATGGGCGACTCGTTCGTGGAGGGTGACATCTTGTCGGGAGATCTTCGCGAGGCGTTGCAGTCGGCTTATGGAGGTTGCGGAGCAGGATATGCTCCGATATCATCGCCCCTCACGGGATTTCGCCAAACCATCAAGACCCAATCATCTGATTGGAAGTCATATAACGTCATGCAGAGGCGCAAAGCCCCCGAAGATATTCAGGAGAGTTTCTATGTTTCGGGGTGGATCAGCCGTCCCGAGATGGATGGTGCATCGACACTCTGGAGCTGTACCACAGCGCGCCAACACGTAGACCACTGCGGAGCTGTGCGCCTACTATTTGTGAGTCGCCAACCCTCGACAATCGAGGTGGAGGTGGATGGTGGCGAGGCACGAACCTACAACTTCAAGGGTAGCGAGGCGGTTCAGCAGATTGCAATATCCGCACCACGCATTGAGAGTTTCAAATTCACAGTCAAGGAGGGTGCGGCAGGTTTTGTCGGCTACGGAGCTATCTTCGAGGGTGGCAAAGGGGGTGGCGTGACGCTCGACAACCTCTCGGTGAGGAGCAATAATGGTCAGGCGATGTTCTGGACAAATGCCTCTGTCAACGCTCAGATTGGCAACCTTATGGGTGGGTATGATCTGGTTGTGTTGCAGTATGGTCTCAACATCATGCAACGCGGTGTCAACGTCTACACGCGATATGGCGCGCAGATTGAGAAGATGGTTCAATATGTGAGAACCTGTTTCCCAGGGTGTGCTGTGCTCGTGATGGGTGTGAGTGACCGCTCGATGAAGGAGAATGGCAACTACAAACCTATGGGTGAGGCGATTCCGATGACGCGATATCAGCGCGAGGCGGCACGCAACACCAAGGCGGCATTTTGGAGCACCTATGATGCCATGGCGGCGCAGGGAGGTATGGCGAAGTTTGTGGAGCAGGGCTTTGCAGGCAAGGATTTCACGCATATCAACTTCAAGGGTGGACGCCAGATCGCATTGGCACTGAGTGACGCGTTGCAGAGCGCGCAGAACGCCGCATCTCCACGCATCGTGCGCGATGAGGATCACAGCAGAGTTGTCTCGGAGGAGATGCTCCAAGGCATTGATAACAGCTTTAAAGAGTCTGAGTTTCACGAGGTTAGGCGTTCGCAAAGCGAGGGCGTCCAAACTATTTTAGCACGCTAGGGCTATGGATTGGAGTTGGAACAGCATCATCCCCACGGCAACGCTGGAGAGCCTTCGCGAGCTTATGGTTTTCAATCCACAAGAGCCGATGATCTTCAGCAGTGGGCTCTTTTTATTCCTATTCACAGCCTTTGTATTGATCTACGGCATCATGCGTAAGTGGGTCAACGCGAGGATATTATATGTCGCAGCCTTCTCGTTGCTATTCTACTACAAGTCGAGTGGCGTATACTTTTGGTTGCTGATCTTCGCCTCGGTGAGCGACTACACCTTGGCGCAATATATCCACGCCTCGAAGTCGGCAAAGATCCGCAAACTATTTGTGGCTCTGAGTGTTATGATAAACCTCGGCATGCTTGGATATTTCAAGTATACCAACTTCTTCATCGAGATTGCGAATGGAATGTTCGGGGCTGGATTTCTCGACTTTCAGAACATTTTTCTACCTGTCGGAATCTCATTTTTTGTCTTTCAGTCACTCAGCTACACCATCGACATATATCGCGGAAACATCAAACCCCTCGACCGCTGGATCGACTATCTATTCTATCTGAGCTTCTTTCCTCAACTTGTCGCGGGACCTATCGTGCGCGCCAAAGATTTTATACCACAGATACGTAAACCTCTCTATGTCAGCAAGGAGATGTTCTCGGGCGCGATATTTCTCATCGCCACAGGACTATTCAAAAAGGCGATAATCAGCGACTATATATCCCTCAACTTCGTGGATCGAGTCTTTGATGAGCCGCTGCTTTATTCGGGTTTCGAGGCTCTGATGGCGATATATGGCTACGCGTTGCAGATATATTGCGACTTCTCGGGATACTCCGACATGGCGATAGGTATTGCGCTGCTCCTCGGATTTCACTTCCCTGCCAACTTCAACGCACCATACAAGTCGGCAACAATCACGGAGTTTTGGCGTCGTTGGCATATTTCGCTATCATCGTGGTTGCGCGACTACCTATATATATCGTTGGGCGGAAATCGTAAGGGCGAGGGTCGCACATACCTCAACCTCCTAATAACCATGTTATTGGGCGGACTATGGCATGGCGCAGCAGTGCGATTTATTCTGTGGGGCGCACTTCATGGTGTCGCTCTCGCCATCCATAAACTGTGGATGAAGGTCATCCCTTGGGCAAAGGGCGAGGGAGCGGAGATGAATATCCTCTTTCGCGTGGTCGGCATCTTATTGACATTCAACGTTGTATGCTTCGGATGGCTAATGTTCCGCGCCGATGATATGGCGACAGTATCAGCAATGCTCCACCAGATAATGTATAGCTTCAACAGCGAGCTGATCCCTCAGGTGTTGAGCGGTTATCGCCTCATATTCACAATGATAGCCTTAGGATTTATCCTGCACATGCTACCCCACCGACTCAGCGACTGGACACGCACGCAGATATCTAAAGTCCCACTTTGGGCACAGGTTGCCGTAGTCGTGGTGGTGGTATGGATGGTCATGCAGATCAAATCATCCGACATACAACCATTTATCTATTTTCAGTTTTAGTCATACATTTAGGGGGTCGAGATATAAATCTCGACCCCCAAAAATATAAATATAGGCTCAATAAACTACTCAACAACTAGATCTGTGCCGTAGTTGAGATTGAGCTGAATAGCGTCATCATAACGCGACAAAATACCTGTGATAGTTACTGTCTCGCCATCATCTGGAATCGGTGTCTCGCGGAAGTGAGCATAGCCACTAATGCGCAAAACATACTGTCCCTGAGAGTAGTCAGAGCCTGATGCGTTATATGAGTACCAGCTACTTCCGTAGTATCTGATGCTTGCAGTTGCGGTTGGATCTGTTGGATCTACACCATAATATGCGAGTGTTGGTGTCGCAAGGTCGCCCTCTATTGATGAGTCCCAATCAAACATCTCGCTCGACGAAGAGAAGTAGCTTGGAAAAGTGTTTCCGTAACCCCAGTTGGCTGTTTGACCAACGCAACTTGAAACCTCCTCAATACGTACCAAGCGGCTCACAGCGTCGAGAATGTCAATCGACGAATATGTAGATCCCGTAATCACCAGCGTATCACGAGGCTGCATATCAAGACGCTCGCCACTGAAGATATGCTCCGCCAACATCACGCGACCCTCGATGGTTGTGTGTGGATACTCCGTGCCTGCCACTGTCGAGAGCGCGCCAATGCTCAACACACCTCCGTAGTCACCAATCGAGAGACCATTCAACCTAACATATACCATCGTACCCACGGGGTAGCTTACGTAGTTGCTCGCAAAGAGACGCAACTCAATAGCTGCCGCCTCGCCTCCACCATAATTATCATCATCATGGTCGAGGATGTAGAGCGACTTATAGATAGATCCCTCCTCATCGGTAGAGATTACCTTACCGCGGATAACCCAATTCTCGGTGAGTGCCTCATTACCATCACTTGTCAAGAGGTGTGAGTAGTCATCTTTGAGGGTCTTGATCGAGATGATCTCACAGTCGGAGAAGTCACCATCGGTATAGACATATGCTGGTGCAGGGGTATCGCAATCGTTATAGCAGCCAACCGCGACAGATAGCACCGCAACAGCTACAATAAGAATATTTATAATCTTTTTCATATCCTAACTTTTTTAGAAACGTAAATAAACATTGAGATAGTAGGTTCTACCCATCATGTAGTAGTACTTTGAGTCAAAACGCTCATAACCAATAACATTACCGCCATCATCCTCGGTCTCGCTCAGACGCAACTGCTCGTAACCGCCCGTGCGGATGTCGGTGAAGTTGAGCAGGTTCTTGATCTCCAGACTCGCACCAAATGAGTAGCGACCCTTCAACCAGCTCTTGCCGATACTTGCATTCATGACATACGAAGCATCGAACTTCTCCTGCTCGCGCAACGCAACGATATCCGACTGCGACATGCTCGCTGTGATAACCTCATCCGTACGACAGAGTGGGTTCATCGAGATATAGAGCTGATCGTAGTAGTTCAAATCTATAGACGCGAAGATGTAGCTTGGACTACGATATGAAAGACCGACATTGATAGCTGTTTGGGGTGTGCTATCTACGCGGAAACCATCCCAGTAGATTGTACCCTGCGAGAGAGCCTCAGCACTGTTATCCGCCATCTCGATATACTCGGGGTTCGAGTCGTAGAGATACTCACCCAAGCTCGCTGCTGCGTTGACAGACAATCCCGACACAAACGGTACAGGGACAGAGATTGCCGCCTCGATGCCGACATAACGCTTGTCAATACCGCTGATCGCCAAGTTATCATACGAACTCTGCAAGTCGTTGTAGAACGAGATTACATCGGTCTGATCCTTGATCGTGGTGATATATCCCGACAACGAGATCTTAGCGTACTTGGTGTCGAACTTCACACCTGCATCCATCGAGAGGATCTTCTCCGTGTCGAGACCTGGTGTGGTGCTGTTGCGCGTGCGTGGTGAGATAAACGAGTTCTGGAATGTCGGAGCCTCGTTCATATATGCGACATTTGCCGATGCCGAGATTGCACGACTGAATCGGTAGTCGAGGTTCAACTTAGCCTTGTATGTGAGGTAGTTGAGACGCTCAGAATCGCCCTGTGAGTTATCGGCAAAGAGACCCTTGCGCCACAATCCGTTGCGCCACATTGATGAGAAACCAACCTCCGCAGAGAGAGCTGTCGAAAGCTCGGGCAGACCATCAATCACAACGTTGTACTTACCCCAGATGTCACCCTTGATGACATTGGCGTAGTAGTCGTAGCTGAACTTATCGCCCTCGCGAACCGCCTGAGCATAGCCATACTTCTCGTAGTAGTCGAGGTTGTTTTGATATGCGTAGTCGTTGCTACCGAAGTCGCGCTCCGCAAACTTGTCAACATCGACCCAGTAGTCACCACCCAAGAGATCTTTAACCTCGGTGTAGTACTCCGTGCGATTGCGACGGAAGTCAACACCTGCGAAGATCTGAGAGTTGTTCCTCGTGGTGTGAGAGTATTGAGCCGCGAAGTTGAAATCGCGCTGGTCGGCATGACGCTCCTCAATCATATATGTCGAGCGGTTGCCATCGCCATATTGGCTCATCTGCTCACCGTTATAGTTGACGTTGTAGAGCTTGTCGAGGTCGATATATTGGATGTTGTCGGTGTTGTTCATCCACTGCTCCGCCACCTGCGCAGGGTTAGGACATGCGTAGTAGCTAGGTAGGTAACGGTAGTAGTCGGGACGTGGGTCTTGACCAGCGTACCATGTGAGTGCCGAGTAACCATTCTGACCAAAGCGGAACGATGATGCCGCAGTGATCTTAGAGCTCTCGTCAATCTTGAACTCGTAGTTCAACATCGCGATAGGCTCGTGGTACTCCTTGACACGAACGTTGCGCATCTCACCATCCTGAATACCGACATTGGGGTTGTAGTAGTTGCTACCCACAAGGTCGTAGGTCTCCTGTGTCGCTGCCGACTGAACGCCACGCTCCGAGGGTGCTCCCAAGATTGTTGCCGAGATGAGGTGCTGATCGTTGATCTTGCGCTCCACCGATGCGAAGTATCCAAAGGTGTTGTAATATACACCGTCATAGAAGGCGTTATCGCCTTGACGAGTCGAGACGCTGAAGGCGTATGCCCAACCGTTGTCCTGCATACCTGAGGCGTATGTCGCCATGGCACGTGCGCGATACATTGAGTTGGTGCTGACCAAACTTGTCGACCACCCCTTGCGAACATATGATGCGCGAGCAAGGATATTTGTTGAGCTGTTGAGACCTCCCACGCCATACGATGATGCGCCAAGACCTACGGTGGTCTCCTTGTTACGAGTCGCCTCGTTGAGACCGCTCCACAACGACCACGGTGTATAGCCTGTCAATGCGTCATTCATGCGCACGCCATTGAGAAAGACATCCGAATATTGAGAGTCATATCCGCGCGCATTATATCGCATCTCACTAAACTTGTAGGATGTAATGCTGCTAAATAGGTCGCCATACGCTGCAAGCGATGAATCCACACTTAGAGCATCATTGGCAGTATCCTCCGAGAGATCCGCAAAGACTGAGGTGTCAACCACCATAGCATCCTCGACACTGCTACTGTCGGTCTGGGCATAGAGCGCAGGGGCAACAGCAGAAGCAAATGCAAATAAGAGTAATTGTTTAATTTTCATATAGTTGTATTTTATTAATCAAGGTGTATAAATACTGGTAGGTGGTCGCTGAATCCACTTGCATACGCCCCACCCGAGAAGCTGCGGAACGGATAACCCTTGAACTTACCACTCTCCTGAATCATGTATGGCATCTTCAAAATATTGCCGTAGTACTTCTTGTTTGACTCCGACCTCTGAATCTGAAGCGTCCCCTTCTTGCCATCCACAAGGTTACCACTCACGATGATGTTGTCGAAGATATTCCACGCGTCACCATAGGCAAGAGTTCCATATCCAGCTTTGTACATGCTGTGATAGGGGTTGAAGAGATCTCCCTCGCCCATATCTTTGGTTGAACCCTTAGCTCCAAGCTCTCTCTCCATGCTCTTGTCGATGGGGTCGTCGTTGAAGTCGCCCATCACAACAAAGCGGCTCTCGGGACGAATGCGCCTCACTGAGTCTATGATCTCGCGCGTCTGCTTACCTGCCGCCTCACGAAGATATGACGACTGCTCGGCACCGCCCCAACGCGATGGCCAGTGGATGGTGACAAAGAAGAAGGATTGCCCCTCAATCTCGCCCCACATCGTGAGGATGTCGCGCGTGTATAGCGTTCTATTCTCCTTGGTGACGATTGTGCTACGCACCGCCTTGCTACCCTCAAATTTGAAGAGGTCGGGGCGATACAACATCGCAACGTCAATACCTCGACGGTCGGGAGAGTCGAAGTGCGCCACGCGGTAATTTGCACCCTTGAGCTTGGGCGTTGTGGCAACATCCTCCACCACCTTGCGGTTCTCGATCTCGCTGAGTCCAATCACCGTGGGGAAGTCGCGTTTACGCGCCGCAATCTCGAACAACACACGCTCGATCTGCGACAATTTATGTTGATATTTAGCCTCCGTCCAGTTATATTTACCCTCGGGAGTGTAATCCTCATCTCGCTTTTGGGGGTCATCCTCCGTGTCGAAAAGGTTCTCGACATTGTAGAATATTATCGTGTGCGGTTTAGTCTCCGCAGCAACCGCCCCAAATGCCAACAGAATGAGCATCAGTGAGCTAACGATCTTTTTCATATGATTATAGTTTTAATTTTTTCGCACTACAAACCATTCCACTGCGAAATGGAGTAGGTGTTTTTGACCGACTCGGGAGCATCGGGGAAGAATGTGAATCCCACCATCTCCTCAATGGTCGCCACCGAAACAGGCGTCGGCACTGAGCTGTATGAGCGGTGCTCAAAGTAGTAGCCTATCGCCTTCAACTCACTTGCCGAACACTCCGAAATCGCCTTGCCCAGACTTCCGTTTATCGTGCGCAACATCACCTTGTAGTAGCCCGTAGGCAGTGGGCACGACTTGCCCGAGGCGTCTGTTGTCGAACCGATTGTCGAGGAGTAGTCCGCCCCCGTCACCACATAGAGCGTGTCGGAACATACCTGATCGCGAACCAAACCCTCCACCGTAGCCCACTTCTGCTGGTTGAGCGTTCCAAGCTGAGGCGTCATGTTCGAGTAGTAGAATGTCTGACGGTTCATCTCTGCCGTAGCTTGGCGATCTGCTGATGCTAGCTGGTGACCACGGTCGTAACTTCCACTATATGAGCTAGATAGATTGGGTTGATACTCAGAGTCGATTTTGGGGTCAAACTGCCAACTCTCGTTGCGCCCAACATCACCATCGTAGACCTTGTGGTAGGGGAATGCAACCCAACGCGCCGCGTAGTTTTTCTTGTCGTAGCAGATCGAGAAGTTGCGAACATCCGCGCTGTTGAGGGTCGTGAAGTGCGTAACATATTGGTAATCATCATTGTCGACAATCACAGGAATCTCCGCCCAATTGTATGTCGCAAGACTCTCTGTGTCGCTCTCGTCCAAACCATCACCACTGCTACCTGTCGTACCCTTTTGCGTCAACGTAAAACTCTTGCTCTCGACATTGTTGAGCGTCACAACTATCTCCGCTTTGCGCGCCTCCTCGGAGGTGTTCTCCGCGAAGTAGATGTAGATGATGTTTTGAAGTCGCGACGAACCAACCGTCCCATCCTTCAAGGTCACCGACTGCGATATCGAGAACGACGCAAACTCCTCATCCTGCACAATCTCGGCAGAGTATTGGCGTCCCGACACGGCGGTCGAGATCTCCAACTGCGCGGTTGTTGTTGTCGCGGAGATCGAGGTGGCTGAGATGGTCACCCAGTCGCTCGCAACTCCGCCATCATCGCTCTTACTGCAAGCCACCATCGCCACCATCGCGAGTGTTAAAAATATGTATCTTAGGTCTTTAATCATGTGTGATTGGGGTCTATCGTTTCAGTTTTTCGGACTTTCGCCCTCGACGAAAAAGCCCCACCGCCAATATTTCAGGCGGCGAGGTATTTTCGAAATTTCCTATCTAGCCGAGAGGTTACTCAGCATCCGCATATGTGATCTCGATAGATGTGATCTTTGGTGTTGAAGCGACAATAGTAAATACAACACTATTTGCAGAACCACTCCACTTGCCAGTGGTATAAGTTCCATCCTCAACAGTTATCTTTGTTGTTGCCGTGAGGTCACTGCCACCAAATGAGATCTCTGTCATCACTTTACCCTCTGGAGCTGTGATTGTCATTGTATAACCACCGTACACTCTCAACTGCCAACCACCGCTGTACCATGTGCGTACAGTTGTTGTACTAGACCCTCCGAATACAAAGTTGAAACCATCTGTGGATGTGTAACCATCTGTCGCAGTAAGCTCAACATATGAGCCTGCTGCAGAAGATGCTGTCGTTTGACCATCAATTACTGGAAAAACATCTTCAACTGCATAAGTCACAGTAGTACCTGCGTTGGGGTCAACAGTCTGCTCACCCTCACCAACGATAGATGTTGGGTAGATCTGATCTCCATTGTCGCTGATATATACATAACCAATCACTGTATATGTTGTGTAGTCTGCTGGGATCTCAATTGAGTAGTTGTTGTAACCTGCAATTTCTGTTGTGCCATCAGAATATGTAAGAGTCTTGTCATCAACACCGAGAGTTACACCAGTGAGCTTTACATATGTCATATGGTTGCTTTCAATCGAACTGCTAAGATCTGCAATTGTGTATTCCATGGGGGTGATAGTCGAAGAACCTCCCGACACCTTGTCTGTCACAGTAACAGATCCAAGCTGTAGAGCATTTTTATACGCGCTCACTGTTCCCGAGATTGTCGCAACATCACCAACTGCAAGACCATGACCGCTGCTATAGATAAGCATCGAATCACCATTAGCACTAACAATCGCAGTGCTTCCACTTACGAAATCAACCGTCACACCCTCAACAGTCACCAAATCACCCGTAGCAACTGACGAGTAGAAATTCGTAGGCGTAACAACAGTGTATGTCGGAGCTGTTGGCTCAGTGTAAGAGCCAGTGAAACCCTCAGCTGTAGCACCTGTAGAGTTGTAGACCTTGAGAGAGGTTGCGTATCCTACAGAGCTACCAGCTACAACAGCAAAATATGTTGAACCACTTGGAACATAATATACTGAGTTTGTACCTACAACCTCTGCAGTAAGTGCTGTACCAGCTGTAGGATTTGCAGATGTTCCAGCATATACAATCAAGTTACTAGCATCAGCAAGAACAATAGCCTTTAAATCGCTAACTCCTGTTGTGTTGTAAATATAACCTTGACCACTCTTGAACTGCATCTTACCACTGTTGCTGAAGTGTGCAACATAATACATCGTAAAGTCATAATCTCCCATCTCCAAAGTCGTATCAGATGTTGGATATGCTGTTGGAAGATTCGATGCCTCAACGGTAATCAACGCATTCGATGTTGGCGTTGTTGTGTCGCCATCATCCGAACCGTCATCCGAACCGTCATCTGTACCATAATCGCTATCGTAACCATCCGCAGCAGCACCTGAAACGGTGTAGAATGCGATAGAGTTAGCGTAAGCTGCATAAGATCCACCCGCAATGGTGATATACTCACATCCATCAGGCAAGAAGTAGACAAACTTTGTTGGTGCATCTGTCGAAACTACTGGGGTAACAATGTCAGTAGTTGGATTAGAGGCTGTACCTGCGTAGAGGATGAAGTTGTTGGTGATAACATCATAATAGGTATTAGTGATATCAAATACCAAAACTGCGAGTCCCGAGATAGCCGAAGTGTTGTATGCATAACCAGCATTAGCCTTAACCTGGAATGCACCATTCGAGCTACTATAGTTTGCAACTTGGTTAATCACAAACTCATATCCTCCCATGGTGATTGTTGTGTCATCAGTTGGGTATGATGTTGGCAACTCATCACCAAAAGTTGTGAAGATCGCATTCTCAGAGCCTACAGAGTCGTCGCTGTCACTGCTTGTGCCATCACCCTCTCCAAGAAGTTGTATGGTATATAGACGAATATAACCGCTAGAAGATACCACCTTAAAATATGTAGAACCCGCTGGAACTGCATAGTAAACATAAGCCCCATCAGTATACTTTGTAGTAAGCTCTGTTGTCGGGTTCTGAGATGTACCAGCGTATACAGTAGCTGTTTGATAAGATGTTGTGCTACTGTTGTACTGAAGAGCTAATGTCACAATATCACCACTCAACGCTGTGGTATTATAGATATAACCGTCTTCGTAAATAGTTGTGTTGCTATATGAAGTGTCATAGTATGCATTGTTAACAACAAACTCTACACTCTCATTTGTAAAGTTAGCATCACTTGTTGAAGCCGTGCTGCTGATTGTCGATAGGTCAAATGAGTATAAAACATCACCTGTTGTATCAACATCTCCATCCTGGTCATCACCATCATCATCACCTGTTGAACCCTCTGCAAGGTCACTCTCGTTGTCGCCAAGAACAAACTCAATACCGTTCGCGTAGGCTGTATTTGCCTCAACCTCATTGCAGATTGTCACATATGTGTCACCTGCTGGGATAGCGTAAGATATAACATCTCCAGCCTTCGTTGTCACACCCTCAATAGCGTTAGTCGATGGGTTAGCCGATGTTCCAGAGTAAACCGTGAAGTTATTGTATGAGTTTGATAGCTCAATAACAAGAGCTGAAAGATTATCAACAGCCTGACTATTATACATAACACCGACGCCAGCCTTGAACTGAATAGGACCTGTCGTAGTATATGAACCCGAGTAGTTAGCAACACTTGTTACAACAAAACTATAACCTCCAACAGAGATTGCCTCATTTGTAGAGTATGCCGTAGGCAACTCCGAACCATCGAACAAGATGTTAGCATCCGCAACAGCTCCCGTACCGCTCTGCGTAACCGTTACATTCTCCTCAGCAAGGACACCATATGTATTATAGATCTCGATCTTGATTGTCGCGTAACGCTTAGATCCCGTATATGCCGACATCGACATTGTGATTGTGCCGTTACCGCTGCCCTCCGTTGGGTCGATTGTCAACCAGTCGCCATCGCTTGCCGCTGTGGCTGTCCACTCGCGATTAGATGTGATGTAGAGCTGACCGTTGTTGTCATCGCTCGCCGCACCCTCGCTATCGAATGCGATGATTGACGTCGAGACCGTGAGGGTCGGAGTTCCCGAGGTGACATCAGTGTCATCGGTACAATTTGTTGCGAAAAACGACAGCACCACCATCGTTAGCATCGCCACTAGAGTTCTGAAAAAGGAGTTGTTCTTCATAGTTCTCATTGATTTAGTGTGAATAATATTATATATGTTTTTTACTCTCGCTCAATCCACATTCGTAGCACTTTACAAAGATAGTAATTAAATAAATAGCGTGTGTTACAAAAGTAATAAAATAGCAAAAATAGGCTATTTCGTTATACTTTTTCACGAAAAATTAGTATCTTTGCAAGAAACCCAATTACGGAATATGAAGAGATTTGTAACCCTAACAGTCGCGATGATATTAGCATTAGTCACCGTGGCATCCGCACAGCAGGTCACAGCACCCATCGCTGGCGGTACACAAGAGTTTGTAGAGGTGCTCAAAGGGCAGAGCCTTCAGTTCGATATCCTTGCGATACTTCGTGGTATTGTCGGCATGGCACTGCTCCTCGGCATCGCGTGGCTGTTCAGCACCGACCGCAAGAATATCTACTGGCCAACGGTGCTCAAAGCCCTTGCGATACAGTTCATCATCGCAATATCGGTGATCGCATTCCCACTTGTGCAGGCTGGATTTGAGTTTGTCGGCAGTGGTTTCATCGCCGTGCTGAAGTGGACGGAGGCTGGAACGTCATTCCTGTTTGGACCTCTTATGGGTGACGATATCGGTTACATATTCGCATTTCGAGTGCTCCCAACGATACTCTTCTTCTCGGCTCTAACGAGTCTACTCTACTTCCTTGGCGTGCTCCAGAAGGTGGTGTGGGTGATGGGTTGGGTATTCAGCAAGCTCCTCAACCTTTCGGGCCCCGAGTCGCTATCATGCGCAGGAAATATCTTTCTAGGTCAGACCGAGGCTCCGCTGATGGTCAAGGCGTATATCCCCACCATGACAAAGTCGGAGATCATGCTTATCATGGTTTCGGGACTCTCGACCATGGCAGGTAGCGTCCTTGGTGCATATATCGGCATGCTTGGAGGCGGTGATCCAGTCTTGGAGCTAGAGTTCGCCAAGCATCTTCTATCGGCATCTGTGATGGCTGCCCCAGGAGCTATTGCCTTTGCGAAGATCTTGAGACCTCAGACTGAGAAGATCGACGACACGGTGACTGTACCTAAGGACAAAGTTGGTAAGAATGTCCTTGAGGCGATTGCCAACGGTACAAGTGACGGATTGAAACTCACGGTAAATGTTGCGGCTATGTTGTTGGTATTCTACGCCCTCATTGCAGGTTTCAACTTCATATGTTTCGAGGTTGGTGAGCTTACATCTATCAACTCGCTCATCGCCTCAATGACCGATGGTCGCTACACGGCACTGTCTCTGCAGTTCCTACTTTCGTATATCTTCTCGCCCGTGATTTGGCTCACAGGAATGCCTCTGAGCGATATTCCTCTCGCGGGACGTCTCCTTGGTGAGAAGCTCATCATGACGGAGTTTGTGGGTTATCAGTCGCTTGTCGAGATGATTAAAGAGGGTGTTTTCTCATCGCCAAAGTCGATCATCATGTCTACCTATATATTATGTGGCTTTGCGAACTTCGCATCTATCGGTATCATCATCGGTGGCGTGGGTGGCATGGCTCCCAACCAACGCTCGCTAATGTCGGAGTATGGACTCCTCGCGCTGTTGGGTAGTACCTTTGTCGCGCTGATGTCGACAATCATGATCGGAATGATAATATAGGAACATCGAGAGCGTTGCGCTCCTTGGTTATATATTAAAAACCTCCATAATTCGGGTGAATCCGAACTATGGAGGTTTTTGTTTTCGTTGTTTATGAATTGTGACTAGCTTTGGCGCAGAGCCTCAACAAACTTCGGGTATAGCGTCCAGAGGTTTTCGGTCTGCAACCATAGCTCGCGCGCCTGTGCCGCAAGGGATGGTTTTTCGCCCTCGATATCTTGGAGATACTTGTCGTCCGCCTCATGGTCGAGGGCTACGAACTCATCGTAGTACGCCTTGAAACGGTTCTTGAACGCATGCAGCTCGCCCGATGGCAACGTCCCCTCACGAAGGAATGACGACCACAGTAGTAGCAGCGTGCGACTAGCGTATTTATCTGATATATCGTTGATTACCTCATCGAATAACTCATACTCCTCCATGGCGAGGTAGTCGTAAGCGAGGAGGTTCGACGCCTCGAAGTGATCCTCGGGATCTAGCTCCAAGGCTAGCTCAAGGAGTGCCGATGATATCTCGAAGTCGTTGATAAGAAAGTGGTCGATACCCGACAGGTAGACAACCTCGATTGCGGCGCGCGAGTTGGCGTCGTTCCACTCCAACCACACCTCATCGCTCTCGGGAAGTAGCTCGTGGAGTCGTTGCACACCCTCGAAACGGAGGTTGCACGCCCCCTCAATATCTCCGCTCTGCTGAAGCAGAGTTGCGGAGGCAAGGATCTTCTTGAAGTTGGCGTCGCCATTGCTGCCGCTAATAATCTCAAAGCTCTGATCGAGAGTGGGTTTAAGGTATCCTTTCTTCATCTATCTATCTCTTAAAAACTGTTTTTACTGGTAAAAAAAAATTGGTGCGCTCGCCTATTCGCGACTAGACGTTGCGCTCGGTGATAAATGCGCACAGATTCATCATCGCGGTGCGGAACACCGACTCGGGATATTGCGCCAAAATCTCCGTTGCTTTGGCGATATAAGCCCCCATCACCTGCGATGCAAACTCAACACCCCCCTGCTCCTCAACAAGGCTGTGGAGCTTTTCGAGTGACTCCTCATTTTGGTGACACTCACCAAGGAGGCGGAGGATCTCAGCGCGCTGCTCCTCGTCACTCTGTTCGAGGATAACAAGCAGAGGCAGAGTGATTTTACCCTCTCTAAGGTCGTTATTCGTCGGCTTGCCCGTCTGTGCGGTGCGGCTGTAGTCGAGGATATCATCCTGAATCTGGAACGCCATACCTATTGCCTCACCAAAGCGTCTCATATTTTCCACTTTTTCGGCTGACGCACCTGCTGCCATAGCTCCTGCCGAGGCACTGATAGAGATCAACGAGGCAGTCTTTTTGCCGATAATCTGAAGATACTCTTCGCGCGTCATGGCGAGACGTCTCGCGCAGTCGTCTTGGATAATCTCACCCTCACAGAGTATCGCTATCGCCTTGAATATGTGTGTGGTAAGGTCGTACTGTCCACTCGAAAGTGCGATGTTGATGTTGCGCGCTAGGATATAGTCACCCGTCAAGACCGCGCGTTTCGACTGCCACAGCGCATTCATGGATGGTTTTCCGCGGCGTGTGTCTGCATCATCAATGACATCGTCGTGAATAAGTGACGCCACATGTATCATCTCGACCATCATCGCAGCAATCCACGCACGACGCGTGACAATACCAGCGGATGAGTTGAGGGCAGCACTAAGCATTACGATGATGGGTCGTATTGCCTTGCCTCGAGACGACATAGCATCGCGCAACATGTTGCCAACCAAATTGTTGTCGCTACGAAATTCATCAGCTACGAACTTGTCGAAAGCCTCCAAATCCGCTGCAATGGGCTGGCGTATAAGGTCAAGAGTGGACATCTATTCTACTTTACGATTTATATTGATTGGCAAAAGTAGTGATTTTTTGTAATATAGTGCACATCTAAATCTTTTTTTGTACCTTTGTGTCGCATAATATTTGATATTGCTTTTGTTTTTAACGCGTCGTTATGATAAATAGTAAGCCTAGGGGTGGCGATGAAAATCCCCAAACATGGTTGCAAAATAGTATCAAAAGGTATATTATCCCTTTTGTTGTCGCCCTCATAGCCTACGCCGCTGTGGCAGGGGCATACTTCGCACCCCAATTTGGAGGTGACAAGTTGGTGCAGGGCGATGTTATGCAGTATGACGGCATGACTCAGGAGATCCTCGAAACGCGCGACAAGAGTGGTGAGGATCCCAAGTGGACGGGGTCGATGTTTGGTGGTATGCCTGCATATCTTATCAATGTCGCATACCCCTCGCAGATTGTAAAAAAATATATCGGTAGCGTCACAAAAATTATCGACACCCCAGCCTCGTTTATCATCTTCGCGATGTTGGCTATGTGGCTGATGCTCGTGATGATGGGCGTGAATGCGTGGGTAGCGATTGTCGGGGGTGCGATGTATGGTCTCTCGACATATTTTTTCCTCATTATCGAGGCTGGACATATCACCAAGATGTGGGCATTGGTCTACGCGCCGTTGATGTTCGCAGGTGCATATATGACGCTCAAAGGTCGAAATATGTGGTTGGGGGCTGCACTTATGTCACTCTTCACCTCGCTGGAGATTGGTGCAAATCACCCTCAGATATCATACTACTTTGGCATGGGGATGGGTGCTTTTTGGCTCTCGGAGGCGATCTACACCTTTGTAGAGAGGGGGCAATATCCCGAACGTCTCAAATCTTTTGGGGTGAGAACGTTGCTTTTGATCTTCGCAGGTGTTGTGGCGGTGGGGTCGAATATTTCGCCTCTGTGGTACACGTTTCAACATACGGCAGATACCACGCGCGGAGGTTCGGTTTTGAGCGAGAGTGTCGCAAAGGGTTCGGAAGGTCTTGATTTAGAGTACGCTACGGCGTGGAGCTACGGACGTGCCGAGAGCCTCAACATGTTGATTCCCGACTTTATGGGGCGTGACTCGGGCGAGAGTTTCTCAACGGACGGAGCTGTCGCGGAGGTGCTCAAACCATATAACCATCAGCAGCTTGCACAGCAGCTGCCGCTATATTGGGGCGAGCAGCCGTTCACTGGAGGACCTACATATATAGGTGCGGTGGTGTTGTTTTTGGCGGTGTTGGGATTTTGCCTAACGAAGGGACGCCAACGTTGGTGGATTTTGGGAATCTCGCTGTTGATGTTGTTCCTCGGTTGGGGTCGCAACATGATGTGGTTCACGGAGTTGATGTTCAACATCCTACCTGGATACGATAAGTTTAGAACCGTCTCGATGACCCTTGTTGTGTTGGAGTGGACAGCTCCACTACTTGGAACATATGCTCTAGTGAAGTTGTGGAATATGCGCAATGAGGAGATATCAAACACAAAGATACTCAAAGGTTTAGCTGTTGCCGTTGGGGCTACGGCAGGTGTTGCATTGCTCCTTATTGTCGCTGGAAAGATGATCTTCGACTTTGGAGATAGAGCGGCGTTGACGATGTTGATAGATGCAGGTTTCCCCGACCAGTTGGCGACACCTTTGGCGCAAGCGATGGTGGATGAGCGACACGCATTCATGGCGAGCGACGCATGGCGAACAATCGCCTATATCGTTGTGGCAGCGGCAGTTATCTGGCTATTTGTCAAGGCTAAGATCTCGCGTGGGGTGATGGTTGCGGTGGTGGGAATCGTTGCGGTTGTGGATCTCGCATCGGTGAATATGCGATTCTTGACGCATGACGACTTCACAGCTCCTGCAAGCACCAAGATTCGCCCAACGGCAGCCAATGTCGAGATTATGAAGGATAAGGAGTTGGGTTACAGGGTTTTCAACCTCGCGGTGAGTCCGTTCAATGACGCGACGACATCATATTTCCATAGATCTGTGGGCGGATATCACGGAGCAAAACTATCTAGGTATCAGGATCTTATCGACAATCAGCTAGCTAAGCAGAATACGGAGGTGTTGAATATGCTCAACACGAAATATTTCATTGTCCCCACGTCGGCAGAGAACCCCTCGGGCGTTGTTCCGCGCATGGGAGCGAATGGAGCGGCATGGTTTGTCGATGATATTGTGGAGGTTGCGACACCTCGCGAGGAGATGGATATGCTCGACATGATCTCAACCAAGAGCACTGCGGTGGTGCAGCGTGGCGAAGTGCCCTCCGACATTGCGAAGTACGAGGGGGCGGATTCATTGAGAAAAATCGAGTTGGTGAGCTACCTTGGTCACAAGCTGAGATATAAATATACCGCCTCGCGCCCAAGCATCGCCATCTTCTCGGAGATCTACTTCGACAAGGGGTGGAGCGCGTATATTGATGGCGCAGAGGCTCCATACTTCAGAGCCGACTACCTCCTGCGCGCGATGGCATTGCCCGCGGGTGAACACACTGTGGAGTGGCGTTTCGAGGCACCGAAGTGGGGTCTGATCGAGGCAATCGGTTGGATCTGCTCGCTGATAATAATTTTTGGACTCTTAATACTCATGATCTATGAAGGACGACAAAAGATTAAAGCGTAAAGTTCGCAACTCATACGCAGTATCGACACTGAGTATCGCGCTGGTTCTTTTTCTGTTAGGGTCGGTGGGATACCTTATAGCTACGGCTTTGGACGCCTCCAGATCGCTCAGCGAGGAGATCTCGGCAACGGTGGAGCTTAGTCGCGATATCGACAAGGAGTCGAGGGATAGAATCCGCCAGCAGATCGCGGCAAACCCCATCTCGGGCGAGATAACATTCTCATCCAAAGAGGATAAGATCGCCGATGAGGAGTTCCGCAAGATGTTTGGCGTGGAGTTCGAGAACGTTCTTGTGGAGAATCCGCTCATGGATAGCTTCGATGTTAAGTTGTCGTCTCAGGCAGGGGATAGCGAGATGTTGAAGATCTTCATGGCTGAAATTCAGAGTATTGAGGGTGTCGATAGGGTCAGCTACCCAGCGCAACTTATTGAGATCGTGCACGATATGTTGAGTAAATTTCAACTCGTGGTATTTATATTTGGAGGGGCGTTATTATTGATTTCGCTTATACTTCTAAACAACACCATAAGGTTGGCGATATATTCACGTCGCTACCTCATCAACACCATGAAGTTGGTGGGAGCTACGAAGTGGTTCATCATCGCGCCATTTTTGGGTCGCGGATTGTTGTGCGGACTCTGGGCAGGGTTGTTGGCGTCGTTGCTCTTTGGAGGTGCGTTCTACGCCTTGACGGAGAGCATCCCCGAGCTATTTTCGATGGCGGAGTTGTACCGCGCAGGTGTCGTTGCAGGGTCGATGACGCTCTGTGGTGTGACGATTTCGGGTCTTTTCACACTCATTGCAGTGAATAAGTTTGTCAACATGAAGTCCAACAAGATACATATTTACTAACGCGCAGGTGGTCGATGCCGACACCTATATTATATATAACGAATTTTTAGAGAAAACAGCAATGGAGAGAAGAGAAGAGACGCCTCAGGAGAGTCAGAGCCACGACCTACCCTTGGCAACAGCAAACTATAAAATCCTGCTCCTCGGATTTGCACTAATCGTATTGGGATTTGTGTTGATGACGGGAGGGGCGAGCGATGACCCAAATGTATTTAGCTACGAGATTTTTTCGTGGCGACGTATCACACTCGCGCCGATTGTAGTGGTTGTAGGTTTCATCGTCGAGATCTACGCAATAATGAAGAGATAACACACAGAGAGTATATATGTCTATAATTCAAGCTATTATCCTCGGCATCGTGCAGGGCATTGCCGAGTTTTTACCTGTATCGAGCAGTGGACACCTCCAGATCTTCAAGGAGATTATGGGTGTTGAGATCACCAACAACTTGGCGTTCGATGTCGCGTTGCATGCAGGAACTGTGTGTAGTACTGTCGTTGTTCTGTGGAGTGAGATCCGCGGCTTGGTGGTGGGAGTTTTTTCGCGCACATTCAACGACGAACAACGCTACGCACTCAAGATCATACTCTCGATGATCCCAGTTGCGATTGTCGGTTTCACGCTCAAAGATCAGCTCGATGAGATGCTCTCGTCACGATATATCCTCCTCATCGTGGGTATTATGTTGATCCTCACGGCCGCGCTTTTGGGCTATGCCTACATCGCCAAACCTAAACAGAAAGAGACTATTTCGTTTCGCGACTCATTCATCATCGGTATTGCTCAGGCGATGGCGGTAATGCCTGGAATATCAAGGTCGGGAGCAACAATTGCAACGGGCTTAATCCTTGGAAATAAGAAAGATAGCGTTGCGCACTTTTCATTTTTGATGGTTCTAGTTCCCATCCTCGGCAACACATTTTTGGATGTCGTGGGCGGAGAGTTCTCGGGCGGCAGCTCAGCAATGACTGAGGTGGGTATGACAGCCCTAACGGCTGGTTTCTTGTCGGCATTTGTCGTGGGGGCGTTGGCGTGCAAAATTATGATCGAGATTGTGAAGCGAGGTCGCTTAATATGGTTCTCGTACTACTGCCTCATAGTGGGAATGTTGTCGATGGTGGCGTTCTTTTTTAAAGGATAAAATATAGATGGAGAGTAACAATTCACTCGTCGGGGTCAACTTCCCTGAGGGGTATATCGCAGTGATAGACAAACCGTTAGAGTGGACATCTACGGATGTAGTTCGCAAGGTTAAATATGCACTGCAACATAAATGCGGATACCGCAAAATCAAGGTTGGACACGCAGGAACGCTAGATCCACTAGCCACAGGGGTTCTGTTGGTCTGCGTGGGCAAGGCTACCAAGATGGTCGACGCCCTCCAAGCGGAGGAGAAGGAGTATATTGCTGAGGTTATGCTGGGGGCGACAACCCCAAGCTACGACCTCGAACACCCTATAGATAAGCACTTTCCAACGGAGCACATCACGCGCGAGATGGTCGACACGGTGCTTGCAGATCTCACTGGTGAGCGACTTCAAGCTCCCCCCGTATACTCGGCAAAGCGTGTCGAGGGCAAGGGAATGCGTGCCTACGAGATGGCGCGTGCAGGCGAGGAGGTGGAGCTTCGCAAGGCGCAGATAACAATCTACGAGATTGAGGTTCTGGAGTTTGCACTTCCCAAGCTCACAATTCGCGTGCGATGCAGCAAGGGCACATATATTCGCTCACTCGCATTCGAGATTGGCGAGGCACTCAACAGTGGCGGACACCTCACAGCTCTCAGACGCACACGTAGCGGTGGTTTCACAGTCGACAACAGCTGGAAGATCGAGGAGATCATCCAACAGCTAGAGGAGCGCGGAACAGTTAAAGATATTGAAAATGAGCAATAAAGATCAAAATATAGGCGAGTTCTCCATGACATTCAAGGGTCGCAAACCCGAGGAGGGCGACGTCCTGATACGCACCAAGAAACGCTATCGCCAAAAGGGCGAGGTGGTCTCGGGTGCATCCAAGATGCGCGCCGCCTACAAAACACGCATAGCCAAGAAGGGGGCGAAAAAGAGGTAGATCACCTCCGCCTTAGAGGGCAGGGGCAACAACCTCGACATCCTGAGGCGTGGCGGAGAACCACCCCTCCATCTTGTTGCTGAGTAGCGCAAATCCGACTTTGTAGTAGCCGACCTTTAGATCATCGGGCAGGGTGTAGACCACGGTTATCTCCTTGTCGCTCTGAGATTTGATGTCGACACCTGTGATTAACAGCTCGCGCCTCGACACTCTCTTGCCATCAATAAATCCGCGGAACAACATAACAAGCTGAATATCCGACTCATTGGTGGTTATATCGTAGGGATATGGATTCTCCAACGTGAGGGTCAGGGTCACCTTTTCACCAGCCTTAACTCGTTCGGGTAGAGGCTCTAACGCTGTCACGCAAACCTCTTTGAGAGGGGTGTAGTTGGGGTAGATCTCGAATTGAGCCTCTCCGCGTTTCAGCTTTTTGACCGATCTATATTTTGCAGTGTCGGAGTGGGCGACATCGCTTGGCACTGAGACGTTGAGCAACACCTCGCGACCCCTAAATTTCGAGTCATCGACATATTGCCACTGGTGGGTGCGATACCCCACCGAGGGCATGCAGTACGCCTCACCACCTGTATAAAATTTATACTTCGCAGCCCCTGCGTAGTTGCCCCTAAATATCACAGGACGACCCTCCGCCACCTCGTGTATAGCTCCGTAATACTCTCTGTTTCCGAAGATTTCGATCTTCAGGTTGAGGGGGTTGAAGATCATCTCCAAGCGCGTGAGGGCTACAAGACCTATCAACACACAACCCATGCGGATGGCATATTTTCGACTTCGGGGGTGGTCACTCAGGTAGCGACACAATATCCAAATCAACCCAAACGAGCCAACAATCATCCACTGAGGCTGTGTAGCTCCGCGGAGTGCCGACGCGCCAAAAAAGAGGATAAAGAGTATAGGCATCCACTTCAACACCCTCTCGTATGGTGTGCGCGACCTCACCTTGCGGTACGCCTGCACCCACAAAGGCAGGTAGAAGATATTAAAGACAACCAAGAGGTTGAGCACAAACTCCACTAGATTGTGGATCTCGAAGGGTCGATTTCGATCCGCAAGGTGGTACGAAAATGACGGAAAATCGTTGTTATATTGCCACAGCAGATGTGGCGCGTAGAGCACCAACGCCACCACGCCACTGAGATAGAATCGCGGATTGAGCAATACCTTGGGGGTCATCGCCACAGCAAACGCCACAACCAGAGCACCTTGATACTTGCTGTATGCCATCGCCGCCATCGCCACAGCCACAAGCAACCACGACCACCTCTGCCCCTCCAAAAACCTCTTGTACGCCCACAGAAACACAACCGAGGTCATCATCAGCGGAGCATCGGGGACAGCGACAAATCCATACGCCTGCATCATGAGTAGCGACGCCGTGGTGACGATATATGTCATCGCCTCTCGCTGTGTCGACTCATCGGAACGTATAGTTTTCCAGAATAAATATAGGTATAGGGGTTGCAGAATGATAATGCCGAACCTCAACCCCAGCTCCGTATTTCCAAAGAGAGCCTCACCAATCCAGACCAATATTGCGATTGCTGGTGGGTGGTCGAAATATCCCCACGCGAGGGTCTCAGCGTAGATGTGGTAGTAGCCCTCATCGTTGACAAGCCCCGTAAATGCCGCCTGTATAACGTTGATTGCGAACCATATAAGCAGCCAAAACACCACTGTCCTATCGGCCGAAAAACCCTTGATGCTCTTTAACATATCTGTTATTTACGAGGTTTGCCATCGCAATATGCGCAACGGAACTTGTTGGGGTTGTCGCTACGCGGAACAAAAAGCTGGTCGACATCCTCCGTAGCGGTGATGCAACGGCGGTTGGAGCAGACATGCTCATTCACGATATATGACGGTTTGAGACGCGGAGTTGGCGCGCTCTTGTCGATCTCCTCGCTCCACTGCAACAGCTTATAGATCAATGCCATGCGGACGAACTTTCCATTCTCCACCTGACGAAAATATGCTGCGCGAGGGTCGTTATCCACATCGCGAGTGATCTCGTTGACACGTGGCAGTGGATGTAGAATCGTCATGTCGGGCTTTGCTGTTGCCAACTTCTCGGGGGTGAGAATAAAGCTATCTTTGAGGCGGTCGAACTCATCCTCATCGAAGAAACGCTCCTTCTGCACGCGCGTCATATAGAGGATATCCAACTCACCCATCACCTCCTCCATGGTCGCCACCTCGCGGAACTCGATAGGGCTATTCAACTGCATCTCAGCCAACATATAGTCGGGAAGTTGCAACTCCTTGGGGGCGATCAAGATCACCTTAATACCCTCATAGCGAGCGAGTGCCTTGATGAGCGAGTGCACCGTGCGTCCGAACTTCAGGTCGCCACAGAAACCAATGGTGTGGTTATTGAGCGTGCCTTTTTCGCGCTTGATGGTGAGCAGATCCGTGAGGGTCTGCGTGGGGTGTGCGTGGCTACCATCGCCAGCATTGATGACGGGAATAGATCCATATTGTGACGCCACGAGAGGCGCGCCCTCCTTGAAGTGACGCATGGCGATAATATCTGCAAAACAGCTAATTACGCGCACTGTGTCGGCCACAGTCTCACCCTTAGATGCCGATGAGTTCGAGGCATCCGAGAATCCAATAACGTTGCCACCAAGCTCCATCATTGCCGAGGTGAAGCTAAGTCGCGTTCGTGTGCTAGGCTCATAGAATAGTGTCGCGAGTTTCTTACCTCGACACACCTGACTATACCTCTCGCGATTGGCGATGATATCCTCCGCAAGGGCTACAATTTCGTTGGTCTCCGCAAGTGAGAGACATGTAGGATCTATTAGGTGACGCATAATATATGTTTTTAGGATGTTAGCATTCTCTGCTACGAAGGTAGTAAAAAATCGTGGGTCGACCAAATTTATTTTTAGCTACTCTTTGGGTTCGGGGCGTTTGAGAGTTCCAACAACAATGCGGATTTCGCTAAAGGTGTAGCTCTCGTCCAGCTCGTTCTTGATGTCGGTGAGGGTGCACTCCTCCGCACAGCGACTGCGCGCCTTCTCGATCTCCACAATGCGCTCAGAATCAACAAGGTCGGTGATGTGGATATCTCCGCGCTCGACACACTGCGCAAGGTGTCCCATGATGGTGGAGACGACATATCCGCGCTCCTCGGCGATCTTTTCGATAGCCATACCCTCGCGGTACATATTATAGGTGATGTCGACAGTGGAGATCTTCGGCTCTTTGGGAATTTTTGGCTCCTTTGAGACTTTCGGGACTTTGGGAGTTTTGGGCCTTTTCTCCTTTTTGGGTTTTCCCTTGCCATCCATCTTGAGACCTCCTGCGAGAACCTCCGCGCGGATGGTCTGGTAATCAACAACCGAAAAACCCTTGCGACACAACTCCAACGCCCTGAGCTTTGTGAACAACTCCGCGCGAAGATCCCCCAACACCTCGCTCATCCTCTTCTTGAAGTCGTCGAAGTCGGGATCTATGGCGTTCGCCTCGGCATAGAGAGCCTTGAGAGGCTCAATGCGTGGCATAAAGTAGTCTGTTGCTTTTTGTAGACGTTCAGCTATATGTTTGTCCTCCATGTAGTTACCCTCGCAATTGGTCACCATGTAGATGATCTGCTGTTGAAAACTCTCGCCCACCTTTTCGCACTCCGCTTTGATGGTTTTCGCACTCTCCGCCAAGCTGTTGCAGAGGGTGGGATACTCCATATATAGGTGTCCGCTCAGCAACTTAACAACCGCGGTTGTCGCTAGGCGCAGTCGCCCAAAGGCAAAGATATCACACAGCGCGGTGCAGAAGTAGCTACGTCGATGGCGCGCAAGAATGTCGTCATCGGGCTGACTCTCAGTGACATAGTTACTAAAACTCTCAACATCCCTATCCTTGATTATCGAGTGGAGGCGTAGCGGTGAGCTGAGAACCATCCCCTCCAGAGTTCGGCAACGGCTCAGCGCAACGTAAACCTGACCATGAGCAAAGGAACTCGATGCGTCAATAACTGCACGATCAAAACTCAACCCCTGACTTTTGTGAATCGTTATTGCCCAAGCGCATTTGAGGGGTATCTGGGTGAAAGAGCCCTTGATATTCTCCTGAATTTCGCCACTGTCGCTGTCGAGCGAGTACTCTATATTCTCCCACGCAATAGCCTCAACCTCAATGATATTGCCTCCGCCATTGGGCTTCACAACGACACATTTTGGAGAGAGTGAGATCACCTCGCCAAGCAGTCCATTATAGTAGAGTTTTTCGGGAGAGAGGTCATTTTTTATGAATATCACCTGCGCGCCAACCTTCAACTCCAACTCCTTGTCGTTGGGGTAGGCACTCGCGGGATAGTCGCCCTTGACTGTGGCGCTGAAGATCTCGGAGTGAGTTTTCAGCTCCGATAACTTTCTGGTATTGATGGTGTTAGCGGAGTGGTTGTGAGTCGAGAGGGTTATATATCCATCCTCCTTAGGAGGGTTGAAGTTGGGGATATATCGCTCATTGAGACGCGCGATGACCTCCTCGGTGATGGCGTTGTCACGCACCGCGTTGAGCAGACCCGTAAATGATGTGTCGCTCTGGCGGAAGATCTCCTGCAACTCAATGGTGACATAGTCGCATGCGCGAAGTGCCTTAGAATCAAAAAAGTATGGCGTGTTGTAGTACTCGCGCAAAACCATCCACTCCGTGTCGTGACAGATGGGCGAGAGCTGTTGAATGTCGCCAATCATCAGCAACTGAACACCTCCAAAGGGTCGTCCATCGCGCCTAACGCGACGCAGAGTCTCGTCAATGGCGTCGAGAAGGTCGCACCTCACCATGCTAATCTCGTCAATGACAAGTAGCTCGATGGAGCGGATGAGTGCAAGTTTCTGCTTCCCGATCTTAAACTGTCGACCTCCGCGCTCACTTTGGCGCGAACTCTGCGCAGAGCCGCTCGATGGTATGTGCATCGAGAAGGGTAGCTGAAAGAGCGAGTGGAGCGTGACACCCCCTGCGTTGATCGCCGCAACACCCGTAGGTGCCGCCACAACAACGCGCTTATGGAGGCTCTTAAGGGCGTTTCTCAGAAACGTTGTCTTGCCCGTTCCTGCGCGCCCCGTGAGGAAAATATGCGCCCCAGTCTCGCTTAAAAACTTGTAGGCGAACTCTATCTGCTTATTACTCTTTAGTTTCAAAATCGCAATCCGTGAAAATTATCCACGCCAAATATAACCATTTTATTCGAGATATAATCTATTTCTCACTACCTTTGCAACAAATGAAAATCCAAATACGTAACTTTTTAACCATTATTGCAACCGCAATAGCATCCATATGCCTGGCACAGCCCACCTCTCTACCCCTCTTTAGTGGCGAGATTGAGGGCGGAGCATTGGGTGAGGTGCGCCTTGTTGATACGCTAGATGGTCGCCTGCGCTACGCCATCACCACCAAGGTCGACCCCGACAATCCTGCTGACCCCGACCTGCCACCCAGCGAGAGATGGTTCTACTTCATGGCGAGTGGCGTCAAGGACAAAACGCTCGCTCTGGATATCACATTCAACGACTCGAAGCGTCCTTTTTACAGCTACGACAACATCTCTTTCTCTCGATTTTCGGAGTCGGAGGTGGCTGTCGAGAACTCAACGATAACATTTACGCCTGAGCGCGACACCCTCTACATCGCCTACTTCACACCCTACACGATGAGTCGTAACTTGCAGAAGATCACCGAGTGGAATAAGGTGCCCAATGTTCAGTCGTTCGACATCGGAACGTCCATGCAGGGCGCGCCACTACGTATGTTGGCAGTCGCGGAGGGTCTCAGCCCCAAGTCGCAAATTATCCCCGACAAGCGCGGTCGCATTGAGCTTGCGCGCGAGGATCGCAACCGCCCCATTGTATATATTCACTGTCGCATCCACCCCAGCGAGACGCCATGCAGTTGGCACTTGGAGGCGATGGTTGAGCGACTTATTGAGGAGTCGGAGTTTGCAAACGCACTGCGACAGAGTGCGATATTTTATATTCTACCCTTTGTCAACCCCGATGGTGTGACGCAGGGAATGTCTCGTTCGGATAGCCGCGGTGTCAACATGGAGATCAACTACGACGCCTCGCCCGAGGTGACATCGCCCGAGGTGGTGGCGATAAAGCGATTTTTTGATGGCATCGAGGCGTCAGGATTTCACACCTCCCTCATGCTCAACATGCACTCGCAGAGCGCGACAAAGACATCGTTCTGGACACATAGCGCGGAGTCGACATCCCTAGAATATAACCGCCGCATGATGCTCCTTGGGGCACTCACTGCCTACGACAATCCATATTTCAAGATCTCCGACCTCTCGTTTTCTGCCGTCAAGTCGCGATATCTGGAGGGGCTGTTATTCAACAAATTCAAGGGTCGTTGTCTCTCCGTGACATTCGAAACCCCCTACACATATTACAGTAACAACCCCGAGGGGGAGTGGGTGACGCTCGAAAACCTTGCACACCAAGGGGCGACATCCCTGCGCGCTGTTGGGGACCTCCTTGGAGTTGGAGCGCGCGTTGCGGTCGAAGAGCCTCGCCACAGCGGAGTCAATGCGCGCGGAGTCAAACCATTGCGCGACACGAAACGCACCGCCACAGACAAAAAATCTCTATATATGGGTAGATCTTATCTTATGAGTCGTCACGCAGGGGCATGGGCAGAGTATCGCGCCAACCTCACCGCAGGGCGATACAATATATATATGTGGCAGGTGGGAAAGTTACCCTCAAAGGCGAACATCAAGGATCTCGACACCACGCGCAACGAGTGGCGCAAGGTGGGTAGTATCAACCATCAATCGGATGGCGTGGCGAAGTATCGCCATCGTGCCACAACGGCAGGCGAGAGCTTTGATCGTGTGATATTTGTCAAGGCAGAGTAGCGTTCAATACCTTCAAAAAAAAAATAGCGGAAGCGGTTTTCAAACTCTGAAAACCGCTTCCGCTATCTTAAGTAGGGTAAAATAATTATTGGTGTGTTTTTAAGAGTGCTATTGGAGATGAGATTTTTTGCTATTGAATCGAAAATATAGTGGTTCTATATTGAAATTTAATAGTGAAAAATATCGCTCCAAGAGTGCTGTTAAAAATATGGCAATAATTGTTTTACCCTACTTATAACACTTAGATCGTTACTTCTTAATCTTCACCTTAGGGATGATATTCTCGGGGATATCCATCTTCTTATCGTCAGATCCGATTCCGAATGTTGAGCGTTGGTAGCTGCTCTTCTCAGCCCAGTCAACCTCGATACGTCCATCACCAAGCATGATAGTACCCATCTTCTTACGCATGAACTCCGCGAGCTTGCGATACTTAGGATCGAGAGCTACGTTGTTGCGCTCCAATGGGTCAACACGAAGGTCGTACAAGATTGGGTCTACCTCCTCAAGTGGAGCATCAAGAGCCCAACGCATATTCTTGTTTGGATCACCTGCGATAGCCTCGCCCTTACCCTTGGTGCCCACCATGCTGATGTCGCGTGTACGCATTCCAAACATGAAATCCTTGCAGCGGATATGTCCGTGAGGTCCACATACCGCGTCAATCTCTCCAAGGACATACTCACGAGGTGTAACCTTACCACCAACAACCTCAACCAAGTTGTGACCATCGAGGTAGTCAAATCGCTTATCCTTCATGTTGTAACCTCCAGCCGTAAGGAACGTAGGCAAGAAGTCGACATACTCGATGTAATCGTGAACCACCTTACCTGCAGGCAACTTCTTCTTATCCGAAGAGATAGCAATCACAGCGGTGTGGTTCGACTGCTCGTAGGCTGCGAACTTAGCGTATGTTCCCTGCTCGCCCAAGTGCCATGCGTGGTCACCACAGACGATGAGGATCAAGTACTCCTTGTTATTCTTGGCGCAGAACTTCTTAAACTCGCGCACCGATGCACCGATGAGAGAGTCACCCATGGCGCAGAATGCGAAGTAGTCGCGAATAGCCTGCTCCTGCTCCTTCTTGGTGAACTTATCCGCCTGAGTCTTAGAGTACCAGTTCTGCATCTGCTTAGGCATCTTGCTATACTCCTCCTCGTCGAACTTAGGGAGGTTATATCTCTTATCCATGAACTTGTCGCGGAACTGCTTTGTAGGCAACACTGGGGTGTGAGGGAAGTGGTGACCCAAGTAGAAGAACTGAGGCTGTGCACCATCCAGACCCTTTGCTGTATTGCGCGAAAGCGACTTATACTCCGCCTGACCTTGGCTCGCCAACAGACCATTGAACTCGCGCTGAATAGCTCCATCGGTAGTGTACTCCGTCGAGCTGGTGCTCACACCTCCGATACCTGTATTTGGTAGATTTTTAGGTGTCGTTCTACCGCCTGTACCCTTGTTCGAGATCAAGACATCATAATCCTTGATATACTGGTAGTACTTATCTTTGTCCTCCTGCGAGATATTCTCCTTGACGCGCGACGTCCAAAAACTTGTCACCAACTTACCATCCTTGTAGAAGTTCTGCTGCGTACCCACCTTTCCACCTTTCCAAGGTGTGTTAGCCCAGATATCTGCCTCGCCATACTGCTGGTGATCCTTGGTGTTGAAGTATGTCGGGTAGACCTCGTAGCTCTTCGACTTGTTAGGAGCGATATACTCCTTGTATCTCACTCCCAACTTACCGATAGCCGACACATTATATCCAGCCTCTTTCATATACTCAGGCATGGTGAGTGGCGTGAAGTCAGGACCATTGTGGTAGTACTCAAAGCCATAGACTCCGCGGTGGTGGGGGTACAATCCATTGTGCATAGATGTACGTGATGGAGCACTCGCAGGCGAGTTACAGTAGGCGTGGGTGAAGAGAACTCCCTCCTCAGCGAGGGCATCCATCGCAGGCGAAGAGACATATCCAAGATAGTTCTCCGAAGTTCCGCGAGTGGCGCGGTTGAAACATGCCAAGGCATCGGCACGGTGGTCGTCGGTCACGATCCACAAGATGTTGGGTTGCTCCTTAGCTGCTGTGGCGTTAGCCTCGGCAGATACCGCAACCGCAGGGGCTACAACGCTAAGTAGCGATGCTGCACCCAAAGTTAGGTTAAGTTGTTTCATACGTATTTGGTTTAGGTTAATTGTTGCACTATATTATACGCACAACTCCCAACCCACAAAGGGTCGAGAGTCGAATTTATCTATCGCTATCGCAAAGTTATCGTGTCCGACGCTAGGAGTCTACCCTCAGCATATAGCTCCACCTTGTATGCTCCAGCGGTGAATCCCGAGCCTGTGTAGAAGATGCTGACCCCAAGGTCTTGGTTCTGGTAGTCCACCTCGCGCGACGCTGTATATGTCAAATCCTCGCCCTCGAAACTAAATGTCGGAATATCATTTGTCGTGAGGACATATCCATCAGGGGATGTCACCCTCACATATATCGTCTTGTTGCCAGGGATGGTCAACTCATTTGCCGCCAAGACAAAGTCGAAACGCAATCTGTCGGCACTCTTAACCCTTGTGACGCCACGTCCACGCTGGTTTAGTGGCTCAATGGTGATGTTACGAGCACGAAGCACCGAACCCTGCATCACCTTGTTGTTAAGCTCTGCGGCGCGCTCCTCAGCCACCTCCGCGCGCAACGACACCGACGAAATCTGCTTGCGATAGGTCACGTTTTCATCAATGAGCTGCTTGTTGAGCGAGTTGAGCGAGTCAATCTGCTTGAGATATCCGCGCATGATGGTTCTCAAAGTTCCAACCTCCTTCTCATACTGCTTAAGCTTGGCGTAGTTGAACGACCTCTCGCGCTTGAGCTGGTTGATGATCGAGTCGGCACGGTGACGCTCAATCTGCATGCTGATGTTGAGGCTGTCGTTGGTAGTTTGCAGATCGTCAAACTCCCCAATCAGGTGGGTGAGGTTGTTCTGCAACGAGTCGCGATCCACCGACAAAAGGTCGTAATCCTTCATCTGCTGACGGTGGATGTTGAAGTACAATGCCGACAGTGCCGCCAAAATAACTATTAATATAGATATGACAATTCGATAGCCACGAATCGAGTTCTGTGGCTTATTATTGGGGTCGTCACCATATCCCGACTCCTCCATCTCGGACTCATACTCCGCAGGGTTAAAGTTCTGGAAATTAGGGATGTGGCCATACTCTGACCTCTCTTGGTTTTCGTTGTTATTCGTAGACATAGCCTTACGCGGTTAGTGAAAAAAAAGTATTACAATTACAAATGTAGTTTTTTTCTCTCAGAAATCAAATTTTTCTCACGCGAATAACAAGACAAACGCCTGAAAACTATATTTTTTCAATTCACATCAAAAGAGATGTTAAACCAGACTCTTACTTCACGTCTTTCCATTGCCTTGGTTTTTAGATTGTTAAACACTCATCGGGCAACGAAATATCGAGAATAAAAAAAGGTGATTTCGCTGACCCGTTGCATTACACCAGACACGGCAGCAGGTACATTAATATCCTGCACGGGGGCGAAACCACCCGTGCGGATATAGTGAGGCGAGAACATAAAAATGCCCGCCTTGCTATGAGGCAGGTTTCCCCACCGTGTCTGATATGTAATGCACTACAAAACTAAGAAAAGAATCGACAACAGTGAAATATTTCGCCCAAAAATATTCAGGCGCGCGAGCTTTAGGATTAGAAAAAGTGGAAAATTTACAGATAAATAATAGATAACTCCGTATCTTTTCAGAATTAAATCGCTACATTTGTTGCAAAGTAGTAACACTCAGATTTAAAACATATTGGTTATGAAGAAAGTACTTTTTTCGCTATTTGCGTTTTGTGCATTTGCGATGGTCTCTTGCGGAAACGCGGAGGTTGAAAAGATTGGTCAGTTGGTAGTTGAGGCAACAACGGCAACAGCAGCAGCGACATCACCTGAGGAGGTTGCAAAGATCGCAACAGATCTAAACGCTGAGATGGCGAAGATCGAGGCTGCGGCTGGTGGCAAGCTTACATTTGGCAAAAATGTCGACGCGGCGCTGGCTGCGTACGAGAAAGCGGCAAAGGCAAAGCTCGCAGAGTTCGGTGTAGAGTTGTAATCTCGCCCCACGACCGCCCCACGACCGCCCTGCTCACGCACGGGCTCGGGCAAAAAGAAAAACGCAACTGTTTGATTTTTCAAGCAGTTGCGTTTTTGCGATGAGGTCCGAAGCGGATTCGAACCGCTGTGGCAGGTTTTGCAGACCTGTGCCTAAGCCACTCGGCCATCGGACCATATTTTGGTTTGCAAATATAGGTATTATTTTTGATTTTGCAAAATTTTTCACGCAAAAACGAAACGAAACTTATCTCAATATCAATCCTACTACTGCACAAACACGTCATATTCTATTGACTCTTAGAGGGATAATCCCCCTCTCTCAAAATTCACACTCGAAAATAATTTAATCCCAAAACTAAATATACCCACCATAAAACACCAAAGAGAACTACTTGGTTAGGGTAGTTCTCTTTTGAAAAAAGTTAGGTTAGTTAGGTCGGAGAGGGGTAGGTTAGACCCTTACCGTATTACAAAGGTAATAAGTTTTAATTAATAAACAACAAAAAGCTAAATTATTTTACTATCTAATTGTTATTTTTTATTAAAATCCACCCTCATGCGCCCAATTACCTAGATATTTGATATTGATGATCGGCATATAAACCATGGATTGTGGAGATCCGCCTTGTTGTAAAGCATCACCTCACCCCCATCATAGCATGCCGTTGTGCCACCTGCCTCGCTGAGAATCAACTCTCCTGCCGCTGTGTCCCATTCACTTGTTGCCGATGTGCGGACGTAGTAATCCACCTCACCCTCGGCAAGCATGCAGAACTTATATGAACTTCCCTGCTCTATAACCTCAAGGTCGGGGTGCGTTGCGCGCAACTCCTCGATGTGGGCATATGTCTCGGGGGTGTTGTGCGAACGAGATATCGCCACGCGCTGACGCTCTCGCGCCTCCTGAATGAGCGGTAACCTCTGCAACTCCGACATAAAGGTGTCGATATTGACATTGGCATTGGCGTCGGAGGCAATGCTGGGGTGGAGAAATGCCCCTCGACCCTCGCCTGCGATATATAGGCGTTGGAGACATGGCGCGTAGATCGCCCCTGCAACAGATCTATTGTTGGACATCAGCGCGATGCTGACGGTGAATTCATTGTTGCGGTTGAGATACTCCACCGTTCCATCGAGAGGGTCAACAAGCCAAAACATCTCCCAATTTTTTCGCTCATCGTATTTCATCTCGCGCCCCTCCTCACTTAATATAGGTATACGCGTCTGACCGAGAGCCTCCTTTATTGCGTTGTGCGCGGCACGATCTGCCGTCGTTATGGGCGACATGTCGCTCTTTAGCGCGACGTCGAATGTCTCGCTGCTGTTGTAAACGTTCATTATTGCGGCACCTGCTTTGAGTGCTGCATTGACGATGTTGGCTATTAGGAAGTCCTGAAACTCTCTCTCTGACATAGGTTCAATGTTGGTTGTTGCGTCGATATTCGGAGCGGTTGGCTAGCTCCACATATCCGATATCAAAGGTAATAAATATATTTATATATGGTACGCTTGACGATGGAAAATATTGTGCCACAGAGGCAAGTCGCAATTTTTTTTATGATTAATGTTGTGTGAATGAAATATTATTCCTATCTTTGTGGGCAAATTAATGCAAAAACGTTATTAATACAATTTAAATGTACGTTATAGTAGAGATTGCAGGTCAGCAATTTAAAGCTGAAAAAGGTCGTAAACTTTATGTTCACCGTCTCCAAGGCGAAGAGAATTCGTCTTTAAGTTTCGACAAAGTCCTGCTCACAGACAACGACGGTCAGGTTAAGGTAGGTGCACCTGTAGTAGAAGGCGCCTCAGTAAAGTGTAAGATTCTTCGCCACTTGAAGGATGACAAGGTTCTTGTCTTCAAGAAGAAGCGTAGAACTGGGTATCAAAAGCAGAACGGTCACCGTCAGTATTTGACTCAGATTCTCGTCGAGGATATCATTGCGTAACCCTTTAAAAATTTTTAGCACAAATGGCACACAAAAAGGGAGTAGGTAGTTCGAAGAACGGCCGCGAGTCAGAGAGCAAACGACTCGGCGTAAAATTATTTGGTGGTCAATTCGCAAAGGCAGGTAACATCATCGTTCGCCAGCGCGGTACACTTCACAACCCAGGTGAGAACGTGGGTATCGGTAAGGATCACACACTTTTTGCACTTGTAAACGGTACAGTTTCATTCTGCAAGAAGTCGGGTGGTAAGTCTTACGTTAGCGTAACACCTCTTGCAGAGTAAGTTTTTTTAGCTTACTGAGCTGGGTAAAGGCTTAAGAAATTTTATAAAATGACCTCTGTGGCAACACGGAGGTCATTTTTTTTTTGTGTGGGGGGGGGGGAGGCGTTTATTTGCCTAAGCAAGTTGAACGGTTAGGTATGTAACCAACTCGACCAACATGTTGTAATCTTTTCTGATGTGTGAAAAGCGCGGATTGAAATTCAATAATGATATGGCTGGAAGGATCTCTTGTGTGGCATCTTCGGCATCATCAACGTCGTAATACAGACCATTATTTACTATTGCCTCACGTATAATTTCGGCAACAGCCAACACAATATCCGCGTCTGATAGATCTTTGAATCCTCCGCGGGGAGCACCCCGCCGCCGTCCGCGCAGGACAGTCCCCAGCTGAGAAACCGACCTCAGAATGTATACACACATGTAAGTTTCTTGTTGAGTTCGATATCTGAGGGGAGGATATATTTTCCTGACATTGTTGGCAGGGTCACAGTTGAACGTTCGCCATTTGTGATGTCGATATTGGCTTGGAGGAAGCATCGCCACACGAGTTCGGAGCAGTATTGGCGGCTATCGTCATCGAGGTTATAGTCGTGGTCGAATGGGGTAGTTCTGTCGAGGTGGAGCTTTGCGTAGTTGGTTATTGCGGTTATTTGGGCGGAGTCGAGAGCTTGGTAGCGATATATTGCCCCTGCTACGGCTTTGAATTTACCGAAAAATTCGCCCACCTCGTCACCATATATATGGTCGTCCTTAGCCGATTGCCCCTCGAAAGGCACTGCGTGAATTACGCGCCACACGCTATCTACGCACACCACGATGCCGACATGGGAGTATGAGCCTTGATTATCTGCTGCGAGCACCATATGGCTTGCTGCGCCGCTACCACGGCGAAACGCAATATCGCCATTGTGGAGCTCCACGGTGATATTGCGTTTTTCGTTGTGCGAACTTTTCTCGCCCCCACTGTATAGCATGGCGTCACATGCTGTGGCCAGGATTGCGAGGGTTAAGATTGTGGCTACTTGCCAAGATCGAGATACCATTTCTCCTCCACGCAAACAAGTTTTGTCTTTTCATCCTTTGTGTCGCCATTTCCGTATGTCATGGTTAGCGAAACTTGCGCTTTAGTTCCATCCTCGCTGATCTCCTCGCCGTGAATCACCATTGATTTGAGTCCGCCCATCTTATCCAGCTGAGGCTTAACCTTCTCTTCGAGCATTGAGGCGAAACCATCCTTCATCTTTGTGGCGCGCTTGCTCTCGGGGTTGAAGTAGAATAGCGAGGCTACGGTATTGTAATCCTCGGACTGGAGAGCCGCGAAGTACTTCTCCACAGTGGCTGACGGTGTTGATTGAGACGATGAGCATGCCACCATGAGTACTACGGCGCACGCTAGGGCTGCTAATAATGAGAATAATTTTTTCATAGTTTTAGGTTTGAGTATTTTTGCGACTCATAATTAAGTATTTACCAAAATATAGAGTTAGAGTCACTTACCTCCAAAAATTGGCCAACTTCACATATTGTAAAAGTATATATAAAAATTTGAATCAGCAAAATTTTGTGGAACATTTGCGACAGGTGGATACAAAAAAAAGTCACCTAACATAGTGTTAAGTGACTTTGAGAGCGAAAAACGAGACTCGAACTCGCGACCCCAACCTTGGCAAGGTTGTGCTCTACCAACTGAGCTATTTTCGCATTTTGCATTTTGAACGTTGCTATCAGTTAATCCCCGATTGCGAGTGCAAATATAGGGCAAAAAATATTAACTGCAAAATATTTTGAGAGAAAATTTTCAAAAAAAATGTGTCGCCAATAAAAAATCGCTTATTTTCAGGGAGATAGCGAAATAGTTTTTTTGATCTTTTTTTAGGGATAAAATTAGAGAAAACCGAAAATTGGCAATAATTGAGTGAATCCCGCAATATTTGTGCGGAGTATATATAGCTTGTAGACTCTACTCCGCGTGAAAAATTCAACCATCAATCTGCATTAAATATAAAATTTATATATAATAATATAAAAGGTCTAAGAATCTGAAAAATTTTTACTACTTTTGCTATTCGAATATTTAAAATCTCTACATATGTCACAAAGTTTTAAGCGTTATTTGGTTACATCGGCACTCCCATATGCTAATGGTCCACTACATATTGGTCACCTTGCAGGAGTATATGTCCCGTCGGATATCTACACCCGCTACCTGCGTCTCAGGGGGCGCGATGTCGTCTCGGTGTGTGGTAGTGATGAGCATGGTGTGCCTATCACAATTAAGGCGAAGAACGAGGGTGTGACTCCTCAGGAGATTGTGGACAGATACCACAGCATCATCAAAGACTCTTTCGAGCGTTTGGGCATGTCGTTTGATATCTACTCGCGCACCTCGTCACCTACGCACAGGGTTACGGCATCGGATTTCTTCCGCAAGCTCTATGACGAGGGTAAGTTTATTGAGCGCACGACGGAGCAGTTTTTTGACGAGGAGTCGCAGACATTTCTTGCTGATAGATATATCACAGGTACATGCCCAAGGTGTCAAAACGAAAAGGCGTATGGCGATCAGTGCGAGAAGTGCGGATCTACACTCTCGCCCGATGAGTTGATTAATCCTCACAGCGCGCTGTCGGGTTCGGTGCCCATCAAGAAGTCTACGACACACTGGTATCTACCTCTGGATCAGTATGAACCATTCTTGAAGGAGTGGATTTTGGATGGTCATAAGGAGTGGAAATCTAACGTCTATGGACAGTGTAAGAGCTGGATTGATGGCGGTTTGCAGCCTCGCGCGGTGAGTCGCGACTTGGACTGGGGTGTTCCAGTGCCTGTTGAGGGTGTCGATGGCAAGGTTCTCTATGTGTGGTTTGATGCTCCGATTGGATATATCTCAGCGACAAAGGATTTCACACCCGAGTGGGAGAAGTATTGGAAGGATGAGGAGACCAAGATGGTTCACTTTATAGGTAAAGATAATATTGTATTTCATTGCATTGTATTCCCATCAATGCTCAAGGCGCATGGCGATTACATCCTACCCGAGAATGTCCCAGCCAATGAGTTTTTGAATCTGGAGGGCGACAAGATCTCGACATCGCGAGGTTGGGCAGTCTGGTTGCATGAGTATCTGGATGAGTTCCCCGGCAAGGAGGATGTCCTCAGATATGTGTTGTGTGCCAACGCTCCCGAGAGCAAGGATAACGACTTCACGTGGAAGGATTTTCAGGCGCGCAACAACAATGAGTTGGTGGCGATCCTTGGCAACTTCGTCAACAGGGCGTTGGTTCTCACCAAGAAGTACTACGAGGGTGTTGTTCCTGCGTGTGGCGAGCTGACCGACTACGACCGTGAGACCATCGAGGAGCTATCGAAGATCAAGGCTTCGTTGGAGGCTAATATCGAGGGGTATAAGTTCCGCGAGGCGTTGAAGGATGCGATGAATGTTGCGCGTATCGGAAACAAGTATCTCGCTGATACTGAGCCTTGGAAGGTTGTCAAGACAGATCCCAAGCGTGTGGAGACAATTCTCTATATCGCGTTGCAGATCACAGCAAATATCACCATTGCCATTGAGCCATTTATGCCATTCTCGGCAGCTAAGATCCTTGCGATGTTGGATGTTGAGAAGTTCGGCTGGGAGCAGTTGGGCTCTATGGAGTTGATCGCTGAGGGTTCGACAATTGGCGAGGCGACACTTCTTTTCGAGAAGATCGAGGATTCGGTGATTGATTTTCAGTTGGAGAAGTTGGCAAAGACTAAGGAAGCACTTTTGGCGAAGGAGGCGGCACAGAATATCGAGGAGCAGAAGGAGGAGATCAGCTTTGACGACTTCCAGAAGATGGATATTCGAGTCTCGACAGTCCTTGCGGCGGAGAAGGTAGCCAAGACTAAGAAGCTACTAAAGTTGACGGTCGACACAGGCATCGACCAACGCACGATAGTCTCGGGAATTGCAGAGCACTACACCCCCGAGGAGCTGGTTGGCAAGCAGGTGTTGGTGTTGGTGAACCTTGCACCACGACCGCTCAAAGGCATTGAGTCGCGCGGAATGATCCTCATGGCGGAGGATAGCAACGGCAAGCTACGACTTCTGCACCCCAACGAGGCGACAATCAACGGAGCTATGGTCGGCTAAAAGAGACTAAACCAATTTAAACACACACATATATTAAATATCAAGAGGTATGAGCAATATCGACTGGTCGGCACTTTCATTTGGATATATCAAATGTAACTGCAACATACGAGCACAATACAAAGATGGCAAGTGGGGCGAGCTCACTTTAACTGATAACGAGTATATTCCACTTCACATGTCTGCGCCATCGCTGCACTACGGATCTGAGATCTTCGAGGGTCTGAAGGCATTCACAGGCATTGACGGCAAGATCCGCATCTTCCGCGCTGATGAGAACGCTAAGCGTTTCAACTCCTCGGCTGAGAGGTTGTGCATGCCCACGGTGAGCGAGGAGATGTTCATCAAGGCGTGCGTGGAGGTTGTGAGAGCTAACAAGGAGTTTGTTCCGCCATATGGCTACGGAGCATCGTTGTATATCCGTCCATTTATGATCGGCACAGAGGCTGTGTTGGGTGTTAAGCCTGCGCACGAGTTTTTGTTCTGCATCTTTGTCTCTCCAGTGGGTGCATACTACAAGAGCGGACTATCGCCTGTGGGTTGCATCATCGACCGCGAGTATGACCGCGCAGCACCAATGGGTACGGGAAATGTTAAGTGTGGTGGAAACTACGCGGCGAGCCTCCTTGCAGGGGAGAAGGCACACGAGGCAGGTTACTCTGCAGTGTTGTACCTCGACGCCAAGGAGCATAAATACATCGAGGAGTGTAGCGCGGCTAACTTCTTCGGTATCAAGGATAAGAAGTATATCACACCAAAGTCAAAATCTATCTTGCCATCCATCACCAACTTGACACTTCGCACCATTGCGGCAGATTTGGGCTTGGAGGTTGAGCAGCGTCAGGTTGAGTATGATGAGTTGTCGACATTCGAGGAGTGTGGAGCGTGCGGAACTGCGGCTGTGATTTCTCCCATCGGCAATATCTACGACCCTGCCAACGACTCGACAATCAACTACGGCGAAACTGTGGGTGACTACTCACACGCAATGTACGACCGCTTGCAGGATATCCAGTATGGTCGCTACGAGGATAAATATGGCTGGACAATCGTTGTCGAGTAGAGTGGGTAGCTATTAGAGACCCAGAAAAACAGAACGTGTCGCTTTCGAAAGCGACACGTTTTTTGTTTGGGAATTAATGCGAATACAACCTAGCGTATTGTTTGACGTCGTGTGGTGTCGGGCGAGATTATACCCTTAGCGGTGAGATACTCCATCAGGATATCGGTCACCAAGAGATCACTCTCCGCACCTGCGCTGTACTCCAACTCGCAATATGTGTTGAAGAGGTAGTTACCCATCGCCACGCGATACTTTCGGTTGGCTTGGAGCTTTGGAAAACGGACATCCACAGCATCACCATCCGCGCCCCTCACCACCTCATATGGTGTTGTCGAGAGGATATCTATGGTGTGCGACTCGCCGACATTGACCTTGTCGTTGAACTTCGCCATGATGAACTTCTTCATCTGTGCCGTGGTCATGGTCGCGGTTGCGAGCTTCGACCCAAAGGGATCGAGGTTGAAGAGTATGCTAAGGGGGATATCACCCTTCTCGATAGCCCCAATACGCACGCCACCAGCGTTGTAGAACCCAATTTCGGCATTCGCCTTGGTGCGCAACGCCTCCATCAACATATTCTCCACTGCCGAGCCGTTGAACTTCGCGCTACTCTGAGCAACAGGCTTTTTAAGGTCGGGGTTATCCATATAACGCTCAATCATCGAGGCAACAGCCTCATCCTCAGCGTAATCCGACAGCGAGATATTACGATAGCGTAGCGATATATCGCCACCCTGCCCCACAGTCACCGTTGTTGCGCCAATGCACTTCAGGCGGCTACCTGTTTGACCTATGAGCTTGCCATTCACCACCTTTTCATATTTGTCGTGGCTGTGACCTCCGATGATGAGGTCGTAGTGTGCCGACCCCTCCGACTCCGCAAACTCAATGTCGCGCTCCAGACCGATGTGCGAGATGAGAACCATCAAGTTTGGCTCCTTGCTCTCCACCCTCTTGACCGCTGCCGCAACAGCCTGAGGATCATCAAAGGTAACACCCTCGTAGCTCTCATCCTTGCCCGAGGGGTGACCATTGTCGTAGTTGCTCACCACGCCAACAAACTGCATCGCCACTCCTCCGCGCACAATCACCGTGTCGCCAATGGGTTGCACAAATGTCACCGTGTCGCTCTTGATATTTGCGCAGAGGGTGGTGAACTTGGCTTGACGATCCGCCACAGCGAGGTACGCCTGACCCCTATCAAACTCGTGGTTTCCAAGGATGGAGATATCGAATTGGAGGTGGTTCATAAGCTCATACATCGGGGTGTAGTGCTCCACAAGGTCGACATAGGCGTTGCCCGTCCAGCGATCTCCAGCATCCACAAGGACAACATCCGCAGTGTCGCGACACTGCTGCACCGCTGTGGCAAAACGTGCAAAATTACCGATCTGAGCGTGCATATCGTTTGTCGATATGATGACGAGGGGGCGTCTCTGTTGGTCTGCACCACAACTACACAGAAGCACCACAAGGGCTGCCACAGGTAGTATACTCTTAAAAAATCTCTTCATAACTATTTTTACACTGTTTATGCGAATTGAGGTTGAAAATATTTCGTTAAATTTCTCACTAAGAGCCTCTTTCTACGCGTGTCAAGCCCGCAATGACACGCGGAATAAGAGGCTGTTTTAACATCTCTCTAAGTTTGAATTCTTATTACTCTGCCCTTCATCGTCTCTCTAAAGAAACAAGAGCCAAGAAAGATTCTCTTTCTCGGCTCTTAAGCTATAAGCTCTCGGGGAGACTAGCTGCGGATAGCAGCTACTCCTGGAAGAACCTTACCCTCCATATACTCAAGAAGTGCACCACCTCCTGTAGATACGTAAGATACCTTATCAGCAAGACCCAACTTGTTGATACAAGCCACTGAGTCACCACCACCGATAAGCGAGTAAGCACCCTTAGATGTAGCCTCAGCGATAGCCTCAGCTACAGCCTTAGAACCTGCTGCGAACTTCTCGAACTCGAATACACCGACAGGACCATTCCAAAGGATAGTCTTGCTCTCAAGAACAACCTTAGTGTACTCCTCGATACCCTTAGGACCTAGGTCAAGACCCATCCATCCCTCTGGAACGTCGTTTCCAGGAACGATCTTAGCGTTAGCCTCAGCGTCGAACTTATCAGCAGCAAGAGAGTCTGATGAAAGTACCAACTCAACACCCTTCTCCTCAGCCTTCTTGATGATATCAAGAGCAACCTGATACATATCTGGCTCGCAAAGTGAGCTACCGATGTTACCACCCTTAGCAGCCTCGAATGTGAATGTCATACCACCACCGATGATGATCTTATCAACCTTATCCATCAAACGCTCGATGATTGTGATCTTAGAAGATACCTTAGCACCACCTACGATAGCTGTGAATGGACGCTGTGGATCCTTCATCACGCCGTCGATTGCAGCCAACTCGTTCTCCATCACGTAACCGAACATCTTATCTGTTGGGAAGTACTCAGCGATAAGAGCTGTAGATGAGTGAGCGCGGTGTGCAGTACCGAATGCGTCGTTGATGTAGCAATCAGCGTAAGATGCCAACTTCTTAACGAACTCCTTCTGAGAAGCCTTAACCGCCTTCTTAGCCTCAGCCTTCTGCTCGTCAGTAGCGTCAGCCTCCAAACCACGAGGCTTACCATCCTCCTCAGCGTAGAAACGAAGGTTCTCCAACAAGATAACCTCACCAGTCTTAAGATCTGCGCACATCTGTGCAGCCTTCTCGCCCATGCAGTCGCCTGCGAAAGTCACCTTAAGACCCAAGCGAGCCTCGATAGCTGGGATGATCTGCTCCAAAGTAAACTTCATGTCGTTGTTCTTCTTAGGACGTCCCATGTGTGACATAAGGATTACAGAACCACCCTTCTCAACCACCTTCTTGATAGTTGGGATAGCAGCACGAATACGAGTGTCGTCAGATACAACACCCTCGCTCTTCAAAGGTACATTGAAATCCACACGGATGATGGCACGCTTGCCAGAGAAATCATACGAATCAATTGCGAACATAATTTTCTATTGTTTAAATTTTACAAAAAATATTTTTCTTTATCCTCAATGTCGCAAAGTTAAAAAATTAATGTGGAAAAAGCCATTTTTGAGCTACTAACATTCAAAAAAAATGTTACCTTTGTTGCTAGACAAACATTAACAGTAAAATTCATAACAAACCTATCTAACATGAAAGAGTGTGTATTGGTCGCTGGTGGAGCTGGTTATATCGGCTCACATACAGCTGTAGAGCTTATTCAAGCAGGCTACGACGTGGTTATCGTCGACAATTTATCTAACTCGGTTGCCGAGGCTGTAGATGGCGTTCGCAAGATCACGGGCGTCGATGTTCCATTTATTCAGGTCGACTGTTGCGACTACGCTGGTTTCGAGGAGGTGTTCAAGAAGTACAACTTCAACTCAGCAATCCACTTCGCAGCATCTAAGGCTGTGGGCGAGTCGGTGCAGAAACCACTAGAGTACTACTCTAACAACCTCACATCGCTCATGAACTTGATCTCGCTAATGCGTAAGTATGAGCGTCCAAACATCCTATTCTCTTCATCTTGTACCGTGTACGGTCAGCCCGATGCGCAGCCTGTGACTGAGCAGACTCCTCGCAAACCTGCACTCTCTCCATACGGAAATACTAAGGCTATGAGCGAGGATATCCTCCGCGACTCAATGAACCAGTACGAGGGTATGAAGGGTATCGCACTTCGCTACTTCAACCCAATTGGTGCACACCCAACAGCTCTTATTGGTGAGCTTCCTCAGGGTGTTCCACAAAACCTTGTCCCTTACATCACTCAGACCGCAGCAGGATTGCGCGAGTGTTTGTCGGTATTTGGTGACGACTACGCAACACCCGACGGAACATGTATCCGCGACTATATTGATGTCGTAGATTTGGCTAAGGCTCACGTTGCTGCCGTGGCACGCATGGTTGGCGGCAAGTCAAAGGAGGATTACGAGGTATATAATATAGGCACAGGTAACGGAGTGTCTGTAATGGAGCTGCTCACAAAGTTCGAGGAGGTTAACAATATCAAGATCAACTACAAGTTCGCACCTCGCCGTGAGGGTGATATCACAGCCATCTGGGGCGACCCATCAAAGGCTAATGAGGAGCTAGGTTGGAAGGCTACTCGTGACCTTAAAGATACCCTCGCAGCAACTTGGGCGTGGGAGAAGAAGGTGCGCAATATCGAGTAACGAGCGATATATTAAGTATTTAGAGAGTGACCCAACGCTGGTTGTGCTTTTGCATGCAACTGGCGTTGGGTCACTCTTTGTTATATGTACAGAGAATTGTGCGCTAAATTAATGGACTAAGAGGCTCGTTGAACAGCACACTAAAGCTGTCGTGTCATCTCGAAATACCTCTGCATCACCATCAGCGAGATTATCTCCTCGCGCACCTGGTCGCGGAACTGCGCGACATAAGCGTTGGCATTTCGTGCAATCTGCTTCGCCTCCTCGGGGTGGTCGAGGTAGTACTCTATTCGCTCCTCGAAGTCGGAGAAGTCGGGGGCAACCTCAATATAGTGGTGGTTTGGGATCAGACGCCCCTCCATAAACCATGTCTCGCATGTTGGTCGCGGCATCACAGCCACGGAGTTGGATGACATCACCCACTTCAGGTTGCTCGCAACATCGACACCCTCCAGAGCCATAATAAACTTATATTGAAGATGTTCGAGAACCGAGATTGGGGGTTTCTTACTCTCCGCAGGCAGGGTCTCGATATTGGAGTATGTCTCGCCAGCGTCACAGAGCGGATGGTTGTAGAACCTCGCCACGAAATCTATACGGTTGGGTTTGTGCTTGACACTTCCGCGAAATACCGCCATGTCGCGCTTCTGCTCAAAGGGGATCGTATCCTTGACAAATATATAGTGGCGCACCTTGTTGAGTTTCAACATCACAGAGTTCTGATTGTCGCTACACAGCGGTCGACTCTTCACGATGGAGGGGGTGGAGGGCACAGTGGTGACATCCCCCATTCGGTAGTCCCAGCGTAGTTGAGGATCAAAGCATCGGGTATACTTCGCGGTATCGTAGAAGTAGACGCTAGCATATTTGCGCGGAGCTCTAAGGTTGTGATCTCCAAGGCGTTTGGCGGATTGTGGAAGTTGAGATGTCGCCCCCTTGGGTTGAAGTCGGCAGTAGTAGTTGACGCGATCTGTGATTGCCTCCTGCTCGCTCTGAGGCAGGGTGTCGAACTGCGCCAAGATCTGCGAACGCCACATGCGGCTGACCCATCGTGGCATCAACATTGACATGTAACATCTTATGTAGTAGATAAGTTTACTCTGTTTTAATATCTGGGGACTCTCCATGATTGTATGTTTGGGTTGGTGTCGCGCGACCAAAAACGACACACAAAGGTAGCAATAAAATATCGAGACTCAAAGGTCTCGACCCAAAAATTTAAACCTTGGCGAGCGTGAGAGGGTCAAATAAAAAAAGGTGAAAAGTAAACTACTTACCTATTTTTTTGTAACTTTAGGGCATTAAATGTGTCTATTTCGGTTTATTTAACGTTTAAATAACATGGTAGTCACCCGATTACAAAGAAGTTAATGTACCTTTGTGGTGCAAAAAAATAGAGAATCAATGTCATCAACTATCGACCTCAACGGCGTTGAGCCTTTGGCAGACAATCAGACCCCCAGCGAGTCTCAGACCGCGGAGCTGAAACCTAAATACAAAACTGTCGTACTCTCGGATATTCACCTTGGGTCGAGGTGGTCTGCGACAAAGGAGGCGACACGATTCATCAAGCAGAATAGCTGCGAGACGCTGATCCTCTGTGGCGACATCATTGACGGCTGGGCAATTCTGCGCGGAAAAAAACAGAAGTGGAAACGCCGACACACCAACTTCGTTAGGGCAATTCTCGATATCGCTCCCACAACAAAGGTGATCTACGTACGCGGAAATCACGATGACTTCTTGGATCGCGTCTTGCCGATGGAGTTCCTCAATATTCAGATTGTTGACCACCTTATATATGAGAGCTTTGGGGTGAAGTACTTCGTGACGCATGGCGATATCTTCGACAAGATCACAACTCAGTTTGGGTGGCTCTCGAAGTTGGGCGATATAGGTTATCACATGTTGCTCAACTACAACAAGTTTCACAACGCTAGACGTATTAAAAAGGGTCTGCCCTATGAGTCGTTGGCACGAAAGGTGAAGAACAAGGTCAAGGCGTCAGTGTCGTATATCAGCGACTACGAGAAGGAGCTGGTCAAAATAGCGAAGGATAGAGGTTGCGGAGGTGTCATCTGCGGACATATCCACCACCCTGAAATTGCGGAGTATGAGGGCATTCGCTACCTCAACTCGGGCGACTGGGTGGAGTCACTTTCGGCACTTGTCGAGACGCACGAGGGGGAGTGGGGACTGCGTTTCCATGAGATACCTGCCGACCTTGTCGAGAAGCTCAAAGAGCTGGAGGGGCACATCAGCATGGATCCCGATGTTGTCTTTCCCGAGAATAAAGAGGAGAAGTAAAATCGAACCTTAGAGTCATGAAATATCTATTCATCGTTCAGGGCGAGGGTCGTGGACACCTCACCCAAGCTATATCGCTCAGTCAGCTGCTGCGTGGCAATGGTCACGAGGTGGTGGCTGTCTTGGTGGGCAGGTGCTCCAACCGCGAGTTGCCATCATTCTTCATCGAAAAGATTGGGGCACAGGTGTCGCGTTTCGACTCACCCTCAATAGATTACGGTAGCAAGGGCAAGGATGGTAGCGTCATCAAGACCTTGGCGCGCAACCTCCTACCTGCTAAGGTAAAAAAGTGGCGCAAGAGTGTTGACTTCATCGCCGCGCAGATCAAGCAGAGCGAGGCGGATGTGGTGGTCAACTTCTACGAACTGTTGATGGGTTTCACAAACCTATTTCACAATATCAAGGTGCCGACAGTGTCGTTGGCGCACCAATTTCTTATCGACCATGAGGATTACGCCCACAGGTCGACATCGAGCTACGGACAGTTTATCCTGAGGCTCAGCAACCGATTCACAAACTGGGGGTCGAGCAAGACGCTGGCACTGTCGCTCTACTCGCTAAATGATGACTCAACGCGCGATCTCTTTACTGTGCCGCCACTGTTGAGGCGCGAGATCTTCGAGATGACGCCTCAGAGCGGAGGGTATATCTTGGGATATATGCTCAACCCTGCATATTTGGAGGAGGTTGTGAAGTGGAAACGCAAGAACCCCGAGTGCGAGGTTCACATCTTCTGGGACAAAAAGAGCGCGCCCGAGGAGGTGGAGCATATGCCACGACTGTGGTTGCACCGCATTGATGACCGCAAGTTCCTGAAATATATGGAGCAGTGCGATGGCTACATCTCCACAGCGGGCTTTGAGTCGATATGTGAGGCTATGTACCTTGGCAAGCCGACCTTGATGATCCCTGCCCATTTGGAGCAGAGGATCAACGCCATAGATGCTCAGGGGGCTGGCGCAGGTGTCGAGAGCAAGAACTACAACATCGGGCAACTGAAAGATTTCATTCCAAAGTATACGGGTGACACAGAGGGCTTTAGAGCGTGGGTGAAGTCGGCGGATGAGTTATATCTTCGTCATCTGACAGAGGATCTATAGGTGAAAAAACAATAAAAGATAAAATGGCAAGTCAAACCTACAATCGTGAGCTAAGTTGGCTCCAATTTAATGATCGAGTATTGCAGGAGGCGCAGGATAAGAGTGTGCCTTTGGTGCAGCGACTTCGTTTCTTGGGAATTTTTTCCAACAACCAAGATGAGTTTATCAAGGTTCGTGTTGCGAGGCTTATGAACTACTCCATGCACAAGAGCCTCAGCAAGATAGTAACTACGGGAGGGTATACACCATCGCAGCTGTTGCCACACATCAACCAGCGCATGGATATCTCGCAGGTGGCATTCAGGGAGACCTACCGCAGCATCATCGAGGAGATGGAGAGCGAGGGGATCTACGTTGTCGACCAGAGGCAACTCTCCGAGGAGCAGATGGAGTTTTGCAGGGAGTATTTTTTGACGGTGTTGGCGGTTCGCTTGGGTCCCATCATCATCCGCAAGCGCATGACCATGCCATTTCTGCCCGATGCTCAGGGTTACTTGGCGGTGAAGATGACCGCCCCCAAGAGCACGCGTTACGCCATCATTCAGATCCCTGTGAGCGATGCGTCGCCACGTTTTGTGAAGTTGCCATCGGCGGAGGGTCGTGTAGATATCATCTTCGTGGATGACATCATCCGCCTATTCTTGGATGATATATTCTTCATGTTCAGCTACGACACCATCTCGGCACATATGTTCAAGATCCTGCGCGACGCCTCGCTAACCATAGATGACGACGCCTCGAAGAGCCTCACGGAGAAGATGTATGAGAGTATCTCGGAGAGAGAGAGGGGTCGCACTGTGCGCATGGTGTGCGATAGGGAGATGCCGTTGGATCTCTTGGAGATGTTGTCCAAGAAGTTGGGATTCACCTCCAAGGATCATGTAGATACGGGAGGTAAGTATCATGTCCTACGCGACTTGATGGATTTCCCTAGAGTGCGTCCCGACCTTGAGAACCGCAACCCAAAGCCGCTGTTGCACCCACTCATAGACCCTTGCGAGAGTGTCTTGAAGGTTATCAAGGAGCGCGACATCTTGATGGCATACCCCTACCACTCGTTCAAACACTTTATCAACCTCCTGCGCGAGGCGGCGATTGACCCGATGGTGCAGTCGATCTCGATCACCCTCTATCGCACAGCGTCACACTCCAAGGTTATCAGCTCGCTGCTCAATGCGGTGAAGAATGGTAAGCAGGTGACTGTGTTGGTGGAGCTTAAGGCGCGCTTTGACGAGGAGCGCAACATCGACAACACGGAGACTCTCCAGCGCGGAGGTGTCAAGGTGATACCTACGCAGTCGATGTTGAAGGTTCACAGTAAGTTGGTGCTTATTGAGCGCAGGGAGGGCAACGCAATTAGGGGCTACACCTATGTCGGCACAGGAAACTTCAACGAAAAGACAGCAGGAATATATAGCGACTTTGGACTTCTCACCGCCAATCAGGTTGTTGCGAATGATGCTCGCAAGATCTTCACATTCTTGGAGAACACACACCTCCACCCCGTGTGTAAGCAGCTCTTGGTGACGCCATACAACATGCGCAACCGCATTGTCGAGATGCTCAACACCGAGATCCGCAATGCACAAAAGGGCAAAAAGGCGAAGTTCTGGGGTAAGTTCAACTCCCTCACCGATGAGAAGATGATCGCGTTGCTCTACAAGGCGTCGCAGGCTGGCGTCAAGATCAAGCTCCTCATCCGTGGCGCATGTTGCTTGCAGGCAGGTGTCAAGGGGCTGAGCGAGAATATCGAGGTGCGCAGTATTGTGGATAAGTACTTGGAGCATGCACGCGTGATGATCTTCCACAACGGAGGCAAGAATCAGACCTATATCCTCAGTGCCGACCTGATGACTCGCAACCTCGACAGACGCGTGGAGGTTGGTATTCCAGTCTCAGATCCCGATATTGAGAGGAGCGTGAAGGATTACTTCTCGATACAGTGGAGCGACAACGTCAAGGCGCGCGAGATCGCTGTGCCCACAGAGAATAGATATATCAAAAACGATGAGGAGCCTTGCCGTAGTCAAGATGCCCTCTACACATATTTCGAAAACGCTAAAAGATAGAACTAACCATGAACCGAGAGACCCTAGCTGCGATAGATATCGGATCTAACGCAATTCGACTGCTAATAAACTATATTGAAGATGGAAGCCGCGTGACATTCAAGAAGGCGGCATTTGTGCGTGTTCCTCTGCGTCTGGGCGAGGATGTCTTTACCCAAGGGTATATTGGCGAGGAGAAGCGCAAGAAGCTAGGTGAGGCGATGACATCATTTCGCCACCTGATGCGAACATTCAACGTCGTGGACTACCGTGCATGCGCCACAAGTGCCATGCGTGAGGCACGCAACGGAGCAGATATTGTCGACTTCATCCGCGCAACAAGCGATATCAATATCGAGATCATCTCGGGCACGGAGGAGGCGGAGACCATCTTCGACGCTGGAGGCATTGCAGGGCTCATGGGCAGCGACCAAAGCTACCTCTACGTCGATGTGGGTGGCGGTAGCACCGAGGTGACGATATACTGCAACCGCAAGCGCGTAGAGTCGCAATCGTTCCCCCTAGGTACAGTGCGAACCATCAGCGACGCTGTGGATAAGGATGAGTATCAGCGATTTAAGAAGTGGCTCAAAGAGGTCGCCTTGACATATGATCCTGTGGCGATAATCGGCTCGGGAGGTAATATCAACAAGGTGCACAAACTCCTCTGCAAAGAGGCGAAGTCGACAATTCGATATGTCGAGCTAAAGATCCTGTACGACCAGATCGAGGATATGACATATGAGCAGCGCGTGCGCAACATGGGTCTCAACACCTATCGCGCCGATGTTATCATCCCAGCGATGAAGATCTTCCTCACGGTTGCTAAGACCTGCAAGATCGACGAGATCATGGTGCCTCGCGTAGGTCTCGCCGATGGAATCATCAACCACCTCTACCGCGCACGACACACAAAATAAATCTGTGTCATTGCGGACATGATCCACGATGACACAGATTTACAATTCTACACAATGTATTAGTTCAAATCGAGCTGTCCTGTCAACTTAAACGCCTTACCATCAGGTGTGTTGACGATGCTATAAATGTAACCATCGTAGAGGTAGTAGCTCTTGCCATCCATTGTGATCTGGTCAGCCTCCTCGGGAAGAGTCGACACTATGATATCTTGTGGAGGTGCAACAACCTCATACTCAGTCTTATTCTGGCGATAGTAAGCACCTTGGTAGTAGAAGTACGACAATCCTAGGAACTTAACAATTGAGTACCCCACAGGCAACTTGCTAACTCGAATACCCACTGGAGGAGCTACTGCGATGTAGCGGTTGTTGACAAGGTTGTAGTATCTGCCGTTGTTAATGTAGACATTGACGCCCTTGTGCTTCACCATATGAGCCGATGCAGGGACACTTCTCACCGCCTTGACAGTCGGTGTTGGCTTGGTGTAGACCACCTTAGATGGCGATGCAGGGATCTTCTTTACTGGCGTAACGACCTTTTTGTCATTCTTATTCGAAGGTTGTTTGTTGTCGTTCTTTTGTGTCTGTTGTGTTGTGCGCGAACTATTGCTCTTAGCCACTGCACCCTCCGCAGTTACACACATTGCAAATGCCGTAACTAGCGCGATCTTAAATAGATTCAGCTTCATAATGATAATCATTTAAAGGTTTAATTGGTGGGGACTTCCGCCCCCTACAAATACAAATATATATATATTTTTCCGATTTCAAATACTTTGCCACCATTTTTTTTTGAGCAACACCCCTCAACCGCAACAAAATGGGCATCCTCGACCTTTCGAAGATGCCCACTTTATATGTTTTGAAACGATACTCTTAGTTCGCCTCCTCAACAGCATTTGGATCGTAGCTGCGGAGTGCCAACTGGCGCACCCAGATCACGAAACCTCCCGTGAGGATAAGGTTCACAACGAGTGTCAATGCCGAGATAATCAACGCATTACCGCCCAAGTTGTAGCTGATAGCGATGAAGATAACTCCTGCACCAACCTCTCCGCGGGTAAACATACCCACCGATACTGCCAACCTCTCGCTCATGCGACGGTCGCGGTAGAAGAATACAGGCATCAACTTACCCAAGTTCGAGAGGATCGAAACCATCGCTACATGGAATGCAATCTCGCCCCACGACATCATCGGAACAGTTGAGATTATAGATGTCAACTCCACAGCATCCGCAGCACCTGCGCCATCCATCACGCCAATAACGAGCGGCATGCTCATACCCACCAAGAACATAAACAAGAATGAGATGAACGACGATACCTTCAGCTCAATAGGCGAGTCGCTGTGCTTTGGCTTCATCACCATACCTGCCACGAAGGCTGGCAACAACACCTCAACGTGGATGCTATTCTCCGCACCCATGAGCTTCTTGGTGATGATATAGAGCGCGTGCGTGATACCGAAGATGATGATCGAGTAGATGATTATCGACTTCCAATCCTGAGGCACGTTATATGTGTTGAGCTTCTTCCATCCGATGATAAGGAGCAACACCACGATAGTAACCATGGCAACCATCTGCCAACGCATACCGATCATCATGATCTGCAATGGAATCATGAGTAGGATGGTGTCGAGGTCATCAAAAATCGCGAGAACCTGAATCTTTTTATATATCCAACTCTTTGATAGGTTGAGACTTGCGAGCATGGTAAACAAGATACCTGCCGATGTAGGTGCTGCAAAACGGCTGAGGAGTAGTGACTCTTTCCAAGCCATGTCGTTGCTCCACAAATCGAGTGGCAACAGTGCAAAGACGTAGTAGCATGCGATCAAGATCCAAGGCAGTGCCGCTGTCGCCATCGCCACGAAGTAGTCCGTGGTGTATGACCTCCAACGCGTCTTGTCGATCTCGAACTCGCGACCTACGTTTATCATGATAAACGCCAAGCAGATATATAGCAGCGGCGTGGTGATGTTGTCCTTCAGGGTCTCATATTCGGCACCCATCGCAGAGGGTAGATATTGCGATGCGGCAAGTCCTAGCATCAAGAAAAGTGAAAATGATAAAACTTTCTTCATAATTGGTGATAATGGATTTTGTGTCGATAAATTGGGTTAATAAAAAATATAATATGTAGTTTTTTGCAAACTTTGGCGGCTATTACTCTCTGACGATGAGAGCTATAGCACTTGCCGAAACACCCTCCTTGCGACCCTCGAAACCAAGACGCTCAGTGGTTGTTGCTTTGATGGAAACCTCCTCGACAGCAACCCCCATGACCTCCGCTAAGCGGCTACGCATGGCGTCAATATGTGGACGAAGTTTGGGGCTCTGCATGCGGATTGTGGAGTCGATATTCCCCACCTGAAAACCGTGCTGAGCCAACAGGTCGACTGTTCGTCTGAGGAGGATTGTGGAGTCAATAGCTTTAAACTCCGAAGATGTGTCGGGAAAGTGCAACCCGATATCTCCCAATGCCGCAGCACCGAGGAGGGCATCGCATATGGCATGTATGAGAACATCGCCATCCGAGTGGGCTACGCAACCGCTAGTGTGTGGTACGACAACGCCACCGAGCGTCAGGGTCAACCCCTCCTCAAGCCTGTGTACGTCATATCCTTCGCCTACTCTTATCTTCATTCTCTATGGTTAAAATACAATGCTTTTGATGATTATGGCACAAAGATAGCATATTTTTACCAGATTTTTATTAGTTTTGTGAAAAAATTAACAGTTTCTATCGTTATGCAACAGATATCTACACTAGAGCCCACAATCGTTTGGGAGATATTTCAATCTATCACACAAGTTCCACGCCCCTCAATGAAGGAGGGTAAGATCCTCGCTTGGCTTAAGGAGTTCGCTAAGTCTCACGCTTTGAGCTGTAAGCAGGACGCTGCAGGAAATATTTTGATCTCTGCACCTGCGACCGCTGGGCGCGAGAACTCTCCACACGTAACCCTTCAGGCGCATGTCGACATGGTATGCGAGAAGGACTCCGATGTGGAGTTTGACTTCGAGAGCGACCCCATCAAGACACGTATTGAGGGTGACTGGGTTACAGCTGTCGGCACAACATTGGGGGCAGATTGCGGTATCGGCATGGCGGCAGCGTTGGCGGCACTTATCGACCCTACCTATGAGCATGGAGCTATCTCGGCACTCTTCACTGTCAACGAGGAGGTTGGTCTTACGGGGGCTTTCGAGCTTGGCGAGGGGATGATTGATGGCAAGTTGCTTATCAACCTCGACTCCGAGGAGGAGGGCGAGATCTGCATCGGCTGCGCTGGCGGTATCGACACCGTGGCGACATTCACCTACGAGGAGGAGGAGGCACCTGCGGACTTCTCATTCTTCAGGGTCGACATCTCGGGACTTCTGGGCGGTCACTCGGGTCAGGATATCAACGCAGGGCGCGCAAATGCAAATATTCTACTAGCTAGGTTGATGGGCGAGGCAATGAGTCGCTACAACATGCACCTTTCATATATGAGCGGAGGAAATCTTCGCAACGCAATCCCTCGTGAGGCGTATGCCATCTTCGGTATCCCCTCGCGCTTTGAGGTTGAGTTCCGCGAGCGTGTGGATCTTTTCCGCGACGAGATTGCCGATGAGTTTGGAGTTACAGAGCCCGACTTCGCGCTATCTCTAGGTGATATGCCACGCGTCAAGGTTATTGACAAGGCGTCGCAGGAGGGGGTTATCTACTCGATGTTGGGGTTGCCAAATGGCGTGATCGCAATGTCGGCGGTGATGGATAACATGGTCGAGACCTCAACAAATTTGGCATCTGTGCGTTTTGAGGATCGCAACACTATTGTTGTGGTTACGAGTCAGCGTTCGAGCAAGGAGAGTGCCAAGGCGTATGTTATGCAGTCGGTGGAGTCGGTCTTTAAGTTGGCTGGCGCGGATGTCACACACTCGGATGGCTACCCAGGTTGGAGTCCCAACCCCGACTCTAAGTTGTTGGAGTTGACCAAGGCGAGCTACAAGTCGCTCTATGGCGAAGATCCAAATGTTGGGGCGGTGCATGCAGGTTTGGAGTGCGGACTATTCTTGGAGAACAACCCCAACCTCGACATGGTATCCTTTGGACCAACCATGAGCGGCGTCCACTCACCCGATGAGAGGGTCTGCATCCCCTCGGTGGCAAATTTCTGGAAGCTCCTCAAAGAGCTCCTAAGTAGAATATAACATAGTAAAGGATGAAACAACTAGCCTTGACGATGCTGTTGGTTATTTCGACAGTAACATCAGAGGCTATCTTTGGGGCGACAGCGACACTCACGCCCTCTGACACTGAGATAGGTGAAGATATATATGTAGATCTGGGTGATCTCGAAATCCTTGAGACCGATGTGTCGCTCTTTGCGACAAGGCTTGGTGTGGCGTCGTGGGATCACTACGGCTCTTTGGTAAAATTCTATCGCGCTGGAGGGTCGGGGATCGCATTTAAGCGTCGCGGTTTGGATTGGTGGGCAACCGCGATGCTCGACACCAATGTGGAGTGGGGAGATATATCTCTCGCTCAGCCCACCGAGATATACAGCGCGCGCATAGCGACACAGAGTGGCGACTACCGATATGGCGCAAACATCTACCTCGCAGTTCCAAATATCTTCGAGGGGTGGGATATCTCCGCTTACGCATCCTATCGCACGGGGCGCAACTCGCTGGTTGAGGGGTGTTTCACAAATGATCTTTATTCGGGCGTTACTGCGTCTCACCGCTTTGGGCGCGATGCAAAGCACTATATTCTGGTAGATTTGAGCCTGCCATGGACAATGCGCGGACTCCAAAGTTCCGCAACAAAGGAGGCATATTCGCTCACGGCAAACCGATATTACAACCCCTCGTGGGGTCTCTATCATGGCGAGGTGCGCAACTCGCGTGTCGCGCGACGATTTCTGCCCAAGCTAGATCTGCGCTATCAGCGACAGATATCCGCCACAACAACGGCAGCGGTGGCGGTGAATGCGGAGTATGGAACAAAACTCACAAGTCGCCTCGGGTGGTATGACGCCTACAACCCCTCGCCCGACTACTACCGCAAGATGCCTAGCTACCTCAACCCACAGAGTGAGGCATACACACTCACGCGCGCCGTGTGGCAAAGTTCCGACACAGACTACACCCAGATCAATTGGGATCGCCTAGAGTCCGAAAATGCAATATCTCCCGATGGCGAGGCGCACTACACCGTGGAGGATGCCGTTGAGCGTGTTGCGGATATCAACATCTCCGCGCTCTTCACCTCGCACATCTACACCAACCTAAAGCTCAACTACGGAGCAACTTACATCGCGCAAAATAGCCGACACTACAAGCAGATGCGCGACCTCCTAGGTGCGGATTACCTCCTTGACATCGACCAATATGCCGATGATGGGGTGAGCGTGAGCAACAACCTCCAAAACAACCTTCGCAACCCCAATCGCCACATCACCGTGGGCGACAGATTTGGATATGATTACAGCTTGATATCTAACCAGTTGAGGCTTATGGGTGGCGTGGAGTACTCCGCACCACGATTTCTTTGGCGGCTCGATCTTCAGGGTGGCAACCTCGCCCTCCACCGCACGGGACACTACGAAGTTGAGAAGTTTTCGGGCGCAGCATCATATGGCGACTCCGCGGAGGTGTCGCTCTCCGACTACGCCATATCAACCGCCCTCAACTACAGCCTTGGGACAAAGCATCTCCTCTCCATCAAGGGCGACTACCACGTCACGCCACCACAGTCGAGCGATATATTCATCGACTCCGAGAGTGCAAACTATGTAGTCGAAGATCCACAAAGCGAGGAGGTTGCATCGCTGATGTTGGGGTACAGATACTCGCGTTGGGGCGTCAACATCTCCGCGACACTCTCCGCAATTGTCACCTCCAACGCCTCGCAACTCTTTGGTAGCTATGACGACCTCAGCGGCGAGTTCTGCAATGCCGTAATATCGGGTGTCGCAACATCGAACATCAACGCTGAGATAGCATCCGAGATATCACTGTCGCGGAGTCTCACCCTCACCTCGACACTCTCCATAGGTAGCTACACATATAGCTCTGCACCCAACGTAAAGCTCTACAACTCAAACGATATGACCCTCATTGCCGACACACAAGCCATCGCCATAGAGGGGTGCATCGTCGGCAACACACCACAGATCACTGCAACATCGGGGGTGCGATACTATGGCGGTAATGGATTTATTCTCGCCCTCAACGGATCATACGCAGGGAGTCGATATGTCGCGCCATCTATCCTCCGTCGCACCGTGCGAATAGGGGCTATAACCCCCTCCTATGTCGATATATGGACACAGGAGAAACTGGACGATATCCTCGATTTCGAACTCTCCGCAGTCAAGATGTTCTGGATCGGCAAAGATGGTAACCGCCTAACAATCACCGCACGCATCAAGAACCTGCTGGGTGAGAACAACCGCATAACATACGCGCGCGAAGCAAACCGACTCCTCACAAAAAGCTACTACGGAGTAGAGTACGCACGATACGCCCAACCATCAACATATACATATGGCGCAGGTCGAGAATTCTACCTCTCAGTGGGATATCGATTTTAGGACTGCCTCTGAGGACTGCCTCTGAGGACTGCCTCTGAGGACTGCTGGGGACTGTCCTCTGCTACTCAACGGTATGCAAGAACTCGACGAGTTTTGCTACGGCGCGACCTCGGTGGGATATTTTGCTTTTCTCCTCGGTTGACATCTGTGCGAATGTACGCTCTTCGCCTTCGGGGACGAATAGGGGGTCATAACCGAATCCCTGTTCGCCATTGAAGCTCTCGATAATCTTACCATTGACAACACCCTCGAAGAGGTACTCTTGACCATTGAGAATAAGTGCTATGACGGTTCTAAATCGCGCTTTGCGGTTCTCTTTGCCGACAAGATTTTTCAGTAGGAGGCGGTTGTTGGCATCGAAGTCATGTTCATCGGACGCATAACGTGCTGAATGCACTCCAGGAGCTCCGTTCAGAGCCTCGACCTCCAAGCCTGTATCATCTGCGAAGCAGTCGCCTCCGATGCGAGAGCATAGGTATCGCGCCTTTTCGAGAGCGTTACCCTCCAGTGTGGGTTCATTCTCGGGGATCTCCTCGGTGATGCCGCAGTCGCGAGGTGTTATGAGTGTGAACTCCTCACCTAGCTGTGTCGAAACCTCGTGGAGTTTATGGGCGTTGTTGGTTGCGAATAGTATTGTCATAGTTGTAAGTTTTAGTGCGTTGGTATGCTACCATAATTATCGTACCATATTACAAATATAAAAAAAAATATTCGCTTTTCCTATAGCCTCGCCGCTACAATCTCCTACTTCATCCAGCTCTCGTCGGATGGGTTGTTGCGGAAACGAATCAGCCTATCCTTATCCTCCGCCTGAATATACCCCTCCGCTGCTGCTACCTCGACAAGAGCGTCAAGGTTCGACAACGATACATTCTTAACATTTGCTGCTGCCATGCGGTCGATACCCTTCTGCATGCCATATGTGAAGATACTAGCCACGCCAAGCACCTCAGCACCTGCCGCGCGCAACGCCTCGACAACCTCGATGCAAGAGCCTCCCGTAGAGATCAAATCCTCGATCACCACAACCTTCTGTCCAGCCTCCAAGCGACCCTCAATCTGGTTTCCGCGACCGTGATCCTTGCTACCGCTACGCACGTAACCCATCGGCATGTCGAGGATTGTCGCTGTGATAGCCGCGTGTGCGATACCTGCTGTCGATGTTCCCATAAGTACCTCAGCCTCGGGGTACTCCTCCTTAACGATCTTTGCCAAGCCTGCCTCAACATGGTCGCGCACCTCGGGTGCAGAGAGTGTCAAGCGGTTGTCGCAATAGATAGGGCTCTTGATGCCACTAGCCCATGTGAAGGGCTGCTGTGGACGAAGAAATACTGCTCCAATCGAGAGTAGATCTTTAGCTATAATTTTTTCCATAATTTGGGTTTCTTTTATTTTTATTTATTTAAGACATCGCGTAGGAGACTCTCAACCTCGGGGGCATATATTCCGCCCTCGTGAAGTTTCTCCCTACCTAGAAAAAAAGTCGGCACATAGTAGTAGTCATACGTATCCGCCAAAGCAGGCTCTTTCAACTCATCAATCACCTCGATATCAATCGTTTGAAGCTCGGGGTAGGTGCTCTTAGCATCCTCAATATATTTGAGTGCCTTGACACAAAACGGACAGCGTGGCTGTATAAACATGGTCAACTTTTTCATAGGTCTTTTGCTTTTATTGTTGATTAACAGAACTCCTCAACACAACGCAAATAGGCTGCCACAACATCCTCCGCAGCGGTGATGGGACGTCCAACAACGATGTAGTTAGATCCGATCTCCTTAGCCTTCGCAGGGGTTGTAACACGCACCTGATCCGCGATCTCGCCATCCGCGAATCTAACACCTGGTGTCACTGTCAGGAACTCATCGCCACACGCTGCGTGAACCATGCCCGACTCCAAAGGTGAGCAGACAACGCCATCCAAGCCCGCCTCACGAGCGTTCTTAGCGTAGTGAACAATGGTGTCGCTGATTGTCGCATTGATAAGAAGATCCTTCTGCATGCGCTCCTCACTTGTCGAGGTCAACTGCGTCACAGCCAACAACAAAGGTCGCGTTCCATCTGCGCGAGTCAAACCCTCCACAGCATACTTCATCATCTCGATAGTTCCTGCCGCATGCAAGTTACACATGTCGACATCCAAGCGCGACAAGACACTCATCGCCTTCTTCACGGTGTTTGGAATATCGTGCAACTTCAAATCCAAAAATATCTGGTGTCCGCGCGCCTTGATCTCCCTAACAATAGCAGGTCCCTCAGCGTAGAACAGCTCCATGCCGATCTTCACAAATGGCTTGCGAGGTTGATCCTTGAATTTATCCAAAAACGCAAAGGTCTCCTCTGCACTCGCAAAGTCGCAAGCTATAATTACATCTCTCATTTTATTTAAGTTTTAAAGTGGTTTCCCTATTTCACAACTCCGATAATGTCGCGCAACGAGCTGATACCGAGTCGCTCCATCTCCGCAGGCAACGCCTCGATGATCTCCTTACATGCGTATGGATTGCGGAGATTCTCCGATCCAACCTGCACCGCCGTAGCTCCAGCCATCATCATCTCAATGACATCCGCCGCTGAGCTGACACCGCCACATCCCATCACGGGAATGTCACACACCTTAGCCACCTCGTAGACCATTCTCACAGCCACAGGGAATACCGCAGCACCCGAGAAACCGCCCATAGTTCGTGCGATCACGGGACGACGACGCAACGTATCAATACGCATACCCATCAAGGTGTTAATCAGACAGATACCATCTGCTCCACCCTCCTCACACGCCTTTGCGATCTCAACGATATTGGTGACATTTGGGCTCAACTTCACAAAGACTGGCTTGGTGGTCACCGCCTTCACCGCGCGCGTAACCTCCGCCGCATGCTCTGGTGATGTTCCGAAGCTCATACCCCCCTTGTGGACATTGGGACAGCTCACATTGACCTCGATGATACCCACCTGAGGTTGCTTGTCGATCCTCTGGCAACAATATACATACTCCTCAACCGAGAAACCGCTGATATTAGCAACCACAGGCTTGCGGAAGTAGCGTCTCATCTCGGGCAAAATATCGTTGATAACGGCATCAACACCAGGGTTTTGGAGTCCCACAGAGTTAATCATTCCTGCCGTGCACTCCGCAATACGAGGTGTCGGATTTCCGAACCTCGCCTCCTTGGTTGTACCCTTAAACGAGAACGAACCCAAGATATTTATATCGTAGAAATCCTTGAACTCCGCGCCATAGCCAAAAGTACCACTCGCAGGGATAATAGGATTGTCGAGCGTCAAGCCACAAAGCTCTACACTCAAATCGAAATTTTTACTCTCGTTTACCATATGATCTCCTCTCTGTCCAACACAGGACCATCTACGCAGATGCGCTTATTACCATACTTTGTCTTGCACGTGCAACCTACGCACGCACCAAATCCACAACCCATTCTCTCCTCGAAGCTATACTCTCCGCGGACATTGGGCGTAGCATCCCACAACGCCTTCAACATCGGGATAGGTCCACATGTGTAGAGATAGTCGAACTCAATAGATGACAATGCAGAGGTTACAAAACCCTGAGTACCACACGATCCATCAACCGTCGTAACCACAACATTGACCCCCAACGCCTGAAAATCCTCCATCATGAAGATCTCGCTCTCGTTGTTGAATCCCAACACAACCGTTGGCTGCTTACCTGCCGCCAACAACGTCTTGCAGAGGTTGTAGAGCGGTGGAACACCAACGCCACCACCAACAAGGAGTGGCTTCTGGGCATGATTCTTAGTCGAGAATCCGTTGCCCAAACCTGTCAAGATATCCAACTCCTCGCCTACGCCCATTCGACTCATGTCGTCCGTACCTCCACCGACAACCTTGTAGACAATCGTGAGTGTAGAGTCTGAGTAGTCACACACCGAGATTGGACGACGCAAGTAACGCCCCGCAATCTCAATATTTACAAACTGCCCTGGTGCGGTGATATACTGCATATCGCCACTCAACACCATGCGATAGACATTCGCTGTAAGTGCCTCATTGGCAGTGATTATATATTTTCCTCTTTTATACATAACTATTCTTATTTTTGCTCCTAAAACCATGATTCTCCGCGCTGTAACACGCGGAGAAATCTAGTTTTGTAGTGCTGTGAGCTAGTTACTATACCGCGTCGATTGTTGATACTCCGAAGGTGATCTCCTCCAAGACATCCAACAAAACCTTCACCGTCTCCAACGCCGTGAATACTGTAACGCTATTCTCAACCGCCGCTCTACGGATATCGTAACCCTCCAAGCGTGATGTTGTCTGGTTGAGACCGTTGGTGTTGATGATATAATTTACATGTCCCTGACGCAATGACTCGATGATCTCGTTGCTGCCCGAAGAGATCTTCTGACGAACCCTCGTTCTAACGCCATGCTCACGAAGGTACTCCGCAGTACCTGGGGTAGCCTCAATGTTGAAACCTAGGTCGTAGAACCTCTGAACAAGTGGCAACGCTGCCTCCTTATCATCATCGGCAATAGTTACCAAAATTGTACCATAGTTCGCAACCGACATTCCAGACGACTGCAACGCCTTATATAACGCGCGAGTCAACCTCTTATCATATCCGATAGCCTCACCCGTAGACTTCATCTCAGGCGACAAGTATGACTCCATTCCGCGGATCTTAGCGAACGAGAAGGCTGGTGCCTTAACAAACCAACGATCACGCTCTGGAGCAACCTCCATGAAGATACCTTGATTCTTCAACGAGCGTCCCAAGATCACCTGCGTAGCGATATCCGCCATCTGAACACCTGTCGACTTCGACAAGAATGGAACTGTACGCGATGAACGTGGGTTAACCTCGATAACATAGACCTCGCCCTTGTCATCCAAGATGAACTGGATGTTGTAGAGTCCGATGATACCGATTCTAAGACCCAACGCCTTAGTATACTTAATGATCTTATCCTTAGTGTCTTGTGTCACCGAGAATGTTGGGTAGACGCTGATCGAGTCTCCCGAGTGGATACCCGTGCGCTCAACATGCTCCATGATACCAGGGATGAATACATCAACACCATCACAGATGGCGTCAACCTCCAACTCCTTACCCATGATGTAGCGGTCAACCAACACTGGCGACTCCACATTCACCTCCACAGCTGTGTGCAGGTAGTGGCGCAATCTCTCCTCGTTGCTCACGATCTGCATCGCGCGACCTCCCAAGACGTAACTTGGACGCACCAACACTGGGTAGCCAATTCTATTAGCCGCAGCAACACCGCTCTCGATGTCGGTAACCGCCTCAGCCTCAGGCTGTGGGATCTCCAACTCCTCCATGATCTTCTCAAAGCAACCTCTATCCTCAGCGTTGCGGATACCCTCAACACCTGTACCGATGATAGGCACTCCCAACTTAGCCAATGGCTCAGCGAGGTTGATAGCCGTCTGACCTCCAAGCGTCACGATGACACCCTTAGGCTTCTCGAAGTCCAAGATGTTCATAACATCCTCAACCGTAAGTGGCTCGAAGTACAACTTATCCGATGTCGTGTAGTCCGTAGATACCGTCTCGGGGTTGTTGTTGATGATGATAGCCTCGAAACCTGCCTGCTGGATACTCCAAATAGCGTGAACCGTAGAGTAGTCGAACTCAACACCCTGACCAATACGGATAGGTCCAGATCCCAAAACCACGATCTTCTCACGATGGCTCAAGATTGACTCATTCTCCGACTCCGATGCCATCTTGTTCAAGTTGTCATACGTAGAGTAGAAGTAAGGCACATATGAGCTGAACTCGCTAGCACATGTGTCGATCATCTTATATACTGGGTAGATCTTGTTCTCCTTGCGAAGCTCGTAGACAGCACTCTCCTTCATGCCCCACAACTCACCGATATACTTATCACTGAAGCCCATCTTCTTAGCATCCAAGAAGACCTCCATGTTGCCCTTGTTCGCCGCAACAACACTCTCCAACTCTACGATGTTCTTGAACTTCTCCAAGAAGAACATGTCGATCTTCGAGGCGTTGTAGATATGGCTCAAATCGACACCGTTGCGGATCAACTGCGCCACAGCGTAGAGTCTGTCATCCGTACCCTCCTTGATATAACGCAACATATTGTCATCCGACATGCGGTCGAACTTCTTGTGGTAGATGTGGCAAACGCCAGTCTCCAACGATCTTACCGCCTTCAACAACGACTCCTCCATTGTGCGACCGATGCTCATAACCTCACCCGTAGCCTTCATCTGAGTGCCCAAGCTATTCGATACATCCGTAAACTTATCAAATGGGAAACGTGCAATCTTAGTCACCACGTAGTCCAACGCTGGCTCAAACGACGCAGGGGTATTTGCAATCTGGATCTCATCGAGGTGCATACCCACAGCGATCTTAGCACTAACGCGCGCAATAGGGTAACCTGTAGCCTTAGATGCCAAAGCCGATGAACGCGAAACACGAGGGTTAACCTCGATCAAGAAGTACTGGAACGACAATGGATCTAGCGCAAACTGAACGTTACATCCACCCTCGATCTTCAACTCGCGGATGATCTTCAACGATGAGTCGCGCAACATCTGATACTCACGGTTGGTGAGCGTCTGCGATGGAGCGACAACCACAGAGTCGCCCGTGTGGACACCCACAGGGTCGATATTCTCCATGTTACATATTGCGATAGCGGTGTCGTTAGCGTCACGCATCACCTCATACTCGATCTCCTTATATCCCTTGATGCTCTTCTCGACAAGTACCTGATGCACTGGCGACAACGCCAACGCTGTACGCATCATGTCGCGCAACTGTGGCTCGTCATCCGCGAAACCACCTCCTGTACCTCCAAGCGTAAAGGCTGGACGCAACACCACTGGGTATCCAATCTCATCCGCTGCAACAACAGCCTCCTCGATTGTCGTGGTGATGACCGATGGCAACACTGGCTCTCCGAGTCGCTCGCACAACTCCTTGAACAGCTCTCTATCCTCAGCCTCCTCGATACTTGTGAACGATGTTCCGAGGATCTCAACCTGACACTCATCCAAGACACCCTTCTTAGCCAACTGAACCGCCAAGTTCAAACCCGTCTGACCTCCCAAACCTGGGATGATGGCATCAGGACGCTCAAAGCGGATGATCTTAGCAACATACTCCAATGTCAAGGGCTCCATATATACCTTGTCGGCAATATTTGTATCGGTCATGATTGTCGCTGGGTTGGAGTTTACCAACACAACCTCATAACCCTCCTCCTTGAGTGCCAAACAAGCCTGAGTTCCCGAGTAGTCGAACTCCGCAGCTTGACCAATTACAATCGGACCTGAGCCGATTACCATCACCTTCTTAATATCTGTACGCTTAGGCATTTTTGTGATCCTCCATCATTTTAATAAACTTATCGAAAAGGTATGCGCTATCCTGTGGTCCTGGTGCGCTCTCAGGGTGGTACTGCACCGAGAAGATCTTATCCTCCTTGCACTCGACACCCTCAGCTGTGTTGTCCAAGATGTTGAAGTGAGTCATGGTCAACTTCGTCTTTTTCAACGACTCCATCTCCACCGCGTAGCTATGGTTCTGGCTGGTGATCTCCACCTTGCCGCTCTCCATGCACTTCACTGGGTGGTTACCTCCGCGGTGACCAAACTTCATCTTGAAGGTCGTAGCTCCGTAGGCTAGCGACACCATCTGGTGACCCATGCAGATTCCGAAGATCGGCAACTGACCCTTCAACTGCTTAACCAACTCAATCACTGGGGTTACATTCTCTGGATTACCAGGTCCATTCGACAAGAAGATTCCGTCGGGCTTAAGTGCCAAGACCTCCTCCATGGGGGTGTTGTAGGGGACAACGATGACGTTGCAACCCTTCTCGTTGAACTTGCGGATGATGTTGTACTTAATTCCGCAGTCGATAGCCACAACATCAAACTGATGGTTGGGCGTACGCGAGAACCAACGCTTCTTGCAGCTCACGCGAGCAACCATATCCGTAGGGATGGGGGTCTCAGCGATACGCTTCAAAGCCTCCTCCTTAGGTGTGTCAACGCTTGTAATCATCACGCGCTGAGAACCCTCGTCGCGGATGATACGCGTAAGAAGTCGTGTGTCGATACCCTCAATTGCTGGAATGTCATACTCCTCGAATACCTCGTTCAACGTCTTGGTATAACGGAAGTTACTAGGCATGTCGTTGTACTCGCGCACAATCATACCGCCTAGGGTTGGGAACTTAGTCTCATAATCCTCATCTGTCGTTCCATAGTTACCTATGAGGGGATAGGTCATCACCACCATCTGGTCGGTATACGAGGGATCTGAAAGGATCTCTTGATATCCCACCATCGAGGTGTTGAAGACGATCTCATTGATCGCGTCACGATCAGCTCCAAAGCCATAACCGTAGAACTCACGGCCATTCTCTAAGACAATTTTTTTCGTGTAGGGTTTCATCTTCTCTTCTTACTTCTTATGTATATGTTATTATTTTTTTCCTTTACTTCTTCTTGTAGACCACCTCGCCGCGCAGGAGTGTCGCCATCGTCTCGCCACAGACTCTCCAACCCTCAAACGGTGTCGCCTTACCCATCGAGACAAAATCCTCAACATCTATCGTGTACTCCTTGTTGAGGTCGAAGATTGCCAAATCCGCTGTCGCGCCAACCTCAATAGCCACCGACTCCAAGCCAAACAACCTGCGCGGATTTACCGCCATCAGCTCAATGAGTTTCTCCAGTGATATAACGCCTCTGCGCACCAAATAAGTATAGCACAGCGCGAAAGCACACTCAATACCCACAATTCCGAAGGCACTCTTCGCCAGTCCCGACGACTTCTCCTCCGCAGTGTGTGGCGCGTGATCTGTCGCAATAACCTCAATCGTACCATCCATAATACCGTTGATAAGCCCCAGCTGATCCTCCGCCGAACGTATCGGTGGGTTCATCTTGAAGCGTCCCTCCTCCTTCAGGTCATCATCCGTCAACAGCAGGTAGTGTGGCGCAGTCTCGCAGCTCACCCTCAGCCCCTTAGCCTTTGCATCGCGGATGAAATCAACACTCTGAAAAGTCGATAGGTGGCACGCATGGTATTGACATCCGATCCTCTCCACCAGCTCCACATCACGCTTCACCTGCCCCCACTCACTCTCCGAACAGTTGGGTTTATGTTTGTTAACCGCGCAGTAGTTGCCCTCGTGGATATACCCTCCGTGCAACAACTCATCCACCTCGCAGTGGGCAACAATCGGACGACCAACTTTCTTAGCCTCCTCCATCGCCTGCGCCATAAGCTCATCGCTCTGCACGCCACGACCATCATCCGAGAAACCACCAACCTGCGGAGCTAGCTCCGCGAAGTTGACCAGCTCACCGTGACCCATCTGACCCTTGGTGATCGAGGCGTAGGGGATGACGTTGATAACAGCGTCGCGCTCGATGATGTCGGTCTGCTCCTTAAGGTGCTCCAACGAGTCGGGCACAGGCATAAGGTTGGGCATCGAGAAGACCGTGGTATAACCACCCCTTGCCGAGGCGTATGTTCCCGAAGCGATGGTCTCCTTCTTCGAGAGCCCAGGTTCGCGAAGATGAACATGCACATCCACAAGTCCAGGGGTGATATATCCCCCCTCGACATCAATGACCTGCACATCCGCCTCGGGAGCTATCGACTCCTCGATGGCTACGATTCGGCCATTCTCAATCAGTATGTCGCCCTTTCGTGGAGCTTGCGCGGTGTAGTACTGCGCACCTTTGAGTAGTGTTTTCATCCGTTTCGCGGTTTTTATTTATGAGGCTACCTCTATGCAAAAAAAGAGGCAACCAAATGGTTACCCCTTTATAGTAAACAATTACTACAAAAAACGACTATTCCGAGCCCCCAGAATCTGTTATTCTTTGGGTGCGCGCATTGATTCGTATTCTGTATCATTGTGCTCATATCTTTCAAAATTGTATTCGACAACAAAGGTACAACTTTTTTTTTGACTATCAAACTTTTTTTTGATAATCGTTTATTAATATATGATGTTGTTTCGGTGGGGAGTAATTAAATAATTATTTATCTCCGCTCTCCACCGCCTACGTTCTCGCCCATCCATAAAAAAAGGTATCTGCGAAAGGGTCGCCCAAAACTCTTTCGCAGATACACAAAAACCAAACTTTACCAATATATAATTAACATCGCCACCAACAGCGATAACTAACTAAATTAGTCAAACTAATATCGACCAACACCCCTTTTCGCTTTTGTGATTATAAGTAGGTGCTACACCTCTGTGCATATGCACCTACATTATAGATCACGGTTTAGGTTGGTTGCCTCTCATCGTTTCATCCACGAGTTGCTTGTTAGTCGTACACAAAAGTATGCTCTTTTCGATCTTTTTATGCGTGGGAAACTGCGCGATTATTAGGGGGTAAAATTTTAAAATCCGCATTATAGAGCCTACAACGCGGATGAATTTATCCATTACGGGTGGGTATATTTTTTCACACCGCCACCACTACATATTTTTCGTGAACCTCATACGACAGTTTTAGCCTCCGATTTTGAGCCGTCACAGTGATCTCCGCGCGCAACTCGTCGACACCCACGATCTGCATATCCCTCACAAAATCCAACCCCTCCGTCTGGCAATATTTGTATGCCGCCTCCTTGGCACTCCACGCCACCGCACGACCAACACCCAGATCCGCACCAAAAGCACCCTCCAAGATCGCCAACTCCTCAGCCGACAGATAGCGCGACTCAATAGCCTCGAACCTCCTATCCCGCGTCTCGATATCCACCGCGCACCTCTCATCCGAGATCACCACAGCGACCATATCGCGCGAGTGCGACACCCCGAACCACAGCGGCAACCCCTCGATATATGGCGCGCCCGAAGCCCTATATAATATAGGTGTATCGGCATAGCGGCTCACCTCCGCGCCCATATCCCGAAGTGCCGAACGCAACACCGCCCTCCACGTTAGGTATTCACATTTTCGTTTTTCTGTTTTAAACTCCTCTGCCTCAGATATATCGGCAGAGGTAACCAAGGGCTTGACCCCCTCCAGATCGAGGATATCACGCGTGATGATGCGCCTCTTCTGCTCCACGTTGCCCATCATCGCTACGCTACTCCTTCTCCGCCACAGGCTGCGGCGTGATTACGCGGATCTTCTCAATGCGGCGTCCGCTCTCGCCACCCATCGACTCCACAGTCATCTTCAGACCATGCACCGTGATGGTGTCGCCCAACTTCGGCAAGGTCATCTTGACCTCCAAGAATAGCCCTGCAAGGGTCTCCGCGTCACCCTGAATATCCGACAAAAGATCCTCCTCCAAGTCTAAAATCCTCTCGAAATCACCTATATGTATCTTACCCTCAAAGATATAGGTCTGCATGTCGACCCTCGTGTATAGTTTCTCATCCGCGTCGCTCTCATCCGAAATCTCTCCGACAATCTCCTCCAAGATATCCTCCAACGAGACCAATCCCAACGTTGAGCCATACTCGTCAACAACAATGGCAACATGCACTTTATTACTCTGAAACTCAGCGAGTAAGACATTGATACGCTTATGCTCTGGAACGAAGTAAGGCTTGCGCATAAGCTGCTGCCAACCATACTCCTCCAAATTTACATACGGTAGTAAGTCCTTAATATAGAGCACTCCACAGATGTTATCCAACGTATCATCGTAGACTGGTATTCGCGAATATCCCGACTCGTTGACAATCTCCTTAACCCTAGAGTATGAATCGGTGAGGCAGAGGGCTGTGATGTCGACACGCGAGCGCATAATCTCCTGAACTTCAGTGTTTATGAAGTTCAAAATTCCCGACAAGATCACCTTCTCCTCCTTGGTGGCACTCTCGGTCATATCCACCGCATCCGCCAACTCATCCAACGAGATCTCGCTGTGGTGCATAGCGCGCTGACCAATGGTCGACCCCGCCTTCATCAGCAACATCGACAACGGAAAAAACAATCGCCTAAAGAGTAGGAGTGGTCGCGCTGCAATTCGCGCAAAGGTGTGCGGTGCTCGCTGAGCGAATACCTTGGGTGCAATCTCGCCAAACAAGAGCAACAGAAAGGTCACCAGCACCATCTTCACCAAGAACTCGAACCTCGTGAAGGTGAATAGCGAGTCGATCAGCTTGGCCGACAAAATCGCAATACATATATTAACTAAGTTGTTGACAACCAGAATAGTTGCCAAGAGTAGATCTACATTCGATAGCAGCGAGAGAATCGACTCATCCGACCCCTCTTTAGCCTCCTCAAACTCCTTGATGTCATTATGGTCGAACGAAAAGAACGCAGCCTCAGCGCCCGACACCAGTGCCGACATCAAGAGCAGCGACACCGTGGCGAGCATCAGAACCAAATCATCCGTGCAAAAACCATTGAACGTTATACCTATATCTTCTATCACCTATTTGCGCATTAGTCAAACAATCGGCTATCCTCAGCCCTTCTTCGCGCCTCTTGCTCCGCCTCCTCCTTAAGCCTTGTTCGCTTGGTTGTGGTCTGCGGATCGGGGATAAATCTCGCGTTGAGGCTCTTGTATGCAGGTTTCTCAAGCAGCTGCTCAATATCGGCATATCGGGAGTTTCGCTCCGTCAAGATCACCTGACGATTATTGGGTGTCAATTTTGTTGGCGACTGCGATGGTGTGGTGGTCGATGGTTTGAATGGCTCCAAATCGCCACTACCGCGCAGACCCCTAGGCTCCAACGAGTTACCACCCCTCGATGGTACTGCTCCCGAGCGACTGCCCATACCACTGCGTGATGGCATCGCTGTTGCGGATGCTGCCGAGATAAAGTGCTCCTCCTCACTCTCCTCGTCTTCAAATCCCGTAGCTACCAAGACCAACTCCAAGGCGTCACCCAACGATGGCTTCTCACTCGTACCCCAGATGATATTTGCGTTGTATGTCACACCATTGCCATCCACCGTGCTCGCGTGCGACTGGATAAACTTCATCACCTGCGTCACCTCGTCCAAAACCAAATCCTCCGCCTTAGCGACCGAGAAGTTGAGCAGGATATTTTTAGCTCCCGAGATATGGTTGTGGTCGAGAAGTGGCGAGTTCAGCGACCTCTGAGCGACAATCTCCGCTCTATTTTCGCCCGTTGCAGCCTCCACACTCATGTGTGCACGACCACTTCCGCGCATCACCTTCGAGACATCGGCAAAGTCGACATTGATAAAGTCACTCTTCACAGTGATGATCTCCGCGATACCCTTCGCCGCAGAACAGAGGATATCATCCGCCTTGTAGAACGCCATCTTCAGCGGCAAGCGACCATACAACTCCAAGATATTTTCGTTGTTTAGTATCAGCAGCGAGTCGACATTTGCGCGCAACTCCTCGATACCCTTCATCGCCTGATTATATCGTATATTTCCCTCAACAAGGAGTGGTGAGGTGATGATTCCAACCGTCAAGATACCCATCTCCTTTGCCATCTTCGCCAAGACTGGTGACGCTCCCGTGCCTGTTCCACCACCCATTCCTGCGGTGATAAACAACATTCGCGTATTGAGAGCCTCCAAGCGTCCGCGGATCTCCTCCAAGGTCTCAACAGCGGCACGACGACCCTCCTCGGGGTCATTGCCTGCCCCCAGACCCTCGCGACCTAGACGGATTTTATTCTCTACATTGCTGATATCGAGTGCCTGCTGGTCGGTGTTGCAGACCATGAAGTCCACACCCTCGATACCCATATCCCACATATGATTCACCGCATTACCTCCAGCACCTCCAACACCCATCACAGTAATCATTGAACTCGATTTGTGGGCAATCGAAAGTTCTGACATTAAATCTTCGTTCATCATCATCTTGACTTGTCTTGTTTATTAAATCTCCTCGTCGCCAGAGTCGGATGCAGAGCTGAAGCCCTCATTTATCTTCTTGAGTGCCCCCTGAAAGAGCTTATTCCATGTGCTGCCGTTTCGCGACTTGTACACCTCGCGCTCCTTGGGCATCTGCTTTGAAGCTCTCTGCTCCTCAACAGCAACCTCCTCCTCGTCCTCCTCCTCATCTTGGATCTCGTCAATGTTTACATCGGTCGCGAAACGTGGTCGCGAAACCTCAGGGACAGGTTCGGGTTGTGGCTCAGGCTGTGGTTCGGGCTGTGGCTGTGGCTCAACCACAACCTCAGGAGTTGGCGCAGGGGCAACCTCCACCTTTGGCTCTTGGGCAACTTGTGGCTTTGGCGGCTCAATGACAGCCTCCGCCTCTCTCTCCACGCTTGGAGCAGGAGTTGGGATTGGCTGTGGCTGTGGCGTCGGTGCAGGGGTTGGCGTTGGCGCAACAACTACACGAGGTTCCACCTTTGGAATCACAACCTCAGGCTCCGCAACACTTGGCTGTTCAGGCTCAGGAGTTGGTTCTGGCGCAGGCGCAGGCGCAGGCGCAGACTCAGGCGTTGGCGCAGGTGCACTCAACCTCTCACTTTCGAGATTCTCGAATGTTCGGGGCTGACTCGCCACACGCGTAACTGTCGGACGCTCAGCGGTTTTGCAATCACCAACCTCGCCACCTCTAAGCAGTAGACCCACCGCCGTAGCGTACTCTGGAGCATCAACCTTGTCGATCGAGCTCTCCGTGATTCCCTCCATCGGAGCACCAATGCGGACATCCAAATTGGTCAACCTCCTAAAGAGCTCATCTATATTTTTGAGGTTCGCCGAACCTCCCGTAATAACAATACCGTAGGGCAACCTATCCTCATATCCCGAGTCGATGATCTCGCGCTTCACAAACTCGATTATCATCATCATGCGCGCCTCAATCGCCACGGCAAGGTTGTACAACAGAATATTTTTTGATTCACGTGGTGTGCGGCCATTGACCCTAACAGCCTTATTCTCAGGAACTAACTCCGCCACCGCTGAACCGTAGTCGCGCTTAAGCCTCTCAATATATTTGTCGGGAATCATCATCGAACGGATGTCGTGGTTCACCGCCGAAGCACCCATCGGAATCGAGACGATATATCTCACCACGTTGCGATAGTAGATGGTGAGGTCTGTAAGTCCGCTGCCGATGTTAACCACCGCAACACCCTCCTCCTTCTCGTCAGGCGACAACACCGAATCGGCAACCACCAACGCGTTAGGGTAGCTCTTGACAAGTCGAATATTGAGCCTACGCAACGCATTTTCAAGGCGTTGCATCGGTGTATTTCCGCAGAGTATAAAGTTGAATGTCGAAGATAGACGACGCCCAAAAGACCCCACAGGGTTCTTAACCTCCTTGGCATCATCGACCATGTAGTTCTGAGGTATGCGCTCCATGATTGTCTCATTCTCAGGGGCTTGAACGTGGCGCATGCGGTCAAACAGAGCGTTGACATCGTTCTGGCTCACGCCATTTTGAGGGTCGGTGACATAGACGTGGTCGGTGTGGCAAGCGAAACGGACAAACTCACCCGAGATACCTGCATACGCCTCCACGATGCGGATCTCCAAACGCTCCTCGGTCAGCTCCACCGCGCGTTTTATCGCCTCTCCAACCAGAGCAATATTTTCGATTGTTCCAGCCTTGACCCCCTCCGATGGTTGGCTTACAACGCTCTCAATAAGGATCAGCCCATCATGCGTTCTCGACCCTACGGCAACGATAACGCTTGACTCCCCTAAATCTATAGCAACGACATAACTCTTATTATTCACCTCTAAACTATATTTGTGTGGGGATCTGCGCGACTCCCCGACATTATTTGCAAACTACTTGATCGCGATACTCGACATTAATTAACCTATACTTCTGCCATCCCACCCTTTTGAGGGCGTCACGGTAGAAGGTTCTAAGTTTAGCGAGTTTACGATCCATGTTGTCGACAGTTCCGAATACCACCTTGAAGTCACCGCTCCTCACTGAGAATGAAACCCTTAGCTCTCCGCTTTGACTTTGAGAGGCTATGATCTGCACAATCTCGCTACCCCAAAAGTCATCCTTGTCGACATTTTCCACAAAGTTAATAAGTTTACGGAAATCTTCACACTTTTTGACCAACTTTTTTTTATCTCTTTGCAGAGCCTCCTGTTTTGCCGTCACCGCATCTATGCGTTTGTCGATCTCACGAGCGCGATATGTATAGAGTTTTCTGAGTCGTGCCTTCTCCTCGCGCAGTGCCGCAACGCGCTTGTCGAACGCCTCGTGGCTCTCTAGTCGCCACCACTGTCGCTTGATGAACATGCGTCTCAGCTCACGACGATCCTCATTATTTTGTTTCTCCTGCTCGAAGAATGGGTATTTCTCGCGCTCCACCTCGGCAATCTTCTCATCCAAACGCTCCAGTTCCTCTCTCAAAAACTGCTCCAAATCCCCTGAAAAAGAGGGTGGGAACGGAGGCTTATAGTCGCCTGTCACCACGGGGACATATACCGCTGTGGAGGCAGGGGATGCGAAGATGTAGCCCTCGGCTGTTGAGTACGCGTTGTAGCCGTTGGCGAGGAGGCGCAACGTTGGGCGTCGTTGGCTGATCTCGATCTTGAGAACTCCGCTACGCGTGGGATATATCGTGGCTTGGTCGACAAATCCGTTGCTTCGGAATCGCCCCTCTAGTTCGGCAAGTTTTAGAGTTTTTATGCTCTGCTCTTTGAGCTTCACGCCACTGCTAGCGATCCACTTGCTAACCATTGGTGTGGTGACAAGATTTCCATATTGGGCACTATCGCAGATTACGATCTCGACCTCTGTAACCTTCTGATTTTCGGATACCTGCACAGCTGAGCGCGTGGAGTATACAAGATACCCAACGATCACTAGCCACGCCACTGTCGGCATGAGGTATTTCAGAAATTTCGACTTTTCCATAATCTTTTATTTCACGCCCGTGCGGCTCGCACCGCCCGCCCAGCGTTAGGGCAGTCCGCAACTCGCCCTCCACTCCTAAAAGAGGATTTTTGGTTTTTAAAATCCTCCTAGGAGGGCGGCGGTTCATAGAACCGCAACAAAGCAACCCTACCCCTTAAAAGCTATCACCTCGGCCATTTTTTCGCAACAGAGGTCTATATCACCTGCTCCGAAAGTCACGACCACATCGCTCTCACGCGAGGCGATAAAATCAACAATTTGCCCCTTTGCCACCACCTCGCATGGCACAGTCACGAGGTTGGCAATTATCTCCGTTGTGATCCCCTCAATCGGCTCTTCGCGAGCAGGATATATCGGCAATAGCACCACATCATCGGCATGCGACAACGCCTCGGCAAACTCAACGTAAAGGTCTCGTGTTCTGGTAAATAGGTGTGGCTGAAATATCGCTGTGATCTTACGATTTGGGGTTATCTCGCGCAGGGATGTCAACGTCGCACTCAGCTCACGAGGGTGGTGGGCGTAGTCATCCATATATATGTTTTTGGGGGTGTTGACCCACATTTCGAGGCGACGCTTGATGCCGACAAACTGCGACAGTGCGACCTTGACGCCCTCACGATCAATCTCGCGACCGTCCGCCTTGGCTGCACACCATAGTGACGCCACGGCAGCTACGGCATTTTCGAGATTCACCCACCCTGGAACTCCGATTGTGCAACCCTCGACCACGCCACTAGGTGTCGTGATGTCGAAGATATACGAGCCATCTTCCTGCAATTCGTGACGACTGACGTAGAAATCGCACGGCTCATCGAACGAATATCTCCAGATATCTATCTCGCTGTTGTCCAGCACAATGTCGACACCTTTCTTAATTATCAGCGATCCTCCAGCCTTGATCTGGCGGACGAATTGCGAGAATGCCTCCTTCACCGCCTCATGCGTTCCATATATATCGAGGTGGTCGGCATCGGCAGATGTTATGACGGCAACATTGGGGTTGAGACGCAGAAATGACCTGTCGAACTCATCCGCCTCGACCACGATACGCTCCCCCTCACCAAGGACGAGGTTGGAGTTGAAGTTCTTGGATATCGCGCCAAGGAATGCGCACCCTTGCTGCTCCACGGCATGGTTGAGCCACGCCACCATTGTCGATGTCGAGCTTTTGCCGTGCGTTCCCGATACCGCCATGACATATTTCCCCGAGGTGAGGACGCCCAGCATCTGCGACCTCTTAACCACCTCGAAACCGTTGTCGATAAAGTAGTTAAGCTCCGCGTGGTCACTAGGCACAGCAGGGGTGTATATCACCGCTGTGGTCTGGGGGTCACGAAATTCGGACGCGATCAGGGTTGTGTCATCTGTATAGTGAATCTGCGCCCCTTCGCTTTCGAGGGCGTGAGTCAGCTCTGTCGCTGTGCGGTCGTAGCCTGCCACGCGCTTGCCTTGGTGCAGAAAAAACCTAGCTATGGCACTCATTCCGATGCCACCGATACCTATAAAATATACGCTTTTAATCTCCATTCTTTTAGTCTTTAATTTCTTGCCCGTGCGGCTCGCACCGCCCGCCCGGCGTTAGGGCAGTCCCCAACCACGCCCTCCACTCCTAAAAGAGGATTTTTTGTTTTTTTAAAATCCTCCTAGGAGGGCGGCGGTTCACAGAACCGCAATTTAAGATATTACACTCTCTATTGCATCCACGATTTTAGCTGCGGCATCTGTCGTTGCGAGCTTGGTGATATTTGTCTTTAGCGATGATAGCAATGCCTTGTCCGCGAGGGTCTTAGTCGCCACCTCCATACCTTTAGCTACCGCCTCGACGTCGCGCACCATGAGTGCCGCACCCTTGTCGACCAACGCCTGAGCGTTCTTGGTCTGGTGATCCTCCGACACGTTGGGCGAGGGTACAAAGATGGTCGGAACGCCCACCTCACAGAGCTCCGATATTGTGCATGCGCCACTTCGTGAGAGCACCAAGTCGGACGCCCCATAGGCGAAGTTCATCTTCTCAAGGAACGCACCCTGCCAAATATGTGGCGTGGGGTGATCCATCAGAAATTGGCGCATCTCTTTCTCGTAATATTTTCCAGTCTGCCATATCACCTGCACCTCGGGCTCACGACCCTCAAGGCTTAAGATCCAGCTCTTCATCATCTCGTTGAGCGTGCGTGTGCCGAGCGACCCCCCGACCACCAAAAGCACTGGCAGTGAGGCATTAAAGCCGAAGTATTCGAGAGCCTCCGCCTTGCAGTTGCGCGCCTCAGCGAAGTTGCCTCGCAACGGATTTCCCGTAAATACGATATTCTCGGCAGGGAAGAAGCGATGCATATTGTCATACGCCACGCAGATCTTCTTAGCCCTCTTGCCCAAGATCTTGTTGGTGACACCTGCGTAGGAGTTCTGCTCCTGAATCACCGTCGGAACACCATTGTGCTGTGCCGCCCACAACACTGGTGCTGAGGCGTAACCTCCAAAGCCAACAACGATGTCCGCCCCGAAACCCTTGATGACAGATTTAGCCTTCGAGATGCTCTTCATCAGCTTGAAAGGGACTTGCAGATTGTGCCAATCCAAGCGTCGCTGAAGTCCTGCAATAGGCAGACCCTCAATGCGATAGCCCAACGCAGGGACCTTCTCCATCTCCATGCGCCCCTGAGCACCCACAAACAACAACTCCACAGCGTCGCCATAGCGTCTCTGCAACTCCTCGGCAACAGCAACAGCAGGGTAGATGTGACCCCCTGTGCCGCCTCCCGAAAGTATGATCTTCTTCGTTTTCATATTGTTTCTTTTTTACATTCTTTTTTGTTGCGGTTTTTCAAACCGCCGCCCTCCTAGGAGTGGAGGGCGAAAACATGTCGAGGACTGCCCTAACGCCGGGCGGGCGGTGCGAGCCGCACGGGCAGGAAGCTGGCGCGGTTGTACTATCTACCCCACGTGTCCCGATCCAAAGCCCTATAATTTATCGCCTCCGAGATATCACCTACACCAATCAGCTCACGACCCTCCAGATCCGCGATAGTCCTCGCAACCTTGATAATGCGGTCATATGCCCTAGCCGACAAATGCAACCTCTCCATCGCCATCTCCAACATACCGCGCGCACGATCATCCAGTGGCGCGTAATCCCTCAACATCCTACTATTCATCATGGCGTTCGTGTGAACACCCTCAATATCTTTAAACCTCTCAGCCTGAACCCTTCGCGCCGCAATAACCCTCGCCCGAATAGTCTCGCTCGACTCCTCAACCTTCGTGCTCGAGATCTCCGCGATGGTCAAAGGTGTAACCTCAATATGCAGATCTATGCGATCCAACAGAGGTCCCGAGATGCGATTCATATAGCGATGCACAGCACCTGCCGCACAGCTACACTCCTTGGTCGGGTGGTTGTAATAGCCACAAGGGCAGGGGTTCATCGAGGCGATCAACGTGAAGTTCGCAGGGTACTCAACCGAATACTTAGCCCTCGAAATTGTGATTCTCTTCTCCTCCAGCGGCTGTCTCAGCACCTCCAAAACACTTCGTCCAAACTCAGGCAACTCATCCAAAAACAAGATGCCATTGTTCGACAGCGACACCTCCCCCGGTTGTGGCGACTGTCCACCTCCAATGAGTGCCACCTGAGAGGTCAAGTGGTGCGGAGCACGAAAAGGTCGCTGCCTCATAAGCCCCTCTTTGACCCCGAGTTTTCCAGCCACGGAGTGAATCTTCGTCGTCTCCAACGCCTCCTCCATCGTCAACGGAGGTAGAATCGTCGGCAGTCGCCTCGCCAACATCGTCTTGCCCGAACCGGGTGCACCAATCATGATGACATTGTGACCTCCTGCCGCAGCGATCTCCAACGCTCTCTTGACATGCGCCTGACCCTTGACATCGGCAAAGTCCTCAGCGTAAAGCCCTTGACCCAACGCTGTCTCATCCTCATTATACTCAAATCGCGTAGCCTCGATCTCTTTCTCATCGTTCAGCCACGCCACGACATCGCGCAAACTCTCGACACCCAACACCTCCAAGCCATCCACAACAGATGCCTCCACAGCATTCTCCTTGGGCAACACGAGGTATTTGAATCCCGAATTTCGAGCCTCCACAGCCAACGGCAACGTTCCTGTAATACCCCTCAACGAGCCATCCAACGACAGCTCACCAAGAAACATCGTCTCCGCCAAACGCGCGCTCTGCACCTGCATCGTTGCCGCCAAAATACCCACAGCAATAGGCAGATCAAAGCCCGAACCCTCCTTTCTAAAGCTGGCAGGGGCGAGGTTGACGACAAGTTTTTTATTTGTAAAGATCAGGTTGGAGTTCTCAAAGGCGGAACGCACACGCTCCTGCGACTCCTTGACCGCATTGTCGGGCAGTCCAACAAGCCAGACACCCAAGCCACCCTCCGCGAGGTTGACCTCCACGGTGACCCTCACGGCATTGATACCTATAACCGCCCCAGCGTAACTCTTTACAAACATACTCTATACCTATATATTAATTAAAATGGAGCATCATCGCTATTAAATGCTGGTGGCGTAATGTCAAACTCATTGCTCTGCAACGGTGTCGCACCTCCGCCACTGGGAGCACCCTGATGGAAACTTCCGCCTCCATTAAAGCCCTCATTCGAAGAGCTAGCAAAGTCATCGTAGACAGGTTGCTGACCGCCTCCGCCACCTCCCGAGGCTGGCAACGCCATATCCAGATCATCCAGATCGGCAAACCTCGCCTGCTCCTTGATAAACCTCAACGGGATATCACACACCTCTCCGTTACGGTGCTTAGCCAAGATAATCTCAGCCATACCTGCCGTCGGCAAGCCATCCTCGGTCTGGTTAATACCATAGTACTCAGGACGATGGATGAACGCCACAATATCGGCATCCTGCTCGATAGCTCCCGACTCACGAAGATCCGACAGCTGGGGTCGTTTAGATCCTCCGCGCATCTCCGTGGCACGACTCAACTGCGACAGCGCGATGATGGGAACATTCAACTCCTTGGCAATAGCCTTCAAAGTTCGTGAGATAAAGGCAACCTCCTGCTCACGATTTCCGCGCGTGTCGGTGGTTCCCGTCATCAACTGCAAGTAGTCGATGATGATGATCTTGATGTCGTGGCGGATCTTCAGACGCCTCGCCTTGCTGCGAAACTCAAAGACCGAAAGCGCAGGGGTGTCATCAATAAAGAGTGGCGCGCTACCCAACGGCTTAGTCGCCTGCTCCAGATGTTTCCACTGCTCCGAGGTGAGCTGTCCACTCTTGATTGCCGTACCCGACAACCCCGTCTCGGCAACAATCAGACGCATCATCAACTGCACCGACGACATCTCCAGCGAGAAGAACGCAACAGCCTGGTCATACTCCAGAGCCATATTCCTAGCCATCGTGAGCACAAAGGCGGTCTTACCCATAGAGGGTCGCGCCGCAACAATCACCAAATCAGACAGCTGCCAACCCAACGTCTTGCGGTCGATAGCGGTAAATCCCGATGGCACACCGTTGAAAGAGTTCTTATTTTTTGCCGCCTCCTCAATCTGCATCAACGCCTGCACCAAGATATCCTTCGACGACTGAACATCCCTCTTGACATGTCCCTCCGCAACTTTGAAGATCGCGCCCTCAGCGTAGCCGATCAGCTCCGTGACATCCACCGACTCGTCATACGAACGTCTCTGGATCTCCGTCGCTGAGCGAATAAGCTCCCTCTGGACATACTTCTGAGCAATGATCTTGGCGTGGAACTCCACATTCGCTGCCGAGTCGACCTTCTGCGTCAACTGTGCTAGATAGCTCGCGCCACCCACCTGAGCCAACGACTTCTCGACCCTCAGACGCTCCGTAACTGTAAAGAGGTCAACAGGTTTCAACTCCGTGGATAGATCCTCGATAGCCTTGTAGATTGTTCTGTGCGCCTCGACATAGAAGGTGTCGGGCGAGATATACTCCTGAACCGCAATGACGCTATCTCTCTCAAGCATCAACGCACCCAGCACCGCCTCCTCCAGCTCTGTCGCCTGAGGTGGTACTGAGCCGATGGGTTCGGTCATCTCCTGATATGTCTCTCTATTTCGTTTCGATGGTGAATATTCTCTTGCCATAAGTGCATACTTTTTCAATCTCCAAAAATAGTTATTATTATTGGGATTTCATATTTTTAAACAAAGAATACTCGAATTTTAACCAAAGAGTCTCATTGTCTCATTTTGGGACAGTGGGACAGACCCGACATCCAAGACCCCGACATCAGCGCGCCTCGTAGAGAGCTTTGACCTCTTGTTTTGTGAGGGGTCGGTCGTAGATTTTCATCTCGTCGATATATCCGCTGAATGAGTAGAATGGGTCTTCTTGGGAGTATTTTCCGTAGCCGATGGATAGGATATCTTTGGAGGGCACGTCATTAAAGAATACGGAGTAGCTTGCGTCTGAGCCTAGGTTATATCGTCTATCTTGGTGTTCACGACCATTGATATATATTGTGTTTCCGTTTTTTGAGACCACGGCAACGTAGTGATACCACTCATTTTCGTTGAGGTTGGTGTTGGAGTCGACGCAGAAGTTGGAGCCTCGACCGATTATTGTTGTGAGGTAGAGTCTGCGGTTCATGGCGTTGCCACGGTCGTGCCCCACCTCTATAATCATGCCGTGATTGGGACGCCCAGCCATCGACTTGCCGAGGTAGAGGATCGGCAGAACCTGACCTCCGCGGTTGATAAATTTAAACCAGCACGATATTGAGCCGACCTTGAGTGATGTGATCTCGGAGGGGGTGTTGGGGATTATTATCTGCGATGTCTCGCCATCGAAGTATGCCGCCTTGCCCACGACACCCTCGGCATATGTGACATCAAAAGCCTCGCCATGGAGGAGGTTGTTGGATGAGTCGACCACCACACCTGCGTAGTCGTTGTCGAATGTCCAACTGGCGACCAAACCTCTCGACTCCGCGTGGGTCGAGAGGTTGAGAGCAACCAAAGATATAAATGTTAGTATATACTTCATGATGGTTGATTTTTAGCGTGTTAGCCTATTTTATGTCGCGCACAAGGCGTACATAGTTCATTATGCGGATGGCGTCACCCTGAGGTCCGCGACCTGTGGTGTAGTCCTCGACATTGCCGCTCTTGGGGTCGCTACGTTGGCATCCTGCGCCATGGATGTTGACCCAATTTGTTGAGGTGCTACCTGCGCCATTGCCACCGCCTTGGTGTTGCATCTGCTGACCTCCGCCATAGCCACCGCCTCCGCTGTTACCTCCGCGACCGCCACCACCGTAGCCACCACCGCTATTTCCGCCATAGTTGCCACCTCCGCCACTGTTGCCATAGCTTTGGCGACCGCCTCCGCCTCCGTTGCCACCATAGCCTCCGCCACTATTTCCGCCACCCTGCTGAAATCCCATGCCCATCTGTGGCATGTTACCCATTCCGCGACCGAAGCATATGTATGCCGCTGCGCCACCGAGGGTGCGAATACCTGCGGAGCTGTGTGTTGTGGAGCTCCAGAAAAATGGATAGTCGACCGTCCCTGTCTCGTTCTTGATCTTCGAGATCTTGAATAGGGGATCTATCGCTGCCGAAGATGTCGTCTCGGGAGAGCGTGTGTAGTCGACAATAGATTGTAGCTCCTTGGCGTTGGGAAGTCGCCAATCGCTATATCCGAGATACTTTTTCTTATTCATGGCTTGGGCGTATGCCAATGCCGACTGCCAATCCATACCCTTACCGCTATCCTCCTTTGTCCACATTAGGGCTGTGGCGGTGTCGCTGATGGTCTTGTCCTTGTTGTCGACAAATTTGTTGACGCCATACTCCGCGCCACACACAAAGCGAACTGTGAACTTCTTAGCACCATCGCGCGACTGCAAGGGGTAGCCCTTGATGCGTCCATCGGCGATGTTGACGCCAAAGACAAGTTTCATGCGCGAGGTTGTTGAGCCGACATATTTTGTCGATGAGAGCATCTGCGTGTCGATGATGCGCGTACCATTTGCGCCATACTCAAATGCGAAGTAGTCGGTGTTGATAAATGGCACAGCACCCTCGGGAACGCTATTCATATTGCGGTTGCTGGCATCCACGCCATCAAACATAATGAGCGAATATGCCTCCTTGATGGATGGAAGTCGCCAATCGGTGCGCCCTGCGAGGTTGAGGTTCTTGGCTGCCTCCATCGCCTCGTCATATCCCATCAGCGAGAAATCTTTCTGCCAGATAAGCCCCGTGACGTTGTCGGTTATTGTGCCGTCGCCATTGTCGGTGTAGCTGGGTGTGTTGCCCGTGTGGTGGGCATCCTGACCGTAGAATTTATCACCCTTCTTGGGTGCTTTTGTCGTTGAGACGTTGTCGTAAAATAGCGTCTGGTTGGTGTCGACAATCGTATATGTCGTCTCTGCCGCAGCCACAAGCGTTGAGGCTAGGAAGATAGATAGTATCGGGAAATATTGTACTCGTCTCATTATCGTGATCTGTTGCCACTATTACCGCCACTTCGTGTGCCGTTATAGCTGTTGTTATTGTAACTGTTTGAACTGTTGTAACTATTGTAACTGCCTCCATTGCGGTTGCCTCCGTAGCCACCTCCGCCACCTCGATTACCATTTCCATTGCCGTACCTCTTTGAGGGGTCACCCTTGGCGTTGGGGTTGCTCTCGGGGATGGAGTCGAGGGGTATCTTCATCGCTGTAAGCTCCGCGCGAAGCTTGGTGAGTGCCGCCTCCTGCTCCTCACTCAGACTCTTGCCTATGAGGTTGCTCTGCTCCAAAACATCGTCATCCGTGTTGTAGAACTCCTCGGTGCCGCTCTTGGTGGTGATGAGCTTGTAGACCCCATCGCTGATTGCATTCATATATCCCATGCGTGGGTTGAGGATCTCCGAATAGTTAAATTTGCGAAGTGTCTCGCCACCCGTGACCACCGATGCAAAGCTGTAAGCATCCTGATATTTAGGCATCTCCTTGCCTGCAAACTCCATCACCGTGGGGAAGATATCCACCGCACTAACCAACGCTGAACTTCTCTCACCACCCTTGGGGACTCCTGCGCCACAGACAATCATAGGTATCGCAACGCCACTGTCGTACAGCGACCCCTTGCCGTGACGAGGCGAATATGGAGCTTGAAGTGATCTCTTCTCCGTGCCGTTGTCGCCAATGAAGATGATGGTTGTCGAGTCATCCACGCTCTCCAGAAGTCGCCCTAGGTCGTAGTCGAAGCTCTCGACCATAGCCAGATAGTAGGCTAGTCTGTTGCTCTCCATATCCTCGGGCGTACCTGTCAGCTCCTTGTGGGTGTGCATATGGCTCGGGGGAAGGTGCATCGGAATATGTGGCGCATTGTACGCCACCCAACAGAGCCACGGACTCTTCTGCGCCTCGATCCACTTTTTCGCGGAGTCGGTGATCTTGGTGGTTGCATACTCGGTGGTGAAGATGCTTACGCCATTCTCGGTGAATCGCCACTGCGAGTAGTTGCGAACGCCACCCTCCGTGGCGATACCTGCGAAGTGGTCGATGCCGTAGTCGGGTGCGAAATTCTCGTAATCCGAGAGATGCCATTTGCCAATCACAGCATTGGTATACTCCTCGGGAAGTGCCTCAAAGAGGGTCACCTCCGACTTAGGCAGGGTGATGTCAAGGGCGACAATTCCTGTGTGGTGACCGTGGCGTCCCGTCAACATTGCCGCACGAACAGGGGCACTCAGGGGTGCGCCCCACACATTGTCAAACGTCACACCTCGCGCCGCCAATTTATCCAAATTTGGCGTATTTGCCCTCTCTGTGGTGGGGGTGTCGTACAACGACAACACCTCGCATCCGAGATCATCCGCAACAACAACAAGGATATTATTTGCCCTCTGAGCATAGCCGCAGCAGCCTATGGCAACTGCCAGCGTCGCAGTAAAATACTCTTTCATAATATTTAGTTTTAGTTTTAAGATTCTGTCTATATAGAGAGCGTAAGATCCAAAAAGTTAAATTTGTTGCTGCTCAAAGTTGCAAAAACATCCAATTATTTGTAATATTGTGTCGAGACTATATTTAACTAAAATTAAACCATGAAGCTAAAACTAACACTCGCAGCACTGCTCCTCACCTCGACTAGTGCCATAGCCGAAAATCCCCTAGTGACACACATCTACACCGCCGACCCCACAGCACGCGTATTTGATGGTAAACTATACGTCTTTCCATCATGCGACGCCATTCCGCCCAAGGGTCGTGAGGCGGAGTTTCCGCGCTTCTGCATGCCTGGGTATCACGCATTCTCACTCGAAAATGGCAACACATGGAGAGATCACGGCTGGGTGCTCAAAGAGAACGATGTCCCTTGGGGAGCTAGGGACACCTACGCAATGTGGGCTCCCGACTGTATCGAAAAAGATGGAAAATATTACTACTTCTACCCTGCGAAACCTGTTAATGACAAAGCATTTAGACGTATTGGCGTGGGTGTGTCAGACAACCCCACAGGTCCATACAAGTGGGAGAAAAACCCAATCGAGGGGGTTGTGGGTATCGACCCCGGTCTTCTGCTCGATGATGCCGACAACCAAGCATACCTATTCTTCGGTGGCGGTCATGAGCTAAAGGTTGCACCTCTATCAGACGATATGAGATCCATCAAACAAGATCCAATCGTCGTCAGCGGTCTGCCTGCAGGGTATAAGGAGGGTGCGTTTCCATTCAAAAAAGATGGAATTTACTACCTAACATTTGCGCATGTCTTTCCCGAGGAGGGCTACACCATTGGCTACGCCACAAGTGACAAACCGATGGGTCCCTACCTATATCGAGGTAAGATCATCGACAACCTCGACAATGGAACAAACCATGGCTCGGTGGTAAACTACAATGGTAAGTGGATCTTGTTCTACCACTTCTGGCATATCAGCGGATATAATAAGCTACGTTCGATGTGTGCCGACTATATGGAGTTCAAGAAGGATGGCTCAATCAAGAAGGTTGTTCCGACACTCCGCGGCATTGGCAACCCAACACTTCGTGACACAATTCAGATCGACCGCCACAACGAGATCGTCGGTGCTCAGACAGCATTTGTCTCGGGCAATGAGCCTAAAGGGTGGATGGTCTGCGAGGCAAAAAATCGCTCATACGTGAGGTACAACGGCGTCGACTTCGGCAATGGCGAGGCGACAAAGATGGTGGCTCGCATCGCAAGTGGACAGCGCGTAGGAAAGATCGAGGTTCGACGCGGAGGCACAAAAGGTGCACTGATCGCAACCATACCAATCTCATACACAGGCGGTTGGGGCGAGTGGATCACAGTGGAGAGCGACATCGAGACAAAGCTCACAGGTCTACACGACATATATGTGATCTTTATCGCTGAGTATGGTCACACCAAGACAGCAAATCTCAACTGGCTAATGATTAAATAGATATAAAGAGCTGTAAGTTATTCACTTACAGCTCTTTATCATGGTCGTTTCCGCCATTTTTGGCGGAGAGAGAGGCTCACTCGATTACGCATTATTGCTATTGATAATCAGTGAGTTATATCTCAATTTTCTATTTGTTAGCGGATAACTACATATCCACTTGCACTGCTTTGCTTTAATTTGATACCTATGTACCTGGTTTTTAATTGTTTGTATTATTAAATTTTGTTGTTATTTTCTCTGTTTTTGCTCAAATTTAGCTGTTTTTGCGGCTATTTCTAAGAGCATTCAAATATAGGTTTTTTTGTTGGAACCTGCAAGGGTTTGACTTCTGGAGTTTAGCTGTATTTGTTCCATCTCAAATCTCTATTTTGATTTTCGATACTCTTTAAGGGCATTGATTGGGTCTTCCACGAGGTGTCTCACATTAAAAATTAAATCAAGTAGTTCCTGCTTCTTCTCCTCTGGAGAATCTGAGTTTCTAGTAGATTCTATCATTAGATCCAATTTTTCTATGAATTGGTTTTTCGGTTTATCAACCCCCTCTTTATATACTTTATAAGCATTGCTCATTGCTGTCTTATTTAGTCCTATTATCTCAGAAAGGACTTTTAGCATTGCGAATGCTGTCATAAGTTCTATCGCTGGAGGAGAATTAACAGCAAACTGGAATAATGGAATTAGGTTATCTTTATCTTCGTATCTATAATGTGTTGACGCTCCTCTAAGAACATCCCTATTAAAAAGGCTGCTATTTGCCATTTGGTTGAGCTTACTCTCTATTTTGCTTATGTTGTTATCACACGCATTTTCATCATCCGATGTGTTTAAATGACAACTTATGTATTTTCTCCAAAAGGTATTCTCTCTCTTTCCCTCATCAAAACCATATAAATTGTTAAACCCTTCATATAATATGATATTCATACGACGTAGATTAAGTTGCTTTTCTAGGTAGTATTCTGAAGTTAAATAAGCCTTGATACAGCAAGCTAAGTCTAAATATATGAAGTGTATCTGTATGGCAGGATATGTGGTTTCTGCTAGTTTATTTATTGGCGATACGTCTAATTTTCTAAACTTTTCATTCTCGATTAATTTATTAGGCATATTGCATAACCTTATTATTTTGTCAAGGCTATTTCCATATACAGGTATGCTACTTGTCATTTGATTCAGCATTTTGTTAGCTTTATCTGGAAAAACATTCAATCTTTCTTTTATGCCAATATTGAATGTATCACCTTCAGAGTGTAGATCAAACGCATACTTCTCTTTATATTTAATTATAAGGATAGAGAGTTCATTTAGGATAGAAAGAAACGAAGATATTCGTTTTGCTTCAAAATCTTCATCCACTATGCTAGAAAGATAGTCGTAAACATCTATTGGATTATCGCTATAATGTATTGAAAAATTACGTGATTTACCATCTGTAGGCTTGTTATACTCTTTTTTAAATTCAATACTTGTACGTTTTATAGATTCAACATCCTTCATTAGTTCAGTATCTCCAAGTTGTTCTGTTAATGCTCTAAGTTTATTCCATAGTGCAAATTTGCGATCTTTCCCGAAAAGATATCTATATCCTTCTGTCGTAATGACATTGAAATACTTTAAGTTATTTCGTTTTTCTAACGTGCTTGCAGATCTAGAACTAGCTCTCCAAGAGGTGCTGAGATCCAATAAGACTAAATTATAGAATGAATTCAATCTAGCAATAACTTGATGTAATTCTATAAGTATCTTTTCTTCGCTGTCAGGAATCTGAGCAATGTCTATAGATAATAACTCCTCTAATTTGGGGATAAAAGAACAAAGTGCTGGGGTGCAGATTGTAAAATTCAATCCAGTATTAGCATAGAGTCTATCTAGTGTTTCTTGTGAGGCTGGTTGTTTTCTCATAATGGGTCATCTTTTACTATACACTGGTAGCTCCTTCTTGTATTCCTCTTTAAGTATCTTATCAAACAACTCTTTCATCTCAGAATATGCTCCACTACCTTGCTCGGCTCTATTCGTATTAGACTTTAGAGAGTTCAAAAGTGCGGTGTTGAAATTTCCGCCAAGCTGGTTGACTATATACGGATGAATGCCCCTAGGAAGAGATTTGAAATAAGCCTCGATCTTCTCGTAGTTAGCCCAATGAGGCTTCATCTTCTTGATAGTCTCCTCGCACGAAGATATACTTGCTGTTGAATATCCGAAATAATAATAGAACCACAGCTCAATACAAGGGAAATTTTCGTAAAACTCTACACGAGCCTTGTTTCTTGATGTTTTACCCACAACTGATTTGTTGTGATACTTTGCTTTGAATTTCTGATATTTTGCAGCGTTAGCTCCTTCTTGCTTGTTATCCATATCAATCAGGCAGATGACCGTATCAGCACCTTTGTCGATGCACTCCTTTATCTTCTTCTCGATATAACCAATACCATCCTTATGTTCGCTAACTTTTGGGTTTACCTCAGTTGCGATAATGCCTTTTAGAGATTGCAGGTAGTACCACTCGGTCATACCTTCTCCAACAATCATTACTCCTCCTTGCGGTTTAGTCTCTCTATTTCCAACCTTACGTGCCATAGTATTATTTGTTTGGAATATTGATAAATGGAGAACCCAGTTCTGGAATAGCACCTAACTTGCCGACTTTATATGCATTATATAGAGAGATATTCTTATGCAACTTGAACTCAGCTGCTGAATACACCTCTGTACTAGCAGTTGTTTGATTCTTTTCTGTAAACCAAACCATATCACGCCTAATAAAGTCTTCGTCTAATAATCTCTGATTGTGAGTTGAGAATATAAGCTGAGACGAGTGCTCATTGACAAGTAACACCTGTAATATATACGCAATGAGGTCATAGTGAAGTGCATCATCAACCTCATCTATTGCAAATATTTCATCACAAGTCATAGCTTTGTATATTATGTCTGACAAGCCCATTGTTTTGAGCGTTCCGTTAGACTCAAGGCTTAATGGCAGTGTGAATGGCTGACCATCTGTTGTATGCTCAACCTCTACTTTTATCGCTTTTGTATTTAGCAACTTTGACTTTTGCTCCTCATTTAAATCATCATCTTCTATTATGCGACTTTTAAATGACTCTGGCATCTCAATATCTTTCTCCTCAAATTTTATATTGTTAATATTGAAATCTGCTGCATTGATATACTTTATCAAGAAATCACGCTTGCTATCATCTTTTAACATATGAACGATAGTCGATGCAATCTCTTTAATATCTACTTGAGGTGTGCGAGATGAATTTTCCAGCCCTCTTTGCGCCCAGTTGTATATTGTCTCAATAGATGGAGCGTAGATCGATTTCTTGCCAAATGTAGAGATTACAGTGTTATTGTTAAATGTATTCTCAATAATTACCTTCTTAGCTTTTGCTTCAATCTTGGCATTATCTCCAAAAGTAATTGTTGGTATATTCTTTTCAGCATCGTAAGTGCGAGTGTATAGAGAAGACATAACTCCATTAGGATTGAACTTCATTACCTCTTGGAGTATGATACTGTTATTATACTCAATCTGATACTGATATTCGATATTATCAATAAAGAATGATATTTCAAATTTTGTTGGCTCTCCAGATCTCATTGCAAATGGAACATAATTTATCCTCTCTTCCTTTCGGTCTGTATGTTGAGATAGAAGCTGAAATATGCTCTTTATGGCTAACAAAAGATTGGTTTTCCCAGAGGCATTTGCACCATATATGAAACTCATTCGCATAATTCGAGTTACCGAACCACTCTGCGGATGTGTGATTTTATAAACTAAACTCTCTTCGGATTGTTTATCTGAGGTTGCCTCAAATGACACCTCTTGTCTCTCTTTGAATGAGAGAAAGTTCTCTATTGTAAGCTCCTTTATCATAGTTTTATATTCAATTTACGTAGAAAATTTACTGATTCACTGCAAAGATAGCTAAAATAGTGCCGTTTTGCAAATTTTATTTACTATAATTGCTTTTAAGAGGCGGTGTGATATTGTATATGAAAGATGGTAAATTACTCAATAACAATTTACAGTGTCATTTATAGTGTCAACAACTGCTGATATATTTAAATATCGAAGAAAACATTTGCAGTTTAAATAAATGCGCCATCTTTGTTACGACGGTAACGGTTACGACGGTAACAGAACGATTAGGCATTATAAAATCTTACAATCGAATTAGCTGAGATAAAGAGAGTACTTACCCCTCATCATTCATTTTTGGATTATGTAAAATGAATAATTGGAGTGTTGGTTTATCGCACCTCCTTAAACTCCATAATATCAAGCAGATGATAACTCACGCCATCAATAGACTCGAACTTTGAGGTGTGATAGTGCCCATAGTACCAATTCGTGAGTGGGTGGTTATCTTGGCGTAGGTGGTGTAGAATCTTATCCAATCGGCTACGCTCCTCGTCAAGGTCTGCCTCTAACTCGCTGTCTGCTCTAAACCAATCCTCGATACCTCTCTTGCTTGTTGGGAAACAGATGCTTGGAGCAGAGTGGGTTACGACCGCATTGATAGGTGGTAGCTGAGATATGGCTTCGGGGTTGTAGACTACATTTTCATCCTCCCAATAGCTCGTTATGTCTCTACCCTTGACCACTTTGTAGTACTCCATATCCATTTTTCGCATAGTGCGATCTATCGAGATGCCACCACCAATGCAGAGTATATTCTTCTCGTTGAACACAACTGAGTAGTCAGCTACGCACTTGAATCGCTTGTAGTTGATTTTATGACCATCGAAATAGGCTGGATCGTCGTGGTTGCCCCTAATCATTAGCACAAAGATATTGAGCTTGGCGAGGGTGCGAGATAGACTATTGTAGAGATTTTTGTAGTGCTCCTCCTTCTCGAAGCCGAAGCCACAATCACCTGCCACAATGATTGCCGCATTCTCGATGTTGAGGCGCTTGATGTTATATATAAGTGTTCTAAAATCTCCGTGAATGTCTCCGCAGACGTATAGGCTCTCGATTGTTTCTGATATTATTATGCTCTTCATTTTCGTGTGTGCTTAGTTGCAAAGTTAATCATTATTTTCTGTTTGTGGCTCGTTCTCTGTCCCATTTTGTTATGTGGGTGTGTCGTTCATCGGTTTTGGTTTTTGCATCGCAACCCCAGTAGCGATATGTGCGCCCAGCATCGGGGTTGTAGGGATAAATGTCGTTCTCGGTGATGTATAGCTCGCCTAAGTCGTGGTGTGAATCCATAAAGTGGGTGCCATCGGGATAGTCTTGGTGAGGTTTGCGGTATAGTGTTTCATACTCCTTGCCATAGACGAAGATGTTTACTAATCGCACGTCGG
>JBCQVH010000018.1:0-15843 GCA_047173185.1 Rikenellaceae bacterium
TAGGGGGATACAATATTTTAAAATACAAATCCAAGCCACTAAAATGGCTTGGATCAGATCGTTATGATTATGCGTGAAATTTATTTTGGACACGATTGGGTCAAGCCCGCAATGACACGCTTAAAAAATAATAGGGATAGCCCAGATCGCGCGAGCGGTTTGGGCTATTTTGTTTCGTGATTGCGAATTTAAAAGATAATTAGATTTTTTAAAATAAATCAGTAACATATTTGCCGTTTTTGCTTACGAATTGATATTTTAACTGTCATGCTACTATTTTGCCTCCCCTTTATATGTGTTGTAGTTGATATTTTTTCGCTTACTTGCAGTCGAATTCAAGGGGTAGAGGTTGTGGTGACCGATACGAAACTTGAGTCAATGACGCTTATGGATTTTAAAAATTTATAATAACGCACAAAAATTTAGAGTTATGGAAAGAGTAGTTAGGAAATTGGCAGGTTTTGCAGCTGTGGTGGCTGCAGCAATGACGCTTACAGGTTGTCCTTCGACAGCGGAGACAAAGAGCGCGGATACAGTAGAGGTGGGAATCCTCCACTCGTTGAGCGGAACAATGGCAATCTCAGAGGTATCTTTGAAAGATGTCATGATGATGGGTATCGACGAGATCAACGCAGCAGGCGGTGTTCTTGGAAAGAAGATCGTACCAAAGATTGTTGACCCAGCGTCGAACTGGGATCTCTTCGCTGAGAAGTCAAAGGAGCTACTCGGAAAAGATAAGGTAGCGGCAGTATTTGGATGTTGGACATCGGTATCGCGTAAGGCAGTTTTGCCAGTATTTGAGGAGTATGCAGGTCTGTTGTTCTACCCAGTTCAGTACGAGGGTCAGGAGTGTTCACCAAACATCATCTACTCGGGAGGTACTCCAAATCAGCAGTTGATCCCTGGAACAGAGTATTTGATGAGTGATGAGGGTGGCGCATTCAAGAAGTTCTACCTACTTGGTTCGGACTATGTATTCCCACGTACAGCGAACAACATCCTTAAGAACTTCCTTCTTTCAAAGGGTGTGCCAGCGGCAAACATCGTAGAGGAGTACACTCCACTAGGTCACCAAGATTACCAAACAATTGTATCTAAGATCAAGGCTTTTGCTGCATCGGGTGACGCATGTGTACTCAGTACAATCAACGGTGATAGCAACGTGCCATTTTACAAGGAGTTTGCTAATCAGGGTCTTACAGCTGAGAAGTGTCCAATTATGGCGTTCTCTGTCGCTGAGGATGAGCTTCGCGCAATGGATACAGAGTACTTGGCAGGTCACTTGGCTGCATGGAACTACTTCCAGAGCGAGGATACACCTGAGAACAAGAAGTTCGTAGCAGATTTCAAGGCTTACTGCGCTAAGAACAACCTTCCTGGAGGTGCTGACCGTGTGACAGACGACCCAATCTGTTGGGCATACACAGACCTTTACTTGTGGAAGGCAGCTGTTGAGAAGGCACAATCTTTCGAGGTGAAGGATGTTATCGCAGCACTTTCGGATATGGAGATCTCTTCACCTGCAGGAAAGGTTAAGATGCACACAGACAACCACCACTTGGCTAAGTATGCTGTGATCGGTGAGATCCGCGAGGATGGTCAGTTCGATGTCTTGAGCCGCACTGAGGAGTTGGTTATCCCAGAGCCATTTAGCGAGTTCTCAAAGTAATACTACTTACATATTGACGTAAGAGGTTATAAACTTAAATTAAGTAATTATGCTGCATAAAATCTTGATGACCATGCTCACAGTAGTTTTTGGTTGCCAGCTCTATGCACAACCTGGAATGTCGGCAAGCTCTGCTATTGCCGACATTCTTAGTGGTGAGGGCGAGCGTATGGAGGCGGCGTGTGCATTTTTGAGCACCGACCGTAGTGATAGCACATTTGTATTTGTTGAGGCTTTGTTGGCTGGCAAGTATAAGGATAGTGTGAATTTGTCGAGAAAGTATCGCATGAAACTTTCGGCATTGAAACCATTTTTAGACCTTAATGATTTATCTGCGGAGGTGCGTACCGCAGCTTATGAGTCGATTGCTCAGATGCAACACAGTCAAGATCTTCCAACCTTGGAGAGTGCTGTGGCTAAGGAGAGCGATGTCGTAGCTAAGGTCAAGGGTCAAGAGTTTTTGAATATCTTGATGTTGGCGGTTGGCGATAAGGATCAGCAGACAACAGCTTTGGAGGCTATCGCTGAGACGCGAAATATGGTCTACGCTACGGCTGTGGATAACTACGAGCAGCGTGAGGATATCTCCAATACCAACAGAGCCGCTGCAGAGAGTCTGATGAAGTACTACGATATGGTGAAGCGCAACAATAATGTCTACCAAAATATCTTCAGTGGTTTGAGCCTTGGTAGTATCTTGGTGTTGGTGTCATTGGGACTCTCGATTGTCTACGGTTTGGCTGGAATTATCAACATGAGCCACGGTGAGTTCCTCATGATCGGTGCATATACAACATATTGTGTACAGCAGATATTTGAGCAGTTCTTGCCAGCGTCGATGTTCGATTTTGCATTCTTCTTGTCGTTGCCGTTGTCGTTTATCGTTGCCGCGCTCTTTGGTCTTGCCATCGAGAGGTTGGTGTTGCGTCACCTCTACTCACGTCCTTTGGAGAGTATGTTGGCGACGTTGGGTATCAGCTTGATCTTGATTCAGTTGGCGCGTTCTATCTTCGGTGATTTGACTACTGTGAAGGCTCCAGCAATCTTGTCGGGAGGTATCGCTCTTGATTCGGGATTGATCTTGCCTTACAACCGACTATTTATTATTGGACTTACGATTGTTATCTTTATAGGTGTCTACTTGTTGTTCCAACGTACACGTTTGGGAGTTCGCATTCGTGCGGTGACCCAGAACCGTAACATGAGTGCATGTGTGGGTATCTCGACCAAGAAGATCGACATGATAACCTTTATGCTTGGCTCGGGACTCGCGGGTGTTGCAGGATGCGCCATCACGTTGATTGGAAATGTTGTCCCCAACATGGGTCAAACCTATATCGTTGATTCGTTCTTGGTTGTTGTTACGGGAGGTGTCGGCAAGTTGGCTGGATGCGCTATCTCGGGACTCGGAATCGGAGTGTTGTCGAAATTCTTTGAGGCAGGTTTTGAGGCTGTCTATGGCAAGGTTTTGATCCTACTCTTCATCATCATCTTCTTGCAGTACCGACCTAAGGGTCTCTTTGCTGACAAGGGTCGTATCGGTGATGATTGATAGATTAGGACTCTAAATGAAAATGATAACACTTTAGAAATTAAATCATTATGCAAAAGGATAAATTAATATATTCGCTACTATTCATCTTCTTGATCTTGTTGCCTGCAGCAAATCTCTTGGGGATAGTACCTATCGACACGGTGACACTTTGGGGTCGTTACCTATGCTTTGCCATCGCGGCAATTGGTGTCGATCTAATTTGGGGATACACAGGCGTTATGACGATGTGTCAAGCCTTCTTCTTCTGCCTCGGAGCCTACGGAATGGGTATGTATCTAACAATTTACAACCTCCCCGAGGGTACCGCAGTTCCAACATTCATGTCATGGAATCAGGTCACTGAGTTGCCTGCGTTTTGGCAGCCATTCCAAACCTTTGGTGGAGCTATCGTAGCAACGATAATCATCACCATTGCATTTGCGATGATTAGCTACTTCATCTTCAATCGTCGTATTAAGGGTGTATTCTTCGCCATTATCACTCAGGCGATTGCGTGGGCAATGTTCTTGTTGTTCTCGCGAAATGAGACGCTGCTTGGAGGATCTAATGGTCTTACAAACTTCCAATATGTGTTGGGATTAGACCTTAGAGATAGCGGTGTGAAGTTGGGACTTTATGTTCTTACGGTTGTGGTTTTGGCGGCGATCTACTTTGGAGCAAAACACCTCTCGGAGTCTAAGTTTGGTAAGTTGTTGGTTGGTGTGAGAGATAGTGAGTCACGCCTAAGATTTACTGGATATAAAGTTGCACACTTCCAGACGGCAGTATTTGTTATTGGAGCGTTGATTGCGATGGTTGCAGGAATGTTGTACCTGCCTCAAACAGGTATCGTCACTCCAGGACGTATGGATGTTAGAGCCTCTATCGAGATGTTGATCTGGGTCGCTTTCGGAGGTCGTGGATCTTTGAAGGGTGCACTTGTTGGATCGTTGATTGTCAACCTGCTTTACAGTCTCTTTACATCGTTGATGCCCGAGGCGTGGCCTTATATCTTGGGTGCTCTCTATGTTGTTACGGTTCTCTACCTCGACAAGGGAGTCTTGGGCTTGGGTCAGTCGCTCTTTGATAAGTTTAAAAACAGGGGTGTCGCAACCTCAAAAATGTAGTAGCTATGTTGAAAGTACGTAATATAACAGTGACCTTTGGAGGTGTAGTGGCGTTGTGTCTCGACCAATTTGATGTTGCCGACAACGAGCTACGTGTGATAATTGGACCTAACGGTGCTGGAAAGTCTACCTTGATGGATGTGTTGTGTGGTAAGACTGTCCCTGCTCAGGGTTCGGCAATGTTCAATGGCGAGGAGTTGATCGGTCGTTCGGAGATTGATATCAACCAGATGGGTGTGGGACGTAAGTTCCAGAAGCCATCGGTCTTTGAGGGTCTGTCGGTTTTCGACAATATGATTTTGGGATTGAAGGGTAGCCGAGGCGTCTTTTCATCAATGTTTTTCCGATTGACACCTCCGCAGCGCGCCAAGGTCTTTGAGACTGCCAAGTTGGTAAATCTCGATGGCGAGATGGATACCATCGCAGGGTCGTTGTCGCATGGTCAGAAGCAGTGGTTGGAGATCGCTATTGTGTTGTTGCAAGATCCTCAGTTGCTGTTGATTGATGAGCCGGCGGCAGGAATGTCGGATGCCGAGACAGCCAAGACAGGTGAGTTGTTGATTGAGTTGAGCAAGAACCATAGCGTCATCGTTATCGAGCATGATATGCACTTTGTGGAGCAGATTGCCAAGGATAAAGTTACGGTGTTGGTTCGTGGCGAGATCCTTATGGAGGGTGCTTTCCAAGATGTTAAGAGCAACAAGGCGGTGATTGACTGCTACTTGGGTGCTCCCGATTCGGCTCAGGTTCTTAACGCTAAATAATTTGAACGAGGTATGAAAAAATTACTAGAGATAAAAGATCTTCACGCAGCATATGGTCAGAGTGCCATCTTGTGGGGTGTTGATATGTTTGCCGAGAATGGTAAGGTGACAACGATAATGGGACGTAACGGTGTGGGTAAAACCACGCTGATGCGCTCAATCATGGGACTTGTGAAGTGCACGGGCGGAGATATATTGTTGGAGGATAAATCCATCCTCACACTGCCCACCGAGAAGCGCGCACAGAGTGGTATCGCCTACGTGCCACAGGGTCGTGAGATCATCCCCAAGCTAACTGTTTATGAGAATATCTTGATTGGTACTGAGGCACTTTCGGGTAAGGATAAGAGCTTTGACGAGGAGGAGATCTACTCGATTTTCCCAATTCTTAAGACCTTCCGTAGCCGCTTGGGTGGTAACCTCAGTGGAGGTCAGCAACAGCAGTTGGCTATCGCGAGGGCTTTGGTCGGCAACCCTAAGTTGTTGATCTTGGATGAGCCTACGGAGGGTATTCAGCCCTCTATCACCTTGGAGATTGCCGATGTGTTGAAGGATCAGATTAAGAAACGTAACCTCTCGGTATTGTTGGTTGAGCAGAAGTTGGACTTCGCGAAGTTGCTCACGGACAACTACTTCATCATGGATCGTGGTCGTGTGGTTAGGGACTTCACCAAGGAGAATGCCGACTATGATGAGTTGAAGAGTTTTTTGTCGGTATAAAAACATTGCTGTTAAAAAAAAATATGTTATCTTAGTCCAAGATATATTGGGGTTTAATAACATCCATTTCAAAGAATGGTGGTTAGATTTCTGGCTGCCTCGTATTTGGGTTCAAACACCTTAGTGTTTGAACCCAAATGCGCTAGCAAATTGCCCGTGCGGCTCGCGCCGCCTGCCCGGCGTTAGGGCAGTCCTCGGGTCTAAAACAGAATAAATTTTAATTAAAAAAACACTATGCACTTAACACCTAGAGAGACCGAGAAGTTGTTATTGTACTTGGCAGGGGATGTGGCGGCACGTCGTTTGGCTAAGGGTATCAAGCTCAACTATCCCGAGAGTATAGCACTTATAAGCCAGCACCTTTTGGATGGTGCGCGTGAGGGTCGCACCGTAGCCGAACTTATGCAGTCGGGGGCGGAGGTTCTCACGCGAGAAGATGTCATGGAGGGTGTTGCTGAGATGATCCACGATGTTCAGATTGAGGCGACATTTCCCGATGGAACAAAATTAGTAACTGTCCACGACCCAATAAGATAGAGCGATATGATACCAGGAGAATTTTTTATTAAGGAGGGTGATATCATCCTCAATGAGGGTCGCGCAACTCGAACTTTGGAGGTTGTAAATAGCGGAGATCGACCTATTCAGGTGGGCTCTCACATTCACTTTTTTGAGGTCAATAGGGCTTTGAAGTTCGAACGCGCTGAGGCGTTTGGATATAGGCTCAACATCCCTGCTGGAACGGCGGTTCGCTTTGAGGCTGGAGAGTCTAAGGGCGTGGAGCTGTGTGAGTTGGGTGGAAGTAGGGTAGTGATTGGTGTCAACAACGTCACCAACTCAGCCACAGTTACAGCCGAGGAGAGCACAGCGGCAGTTGAACGACTCGAAAAAGCAGGTTTCTAACCTATAAAATTCGGATAACATTATGAGTTTAAAGATAAGTCGACAGAAATATGCCAACCTCTTGGGACCTACGGTGGGTGACAAGGTGCGTTTGGGAGATACGGATATAATAATCGAGATCGAGAAGGATTACGCCACGCTAGGTGACGAGGTTAAGTTCGGAGGTGGCAAGACCGTGCGCGAGAGTATGGGTCAGAATAGCACAGCTCTTCGTGAGGATGGAGTCTTGGATCTCTGCATCACGGGAGCTATCATCCTCGACCACTGGGGTATCGTCAAGGCGGATGTTGGTATTCGCGATGGCAAGATCGTTGCGATTGGCAAGGCTGGAAATCCCGACATCATGGATGGTGTAACTGAGGGTATGGTGATCGGAGCATCTACGGAGTTGCACGGAGGTAATGGCTATATATTAACGGCTGGAGGTATCGACTCTCACGTTCACTTTATCTGCCCTCAGCAGGTGGAGACAGCGATATGTGGAGGAATCACAACGATGATTGGTGGCGGTACAGGTCCAAATGATGGAACTAACGCTACGACCATCACCCCTGGTGCGTGGAATATTCAGAGGATGTTGGAGTCTGCGGATCAATACCCTATAAACTTGGCATTCTTGGGCAAGGGTAACTGCGCAACGACACGCCCTATTGAGGAGCAGGTTGAGGCAGGTGCAGCAGGTCTCAAGATCCACGAGGATTGGGGAGCTACGCCAGCGGTTATTGACGCCTCGCTGAAGGTTGCTGATAAGTATGATGTTCAGGTTGCTATCCACACCGACACGCTCAATGAGGCTGGATTCTTGGAGGATACCATGCGCGCCATTGATGGACGTGTGATCCACACATTCCACACGGAGGGTGCTGGAGGAGGTCACGCACCAGATATCATCAAGGCGGCAATGTACCCAAATGTCTTGCCTGCCTCGACAAATCCAACGCGACCATTTACGCGCAACACGGTTGATGAGCACCTCGATATGTTGATGGTGTGTCACCACCTCAGCAAGAGCATCCCCGAGGATGTAGCGTTTGCGGATTCACGTATTCGTCCCGAGACTATCGCTGCGGAGGATATCTTGCATGATATGGGAGTCTTTAGCATCATGAGTTCCGACTCTCAGGCGATGGGACGTATTGGCGAGATTGTGACGCGCACATGGCAGACTGCGAGCAAGATGAAGGAGCAGCGCGGAGCATTGCCCGAGGATGAGGGTCATGGAAATGATAATTTTCGCGCGAAGAGATATGTTGCTAAGTATACTATCAATCCAGCTATTGCGCAGGGTCTGTCGGATTATATCGGCTCTGTGGAGGTTGGCAAGATGGCGGACTTGGTGTTGTGGAAACCTGCACTCTTTGGAGCTAAGCCCGAGATGATTATCAAGGGTGGCTTTGTTTCGTTTGCCAAGATGGGCGATGCCAACGCCTCGATTCCAACACCTCAGCCAGTTATCTACCGCCCAATGTTTGGGGCTTTTGGAGGTGCTGTGGCGTCGACATGTGCAACCTTTGTGTCGCAGGTGTCATTAGATATGGGTATCGTTCAGAAGTATGGTTTGAAGAAGATGTTGTTGCCTGTTAAGGGGTGTCGTTCGATTTCTAAGGCTGACATGATCCATAACTCGGGAACGCCAACTATTGATGTCAACCCTGAGAACTATAAGGTTCTGGTTGATGGTGAGCATATTACGTGTGAGGCTGCGGAGTCGTTGCCTTTGGCACAACGTTATTTTATGTTTTAATATATGTTAATACAAAATATTGTCGGGCGTGAGTCCGACATAGATCTACAAGGCGTTGAGATCGACACTCTTAGGATGGAGTGGTACGAGCTCAGCAAGCGCATTCAGCGCGTTAAGACAACTTCAGGGCGCGATGTCGCTCTGAAGTTTATCTCCGAGGGGGTGCTGCTCCGCGATGGGGATGTTCTACACCTCGACAAGGCGGAGGGTTTCGCCATTGTCGTGAGGGTTTTGGAGACCCAAACTATTGTGTTGTCGCCCAAAAATATGTTGGAGATGGCGACCATCTGTTACGAAATAGGCAATAAACATATGCCACTCTTTATTGATGGCGATGAGATCTTGTTGCCCTATGAAGCACCGATGTTTAAGTGGTTGGTGTCGGCAGGCTATACCCCGAGGGAGGAGATGCGCTCACTTCAGAATCGACTTCGAAGTCGCGTTAGTGACCACCACCACGCGGAGTCTGAGCCACACAAGGAGAGCCTATTTAGTCGAGTTATAAATTTTGCAAGCCAAGTAAGCGAGAAATGATGTCACCCAAACACCTCACCACGCTGTTGCATCTGAGCGACCCCACACTACCTATCGGAGGCTATGCACACTCCTATGGCTTGGAGAGTTACGTCCAGAGTGGGGTGGTGTGCAGTGTCGATAAGGCGCGTGAGTTTGTGACCAATTCGCTACACTACAACCTCAAATACAACGATGGGATATATGTGAGGTTGGCGTGGGAGGCTATGCAATCTGGAGATTTTGACTACCTTTGTCAGCTTGATGAGGAGTGCACCGCCACGAAGTCACCAGCGGAGATCCGCGAGGCGAGCTTGAAACTTGGTGGGCGACTTTTGAAGATCTTCAACCGAAAGATCGAGGGCGAGAGCATCGAGGTGTTGGAGAGGTTGTGTCGAGGCACGAAACGAGGCGGTCATTATGCGGTGATATATGGTGCTGTGGCGGCACTTATGGAGCTACCTGTGCGCGAGACGGTGTTGTCGTTTTACTACAACTCGATGGTCTGCATGGTTACCAATGCGGTGAAACTCATACCGTTAGGGCAGTTGAGCGGTCAAGAGATCATCTTCGAATTGGAGGATGGTTTGTCGGCTCTCACGGCTGAGACGTTAGAGCTAAATCCTGAGATTAGAGGTGTGTGTGCCGTGGGTTTTGATATGGCGGCAATGCAGCATGAGAGGTTGTATTCGCGCCTTTACATGTCATAAAAAAAGAGAAAAATATGCAACGAGAATATATAAAAATTGGGGTCGCAGGACCTGTGGGTTCGGGAAAGACAGCTCTGTTGGAGCGTTTAACGCGACGAATATGTAACGATTATAGCGTGGGTGTCATCACCAACGACATCTACACCAAGGAGGATGCCGAGTTCTTGACCAAGAACAGCTCACTTCCAGCGGAAAGAATTATCGGTGTCGAGACGGGAGGATGTCCCCACACAGCGATCCGCGAGGATGCAAGCATGAACTTGGAGGCTGTGGATGAGATGGCGGCGCGTTTCCCCGATATCGACATCATCTTTATCGAGAGCGGTGGTGATAATCTGTCGGCAACATTTAGCCCCGACTTGGTGGATGTCAGCATCTTCGTTATTGATGTATCGGAGGGGGAGAAGATCCCAAGAAAGGGAGGTCCAGGTATTACGCGCTCAGATCTTCTGTTGATTAACAAGATCGACCTTGCTCCATATGTTGGTGCAAGTCTGGAGGTTATGGAGAGTGACTCGCGACGCATGCGCCAAGGTAAGCCCTTTGTATTTACCAACCTCAAAACCGACGAGGGTTTGGAGTCGGTGATTGGTTGGATCAAGCACCACGCCCTCTTGGAGGATGTCGAGGAGCCAAAGTTGTGGCGATAACTCCCAGAGATAGATGGATGCCAAGATAGATCTCAGAGTTGGGCTTCGTTCGGGAAGGTCGGTGGTGCGTAGTCTCTACGTGTCGCCACCGTTCCGTGTCGTTTCGGTTGGACAGTTGGAGAGCGATGGTGCGGCATATTTGATGCAGATGTCGACATCTCCAGGTGTTCTGAGTGGCGACAACTACGACTTAACGTTTGAGGTTGAGGATGGCGCGAGTTTGCAGATGAAGTCGCAATCCTATCAGCGCATCTACGACATGGATGGCGAGGCTCACCAGACGATACATATCAAGATTGGCGATGGCGCGAGATTCTCGCAGGTTGCACACCCTATTGTTCCCCACCGCAATTCAGCGTTTTTTTCGAAAACGGAGGTCGAGATGGGCAAAAATAGCTCGTTCTTGCAGAGCGAGATCATCACCTGTGGACGTAAGCACCATGGTGAGGAGTTTGAGTTTCTGGAGTTTTCCAACTCTGTCGAGGTTCGACATGGCGGAGTGCTGAGGCTCAAAGATCGAGTTTGGTTGTCACCCACGAAGATGCCAATATCGGGGTGCGGACTTCTGGAGGGGGAGACCCATCAAGGGACGCTTGTATACCAGACAACCCAAGAGGATCAAGATATTAAGTCGATAGTTGAGGCTATTCACGCGATACTCTCACGACACCAAGGCATTAGATTTGCTGTGTCGTCAACACACTATTCGGGTTTCGTAATTCGCCTTTTGGGCGGAGGCGGCGAGGCTCTCTTTAGCGCATTTTCGGATGTGCAGAATCATATTTGGAAAAATAGATAAGAATTAAGGTTTGAGAATTTTGTGTTTGAATAATGGTCTAAGAAGTTCTTTCTTCGCGTGTCATTGCGGGGCAAGCCCGCAATGACGAGGCTGGTTATACGTTACTTTTGACAAATGTTTTTCAAACATTAATTCCCATAATAGATAAATAATTTTACATGTTAACAGCAACATTTCTTTCACTCTCGATCACTGCGATCTCGATTGCATTTATTCACACAGCAGCGGGTCCCGACCACTACCTACCATTCATTGTGTTGCGTAAGTCGCGAGGATGGTCGTTGCATAAGACGTTGATGCTCGCCATTGTCTGTGGTTTTGGACATGTCTTTAGCTCCATTCTTTTGGGGCTTGTGGGCGTCTTTATGGGGTGGCAGATGAGCGAAATCGAGATATTTCAGGATGTCAGAGGTGATATGTCTAGTTGGGCACTGTTGATCTTTGGACTTGTATACCTAGGTTGGGGATTGTGGAAGGCGCGCAAGGTGCAGGCACACAAACATTTCGATGTTATGCAGGAGGATGTCTACGTCTACGAACATAAACACGGCGACGCCTATGTGCCCCAAAAACGCGTTAAGGTGACGCCGCTCGTCCTCTTCGCAATATTTGTGATGGGACCCAGTGAGCCAATTATTCCGCTGCTTTTCTTCTCGGGAACGCACCGCTCACCAACTGAGATCGCGTGGTTGATTCTGCTCTTTACCCTCACAACAGTGCTCACAATCGTGGGTATGGTGTTGCTTGGAAATGTCAGCTACAACAAGATCCGAACCGAAAGTTTTGAGAGATATTCTCACGCCATAGGTGGCTTTGCCATCAGCCTCTGCGCCTTCGGAATGTTGTTCCTTGGGTGGTAGTTTTGTTAATGTTTAGACTCACTGTCGTTTAGATTGAGCCGTGGTGTGTAAAAAATATTGTTGTTTACCCTAGGTAATATTGTATTTGTTAATATTTAGTATTATATTTGTTTTTGGTAGGCATGTCGTAACTCAGCGGAGGTTAAAACAATGAGAGATTGCGGATGCTTTATTCTAATTTAAAATACTAAAGTTATGGGAAAATACTTTTCAGTTGCCGAGCTGTCTAGGTCACAGGTGGCATCTAGTCGCGGCATAGACAATGCCCCTCAAGGTGATATCAAGGATTCACTAGAGGTAATGATTGACAAATTGCTCGATCCAGTGAGAGAGGCATGGGGTGCGCCAATTACAGTCAATAGTGGTTATAGATCTCTTGCACTCAATAGTGCTGTTGGTGGCGTTGCAACCTCTCAGCATACCAAGGGGCAAGCGGTTGATATTACAGCAGGATCACCTGAAAAAAACAAGCAACTTTTTGATCTTGTTATCAGCAAAGGGTTTGATTTTGACCAACTTATAGATGAGAGAAACTATACATGGTTGCACCTAAGCTATAAGGCGTCGGGGTGTCGCAATCAAGTACTTCACCTATAATATTGGGAGTTTCACTTTAAACGACATGTGCGGGCTTAATTCATTTAGATTAAGCCCGCACATGTCGTTTAACGCGAGATTGTTACATCTTCGAAGATACTGGCTCGGGGTAGTTGGTGATCGAGCCATCTTTTGGCCAAACGATGTCGATAGACTCCACAGTAACACCTGGGGCAACGTAGAATCTTACGCGTGTAGGTAGGTCGTAGTCTGGCTTAGGGACAATGAACGACTGCGTAGCCTTGCCCGACTTCTTAAGCGGAACATTCTCGATGATCTTGTTGCCGTCAAACTCTACAGATGACATGGTGTTCTCCTCGGGGGCTGTGTAGTTGAGTTTGATAGTCCACTCGCTAACGTAGAATCCAGGGTCTACAAAGTCAACAAGATACTCAATCCAACGAGGTCCAACCCATGCCTTCTGTGGCTTGGTATTCTTAGGTACTGCTGGAGGGATGATCTTACCACCAAAGTATTGCTGACGATAGCGAGGATCAGCATCGTAGTTGTCGAGGTTGGCTGTGCGCACGGTATGCTCAGCAACGACGCCACCCTTAATCTCCAACTTCTGAGAGATAGGTGTGTTGGCTGATGAGTTGCCCACCATAATGTCATAAGCTCCCTCCGTAACAACGAAATTCTTCTTCTCGACGCTCCAGTGGCTAAATGCGTCGTAGCCAACCTTGAAAGTGACGCTCTTAGTCTCGCCACTCTCCAACGTCACGCGCTCAAAGCCACGCAACATCTTCGCTGCCTCCACCGACTCCGAAACGTTATCTTTGATATAGAGCTGAACCACCTCGTCACCTGCAACTTTACCCGTGTTCGTGATATCAACAGTGGCTGTCAACTCCCCATTTTCGGCTAGCGATGCAGTGCTCAACTTAAGGTTCGAGATCCTAAATGTGGTGTAGCTCAGACCATATCCAAATGGATAGAGAGGCTTGCCACTAAAGTACATATATGTGCGGTTGTTGCGGATGTTGTAATCCCTCATATCGGGTAGATCGCTATCCGATGCAAACCAAGTTGTGTTGAGCTTACCTCCAGGGTTGACATCTCCAAAGAGAACCTTCGCAAAGGCAGTACCCTGCTGTTGTCCATTTGCCCAACCACAGATGATACCATCTGCCATACTCTGAGCCTTGCCGATGGTTGTTGAACCACTAGGCAAAATCACAACGATAACCTTTTTGTTCGCCTTGCAGAGCTGCTCTAGGAGTTGCTGCTGACGCCCAGGGAGAGCCAACGTTGAACGGTCGAGATTCTCGGTCGCTGTGGTGTTGTCGTTTCCAACGAAGGCAACAACGACATCCGCTTTTTTAGCCACCTTGATAGCCTCCGACATATCTGTGTCGTCATCCTTAGCTGTCACGCCACAACCCTTAGCGTACAACACCTCGCCCTTGAATCGAGACTTGATACCCTCCAATGGCGAGATCTGTGGCTTGGTAGGCGTTCCCGAGTAGATGCCCAACCAGCACTGATCTGCAAATGGACCTACAACAGCGATGCTCTTGAGATCCTCTTTGAGAGGTAGGATATTGTTGTCGTTCTTAAGTAGAACAATAGTCTTTTCAGCTGCACGGAGAGCCAAATCTTGGTGCTCCTGACACTCGATGAGCGATGCAGGGGTGTTGTTATATGGACACTCATCATCGAGGTCGAAACTGTTGACCATAAAACGTAGACGCAACAATCGGTGTAGCGACTTGTCGATATCCGCCTCTGTGATTAGCCCCTGCTCAAACGCCTCAATAAGACCCTTAACCATCGGTGACTCCTTAGGGCGGAAACACTCTTGATCGCAACCAGCCTTCAATGCCTTAGCCGCCGCCTCAGCGTTGGTTTTGGTCTCACGACGAAGCGTGTGGATAGCACCCACTGCACCCCAGTCCGCAACGACATAACCCTCGAATCCCCACTCCTCACGAAGAACCGTCGAGAGCAACCACTCGTGTGAACTACAAGCTGTGGTGTTGACTCCGTTGAGGGCACTCATCACTCCAGCCGCACGCTCGTTGACGATACACGCCTTGTATGGAGGTAGATAGTACTCCCTCAAATCCCTCTCGTCAATCATCGAGAGAAGCTGCTCGCGCTTGTGCTCAACATTATTTGCCGCGTAGTGCTTCACAGTACACACTGTTTTGAGATATTTGGGGTGAGTACCCTGCATACCTCTAATGTACATCTGCGCCATTTTCGACATCATATATGGATCCTCGCTGTAACACTCCTCGTTGCGTCCCCAACGTGGATCGCGCGCCATGTTGACAGTGGGGGAGTAGATCATAACCTGTCCCTTGCCTGCGCTCTGGAGAGCACGCGCCTCAGTAGAGATTGCCGATGCGACATCAAACATAAGGTCTCGATCCCACGAGCTACCCATTGCGTTGTTTTGTGGAAAAGATGTCGCGCCACGCGTCAACATGCCGTGTAGACCCTCGCCATACCACATATATGATTTGATGCCGAGATGCTCAATGGCTGGGTTCTCGGAGCTAAAGAATCGGAACTTCTCCTCAATAGTCAATCGAGGTAACAGATCCTCGACGCGCTCGTCAAAAGATCGAGAGCTATCTTGCCAGATCGGAATTTTTGGTGCTGAGGCAAAGTATGCCCCAATAGCAATGATAGCCGCAACGGCTACAATAGCAATTAATTTTTTCATTGTTTATTTTAGGTTTTAGTTTGTCTCGTATATTTTTGAGGTATTTGCATCTTTTGACTGTGTGGTTTGTGGTCTTTATGCTTTTTGTGCACCCCAAAAGTTTACATGCAAAGGTAGCGAAATATATTATTATTCGCAAATTTTGATATCGCGCTATATTGTGGTTGATTTTTTTTTGCGTGATGTTGTGAAAGTATAACTAGGTGATGGCTATGTGATTATATGGGTTTTTCGATGGTGTGGGTTGGAATTTTGGTTTCTGAAGGAGAATTTTCTGGTTGAAAAATTTGGTAAATAAAAAAAAACGCTCTATATTTGCACTCGCAATCAGCAATTAGCTCTGTGTTTAATCTGAAAAGATCAGCATCAGTAGCTAATAACTAACAAATGGTGCGTTAGTTCAGTTGGTTAGAATACGTGCCTGTCACGCACGGGGTCAGGGGTTCGAGTCCCCTACGCACCGCTAAAAGCCTTGATAATCGCTTGATTATCAAGGCTTTAATTTTTTCTGTGTTGCACTTGTGTTGCAAATCGTCTTTATATACATATTTGAAACTGCCGTGAAATGTCGAAAATAAT
>JBCQVH010000013.1:0-55455 GCA_047173185.1 Rikenellaceae bacterium
AAGAGGTTTGTTTTTATCTTTTATCTCTCGATGAGCTGCTGCAATGCGTTTCTCTTTTTGCTTCTTTTTGTAAGCCTGTTGAGAGCATTTGTGAGTGCAGTACTGAGTAGAGATTTTCTTTGCAATAAAGTGAGCACCGCAATGAATGCACACTTTGGGGTATTCGCTGTTACTGCTCATAATTTTTTAGAATTTTGTTGTTTGAATAATTGGAGAGAAATTTTATTTCGCCTCCTTAGTTGTCATAATTTCGCCCACGACTAGACAATAGCATACAATAGATAACAATAGTGCGCACGGATTCTACTCCTTATTCAGGAGCGCAAGAATTATCGTAAAATTTTCAGTTTTTTTAGAGTGGGTGGGGTGACTTAGAAAGTAGAGTGATGTTCTGGAGATATTCTTGAGGATCTCGTTAGTGGGTTATTTCACCCGTGATGTAACCGAGGTGGTGGGCGATCTGGGCTACATCTTTTAAGGTTATTTCACCCATAATCGCCATTGCACCTCATTGTAGCTCATTGCGCCTCATTGCACCTCATTGCAGGAGATGAGATTCTCCACTACATCTTGGAGGGTCATAACACCATTTTGTTAAGCAGGGAAAAACGGGGGAAATAAATAGACATTAACACCGCTTAAAACCACATAATAGCGCATATATGCGACAAAAAAAATAGCACCTGTTAAAAGTGCTATTCTATTGATAATCAATATCTTATATGTTGTATTTTGACTAAAATCATTTGCCAATGCAGAAATTGGAGAATATGTTGCCAAGGATGTCGTCGGTGGTTATTTCGCCAGTGATGGAGCCGATGTGGTAGAGGGCGGTGCGGATATCTTCGCAGACAAGGTCGGTCGGGATGCCGTTAGTGAGGGCGCAGAGTGTTGCGTCCAATGCATCCAATGCTGAGCGAAGATGGTCGTAATGGCGGATATTTGAGACTATCGGATCTCCGGCATAGAGCGACGCGGTGTCGACCGTAGAGTAGAGTCGCTCCAACAACATATCTATGCCAATATCCTCTTTTGCAGATATATAGATGTCTGTGCACTCTGTTGGGGAGGTTGCGCGTAGGTCATGCGACTCACCCGAAAGATCCACCTTGTTGCGAACCGTGATGACCGTCTGATCCTCCGCGACTGCGAGAGGCTCAACCTCCGCGACTCGCGCATCCACAAGGTGCAAAATGACATGCGCACGCGATATCGCCTGATATGTTCTGTCGATGCCCATCTGCTCCAAGCGATCATCGGTATCATGCAGTCCTGCGGTATCTAAAAATCTGAATGTTAATCCTTTAATTGTTATCGACTCCTCGATAACATCGCGCGTTGTTCCTGCGATATCCGACACCATGGCGCGATCATCATTGAGTAGGCGATTGAGCAGTGTGCTCTTGCCCACGTTGGGCTCTCCGACGATTGCCACAGCAACTCCATTCTTGATTGCATTACCAACTTTGAACGACTCCGCGAGTTTGGAAATTGCTGAGCGACACTCATTTATCAGCTCTGTGAGGCGACCACGATCTGCAAACTCGACATCCTCCTCTGAGAAATCAAGCTCCAGTTCCAACAGCGTCACCAACGACAATATTGACCCTCTGAGGCTTGTCAATTTTGCGGAGTATCCGCCCCTCATCTGTGTCGATGCCATGGCGTGTGATGCGGCAGATGTCGTGGCGATCATATCCGCAACAGCCTCTGCCTGAGATAGATCTATGCGACCTGCAAGATACGCACGAATTGTAAACTCGCCAGCTTCAGCCATGCGTGCACCTTGATCCACTGCGAGGCTAATGATCTGTTGAACAATATATTGCGATCCGTGGCATGATATCTCCACACTCTCCTCGCCTGTATATGAGTGAGGCGCGCGAAAAATCGTAACCAACACATCATCAACTACTTCGCCATTCGCATTGACGATATCGCCATAGTGCGCCGTGTGTCCCTTGGCATTAATGAGCGCACCATCTTTTGAGCTGCGGAACATGCTCTGCACCAAGGTTATAGACTCATCGCCACTAAGGCGCACCATCGCCACAGCACCCCCTGTTAGAGTTGCTGGAGCTACGATTATATCGGCTCTATCTCTGCTCATTGCTATGCCTATTTTTTGCGATTTGGATTCTCGGGAAACCACCCTTTGCGAACCCTTTCGCGTTGATCGAAGATCTCTCGGATAGTCCAGAATGATGAAAAGGCAACAACGCCCAAGAGTGTGGATATCAGCACATTGCTACTCATTAGCGAGAGTCCCACGCATACAACTCCGAGCACCAGAAACCACCACCAGCACCCGACGCCAAAGTGGTATTCGCACTTGATGACAACGGGGTGAAAGAGTCCGATAATCAGAAATGTCGAGACTCCAATTGTGAGCCCCAGCAGGTTGTGTTCTATCAAGAAATCCATCATTTTAATTATGCGAATTATTTTTTTAATTTACCTCCTAAAGTAATGTTAAACTAGCCCGCAATGACACGCGGAGGAGTGCAATCGTTACCATTACTACTGAGCGGATACATATCCTTATTGCCTTACCATCAAACCTTGTTCTTCGCTATCTTCTTTGAATTTTGAGGCGTTGACCTATCGAGATTCTATCTGCGCTGCGGAGGTTATTCCACGACATAATTTGACGCACCGAGACTCGATATTTTCGTGCAATAGCACCTAACGTATCGCCACTCTTTACGCGGTGAATGATGTAGTCGGGGACTGTGCGCGCCTTCTCGATAGCCTCAGGATGTATATACTCCTTGAGATATGCGGTGTCTTTGGCATGTATCGCCTCCTCGTTTTGCAAATATTGTACCACATATTTTTGTGGCAGGCGCAACGAGTACTCCTTGGTTGTCGCAGGGATGATATCCTTGATATACTGAGGGTTGAGATCCCTCAACACCTCCATCGAGAGGTTTATGGTCTCGGCAATCTGCCCAAGGTGCACAACCCTATTTATCATGATTGTATCGGTTGCCAGAGGCAGTGGCGACTCCTCGAAGGTGATGTTATGTTGCTGGTGGTAGGCGTAGGCGTATGTCGCGCCAATAAATGCTGGGACATATCCGCGGGTCTCGCGAGGGAGGTATTCATATATATCCCAAAAGTCACCCTTTGCCACCCCTGCGCGTGTCATCGCCTTGTTGACATTTCCAGGGCCACAGTTGTACGCTGCAATGGCTAAGCTCCAGTCATCGAACATGTTATAGAGATCCTTCATAAACCAACACGCCGCCTTTGTCGCCTTGTCGGGATCGCGACGCTCGTCAATCAGGGAGTTGATCTCCAAACCATACATCTTACCCGTTGCCGGCATAAACTGCCACAATCCCACAGCTCCTGCGCGTGACACTGCCGTAGCCGAGAGTGCCGACTCGATGATGGGCATGGCGCGCAACTCAACAGGCATGTTCCTAATTATCAACTCCTGCTCAATCATCGGGAAGTAGTATTGCGAAAGGGACATGATGCGGTTGATTGTTCCATATTGTGTATTGGTGTATCGCGCGATGTAGCTCCTCACAATATTATTGTAGGGGAGGTGAATTGGCGACATCAGGTTCTTCAATCGCAGGCTATACATTGAGTCGCTAAGCATCCCTTTGCTGTCGACTGTGCATGAGTCGTTGATATTGACGAAGTCGTTGAAGAACTTGGTAAAGTGCTCATTAGCTTGACGTTCGCGCCACACCGATAGTAGCGAATCCATCTGCTCAGGGGTGTAGTCTACGGTTACATCCTCGCGATAGGGCACCGAGTCAAACTCCATGGCACTCTGCGAGGTCGCACTCTCCGCAGCTGGCAGAGCCACAGCATTGGCGATCTGCGAGGTGTCGACATCGTTGACGTTTGTTGATGGGGTGTTGTTGCTCTCGATCTTTTTCTCCTCCAACGCTTTGTTGTTGTGTCTGAGACGCTCCAGTTTGGATGTCAAGCGACGCTCGCGCCACGATGTCTTGCTACCGCCTTGGCTAGCGTATGTTGTCGTTGGAGCTACAACAGCTACCACAATGATAGCCAACGTAGCTACATACAATAAAACTCTGTTCTTCATTAAATCTGGTGTTGTGGTCTAAAAAATTAGGTTGATATTAAACCCATATGTCGCACAATTGCGCCCTACCGTAGGTGAGTAGGTTGTATTTATCGTTGGGTTAATATTCATGGTGAGGTCATCCGAGATGTCGTAATCCTTAAGGTGGGCATCCACATGAGCATCAATAATCTGCAATACGTAGAGTCCCGTCATCAAGATGATCGAGAGGTCGCGGTTGCGTCGATAGCTGTTACGAATACTTCGCAGATAACTCGATGAGTAGGCGCCTCCAAACTCGTCAAGCGACCCATCGGGGTAAGAGTCGGGATCGTTCTCATAGGCAGAACTTAAGCTGTATGCCGTCTTAAAACGCTGATATCCACGGTTATTCCAGTCTAAAACGTATATCATCGAGGCAAAACCTCCCACCACAAATGGCACTTTCCAGTAGCTTTTGTTGTAGATCTGACCTGCACCTGGGCATATTGTTGCGAGGGTGGTCGCCTTCTTCACCGACGAGACATCGTTGGTGCTGTAGTTGATGGCGGCATCGCCCAAAGCGAAGACATATGACGCCACCGCCGCACCCAAATAGAGCTGTCGACGTGTGTTGCTACGTATCATCTTATCTTGCAGGGCATCAAGCTCTTCGGTTCGAGATGTGCTTGCTAGCGTTATCTCATCATACTGCGATTTGAGGGGTTTGTAAGTCTTGTTTTCGTTGACATATAGACCAATGCTGAGACCCAACGCTCCGTATATAATTGGAAGTTTCCACGCCTGCTTGTTGTAGATCTGACCATATCCAGGTAACACCGCCGCTGTCCAACACATCTTCGACAACGAGACCGAGTCACTAAAGAATCGACCAGGTTTCTTTACCTTCACCGTGTCATCCAACATGTCGGGGTTCTGCACCGAGCTAACCAGCAACGATGGAGCACGGTGAGCAGGTGGGGTAGATGTTGTGGCTGTTGAGTCTTTAGCAATCTGTGCCACACCCAACGAATCCATCGCCAAAGAGTCCACCCTAAGCGAGTCCGACGCCATGGCTAGCGAGTCACGCTTAGGCTCCTCGACGCCAACCTGCACGCCACCAGCAATGCGGATCTTGGCAGAGCGTCGCGCCTGAGCAGATGTAGATGCCGATGCTGTCTCGCACCCCAGCCCAAACGTCATGAGAAGAGCCCAAAGCGTCAAAAAAATTATATGTGTAGCTCTGTAAGCTCCCCTATTTATCATCTTTTAAAAATTGTATACAATATATTTTCTCTTAGAGATTGCGGGTCAAGCCCGCAATGACACGCGGTGGAGTGCGTCTCAGTCTCTCAGTCTCTCAGTCTCGCTGTCCCGTTACTCGCCTCTGTTGTCCATGCGAGAGATGAAGCTGTCTATCTCCTCGTCACTCTTGAAGTCGATGACGATCTTACCGCCACCCTGCTTGCCTCGCTTGATGGATATATTTTGTGAAAAAAGCCTCTCCATGCGCTCCACGAGTCGCGAATAGCTCTCAGGATACTCCTCGTCACTCTCGGGTGCAGGTGCGCTTTTTTGCTCGGGAGCTACCTGCTCACCCCTCTGCATAGCGCGTGCCAACTCCTCGCTCTGGCGCACCGAAAGCGACATCTCGACAATTTTGCGCAACGCCTCAATCTGCATCTCGTGACTCTCAATGGTCGCTATCGCCTTGGCGTGACCCATCGAGATCACACCCTCCTTGATTGCCAACTGAACGCCATCCGCCAAGCGCAACAACCTCAGGTAGTTGGCTATGGTTGGTCGCTTCATCGAGACCGTCACCGCCAACGCCTCCTGCGTCACTCCGCACTCATCCATCACCCTCTGCAAAGAGAGTGCAATCTCCATCGGGTTTAGATCCTCGCGCTGGATATTCTCCACGAGAGCCATGGTGTGCAGTCGCTCGTCATCCACCTCGCGGATATATGCTGGCATAGTTCTAAGACCTGCCGCCTGAGCTGCGCGCCAACGCCTCTCACCACTGATGATGATATACTCGTCACCCTCCTTCTTGAGCGTGATAGGCTGAATAACCCCCAACGCCTCAATCGACTCACTCAGCTCACGGAGCTTCGCCTCGTCAAATGCTCGACGTGGTTGCTTGGGGTTGGGTCGGATATTTTGGATCGCCACCTGCGCCATATCATTCATTGCAGGCAACTTACTCTCCACCGCCACGACACTGTCGGGGGTTGCGAAGATGGCGTTGAGACCTCGTCCAAGCCCCCTCTTTTGTTTTATATTTGCTGTCACTTTTGCGCTCTTGTTTTAATTCGTTCACGTTTCAAAAACTCCTTGGCTAGGCTAAGGTAGTTATCCGACCCCACCGCTGCGGCGTCATAGAGCAAGACAGGCTTACCATGCGATGGAGCCTCACCCAAGCGGATGTTGCGCTGAATCACGGTGTCGTATGCTAGCTCCGAAAAGTGCTCCCTCACCTCACTAACGACCTGATTGTTGAGTCTATTGCGCATATACATCGTCAAGACAAAGCCGTTGATGTCGATTGAGGGGTTAAGTCCTCCCTTCACGATCTTGATGGTGTTGAGCAGTTTACTCAAACCCTCCAACGCGAGATACTCACACTGCACAGGTATCAACACCTCGTCCGCCGCTGTGAGGGCGTTGATTGTTGTATATCCCAACGATGGTGAGCAGTCGATAAAAATATAGTCGTAGTTGTCGCGGATCTTGTCGACCACCTCGCGCATGGCGTGGTGGGGGCGTGGCATCTTGACCAGTTCGGTATCTGCCGCCACGAGATCTATGCTCGAAGGTATGAGCCAAAGTTTTTTGATGTATGAGCACTTGAGGATTGTATCCTGAGGCTCGCACTCCCCCATGAGTAGCTCGTAGATACCCTCAGCATTGATGTCGAAACCCAACCCAGAGGTGGCATTTGCCTGAGGGTCAGCATCGAGGAGCAGCACCTTCTTGCCCAAAATAGCCAACGATGCAGCTAGATTTATTGCAGTGGTAGTCTTTCCGACACCCCCTTTTTGATTCGCTAAAGCGATTACCTTGGCCATATTATTAAATTCTCAACAATGATAGTTTTGCGATTTGCCTCTGTTTAGTCGCCCAAAGCCCCAAACATAAAGGATCATTCAGCGCAAAAATAGTCAAATTCTCGGAAATAACCCACACCTTACAAAAAAAATAGCTATCTTTGGGGTGAAATGTCAATCTTGCAACTTGCAAGAAGCGAACTGCAACTTCCAAATAAAATAGGCTGTGATGAGAATATTAGTTGCCAATAATCACCTAGTCGTCACTGGTGGCTCAGAGAATTTTACATATGCCTTGGCTGAGGAACTTCTTAGACAGAATTTCGAGGTTGAGTACTTTTGTGACCCTGCTCAGCGAGGCGAGATCTCTCAGCGCATGGAGCAAAAGTTGGGTATTCGATTTAAATCTTACGACCACTACGACTTAATCCTAGCCAACCACAACACGATGGTCGAGATGTTGAATGGCTGTGGAACTATTATACAGACCTGTCATGGCGTTTATCCACCTCTCGAACAGCCGTCACCCTATGCGGACGCCTATGTTGTCATTAGTCAAGAGGTTCAGAATCATCTCACCGCGCTAGGAGTTCAAAGCACGCTAATCTTAAATGGTATAGATTGTCAGAAATTTTACCCTGCTACACCTCTGCACGCCACCCCCCAATCTGTGTTATCTCTCTGTCAGGGGGATGAGGCAAATGCTATTGTCAAAGAGGCTTGTGAGGAGTTGGGTTTGCGATATTTTCACGCCTCAAAGTCGACAAACAACATCATTGATATTCAAGATTATATCAATCGAGTAGATATAGTCTTTGGTATAGGTCGCTCGCTATACGACGCCATGGCTTGTGGACGTACATGTATCTCCTATGATAGCAGGGCTTACTCATCCAAATTTGATGGGCATAGCTGTGGTGGCGACGGGTATATAAACCTAAATAATATCGACCAAAGTATCATCAACAACTGTACTGGACGCGGTGTTTGGGGGCGACATCTTGATAAAGATGGCATCATTGAGGAGATCAAACGATACGACAGACGCGATGGTGAAAAGTTGAGAAAATATGCACTCAAACACCTCAATATGAAGGTCAACGTTGGTCGATACCTAAAGATCCACAGGAGACTCAAATTAGAACGTCTCATAGATTCGTGGATAATTTACATGTTGGGCTCAAGATTTGCTATATACAATAGAGTGTTGCAACCTCAAAAAAGTCTACCTAGTAGAGTCTGGAGGTCGATAAAAGAGAGGCTTCGTACAAAAAAATAGTCACTTCATAATTTAATATTTACATATCTAACGATGGACATATCAAACAGAGAGAAAACGCCACTTTGGCGCAGGGTCTTCCCCACGGGGGTGGATCTTTTAGCCATTCTTGGAATATTTTTCGTGGCGCAATTTATCGGCTTCGGAGCGACATATCTCTTGGGCTATGGCTTCGACAATGCAGCCCTCGATAGCGTCGACGAGACGGTGCGAAGTGCGGCACAACAGACGGCAGGTGAGTTCTCCATGATGAGCTACCTCATCATCATGATTATCACTCTCGTGGGTGCGTTTGTATTGAGGCGAATACGTGGTGGCAAGGGGCGCATTGTGAACTACTCAATGCTGGGTTTCAACCCCACGGTGTTGCTCTGGGGCGTGGTTATGCTCTTTGCGGTGACGGTGATCTTCGACCCCCTCATGAGCTACCTTCCCGACCCTCCCGAGGTCTATGGTCGAGGGTGGGCGATGATCTTCGCGGTGGTGGTTGCGGCACCAATTTTCGAGGAGATGCTCTGTCGTGGCTTGATCCTCGGCTCTATTCGCGCTAAGAGCGGAGTGTGGAGCGCGACAATCGTCTCGTCGCTCTTCTTCGGCATCATGCACTTTCACCCAGCTTTGGTAATAAATGCCCTCATCATCGGAATGCTGTTGGGCTACCTCTACATACGCACCAACTCCATCTTTGCACCTATTATTCTGCACAGTTTCAACAATGCGCTAGCCTATATTTTGGTCTGGACGGGATTTGAGAATATAACCCTTAGAGGGTTGATAGAGAATAATATACTCTACGGAATAATCTACCTCACAGCGGTTGTGACTCTTGGAATTTCGCTATACAAGATCGTTCGTCAGTTGTCGCGTCTCAACGCTATGGCTAAGGAAAATAAGGGTGGTGATATCCACTTCGCAAAGGGTGAGGAGGATGAGATCTTTCCGCATATCGAGAGTGTCGTGGCGAGTGTCGAGACCACGGAGGAGGAGGCGAAAAAGTAGCCTCGCCATTTAGAAGTGCAAAAAAATATCGGTATATATATATTTATTAGGGATGTTTTTGCGTTAATATCGGTGAAAATAACTACTTTTGCCAAGATGATGGGTCGCAATATCGCAATACTCTTAATGCTCACTACGCTATTTATGGTGTCGTGCGATGAGTTGCCTTTAAATTTTGGGGGCAACGAGATTGTTGCATCTGTTGGTAAAAATAGACTCTACGCCAAGGATTTGCGAACTCTTGACACGGAGGGTCTGTCGGCTGAAGATAGCCTTGCTAAGGTTGCAATATTCACAGAAAAGTGGGTGCATAGGGCTGTAAAACTTCGCGAGGCGGAGCGCGTCTTTACCTCGTCGGCAAACGACATTGATAAGATGGTCGAGGAGTATCGACAGTCGCTGTTGATCCGCAAGTTGGATCAATATACCATCGACCAGCGAGACGACACCAGCGAGACGGAGAGCCAAATTGCGGAGTACTACAAGAGCCACGCGGGGCAGTTTAAGTTGGAGCGCGACATTGTTAAGGGCTACATTATCAAGATCCCGCGCGACTATAAAAATGCGTCGGAGCTGATTAAGAAGATGACATCGTGGAAAAAGCGCGACAGCTTGGATGTTGTCTCACTGATTGAGAAGAACGACTTCGAGAGGGTGTCGTTCGAGAGCGACTGGGTTGACTATGGGCAATTTTTGGACTGTCTGCCAGTTGCGCGAGGGGCGTCAATCGTAGGCGTTTATATTGCGCGTAAGGGTATTCAGGAGCTTAAGGATAGCGAGTTTCACTACCTCTTTGAGTTCTCGGATGTGTTGCGCAAGGGCGATACAGCACCTTTGGAGCAGACCACCTCTGCAATCTCGAAGATCCTGCGTCGTCAACGTCAATCTTTGATCTTGGAGCAGGCGGATACACAGCTCTACAATGCGGCAATTGTCGAAGGTGTGGTTGTGAACCATGCTGTTGAGGCGTTGGAGGAGCTGAGGGCAAGGATAGTGAAAGAGGGGGAAGATCCTCAAAAGGAAAAGGAATAAAAAAGAAGATATATAAAGATATGTTTATTAGAAGATTACTGCCCATTGTGGCACTATTTACGTTGTGTGTTGCCTCGGCGCAACCCAAACGAGTGGTTTTGGATCGTGTGGTTGCTGTGGTCGGCAACTCTTCGATTTTGGAGAGTGAGGTTCACGCCTATGCACAACAGCTTGTTGAGCAGCGACGTAGTAAGGGGTATACCTCGGATAGAGACCCTCGCAACGAGGCTTTGGAGGAGATGTTGACTCAGAAGTTGCTTGCCAATCAGGCGGTTATCGACTCTGTGGAGGTCAACCTTGATGGTATCTCTGCGCGTGTTGATGCACAGGTCAAGGCGATGACAGAGGCTGCGGGAGGTGTCGTGGAGCTAGAGCGCAAGGAGGGTGTTGAGATCTACACCATTCGCGAGAATATGCGCGTGGCAATTGAGGAGCAGATGAATGCCTCGGGCATGCGCAACGAGATTCTCGATGGCGTTACGATCATTCCAGGTGAGGTGGAGCAGTTTTTTAAGACGCTCGACCTCGATAAGATCCCCGCTGTCGGAGACCAATATGTATATGCTCAGATCACGAAGTACCCATCCTCAAAGGATGAGGCTACGCGTCGTGTAAAGGAGAGGTTGCTTGAGATGCGCGAGCGTATTGCCAAGGGCGAGACCAACTTCAAGGTGTTGGCGACGATGTACTCGGTAGACCCAGGGTCGGCATATAAGGGTGGAGAGATGGACCCTCAGCCTTCGAGTGCCTTTGTTCCAGCCTTTGCCGAGGCGTTGGAGCTGTTGAAACCAGGTCAGGTGTCGGAGGCTGTCGAGAGTGAGTTTGGATTTCACATCATTGAGCTTATCGACCGTAAAGGTAACATGTTCCACTGCCGACATATCTTGTTGAAACCCACCTACAACCCCGATGAGTTGGAGGAGCCTACGAAGTTTTTGGATAGCCTAGTTAAGGAGATCCGTCGCGACTCTCTCGCGTTTGATGTCGCAGCAAAAAAATATTCGGACGACAATTCGTCTAAGATGAATGGCGGTATTGTCTCGAACCACGACCTTCTGGAGCGTTACAGTGCCTACGATGCTAAGCTCACGGTTACGAAGTTCCTGAAGGAGGATTTCGGTGCGCGAGGATATAAGAGTATTGACGACTACACCAACCTTAGCAAGTTGAAGGAGGGCGAGGTGTCGGATGCCTTTTTGACCCAAGATATGATGGGTAACCAGCTCAGCAAAGTTGTTAAGTTGGTGAAGATCATCCCCTCACACAAGGCGTCTATGGAGGAGGATTATGTACAACTCGAAAAACTCGCACTCTCCGACAAGGAGGATCGCGTCTTTGATGAGTGGCTCAACAAACATATCGCCTCAATGTATATCTACATTGCGCCAGAGTACCGCAGCGACGAGTTCTCAAATAAGAACTGGATTAAGTAGGGATGAGGGCAAGCTGGGTGCATAGGGTTCTATCGGCATGTGTAGCGGCTCTCTTTCTGGGGGCGTTGCTGATGTGTGGTTTTCAGTGGGGCGTGTCGACATTGCGCGCTCAGGCACAGCCTTTTAAGTCGGGCGAGAAACCATCCGAGGATCGCAAACTCATAGATATCAAGGCGGATATTGTCTACCCCTACAAGATCAACCCCGACTCATCGGTGATGTGTCTGGTGGGTAACTTCGCGGCACAACACAATGGCGCACTCATCACAGCGGATAGTGCGGTGAGGTATAGCGACCAACGTTTGGAGTGTTTCGGCAATGTCCTAATCAACAAAAATACAACCTACGCCTACGCGGATCGTGCGGACTACAATGGCGTATCGAATATCGTAACCCTCTATGCTCCAATCGTTAAGGTTGTGGATGAGGGTTCGACACTTTACACCTATAACTTTACATTCAACACGTTGGACAACATCGGCAGGTACTGGGGTGGCGGAATCATGCTCTCCAAGGAGAACCGCATGGAGTCGCGTCGCGGTTTCTATTACGCTGATTTGGATGAGATTGTCGGCGTTGGAGATGTGGAGCTGCGCACGGAGACCTACGACTTGACGGGCGACTCGGTGCGATATAATATGGAGACGGAGTTTGCTCAATACTTCGAGAACACCAACATCTGGAATGAGAAGGATGAGTACCTCTATGCCGACCGCGGAACCTACGACAAGCCTCGTGAGTTGCACTCGATAACCCTCAATGGATATATTCTCACCAAGGAGCAGGAGGTGTGGAGCGACACGATGGACTACTACGAGGCTCGTGAGGTGGTGATTATGCGCAACAACATCCAGATTGACGACACCACGAACAAGACCTTGGCGTATGGCGATGCAGGAAAGTATTGGAGCGCGATGGAGAGGGCTTTGTTGACCAAGAAACCGTTGGTTATCAACTATGACTTGGAGCAGGGCGACACGCTCTTTATGAAGGCGGACACCATTGAGTTGGTTACGCGAAGCCATGGCGCGGATAGGCGACGTTTTGTTGCCGACTCGTTGGCGAGGGTGAAGCATGTTGCGGACTCAATGGCGAGGGTAACCTTTGTTGCGGACTCGATCTTGGCTCAGCGCGCCAAGGCGGACTCACTGCGCAGGGTCGAGAAGGCAAAAGCGATGGCGGAGCTAGCTGAGAAGACTGAGAAGACTGAGAAGACTGAGAAGACTGAGAAGACTGAGAAAACAGAGACCGCTGAGACAGCTGAGACAGCTGAGACGACTGAGGTCAAAAAGTCTCCTGCCCCAAAACCTACTCAGTCCGACTCAGAACCGACTCAGTCTGACTCAGAAAAACCTCAGTCTGACTCAGAAAAACCCCACCCTGCTCCAGCCCCCACACCTGAGCAACCTCTCGACACCCTTGCCCAAGACACCACAGCAAAGGTTGTGTTGACTCCCGAGGAGTTGAAAGCCAAGGAGAGGGAGGAGGCACTCAAAGCCAAGGCGGAGGCTAAACGCCTTAAGAATGAGGAGATAACGAAGAAAAAGGAGGCGGTATCGCTCAAGCGCATTGAGGCGCGCAAGGCGAAGTTGGAGGCTCAGAAGGCGCGCGAGGCTCGCACAGCTGCCAAGCGCAAGGAGAAACTTATTGCGCGTGCTGCCAAGCGAGGCGAGACCCTTAACTTTGATGATGATAAGAAGATTGACTCTTTGGGTAAGGACTCCACAAAGGTGGACACATTGCCGAAGGTTGACTCTACAAAGATTGACTCCATGAAGATGGATTCACTGGTTGTTGACTCTGCTCAGATCGACACAACATATAGGCTTGTCAAGGGTTACCGCAACGCGAGGAGCTACCGCAGCGACTTCCAGAGCATCAGCGATTCGATGGTCACCGACTCGCGCGACACCACCATACACCTATATATTAATCCAGTGTTGTGGAATGGTGTCAACCAGATCACCTCGGATGTTGTGGATGTCTACACGCGCAATAGCGAGATCCACCACGCCCACTTCACGGGTAGCCCAATCATGGCGTCGCAGATCGACACCCTCTTCTTCAATCAGGTGAAGGGCAAGGAGATGACCGCCTACATGCGCAACAACGAGATCTACCGCAACGATGTTGATGGAAATGTGGAGACGATATATTTTGTTCAGGATGACAACACCAAGGAGGTGACGACCTTGGCGGTGATCGAGAGCGGAACAGCGACATTCTACATTGACCAGCGACAGATCGAGGGTATCACATATCGTGTTGAGCCAAACTATATCTTCTATCCACTCAATAAAATCCCTGTCACACAGTCGCTTACGCTGAAGGGTTTTGAGTGGCATATAGATCAACGACCTCTGAGAGAGGAGTTCTCGGAGCGAACGCAACGTCCGACAATCCGCGAGGAGAAGAGCGCGCTAGAGCGACCAAAGTTCCCCATTGAGGAGGCTATGCGTCTGGAGATGGAGGCTCTCATTCGCGACAACAGATGGATAGATCGCGACGATATTGTGATTCCAGCCATCGAGGAGTGGTTCAACGCGTTGGGATATAAGTCGGGACAACCACGCCCCGAGGATGATAAAAAATAGATGGAGAGATGGCGATAGCAACGACACAAGATAATGGAGCGGAGATCTTTCCGTTGGTGGATGAGAGCGGAGCGGTGACGGGCTCGGCATCGCGCGCGGAGTGTCACGGAGGTTCGATGTTGTTGCACCCCGTTGTTCACCTCCACCTCTTCAACTCACGTGGCGAACTGTTCTTGCAGCGACGCCCTGCGTGGAAAGATATCCAGCCCAACAGATGGGATAGTGGCGTGGGCGGACATGTCGACTTTGGCGAGAGTGTCGCGGAGGCGTTGTGTCGCGAGGCGAAGGAGGAGCTAGGTGTTGAGGGGATGGAGGCGCACCACCTCGCTTCGTACACCTTTGAGTCGAGTTGTGAGCGCGAATATGTCAACATCTTCTACACGGTTTTTGATGGCGAGGTGACCCCCTCGGCTGAGACTGATGGAGGTGCATTTTGGAGCATGGACAAGATCAGGGAGTCGCTAGGCAGGGAGGTTTTCACCCCCAACTTCGAGTCTGAATTTCTGAAGTATATTGAACCTAATTTAGTAAAAATAGGGCAACGCGGCAAATAGTTTCTAAAAAAGTTTACTTAAAAACAGCTTATACAAGTGTCTAAAAGCCACATATTAATAATTTAGACCCCCGAACAGCTATTTTTATTTGCATATGACTTTTTTTTGAACTACCTTTGCACCGCTAATCTACGCCATGTAGTTAGTGGTAAGGCCCGTTCGTCTATCGGCTAGGACGCAAGATTTTCATTCTTGAAAGACGAGTTCGACTCTCGTACGGGCTACACGGGTGACCAACATAGGAGAGGGGCGAGAGTGAGTCGACAACCGAGGCGATAACAAGGTGCAGGAGAGTACAAGGTGCGACACATTTGAGAGACCCATCCGAAAACAGCTACGGCTGTGGAGTGTAACAAAGTATATTTATAAAGTTAAAAAATAAAAACATAAAACAATGGCAAATCATAAGTCATCAAAGAAGAGAATCCGCCAGACTGCCACTAAGCGTGCGCACAACCGCCTATTCCACAAGACAACTCGTAACGCTGTAAAGGCAATGCGTAACACAACTGAGAAGAGCGCGGCAGAGGCACTTCTTCCAAAGGTATCAGCTATGCTTGATAAGCTTGCTAAGCACAACATCATCCACAAGAACAAGGCAGGTAACTTGAAGAGCGCAATGCAGCTTCATGTTAACGCTATCGCTTAATTTGCGAAAAGTGGTTAGAGGAGGGGCAACCCTCAACTAATAGATATATTACAAAAGAGTCTTTCGGCAGTCTGCTGAGAGACTCTTTTTTTTTTGCGCGCACCACAAAAAAGATGCAACCTCTAAATATCTGATATATTTGTGCTATATTTGTGATGCAATAAGCCGAAACTTTTATACTAAGCAGACAAATGAATATAGCTCAAATAGTTGTCGCAGGCATTGGTCCTGGTGACGAGATGGAGACAACACCCGAGGTGATCGCAGCCTTGAAGAGTGCCGATGTAATCATTGGATACAAACACTACTTTCAATATATCTCGAAACATCTTCCATCCACAACGGAGTGCATCGACACTGGCATGCGCCAAGAGACGCAGCGCGCAGAGATGGCGTTCGAGATGGCGGAGTCGGGAAAAGATGTCGTGGTCATCAGCTCGGGCGATGCAGGAATCTACGGCATGGCACCCCTCATCTTGGAGATGAAGTACCAGAGAGATAGCGCGGTAGAGGTGACAGTGTTGCCAGGAATCAGTGCATTCCAGAAGGCGGCATCGTTACTTGGCGCACCCATCGGTCACGACCTCTGTTTGATCTCGATGTCGGATCTTATGACCCCATGGCAGTTGATTGAGAGGCGCATTATCGCGGCGGCATCGGCAGATTTCGTCACGGCAATATATAACCCTAAGAGCAATGGTCGCTACTGGCAGTTGCATAGGTTGCGCGAGCTATTTTTGGAGTACCGCGCACCCGAGACCCCTGTGGGATATGTCTGCAACGCTGGGCGCGACGACCAGAGAGTTGTCTCGACAACCTTGGAGGCGTTCGACCCCGAGGAGATAGATATGTTCACGGTGGTGTTGATTGGTAACTCTCAGTCGTTCATCGCCCCCGATGCTAAGATTGTCACTCCGCGCGGCTACTACCGCGAGACGGAGGATGCCGAGGCAGGCGTGGGTCAGAAGATCATGATTAAGAGCTTCCAGACTATTGACTCTGAGTTGCAAAATCGCAACATCGCCCTCGACAAGAAGTGGGCACTTCTGCACGCGATACACACCACAGCGGACTTCGACATGGAGAAGATCTTCTATGCTGACGAGGCGGCAGTTGAGGGGCTTTATGGCAAGATTAAGAGTGGCGAGTTGACCACCATCATCACCGATGTCACGATGGTAGTGTCGGGCATTCGTGCCGTTGCACTCAAGCGTTTGGGCATTGAGGCGAAGTGTTATCTTCACGACCCGAGGGTTGCCCAGATGGCGGCAGATCTTAAGATCACGCGCACGCAGGCAGGTATCAGGTTGGCTGTTGAGGAGCACCCTTCGGCACTCTTTGTCTTTGGAAATGCACCGACCGCCTTGATGGAGCTCTGCGCACTTATCCGCAGAGGCAAGGCGACACCTTCGGGAGTTATCGCTGCGCCTGTGGGCTTTGTCAATGTCAAGGAGTCGAAATATATGATTAAGTCGTTCCACGCAGTGCCCAAGCTCATCATCGAGGGGCGCAAGGGTGGTAGTAACTTGGCGGCAACCCTCGTCAATGCAATCGTCACTCTCGATGACGCGGAGCAGATGCGCCCTGGCAAGGATCTATAAATACCATCGGTAACAATGAAGTTTTACATTATTGGCATTGATGACAGTGCGCACCCTCGTTTCAGCCCCGAGCAGCTCAATATCATAGAGCGTGGAGAGGTGTTTTCGGGTGGGTTGCGTCATCGCCAAATCGTTGGGGATCAGCTACCTGATGGGGCGAAGTGGGTAGATATCACACCCCCAATGTCGACCCTCTTTGAGAGCTATGCCAACCATGCGGAGGTTGTGGTTTTCGCCTCTGGAGATCCGCTATTTTACGGCTTTGCCCAGACGGTGCAACGACTTATGCCCGAGGCTGAGGTTGTGACATTTCCGCACTTCAACTCGCTTCACCAGCTGGCGCATAGACTTGTTATGCCCTACCAAAATATGCACGTTGTCTCGTTGACGGGTCGACCATGGCGAGCCTTCGATGCCGCGCTGATTGAGAGCCACGAGATGATTGGGGTGTTGACAGATACCAAGGATCATACGCCGCGAAAGATTGCGCAGCGCATGGTGAAATATGGATATACGAACTACACAATCTCGGTTGGTGTGCATCTAGGCAATGAGCTGACGGAGAGTGTCGAGACGCTGAGTGTCGAGGAGGTTGCGAGTCGCGACTTTGACGCCCCCAACAACATGATTCTCAAACGACGATACAACTCCAGAAATAGATTAGGTATTCCCGACTCGGAGTTTATGTTGCTGGATGGTCGCACGAAGATGATTACCAAGATGCCGATACGCCTTGCGACACTCGCCAAGTTGGATCTTCACAGAGCCACGGAGTTTTGGGATGTTGGATTCTGTACAGGTTCGATATCCATTGAGGCGAAGTTGCGCTTTCCGCACCTCGATATCCACTCATTTGAGGTGAGGGAGGAGTGCGCCAGAATTATGGAGGGCAACCAACGTCGTTTCGGAGCTGTGGGCATTGAGTTCCAGATCGATGACTTCTGCGAGGCGGATATTGAGAAGATCCCCAACCCCGATGCTGTATTTATCGGTGGGCATGGAGGCAAGCTTGTGGAGATGGTGAGCAAGATCGCCCCACGCCTTAATGGTGGTGGCGTTCTGGTCTTTAATTCGGTCTCGAAACAGAGCTACGATAGCTTCATGGAGGCGGTTGCGAAGAACAACCTAACCATTGCTGAGGAGTCGACCATTGCCCTCGACCAACACAACCCAATAACGATTATTAAAGCGACAAAATACTAATAACCAAATGAATAAGATAGGAATAGTACTCACCTCACAGGCTGGGTTCGACATAGCTAAGGCAATCTCCACGGAGTTGGGCGATGCCCCGATAATCACCACGACACAGTGCGCAGGAGCGACCACGGTGGACTCTCTCTCGGAGTGGGTCGCTGCGAACTTCACGGAGGTGGAGGCGTTGATTTTTGTCGGAGCTGTGGGTATCGCGGTGAGGTGCATCGCGCCATGCGTTGAGGATAAACATACAGATCCTGCGGTGGTGAATATCGACTCAACAGGTAGCTACGCGGTGTCGTTGCTCTCGGGACATGTCGGCGGAGCTAACGAGTTGACGCGCAGAGTTGCCCATATTGTCGGTGCTGAGGCGGTGATCTCGACACGTAGCGACAACACAAATATGTGGGCTCTCGACACCCTCGCCACGAAATATGGCTGGGGGGTCTCTTATCGCGAAAGCTCGCTCAACGCCCCCATCACAACATATGTCAATGGCGAGAGGGTTGCTCTTTTGCTTGAGGTGAGAGATCGCGGCACGGAGTTTATGGAGCGCACCAAGAGCGACAATGTGGAGGTTTTCTACAATTTTGTCGATATCGACCAGAGTGCGTACAGCCTTATCATTGCGGTGACGCCATACCTATACCCTGAGTCGAAGTGCGATATTTTATACTACCATCCGCGCGTTTTGCACCTTGGTGTTGGGTGTCGACGCAACTGCCCCACGGAGGGTGTTGCGGAGTATATCGAGTCACAACTTATTGAGCGTAATATCTCGCCACTAGCGATTGGTGGCGTTGCAACCATAGAGCTTAAAAAGGATGAGCCGTTGTTGGCGAAGTTGTCGCAACAGTTTGATATAGAGACTAAAAGCATCTTCATAGCGGAGGAGCTAGCCGACATCGAAGTCCCCAATCCATCGACCAAAGTTGAGGAGGTGACAGGTTCGAGCAGCGTCTCGGAGTCCTCGGCAATCTTGGCAACCAAGGGTGGCGAGCTGATTGTTGAGAAGCAGAAAGGGTGCTTAGCGGAGGGTGGAGATTTCACCTTCGCGGTGGCTTTTGAGCGCGGAGCACTCCGTTGCGGACATATCGAGATTGTCGGTGCTGGACCTGGAGATCCCGACTTGGTGTCGGTGCGTGGTCGTGCCTTCCTCGAAAATGCCGACCTCATCCTCTACGCTGGAAGTCTCGTCCCTATCGAGTTGACCCACTGCGCAAAGGAGTCGGCCGTGGTGCGTAGCTCCGCATCAATGAATTTGGAGGAGCAGTTCGAGATCATGAAGGAGTTCTATGATCGTGGCTTGTTGGTGGTTAGACTCCACACGGGCGACCCCTGCATCTACGGAGCTATTCAGGAGCAGATGGCATTCTTCGATGAGTACCATATGTCGTACCATATCACCCCAGGAATCTCGTCATTTCAGGCGGCTGCGGCGGCGTTGCGCTCGCAATTCACCATCCCTGAGAGGGTTCAGACCATCATCCTTACGCGTGGCGAGGGTCGCACACCCATGCCTGACAAGGAGAAACTGCACCTCTTGGCGCGCTCTCAGAGCACGATGTGTATCTTCCTCAGTGCATCAATTGTCGATGATATTGAGCACGATTTGTTGGAGCACTACCCACCGACAACACCTGTGGCGGCATGCTACAAATTGACATGGAAGGATGAGAAGATCTTCCGTGGAGAGCTTAAGGATCTCGCTAAGATTGTCAAGGGTAACAACCTGACACTCACGACAATGATTGTTGTCGGTGACGCGATTGACAACCGCCAAGGTCTCTCGAAACTCTATGCCGACAGCTTTAAACACCTATTTAGAAAGTAGTAGACCATGCAACAATTTAACATCGTGAAGCCCGACCAAGCGATTCGCGCGGAGCTTCAGGATAAGGTCGACAACCTTACCAAACCCAAAGGTTCTCTCGGTACGTTGGAGTATCTAGCGGTTGAGATTGGAACGATACAGCAGAGCCTCACGCCTGAACTCCGCAACCCCCACCATGTGGTTTTTGCCGCGGATCATGGCGTTGTGGTTGAGAACATTAGCGCATCGCCCAAGGAGGTGACATACCAGATGGTGAAGAACTTCTGTGAGGGTGGCGCAGGAGTCAACTTCTTGGCGCGCCAACACGATATAAAGCTGCACGTTGTCGATGCAGGTGTCGACCACGACCTATCGGACTTCCCTCAGGTGATCGACATGAAGGTGCGCCCAAGCACGCGCAACTACCTCTACGAGGCGGCTATGACCCAAGAGGATAGCGACTTAGCTATTGCGCGCGGTGCGGAGTGCACAGATATGTGCGCCAACGAGGGGTGCAACGTCATCGGATTTGGCGAGATGGGCATCACCAACACTTCATCATCCTCGATCTGGATGAGTATCCTCGCCAACATACCCCTCAAGGAGTGTGTCGGTGCAGGTAGCGACAACACGGGTAATATCATTGCGCACAAGTACGATGTTCTCAAACGCTCCGTGGAGAACTACGCAGGCGACAACTCTCCCGAGGATATCATGCGATATTTCGGTGGTTATGAGATGGTTATGACTGTGGGAGCAATGCTTCGCGCAGCCGAGAGAGGCATGATAATTTTGGTGGATGGGTTCATCATGAGCGCGTGCGTGTTGATGGCATCACGTCTCAACCCCAACTTTTTGGATTACTGCATCTTCGGACATGTGGGCGATGAGACGGGACACAAAACCCTCCTCGATGCCGTTGGAGCAAAGCCGATCCTCCACCTTGGATTGCGCCTTGGCGAGGGCACAGGGGCACTCTGCGCCTATCCCATTATAGAGTCATCGTTGCGCATGATCCGCGAGATGAGCTCTTTCGAAAAGGTGCAGGTGACCAAGTATTTCTAAAGATTGCGCGACTGAATTTGACTATCTATGCAGCCTAGCGCAACACTCTGCGATCTGGGCTGCTGTGATAGATGTCATGCACCTATAATTCTCAAATTTGCAGGGTTTGTTGCCATATACGGAGCAGGGACGACATGTCAGCGTGTTGTTCTGCACCGTTAATTCTGGATCACAGCCGTAGCCCAAAAATCCTGTTATTGGGTGCGTTGCGCCCCAGACCGATACCACAGGCGTTGCGACGAGTGACGCCATGTGCATCACCAGTGAGTCCATAGATACCACAGCGTCGAGGTGCGATATTAGAGCCATCTCCTCGCGTAGCTTGACGCGCGAAAATGTCGCCCTGGCATTGGGATATTGCGCCTCCATCTCCTCGGCAAATGCGAGTTCATCACCTCCGCCACTATGCACAAATACCGTGTCGTACTCCGCACTGAGGAGTCCAATCAACTCGCGACATTGATCCAGAGGGTAGCACTTGCCACGGTGTGCCGAGAATGGAGCTACACCAATCCACCGCCCCTGCTTTTCGCCTAATGGGTTCACCAACTGAGGTTTAACGGCAGGTTGTGGATCTTCGATCTGAAATCCCAATGCGCGAATAACATCGCAATATCTGACAACCGTATGTTTGAGAGGTGCGGCAGTGGAGTCCACGCCATGCCCTATGCACCCCTTTTTCTGAGCGCGACCCTTGTTGATCTGCGCGCGTTTTGTGACGCCTCGAAACTTTAGAAATAGACTCAATAGCTGAGACCTCAAAACACCGTGTGTATCTGCAACGGCATCGACCCCGAACTTTGCGATCTCGCGCGCGAGACGAAATATTCCCCTCACTCCGCGGTGGCGACCATTGAGGTCGACATCTACAAACTCGACATCTAAACCATCGAAAAAGCAGCGAAAGAGCGGACGCGTCAAGATGGAGATCTTGACATCGGGGTAGCTCGCCCTCAGTGACCTAATGGCGTGAGGCAACATCGCAACGTCACCCATCGCCGATAGCCTGATAAATAGCAGGTGGCGAGGTAGTTGACGTTGCGATGATGATGTTGAGCCGACTGTTTCTGTGCGACTATTTTGATCCATACAACACAGGGTTCAAAGATGGGTCATTATACATCTTCATCTGCTTGTATACCTTCATGTACTTGCGTCCCGACTCAATATCCTCCAATAGTTCCTCAATCGCTGTGCAGAGGTCAACACGCTGAGTAAGAAGTGTATCGAGCTTTGTTTGGCACGCTGCGCGGTGAGCGTCATCAACATCTGTGCGCTCAGTCTCAGCATTCATATGGTAGATTTTAAGAGCCAAGATTGAGAGGCGATCCACCGCCCAAGCAGGAGTCTCGGTATTTACGCGAGCACCCTCCAAGATCTTGATATCCTTATATTTGTCGAGCATGTAAGAGTCGATATACTCCACCATGTCGGTACGAACTTGGTTCGATGCGTCAATGCGTCTCTTGATAAGCAACGCCTCAGCAGGGTCGATCTCGGGGTCACGAATGATATCCTCAAGGTGCCACTGTACGGCATCTACCCAGTTTTTGTGGTAAAGCAGGTGGTCGAGAGATCCATCTTGGAACGGGTTCTCGATAGGTTGGTCGACGCTGTCAAAGCGGTGGTAATCGCTGATTGCGCGCTCAAAAATCTGGCAAGCGTTCTGAGTAAACATAATATTTAGCTTTTAAAAGTGATGTTGTTGCAATTTATAATAAAAAAGTATATCTTTGTTGGAGGTGGCTACGCTGGTAGCGACCAACCCACAATAACACAAAGATAATGATTATTTCCAGAAAGTCAATTTTTTCAACACTATTATTGCTCATTACAGCGCAAATAGCCCTCGCTCAGGGCTCTATGACGCGCCAAGAGTATATAAATAAATATAAGTATATCGCTGTCGACCACATGTCTCGATATGATATTCCTGCCAGCATTACCATGGCGCAGGGCATTTTGGAGTCGAGTTTCGGGAACTCCGACCTCTCGCGTCGCTCCAATAACCACTTCGGCATCAAGTGCAAAACCACATGGACAGGCGAGAAGGTCTACCACGATGACGATGAGAAGGGCGAGTGCTTCAGAGCATACCCAACCGTGGAGGCGTCATATGCCGACCATGCTCAATTTTTGAAAAACTCACAACGCTACGCCACGCTATTTACATACGATACAGATGATTACAAGAGCTGGGCTAGGGGTCTTAAAAAGGCTGGATACGCCACGGCAAATGACTATCCCGAGCGTCTGATCTCCATCATTGAGGATAACGACCTCGCCATCCTCGACCAGAAAGATGGCATGGCTAAATATGCGGCACTCCATGGCGGAAGTGCTGTCGCTCCAACTCTCGCAAGTGGCTCAGCCACAGGGTGGTTCGACGACGCATCGAGCAACCATGTGCAGATCACGACGGGTGGTGTTGAGCTTGCTGCCGACTCTCCGCTGGTGGTCAATGCCAAGAGGGGATATACGCTATACAGCAACAACAACGTCCACTATGTCATTGCAGGTCAAGATGATACCTTTGAGTCGATAGGCGAGTTCTTCGATGTCACGCCACGCAAGATCCGCAAATTCAACGACCTTCCGCGACGTGCGAAACTTGTCGCTGGCGAGGTGGTCTATGTTGCGCCCAAGGGTGATAAGGGGCTGAAGTCTAGCCCCTCGCATGTTGTGCAGGCGGGCGAGACGATACACTCCGTAGCTCAAAGTTACGGAATCACGGTCAAGGCTCTTCGTCGATTCAACAAGCACGAGGTGAAGTATGTTCTCAACCATGGGCAGACCATAATGCTCATAAAATAAGAGAGTTAAAAGTAAAAATAGATATAAAATGGAGAGTTTAAGATCACAGATTTTAGAGACCATAGTTGCAAAGTCGAGCCTTAAGCAGGCGGTGTTCGACAATACATTCACAGCCCTCAACCTCCTCAAGGATACCCTCCTAGAGATGGCATCGGAGATGGATGATGAGTTGGAGGATAAACTCGACCGCCGTGTGCGCCTAGAGTATCGCGACCGCGGAAAGTTCGAGGCGCAGCTCCAAATTGCGAGCGACATGCTGATATTTCAGATGCGCACCGATGTCTTTAGATTTGCCGATGAGCATCCAATTTGGGAGAATCCATACGTGGCGATGAACCCTCAAAACGCATACTGCGGAGTGATAAATATCTACAACTTCCTCTCCGACTCGATAAAGTTTAACCGCAATGCGGATGAAGGGTACCTCATTGGGCGTATCTTCATCAACTCCGACAGGTACTATTTTGTTGAGGGTAAGGGGCAGACGGAGATGACAGCTCCCGACTTTGGTGGCGATCTTCTGTGCCGCTCAGCGATAGTTGGGATCTTGGAGTCTGCAATAAATTTCGCTATCAACTTCGACCTCCTTGTTCCATCGTTTGATGTCGACAAGCGCGTCAAACTCGACCAGTTCAATAATAAAATCGACAACTCGAAGTTCGAGATTGGAAAGCTCCTCAGCTACGAGTATGATGTGACAGATATCTAGGATCTGTCAGTTTGTAGCTTGCATAGGGGGTAGGGGCAAAAAAAAGTGAGGTAAATCGGGGGTATTCAACTTTAATCGGGTAACCACTCCCTTTAAAAGTCTTAGCAAAGATAGAACTCTTTGCAACCTGCCGATCTCCTCAACCAACCTAAAACTACTAACCTAAAAATGAACCTTAAAACTTCACTGCAAAGATAAGGCAACTTTTTGGTTTGTGCAAATATTTTTATGATAAATTTTAATATTTTTTATGAAAGTTTTTGAGTTGAATGCCTAATCGTTTGATAATCAAATTTTTAGACTATTACACGAGTTGCTAATTTTCTACTCGAAAATATTAAAATTATTTAGCAATACACCTATTGTTTCGACAAATTGACCTCGTCCATAACCAAAAGTGTCGTTTCGGGCGAGAATTTCTTGATATATGAGGCTAAATATTCGCGCGTGTCGGACTCAATCAGCTCATCACATTTGAGGAAACGGTTGTAGATAATCGTCTCCAAGCGAAGTCCGCGGCTCTTGATTGCCTCGATGCTGAGGATCGTGTGGTTGATGCTACCCAAGCGTCCCGAAGTGACCAGAATTACAGGGTAACCCCTCTGGGCAACGTAGTCTATGGTCAAGATATCCTCGGTCAGCGGAACCATCAGCCCCCCTGCCCCCTCCAACAAGACAACATCATATAGCTCTGCTAACCTCTTGGATGATCTCTCGATAAGCGAGAGATCCGCCTCGCGACCATCTATGCGAGCGGCGAGGTGTGGAGATGCTGGATATGTAAAAATTATTGGACATGTTGTACCATCTAGGTCTAGGTCGCTGAGTGGCTCGCCCATGATTTGGCGGTGTAGCTCAATATCCTCAGATATGGTCTCATTGCCCGTCTGGATCATCTTCTGCGTGGTGAGGTTCACCCCCATCCTGCGAAGTTCGTTGGCGAGCCAACCCGTTGCTATCGACTTTCCGATGTTGGTGTCGATACCAGTGATGAAGTATACTCCTTTGTCAATCATGATGTTATCTATTTTTTGTCGCGATCATATATATTGGGTTGTAGCTCAGTGGCACACCCTTGGCGGATGTGTAGTTGCTGTCGTACTCCTCGATGAGTCGCTTGGTCTGCGATATTGTGAGACGTTGTTGGCTGAGTCCGCCATTGACGCCCGTAAGTTTTAGGTGAGACAACAGCTCTTTAGACGATCCGAAGTGGAGCGTGAGAAGCTGTTCATCGACGATATTGAGGGTGTACCCCTCGCCAAACATTGCGCGATACTCCTCAGTAGTGTGATATCTCAACCCTCTGCCTGTTAGGCTCTTAAGCTCCTTGAAGTTGTCGACTCCAAAACTCGAAAGGGCGATGACACCCCCTGACTTTAGATATCGCGACATTCGCGCGATGAACCCCTCAGGATCGACAAACCACTGCATTGCCGAACTGCTGACGATAAGGTCAAACTGCCCCCCAAATTGGCAATTTTCAGCATCTCCGCATATGAATGAGACCCCCTCACCCTCGGGCACAAATTCCTCCATCTCAGGTGTTATATCGTTGATAACAAATCGCTTAGGGATATACTCGTTGACTATTGCGCGACTCAGAAGTCCAGTACCGCTACCAAGCTCTAACACCTCGATATTGTCTTGATTACGAGGTGCGTATACTCCGCGCAACAACTCCATCAGATGGATAACTATCTGACGTTGTGCCTTTGCGGACTCTTCGTAGTGGTGTGCTGCGCGACCAAAGCTCTTGGCTACGCGACTTTTGTCGATCATCGTTGCTCTATTTAATCACCTCGCGCATAGGGATATAGTGGGCGGCATCCTCCAATATTGTGTAGCTCTGACCCTCCGCCTCCCAACTGCGCATTTGATTCTCAGCGACAAAGATAAGATCTCCGCGCCCAATTACAATGCGTGACCAGCGATATTCTGGCTTTTTGTGTGATATTATTGCATCTTTGATCGCTTGAAGCTCGCGAGTGAGACTCTCAAGGGTGCGTGATGTTGCCGCGTGGCTCTCGAAATCGGCTATCAACTCACGCTTGGAGTTGCACATACGGCGGTTGAATCGCCTCATTCCACCCTCCGAAATGTTGGCTAGTGTCGCATCGAAGATCTCGGGGTTGATGCCGTAATCCGCATGACGTGGTGAGTGAGTTCCGTTTATCGCTGTCGAGGATATTACGTTGATTGTCGGGGAGTTAGGCAGTACAGTTGCAGCTGCCCACACCCCCATGCTCCACGCGTAAACCACCACCTCCGAGTACTTCTCAATCGCGGAGATCTCGAACTCTAGGTTCGAATATTCGTAGCAGATCATGCTGTCGTGATCCGCCACTAAGGCAATATCGCGACACAGATTCTCATCCATGCCCCAACCTGCGAAGATGAGGATCAGACGCTCCGTACCCTTGTGTGATAAAAATTTCTGTACCATTATCGCACGCTATTAATCATAGGTATAAATCGCTCCAAAGCCTCCTGAGTCACCGTTGCCGTGAGCGAAATTCGGAGTCGCGAAGTCCCCTCGGGAACTGTCGGTGGTCTAATTGCGAGGATGTAATACCCCTCGTTTTGAAGCTGATCCGCCATAGCTACCGCCCTTGGGCTCTCCCCTGCAATGACGGGAATAATGTGGCTATTGCTGATCTGGCTGCTCTCGCCTAGCGCGTCACGAAGTTGCTGAGATATGCGAGCTAGATGTTGGCGTCGCGCACTCATCGCCTCGATATTATCCAGAACATAGAGCGTCCAGAGTAGATTTATCGGGGGTAGCGCGGTTGTGAAGATCAATGTTCGCATGGTGTTGACAAGCCACTCGCGAATCTCGCGCGTGCAGACCACAAAAGCCCCTGTCGATGCCAACGCCTTGCCAAACGTGCCGACCAAAATATCTATCTCGGAGGTGACTCCGCACACTTCGCTATATCCCAAGCCTCGCTCTCCAATCGCTCCAACTGCGTGAGCCTCATCGACATAGAGCAAAACGTTTGGATATTTCGACTTCAGTGCGACAAGGCGCGCAAGATCTGCCGTGTCGCCATCCATGCTAAAGACGCTTTCTGTCACCACCGCCACAATATCATGAAGATGAGCATGTTGCGCCAAGAGATCTTCGAGTTGTTCGTAGTCGTTGTGGCGATATCTCACCGCCTTGCCTCTACTCAGCCGTATGCCATCTATCAGGCTGGCATGCACCAACTTATCCGCCAAGATCAGCGACTGCGAGGTGGTCACCGCAGGCAAAATTCCCATATTGGCGTGGTAGCCACTATTGAAAATCAAAGCCGCCTCCGTGCCGTAGAGCTGCGAAAGTCGCGCCTCGACCCTCTCATATATCTCGAAATTTCCCGTCAGCAGACGCGACGACGACGACGAGAGCGGATAGCTGCTCTGTGCCTCGGGATGCTCCGCCCAAAATCGCGTGGTGAACTCCTCATCTGTCGCCAAACCCAAATAGTCGTTGGACGAGAGGTTTAACATATTTTCGTACTTCGAGGTTGAGATTTTCAATCCATTGTGCTCTACCCTAGGCAGTTGTCTAAGGTTGCCACGTTGGCTTATCGCCTCTAGTCGCTCGCTAAAAAGTGAATTTTTCATATCTTTATTACTCCAATGCTATCACCTCCAAGAGTGCCGAGGTGAGGCGTGTAAGCTCCTCGCTCTCAATGATGAAAGGTGGCATGATGTAGACCAACTTCCCGAAAGGTCGCACCCATACGCCCCTCTCGACAAAACGCTGCTGTATCACTGCCATATCGACATCTTTGCGAACCTCAACAACGCCAATCGCACCCAAGACCCTGACATCCGCAACCTGCGACATCTCGCGTGCAGGGGCAAGTTCACGCTCTAGCTGAGCCTCGATAGCCTTGACCTTCGCCCTCCAATTTGAGGATTGCAACAATCTCAACGACGCTGTCGCCACAGCACACGCCAGAGGATTTGCCATGAATGTTGGTCCGTGCATAAAGACCCCAGGTGTTCCGCTAGATATTGTCGAGGCGACATGCTCCGTTGTGAGGGTCGCCGCCATGGTCATATATCCGCCCGTGAGAGCCTTGCCGATGGTCATGATGTCGGGGGTGATCCCTGCATGCGAGCATCCAAACAACTCGCCTGTGCGACCAAAACCTGTTGCTATCTCATCCAAAATCAGCAACACACCATGCTCATCACAGAGCTTGCGCGCCTCCACCAAAAATTGCGGATGGTAGAACCTCATACCTCCAGCCCCTTGAACCACAGGTTCGAGGATCAGAGCTGCCAAAGTACCGCTGTTTGCCTCCAAGCTTTCGCGCAGAGGCGTCATCGTCTCGGGTGTCCACTCCTCTCCATATCGGCATGATGGGGATGGAATAAAAAGCCTCTCGCTGAGAGCTTTACCATATATTGAGTGCATGCCCGTCACAGGGTCACACACCGTCATCGCATTCCATGTATCGCCATGGTAACCCTGCTTGATGGTGACAAAGTTGCTCTTTTGGGGCATATCCTGCGCAATCCAATATTGGTGCGCCATCTTGAGTGCCACCTCCACAGAGACCGAACCCGAATCGCAGTAGAAGATACGCGTGATACCCTCGGGTGTGAGCCTCAACAGCTCGCGCCCCAATTCCACAGCAGGGTCGTGCGTCAACCCTCCAAACATAATGTGCGACATCTTGGAGAGCTGCTCCTCTGCGGCACGATTTAGAGCTGGGTGGTTGTAGCCATGCACCGCCGCCCACCACGACGACATGCCGTCAATGAGGCGTTCGCCACTCTCCAACTCAATATATACCCCCTCGGCACGCTTGACGTGGTAGCAGGGTAGCGGATTGGTGGTCGATGTATATGGATGCCAAAGGTGCTGGCGATCAAACTCTTGTGTGGTCATAGCTTTGTGTTTATAGTTGGTATCCGACCTCGGCAACGAGTGCCTTGTCATCCTTGATCTTAGAGCCTACGGTTGTGAGCATATCGCCCACAATTGCGGAGTTGACTCCTATCTTCATGGCTCGAACAGTTGTCTCGCGCGACATCTGCGCGCGCCCTCCAGCAAATCGCAACCACGCTTTTGGGGTGATAAAACGGTAGACCGCCACCGTTGTCAAGATCTCATCGGCTGTCATCGGCGCGGAGTTTTCGAGAGGCGTACCAGCGATTGGTTGCAATACATTAATAGGTATAGAGTCAACATTCAACTCGCGCAACTTCAACGCCAACTCAATGCGCTGCTCCATGCTCTCGCCCATGCCGATGATACCGCCCGAGCAGATATCCATCCCGAGGCTCTGAGCATCGCGGATTGTGCGGATCTTCTCCTCTTGGGTGTGGGTGGTGCAGAGCGTCCCGAAGTGCGATGGTGCAGTTTCGAGGTTGCAGTGATATCTATTTACCCCCGACTCTTTGAGAGCCTTGAGATCCTCATAGCTCAACAAACCCATTGAGGCACAGAGCTGTATAGGTGTCTCAGAGGCGATATCACGATATATCTTGCACGCCCCTTGAATCTCACGAGGAGATAGTTTTCGACCGCTTGTGACCAGTGAGTAGCGTCCCACACCTTGTGCATGGTTGTGCTTAGCCCACTTCACGCACTCCGCGCTGTCGAGAAGTTCGTACTCCTCCACTGTGGTCTTGAAGTGGCGTGACTGTGCGCACCACTTGCAATCCTCGGAGCAGCGTCCCGACTTGGCGTTGATGATGGAGCAGAGGTCGAAATTCGCAGGACAGAGAGCTTTGGTGATCTCCTCCGCTGCGATGTATAGAGCCTCCTTGTCATCTGTTTGGCTAAGTGTGATAGCCTCCTCAAATGTCACCGCCTCGCCACCTGCGAGGATTCTCTCCTTTATATGTGTAATATAATTTTTCATTATTGTGGTTATGTGTGTTCTCATTGTCCCAATACGCAAAGGTAATTGTTTTATTGTTCGGGCGGTTTGTTTTGAGCGCAAATTTTGTCATTCTATGAAAAAATATTACCTTTGGGACTGTGAGACACACTAGAAAACAACAAACCTAAATAGACCCTTTATGAAATTTAACAACCGCACGATCCTATTGGGGTCGTTTTTGACTCTGTTTCTATGCGCTGAGGCTACAGCTCAGAATTGGAGCAAGTTAGAGACTCAGCGCGTTGCATCCGACAACAGCGTCATCTGGACGCAGATTGCGCCGGGAAATGCAGGTTTCGCAAACCTTCTGCGCTACCACCCAACAACTCCGCAATTCATCATGAACTGCCCCGATATGTGGAACGCATATCAATCCGAGGATAATGGAAAGTCGTGGTACGGAATCACAGACTTCGACGGAAAGGGTGACTTCATGCACCTTCGCGAACTTGTCTACTCGCCTCAGCCCGAGAATGCACATATCGGTGTTGCCATTGGTGCAACACAGCTCTGGACGACTAAGAACAAGGGTCGCAACTGGGAGCGTGTGCTCTTCTGCCCTTGGTACAAAGCTAACCCCGACGGCACGGAGCGCGAGAGCTGGATCAAAAAAGTTGCCGCCCTCGCCATAGATCCCAACGATGCCAAGACATGGTATGTCGCTGGAGGATCGAACTCTCGCGGTCAGGAGTGGCTATCGTGCTACAAGGGTGTCAACCTCGCAGGGTGTCGAGGTAAGGATGCCAACAACATGGGTAAGATGTGGAAAACCACCAACGCAGGTAAGAGCTGGAGCGAGGTCAACAACGGTCTCCACGAGAAGGCGCAGGTGGGGCGTATCATCGTCAACCCCAAGAACTCAGACCATGTTTTTGCATCGTCCAACTACGGAGTCTACGAGTCGAAGAATGGCGGTAAGAGTTGGAAACAGATATCTGATGGCAAGCTCGACAACGACATCATCATGGATATGGACTTCTACTATGACGCCAAGAGTGACAAATTCTCGCTCTACGTCATTGATCAGGTGCAGTACCGCCCATCGGGCAAGACAACCATCTGCTCGGGAGGAGTCTTTAAGAGCGAGGACGAGGGCAAGAGCTGGCGTAAGATCAACGGCAACTTGGCTCTCGACTTCAACCGCATATCGGGAGGCGTTCAGAAGAACTACTTCTTGTATCTATCTAAGTGGTTGCAAAAGCCTATTGCTCAGGTGCGTAAGCTCTACCCCGAGATCCCGAAGGATGGAGTTCAGCCACTCTGGATGTTGGCGGTAGATCCTAGCCGCGAGGATGCTTTGTATGTAGGTTTTGCAGATCCGCAGGTGGGTCTTTCGATCATGCCTGGACGTCTGTGGGGTACTGAGAATGACGGCGAGAAGTGGACGAGTCTTGCGCGTCTCTACGAGGATGCGTGGGCTGCCGACAAGGAGTATTGGGAGGAGCGCGGTCAACCTTGGCACTCGAATATGAAGGTGGGACACGAGTCGCCACATATGCGATTTGGTAAGGATCATGGACTTCGCTCTATGCGTAATGTCGCGGTGGGCGTGGATGGTAGCATCATGATGATATCGGATCACAGCACCATGCTCAGCACCGACCGCGGAGCCTCGTGGCAACAGATGGATGAGACATACACACCCTCGGGTGCGATCATAGGTCACGGAAATAGTAACCTCCCCGGTCTTGTTATTGAGCAGGATCAGCGCGGAGAGCAGACACTCCTTGCATCGGGAGAGCACCGCTTGTGGAAGATTGCCGACGATGCCCCCGAGGGTAAGATCGCACTTCGATTTATTCAAGAGGCGCAGGAGAGTATCAGTGCCATGGCGTTTGACCCCTACAACCCTCAGGTGGCATATGCAACATCGAGCCGTCAGGCGGAGAAGCAGTATATCTACCGCACCGAAAATGGCGGTGAGAGCTGGGCGCGTCACGGAGTTGCCACCCCTGCGACAAATAAGTGGTTGGATGACTTCTTTACCAATGGTTTGACCATTGACCCGATCAACCCTGAGTATATGTATTTGGGTATCACGCTCATACAGAACAAGGAGAAGGCTGAGATGGCTGGATTCTACCGCTCTACGGATGGTGGAAAGCAGTTTGAGCAGATCACCGAAGGACTTCCCGAGGTGGCGCGCATCAACGATATACAGTTCGATCCACGCGACAAATCTATGAAGTCGCTATTTGCGGCGGCACAGCTCAGCGACTGGGAGCCTCCCAAGGCTACCGAGGGTGGTTTGTACCACTCGAAGGATCGTGGCGAGACATGGGAGAAGATCAACACCCCTGCTGCGGTGGAGAGCGTTCAGTTCATTAAGTTCGACCATTCCAATCGCATGTATATCACTACGGGATATCGTGGCGGTGGCGCAGGAGTCTGGTATACAGATGACTACGGCAAAAAGTGGAAGCAGGTATTTAAGTACGCCCCAACGGAGTGTATTGACATCTGTCCTTACGACCGCAACCTTATGATCGTATCTGTGAAGTTCCTCGCAACAAACCCCGGTCTCTACCTCAGTCGCGACCGTGGCGAGACATGGTGCAAGTGCAACAACAACATCATCATCCCTCATCAGGTGGAGGATGTCAACTTCGACCTCTTCAACCCTGCCGAAATGTGGCTCGCAACAAAGGGTACAGGATTCTACAAGGGCAAGATCGAGGGTGGCGAGAGTGTTCAGGTGGTCGACATCAAGGAGCGTAGCGCGGAGCTTGCCAAGGGTGGCAAGGTGAAACTCAACGCCTCAATCGTCAACCCCAAGTACGCCAAGAGCAAAATCGAATGGAAGTCGGCAAATACCGACATCGCAACGGTGAACAAGACAACGGGTGAGGTGACTGCCGTGAGCAACGGACACACCAAGATCTGGGCAACAACAGCCGATGGTCGATTTAGCGACTTCACAGCCTTGACTGTGCAACGCTAATTACAGATAGCTATACAAAAAAACCTCCCCAATTTGGATCAATCCAAATTGGGGAGGTTTTTTCTTCGCGTGTCATTACTTTTTCTCCGCGTGTCATTGCGGGCTTGACCCGCAATCTCTAAGTGAGTTGGTATTGTTTCTGAGAGATTGCGGGTCAAGCCCGCAATGACGAGGCTGATTAAATGTCTCTTTAGGTTAAAAAATAAACCTAAATTCTTATTACTTGTATACCTTAGGTTCTATCTCGCCATTCACAGCCTTCAATGTGTTGAATACCAATGTCTCCAACTCATTCTCACCTGGGTAGATATGCACAGGTGCGATCTTCTCGCAACGGCGTGTCAACTCAGCGGTGATGTGTGAGTTGTAGGCGATACCTCCCGTGATGAGGATAGCATCGACATCGCCACAGTTCACCGTGCTCATAGCTCCAATATCTTTAGCTACATTGTAGCAGAATGCGTCAAATACAAGTTTCGCCTTCTCGTCACCATCCAATGCAGCATTGACAACATCCAACATCGAGTTGGTCTGCATCAGAGCAACAAGACCGCCCTTGCCGATCAACATCTTCATCATCTCCTCGTAGGTGTAATCACCTGAGTAGCACATATCTACAAGACCTCCAGGTTCAAGACCTCCAGCGCGCTCTGGCGAGAAAGCTCCGCTACCCGACAAAGCATTCGTGGTGTCGACAACGCGACCATTCTTGTGGAAACTAACCGACACACCACCACCCATGTGGACAACGATAACGTTTAGATCCTCATATTTTTTACCATTCTCCTCAGCGTAGCCATGCGCAATAGCCTTAGAGTTGAGTGCGTGGAACATTGAAACACGAGGGATAGCAGGGATTCCACTAACGCGTGCCACAGGCTCCAACTCATCAACAACCACTGGATCAACGATATATGATTTGATTCCTAGCTCATCCGCCATAGAGCGTGCGATAAGAGCTCCAAGGTTTGAGGCGTGCTCGCGCTTTGCGAACTTCGAGTCATTGTATAGAGCGTCATTCACCTCGTAGACGCCACCCTCGATAGGCTTAACCAAGCCTCCGCGACCAACGATGGCTGTTAACTCCTTAACATCAAAGCCGTTGCGCTCCAGATCCGAAACGATCAAATTCTTGCGCCAATCAAGCTGCAATATCACATGTTTGAACTGTGCGATCTCCTCAGCTGAGTGACGAAGTGTCAAATCCAAGATCTGCTCCTTGTCGCAATAAACCGCTGCCTTTGTGGATGTAGACCCTGGGTTTATCGCCAAAATTTTTGTACTCATAATAACCTCTCTCCCTAACTTTATTTTGTATACTTTATATATAAACTCTCTTTGCGCGCTGAGATTAACCACTTCTCGACTACCTTGCGCACATATATATTAGAAAAGTGACGAGGCTACCAACCTCGTCACTCCTTATTTTCACTATTTCGCTGCCAAGCAAGCCAAAGCTATAGAGTATAGCTTCGAAAGGCTGCTGTCGCCACGCGAAGTGAGCACACATGGAACTTTAGTACCCATCACCATTGCTGCCAACTCACCCTTGCAGATGTGTGTTGCCGACTTGAAGAATACGTTTGCCGACTCGATATTTGGGAACAACAAACAGTCTGGATCTCCTGCGATAGATGAACCCCTCACCTTCTTGTGCTCCGCAACATCCTTGTAAAGAGCAACATCCAACGACAATGGACCATCAATGATGACGTTGCCCAACTGTCCGCGATCTGCCATCTTCGACAAGATTGCACTCTCGTAAGATGAAACCACCGTAGGTAACACCTGCTCAGATGGTGCGATACAAGCGATCTTTGGAGTCTTGATACCCAACAAGTTAGCTGTGCTAGCAAGGTAGCTAACCAACTTCATCTTCTGCTTGAAGTCGGGAAGTGGAATAACTGCGATATCCGAGATTGTAAGCAACTTGTGATACCCTGGCATCTCCAAGATAGTCACGTGGCTCAAAACGCCCTTAGGTGGGAACAAGCCAGCCTCCTTGTTCAAGATACCACGCATGTACTTATCCGTAGATACCAAACCCTTCATCAAGACATCTGCATCGCCCGACATCACCGCTGCAACAGCGCGACGTACGCAACCTACATCCGTCTTCTCGTCGATGATCTGAAATACACTAACATCCATTCCCTCTGCGGCACAAACCGCCTCAATAGTTGCCTTGTCACCATAGAGTGTTGGCTCTACAAGACCTGCCTTGTAGGCATCGTAAACCGCCTCGATAGTGTGAGAATCCTGACCATAAGCTACAGCCAAACGTTTTTTGCCGCAACTGCGAGCAGCCTCAACAAGCTCCGATAAACTTTTAATTTCCACTTTCTTATTTCTTTAATAGATTATATGTATCCGTTGCGATAACAACCTCCTCGTCAGTCTCGATCATCGCAACAACAACCTTTGATGTTGGCTTCGAGAGGATGATATCCATATTTCGTGATTTGTTTGTAAGTTCAACATCAAGCTCAATGCCCATGAACTCCATCTCTGAAGCTACATAAACCTTCAAGTCGTGAGAGTTTTCACCCACACCACCCGTGAAGATAACCATGTCGACACCACCCATGATCGCTGCATATTGAGCCACATATCTCTTGACGCGAGAGTAGTGCATGTCGCGCGCAATGATTGCGATCTCGTTGCCCTTCTCGTACTCGTCGTCGATGTCGCGCATGTCGCTAGAGATCTGTGTGAGACCCATAACGCCCGACTCCTTGTTGAGAACCGAGAGTAGCTTATCATAGTCCCAACCCTCATGTTGAGCGATATATGCCGCCGCGCTAACGTCGATACTTCCACTTCGTGTACCCATCACAAGACCATCGAGAGGCGAGAATCCCATAGATGTGTCGAATGACTTACCGTTGAGAATAGCCGTTACTGAACCGCCATTACCCACGTGACATGTGATGATCTTAGAGTTGTTGAAGTCGAGACCTGCCATCTTAGCACCCTTCTGAGCCACGAACTTGTGGCTTGTGCCGTGGAAACCATACTTACGCACGCGATACTTCTCGTAGTACTCCATAGGAATTGCGTAGAGGTAGTTGAATGCAGGGATGGTTTGGTGAAACGAGGTGTCAAATACAGCAACCTGAGGAATCCCAGGTAACACCTCGTCAATAGAGAGGATACCTGCTAGGTTGGCTGGATTGTGCAGTGGTGCAATCTCAAAGAGCTGGCGGATCTTATCCTCCACCTCGGGAGTGACAATCGCGCTCTCCGAGAAGAACTCTCCACCATGTGCCACGCGATGACCCACAGCCTTCACTTCGTCTAGTGACTTGATGACTCCGTGCTCCTCGTCAAGCAACGCCTTGAGGACAATTCTAACACCTTCGGTATGGTCGGGAATAGGCATCCAAGCCTCATATTTATCTTTGCCAGTAGGCTTATGTTTCAACACGCCATCGCCGTTGCCACCTATGCGCTCAATAATACCCTTCGCAAGAAGCTCATGTGAACTCTCACTCGCCATGTCAATAACTTGATATTTGACTGACGAACTACCGCAGTTTAGAACTAGAATCACCATATTTTCTCTCTTTTAATCGTTGTACATTACTTTATATTCGTAGTGGGCAGCGAAAACAGTGTGCGTACACAAAATCTCTCTACCCCACAAATGTAATAAAAAAAGCGTGGATATCCTAATTGCATAAAAAGTATTTACCAAATTTTTATGCGTACGGATCAATTTTTACTCAAAAGCCTCTTGTATGTCATATCTATTCCCAACGCTCCAAGGGGCGCGGAGATAAATATAGCCACCACCGCCACCATCAAAACCATCTCGCCACATGGCAACCCCATCGCCAACGGAATCGAACCTATCGCCGCCTGAACCGTAGCTTTGGGGAGATAGGCGATCATGCAAAAAAGTCTCTCCTTGGCGTTGAGCGTACTGCCCAACATCGAGCACCACACCCCTGCCATTCTGAACAACATCACCAGCGCGAGGGTTAAAACCACAGCCCCACCAGCCTCCAAGGCGTAGCTTATATCCACCTCAGCACCAACAAGAACAAATAGCAATATCTCTGCCGCAACCCAGATCTTAGTGAACTTTGGCGATATGCGTCTTGCCAACGTCTCGTAGCGACTAAATATGGTTGTTCCCATCGCCATGACAGCCAAGAGTCCCGAGATGGGAACGTGACCTTTCAGCGCGCTTTCGGTCGCGATAAACAAGAACGAGAGACTAACCAAGATGATAAGTTTGAGCGAGTCGCGCATATGAAATCTCTTGAAATATAGCGTCACCGCCCAACCCGAAGCAACACCCAAAAGTAGCCCCAAAACGATAGATACAGGGATCTGAATAAAGTGCGCCACCTCCACAGCTCCGCCACCTCCAAGGGTCAAAAATGCAGTGAACAACACAATGACAAAGACATCATCCACCGACCCTCCAGCCATAATCATTTGAGGAATACCTTTCTGTGTGCCGATCCCCTGCTCCATGAGGTTGAGCATCTTAGGGACAACCACGGCTGGCGACACCGCAGCCACAACAGCACCCATAATTGCAGCGTCAATATACGAGACTCCAAGCACTAGAGGCGCGACAATCAACATGCCCACAATCTCGAACGACGCTGGCACAAAACACATCATCACAGCCGACCGCCCAACGCTTTTTAGCGACTTAATATCGAGAGCCAAACCAGCTCGAAGAAGTATCACGACCAACGCGATCTGTCTCAGTTCCGCCGAAATCGACAATACCGATCCCGAGATAACATCCAGAAAATGAGAACCTAACACCACGCCCGTGATGAGCATGCCAAGTAACATCGGCAGATGCAGCAGCTTGAAAATATACCCCAACGCCATGGCGAGGAGAAAGATGTATGCTAAACTAAGTAACATGTTGATCTATTTCACGAAATTAGCGATTGCATTAGCGACATTCTCGCCATCGAGTGCCGCGGAGATTATGCCTCCTGCGTATCCTGCACCCTCGCCCGATGGGAACAACCCCTCCATGGTGACGTGCATCAGCGTCTGTGGGTCGCGCGGAACTCTCACAGGCGATGATGTCCTCGACTCCACGCCTAGGATTACTGCGTCATTTGTGTTGTAGCCGCGTTTTTTGCGCCCAAACTCCGCGATACCTCCGCGCAACGATGTCGCGATGAAGTCGGGCATCCACTGATCCATGCGCGAGGTCACCATCCTTGGGATATATGAACTCTTGGGCAGTGACTTGCTTGCGCGTCCCGAGACAAAGTCGCTTACGCGCTGTGCAGGGGCGATCTGTGCCTCGCCACCATTTTGGCGCGCGAGGTGCTCAAACTCCTCCTGAAAGATCAACCCCGATAGCTCACCCCACTTCTCGCGGTGGTGCTCAAAGTCGGAGAGTCTAATCTCGGTCACTATGCCTGAGTTGGCAAATGGAGAGCTGCGTTGGCTTGGCGACATGCCGTTCACCACTGACTCCTCCGCTGCGGTCATTGCGGGGACGATAAAACCTCCGGGGCACATGCAGAATGAATAGACTCCGCGTCCATTTTGTTGACTAACAAGTGAGTATGACGCTGCAGGGAGGTATTCGCCCCTCTCGTCACAGTGGTACTGTATGGAGTCAATCAACGCCTGAGGGTGCTCAATACGCACACCCATAGCGAAGGGTTTTGCCTCTAGTGTGACACCTCGCTTGTGTAGAAGTTTGTATATATCTTTTGCGGAGTGCCCCGTAGCCAATACCACCGCAGCACCCTCGTAGAGTGTGTCGCCACACCAAACCCCCTCGATCTTGTTGCCCTTAATTTTGAGATCTGTGACGCAGCTGTTGAATAGAAATTCGCCACCTGCGGTGAGGATTGTTTGGCGCATGTTGGTCATAATGCGGGGTAACTTATCTGTGCCGATGTGTGGGTGCGCCTCGTAGAGGATCTCCTCCGTCGCGCCATGGAATACCAACGCCTCGAGAGCCTTGCGGAAGTCGCCACGTTTTTTACTTCGCGTGAAAAGCTTTCCATCCGAAAATGTTCCTGCTCCACCCTCGCCAAATGCGTAGTTGGAGTTGGGGTTGATCTCGCCATTGCGGTTGATCTGTGCGATGTCGACCTTGCGCGCTGATACATCCTTGCCTCGCTCCAAGATGATAGGCTTAAATCCAAGCTCAATGAGTCGGAGTGCCGCGAATAGTCCAGCAGGTCCTGAGCCCACTATTATTATAGGTGTAGCCTTCGTTACGTCGGGGTATTCGAAGTGTATAGGCTGGGGTTGGGGTTCACGCTCCTCGTAGATCTCTAGTGTAAGGTTCACCTTGGGGAGTCGTTGCCTTGCGTCGATAGATGACTTTATGACCCTCACCAGAGCAACATCGCGGTCGCTGATTGAGAGTTCGCGCAGTGCACGATCTGTATATATTTTAGGTGTTGCGGCATCCTTAGGGGATAGCACGAGAGTGATTTTATGTGGCATATTTGTACGTTTATAGGGCAAAAGTACAAAAAAAGAGGCGATTTTTCAACTTTTTCTCTCCAAACGCTTGTTTTAAACTATTTTCTTTCTATATTTGCACCACGAAACGAGAAGAGCGGATATGGTGTAATTGGTAGCCACGCCAGACTTAGGATCTGGTGCCGCGAGGCGTGGGGGTTCGAGTCCCTTTATCCGCACAGCATGAATGTGCAACGAGTCCGACTAACGATTAAGTTAGTCGGATTTTTTTTGTTGGGACAGTGAGACAACGAAAAGCGACAATCCATTGAGCGGTGGAACGTCGGCATGTGGCACGCTACGCTAGTAGCGTGAAGTTTAAAGAGAGAGATTTTTCGGATTAAGAGCCGCACCCGATAGGGAAGGCTATTAAAATCCGAAAAATCTCTCTCTTTAAACTTAGCACTTTGCAAAAGTGCGTACCACATGACCGCTAGAGAATAGCTCCGCGGGGAGCACCCCGCCGCCGCCCGCGTAGGGCAGTACCCAGCTCTTAAAACGTCTCTCCTTTTGAGTAACCAACCTTTTTATCCATGATGTTATACATTTGGTTTTGGGTGGCGAATTTTATGTGGTCGATAAATAGTTTCACGATTTCGGGTTGTTCGCCCAGCCCCTCCATTAGGACGCTTACGGTGAAGCCGTCGCGCTCCAACTGCTCGCTCCAATCCTCAGCTATATCGTTCTTGGCGTGTTCGCCTGCGACAAACATAAAGGGCATGAGGGTGACCTTTTTAGTAGCCCCTTTTTTGAGATTTTTTAGCATCGTCTCGTATGTCGGATAGCCTTCGATTGTGCCGATATGAATATCGTTGTACCCCTTCTGGTTCAGCACATAATCCACCATTGCGTACTGCGCTGTCGAGGGTGTGTATGTGCCGTGACCAACCAATACAAGTGCGCTGGCAGATGGTTGTTTCGCCTTGATGACCTCCGCAATAGTCTCATAATCTGAGGTGTGGTAGAGCAGAGGATTTCCAACTCTTACATCTTTGAACTCGCCATGCATCGCCGCAACATCACGACGCAGTGACTCCATTTCGATACCCTCTATAATGTTTGAGCTCTGGATGATAACATGTGTATACCCCTCTTTTTTGAGCTGTTGTAGAGCCTCCAGTGGCGTAGGGATCACCTCGCCACGCTTGCCCATGATGCGGATTATTATTCGCGATGTCCACGCCTCGCGGATCTCAAGAGTGGGGTAGGCTGTGCGAGCCGCTGTGTTGAGGGCGTTGATTGTCTTTGCGCGGGTGTCGCTGTGCGATGTTCCGAAGTGAACCATCAGCAGTGCCGCCTTGTCGCCCTCGTGCATCTGTGCGAAGAGGTCGCTTTCGTAGAAGTTGGTCTTTGACTCTGCGACCATGGCTGAGGAGCTGAGGAGGAGTAAAAAGATGAGGAGCTTTTTCATTATGATTTTTGGTATTTGATTGTGCGATTATCTCGGTGCAAATATATTGAAACAAATCTCACATTATCAAGGCGCGTAACTTTTTTTTACATTTTTTTCTCTTTTCGCAACATGTTAAAAGAATTTAACATATATTTGCCCCTGCTTAGGTGATGGGATATCGGCAGATAACTCATAACAGGGAATTTGGTTAAAGTCCAAAACAGTGCCCGCTACTGTAAACTCCTCCAGAGCTAAAGTTATATCTTTTTACCACTGTCTACGAGTCGCAGGTATATGCACGACAAAGGGATGGGAAGGTCAACTTTAGTGGAGTAAGTCAGGAAACCTGCCTCAGCATAAATAATTTAGAGCCTTTCGGGACAAGGGGTTAGTGTTTAATTTAATTCGTACTTAAATTACGATGAAGTTTCAATTTTTACTCTTTTCTGCCCTTCTTGGGGTGGGTAGTGTTGTGGCATCCAATGCCGATTCTGACGCAACAGTCACCAACTATGACCTCGAAAATGTCGTGGTCTCAGCAACGGGTACTCCTCGTCGCCTCACAGATAGCCCCGTGCCGGTATCTGTAATCACAAAATCGGAGATCGAGAGCACCAGCGCAACAACGCTTACGCAGGTGATGGAGCTACTCTCGCCATCGTTCTCGCTTCAGACCAACTCGATGGGTACAACCATGATGTTTAACGGTATGGATGACGACTACTTCGTGTTGCTTGTCGATGGTCAGGAGATGCAGTTGGGCGACGCCTTAGATCGTGTGGACCTCAGTGATGTTGAGCGTGTTGAGGTGCTTTCGGGAGCGTCTTCACTCCTCTACGGAACAAATGCTGTGGGTGGCGTTATCAGCATCATCACCAACAAGAAGAAGAACAAGGGTGTGAGCGCGAGCAACACCGTGGATATGATGAGCAAAGGTCGTCTTAATGAGTCGGTTAACGTGAGCGTGTCGGGTGACAAGGCGACAGCCTCTATCTACTACCGCTACCAGCAGGCGGACAACTGGATGCTTAGTCCATACATGTATAGCTCGGGCGAGTTGGTTGCCAACAACAAGGTTGCATCGGCAGCATTTAAGAGCAACTTGGGAGGTTTTAGAGCCAACTTCGATGTTAATGACAAGCTCAGAATCAACGCCAACGCATCGTACTACGACTTCAAGACGGAGCGTCCCGAGGATATGAGTTATAGCTACAACCTCCACCACGAGAGTTTGACATATGGCATCGGCATGGAGTATGACCTTGGTAGCAATGGCAACAAGCTCACAGCGAGCTACTCAGCGGATGATTACATGTCGGAGTATGTCTACTTCTCGGGATCTAACGAGGGTACAAGCATCGAGCAGGATCGCACCCACTACCACAACGCAAATGTTCGTGGAGTATTCAACTGGGGTGAGGAGAATACATTCACTGCAGGCTTGGAGTATGATCTCAACACGCTTCGCGACATCACAAACGACCCTCCAATCTCATACCTCGATGCCTACACATTTTCGCTGTATATGTTGGATGAGGCGGTGATCTCTAAGAACTTCCGCCGTGTTATCGGTGTGCGTTTCATCGACCACGAGAGCTTTGGTTATTACGTGACGCCAAATGTTGCGTTGATGTATAAGTTGGGTAAGTTCAACTTCCGTGCGTCATACTCTGCTGGATACCGCACCCCTGAGCTTAATGAGATGTATGCTCAGAAGGAGACATCATCAAAGAAGTCGCTAACGGTTGGAAATGGTGAGTTGGAGCCCGAGAAGAGCGACTATATCTCGCTTAGCGCGGAGTATAATATCAACAACCTCTCAATCTCTGTGACTGGTTTCCAGAACCACCTTCGCAATATGATCTCCACTGCTGAGATAGATAATATCGACAGCTATGAGAATCCCGATGATTGGAGTTGGGGCGATGATTTCGAGACCATCAACACATATGTCAATATCGGTCAGGCGCGTGTCAATGGTGTGACTGCATCGGCGAATCTCAACACAGCGTTTGGTCTCAAGCTCAACATGGGCTACACATACCTCGACACCCACAATCTTGATGACGATACCAAGATCCACCAGAGCGTGGCGCACTCAGCGACATTTGCTGCATCGTGGGCTAAGAGCTGGGACTTCTACAAGTTGGATGTCTCGCTCAACGGTCGCTACAACGGGTCTCGTTTTATCGACTCATCTTCGTATGACGATGCTCCAGCGTATCAGACTTGGGATATCAACACATACCACACCTTTACGTTCGACAAGTTCCGCATCAAGCCAGGTATCGGTATCTCGAATATCTTCGACTACACCGATGACCGTCCATACACAGCATACTACGCAACGTTGACACCAGGACGCTCTATCTATGCGAGTTTGTCGCTCTATTTTAAATAGAGACGTTGCAAAGCGGCGAAATTTCAACGCTTCTTGTATAAGAAAAAAAGGGAGAGGAGTCAACGACTTTAGTGAGCTGTCACGTTATGTTTTGATGAAAATTTGCCGATTTTAGGTGTGACTCGCCAAGTACTGTATCCATCCTCTCCCTTGGATTTTGATAGTTCGCTGTTCATCAAACCATGACCAAAAAAGAATGGCACGAACTTAACATATCCACTGTAGAGGCACTGGTATACCCATGAAGCAAGACAAGCAAGCTCGTACCATAGGAATACAGTACGAGCGTTGCACATAGTCTCTAAGCTTCATTAAAAAATTACCAGTTTTCTACAGCTAGATCTTACGCGAACGCAAAATAATATTTTAAACTTCGGAACGTGTCCGAGGAGTTTCTAAGGACAAAGATAGAAAAAAAATGTAAATATCACACCATGTTGTGCAATATTACTTCGCGGATCAAGCTCTACATTCTGACATTCAACTCGTGCGAGGATGCCGCGAGGGTCACAATCGAGACTCTGACATCGGGGATGTTGTCCAATATCACCTCGGCACACGCCAATGTTGTTGCGCCTGTGGTAAAGACATCATCGACCAGAAGTATATGTTTGCCATGCAGGTGGTCATGCTTTTTCACCCCGAACATGTCGGACATATTGTGCCAACGTTCGCTGCGCAAGCTACGCGCTTGGGGTAGGCGGTGGTGGCGTCGGTAGAGCGTTCGACCATCATATGGCAATGACATGCTGCGTGCGATACCTCGCGCAATAAACTCCGACTGGTTATACCCGCGCTGAAAGAGTTTTATGGGGTGCAGGGGTGTCGCCATCACAATATCCACCTCATCGTAGAGGGTGGAGCGTCTCAGCTCCAAGCCAAACCAACGCCCCATGTTGTAGCCATCGCGCCAAAATTGGTGGTATTTTATGCGGTGAATCATATCGCGCCAGTGGCTATTGTTGAAGAAGTAGAACATCGCCGATGCCTCGACAATCTGGGGACGTAGTGCACGTAGACGCTCCGCCATGGGGTTGGCACTTCTGAGCCAAAAACCCGTTAGGGGGATGTTGAGGCGACAGGTTGTGCAGATGTAGATCTCGCCATCTTTGAGCTCTTTTTCGCATGCGGCGCACCGCGGAGGAAAGAGCAGCGAGGTGAGATCGACAAATAATGAGGCGCAGCTACTGAGGATCGACATTGCACTGAAGATTTATATTTCGGTGCGAGGATGCCTCCTTGCGCCACTCCGCTATCGCCTCGGTGAGGAACTTTCGCGCCTTGGCGGAGGATGCCCCGACCTCAATTTTGAGCATAAAACCAACAATCCACTCCCTCGCCACGCGATCCACGGGCGGAGGTGTCGGACCTTGAAGTCGCGCACCAAAGATAGCCCTTAGACGAGCCCCTAAGGCGTTAGCCCCAATGTTAAGAGTATTCTGATTGGCATGACGCATGGTGACCGATATCAGACGTGCATATGGCGGATATCTAAACAACTCGCGCTCTTCGAGGAGGGTTCGCGCCATCGCCTCAAAGTCGTCATGCTCAACAAATTGCAAGAGTCGATGTTGAGGCTGAGAGCTTTGCACCACCACCTCGCCCTGTTGCTGTCGACGTCCTGCGCGCCCTGCCACCTGCGAGAGGAGCTGAAAAGCGCGCTCCTCGGCTCTAAAGTCGGGGCTGTTGAGGAGGTTGTCGGCATTGAGGACTCCCACCAAGGTCACCTTCGAGAAGTCGAAACCCTTCGATATCATCTGCGTGCCGACAAGTATGTTGCTCTCGCCACTCTCGAAGCTCCTCACAATCTGCTCCACGGCACGTTGTGATGTCGCGGTGTCGCGATCAAGACGCACAACGCGAGCATTGGGCACTAGCTCCACAATCTGCTCCTCGATCTTCTCAGTTCCAAATCCCATCGGTGCAGGGGCATCGCCTCCGCAGTTGGGACACTCCGCAGGCGACTCCGCGCGGTAGTTGCAGTAGTGGCAGACCAACTCGCGACTCCCTTTGTGGAGGGTCATCGAGACGTTGCAGTGGGGGCAGCGAGCCGTCCAACCGCAATTTTTGCACTCTACGTATGGCGAAAATCCGCGCCTATTTTGGAATAGAATGGTCTGCTCTTGGTTGTTGATTCTCTGATTTATCAGGTCGAGGAGCGTGGTGTTGAAGTGCCCCTTTCGCTCTCCGCGCTTTACGGCACGAATAGTATCCGAAAGTATAATCTTCGGGGGGTGCGACTCGCCATAGCGGTGGGTCAACATCGCCAAACCATACTTGCCACATTGGCTATTTGTCCAGCTCTCCAGCGAGGGTGTCGCACTACCTAGAATCGTCTGAGTATCAAAGAGTGACGACATCATTACTGCACAGTCACGCGCGTTATATCTCGGTGATGGATCGCTCTGTTTATAGCTAGGGTCATGCTCCTCATCCACGATGATAAGTCGCAGGTTGTGGAGGGGTAAAAATATCGCGGAGCGGACTCCGACAACGACATTTCCGCCATGCTGAGAGCCACATAGTCGTAGGTAATTTTCGGTGCGCTTGCGAGGTGATAGCTTCGAGTGGTAGACGATAACCCTAGACCCGAATATCGCCTCCACGCGCTCCAAAAGTTGGGAGGTCAAGGCGATCTCGGGCAGGAGAAAGAGTGCGTCACCACCCCTCTCAATCGCCTCAGCTATAAGGTAGAGGTATATCTCGGTCTTGCCAGATCCCGTCACGCCATGCAACACGGTGCACCTCTTTGTCTCGCGGTGCGATCTGATCTCACGCAACGCCTCCGCCTGATGGTCGGTCAAGGTGGGTAACATAAACTCCTCATGCTCAACGCCCTGAGTGTAGATCTCGCGACTCTCAAACTCGATAATCCCTTTTTTAGCAAGTGCGGTGAGAGTTACAACGTCGGTGTTGATATATCGTCGGGGCGTCTCTCCGCCTCGCTGGTGCTCAACGATCTGCATTAGCGCGGAGTGTTGGCGCGGAGATTTTCGCTCCATCTTTTCTAAGATTTCCGAAAGGGTTGCCTCCTCTTTTGAAGTTCCAATGAGCTTGATATATAGCTCGCGCTGAGGTTTATACTCATCCTCCGCGAAGCTCTCCGAGTCCGTACCGCTAGGCTTTATCATCGAGGGTAGAGCCACGCGCATAATCTCGCCCAGCGTGCATATGTAGTACTCCGCGAGCCAATTCCACAACTTCATCTGCCTCGCATTGAGTAGCGCGAATGGGTAGAGACGCTTGCGCACCGACCTCACCACCTTAGCGTTGGGACGCTCATTGTGCACCCTCCAGACGATGCCTGTGTAGATGTTGTTGCTCTCGTTGTCGCGATTTTGCCCCATCTCGACAGCCACAGCATCCCCCTCGCGTAGCCCCTCAACATCACCCACAGAGTAGGTGAAGGGTGGCAACGCAAGTGGCAAAACGATATCTACATATTGACTCATAATCTCTTTTTTCCTTGAAATGTGTCGCGCTCCGTGAGTCGTCTTTCGAACATCGAGAGTATCGACTCATTGCGCGTAAGACCCCAATTTCGCCCATGGTGGTAGCGTGGAGGTGCCTCGGAGGCGAACCTCTCAACAACGATGTCGGGGCGCAACAGCTCCAACATATCTATGAACATATCTATATACTCCGCCAGCTCCCAGAACGGAAATCGCTCAGGGTTAGCGTCATACTCCTCCGCCATGGTTGTCCCCTTGAAGACCTGCAACTGGTGAAATTTCACCGTCTCCAACGGCAACGAGTTGATCGTCTCAACCTGTGCCATCAACATTTCGACGCTCTCATCGGGAAATCCCAAGATAAAATGCGCTCCAACATGTATCCCCCTGCGCGCCGTCTCCTCGATTGCCCAACGTGCCGTGGCGAAGTCGTGACCTCGATTTATCGCCTCCAACGTGGCGTCATATGTCGACTCTACGCCATACTCCAACGCAACATATTTCTCGCGCGCAAGCTCCGCGAAGTAGTCCAACTTCTCGCCATCCACACAGTCGGGACGCGTGCCAACAATCACCCCCGCAACATCGGGGTGCGACAACGCCTCATCGTAGAGGGTGCGCAGGTGGTCGAGAGGTGCATAGGTGTTGGTAAAAGGTTGGAAATATGCAAGATAACGTGTTGCGGTGCGATACCGTCTGCGGTGAAACTCCACCCCCTCATCAATCTGTTGTGTGATGCTTTTAGTGGGCAGGCAGTAGGATGGTGTGAATGCCTCGTTGATGCAGAAGCTACACCCTCCCGTGGAGATCTTGCCATCGCGGTTGGGACATGAGAACCCTCCATTTATCGCCACCTTCTGAGTACGTGCACCCATGAGGTTTTTAAAATAATTGGAGTAGGAGTTAAAGCGTCGACCCCCAAATATCGTAGGTATATTTGTGTCAACGTTAATAACTTGTGGATATTTTTTTTGCTCAAACGTCACCGAATATTGTATTTATTTGTATCTTGCGCAAACAAAGGTATACTAAAACCTTATGAGTTACAAATTTTAAACCCTGCAAAGGGGCTTTTTAAGTTAAAATAATATGGATGATTTCAACAACAGAGAGTCACATCTCCAAAACGTAGGTCTCGACCTTGAGATTGAGGATCGCACCGCCGAGGGTCGCTATGCCAACCTCGCAGTGATCTCACACTCGTCATCGGAGTTTATTGTTGACTTCGCGGCTCACCTCCCCGGTCTTGCCAAGGCGAAGGTGCACAGCCGTATAATCCTCACTCCCGAGCATGCTAAGCGTCTCCTCTACTCACTTCAGGAGAATATCGCGCGCTACGAGAGCAACAACGGGCGAATCAACATTCCCCAAGAGAGTCAGCAGACTGCCGAGATGATTAGCGGTAAGATTGGCGAGGCGTAACCACCTCCGCAAAACCAAGAACTTTAAACAACCAAACTTATAAAAAAATGAAGAAACTTTTTACAGCAGTTGTTGCTCTACTCTTTGTTGCAACAACATCGGCTCAGGTCGTAAAACAATTTGATTTCGAGAACGGAAACACCGAGGGGTGGAAATGCTGGGCTAACAAGACCAATAACATCGTGCAGACAGATGTTAAGTCGGGCAAGAACGCGATGGATGTCGCTGTGGGTACTTACTTCCAGTTTAATACTAAGGAGCCAAAGACAACATACAAGATCTCAGCCGATGTATTCGACAAGTGGGGTAATGCAGAGGTTATGGCAAAGGTGGAGTACTACGACAAGAAGGAGAACAAGATGGTAGAGGTGAAGGTTCAGCCAATGGCGAAAGCTAAGGGTCACTCGCACTTCACATTCAACTTCAAGACTAAGGTAGTAGCTATGCACCGTGTAACGTTCTACTCTCCTAAGGGTCGCTTCCAACTTGATAATGTTAAGGTGGAGTTGATGGCGAAGTAGATCATCGTTGATATAGAAAAATTAGCGCAGTCTCAGATTTTGGGACTGCGCTAATTTTTTGTTGGGTTGGGACAGCAAAACTGTTGTTTGACCTAGCTTAGAGATTGCGGATCAAGTCCGCAATGACACGCGGAGAACCAAATGGACAGAGCGACCTAAAGCGATCCAAAGCGACAATACTAAGAGCGGTGGAGGTTCGGCATGTGGCACGCGACGATAGTCGCGTGAAGTTTAAAGAGAGAGATCTTCGGATTGAGAGCCGACCAACGGGAAGGCTATCAAAATCCGAAGATCTCTCTCTTTAAACTTAGCACTTTGCAAAAGTGCGTACCACATGACCGTTAGGAAAAAAATAGCCCGTGCGGCTACGCACCGCCCGCCCGGCGTTAGGGCAGTCCCCAGCCGACCTCAGCCGACCGAAAAGCCAACCTCAATCTCTACTTCTTCTCTTGTGACTCGTTGATAGTCTGTGTGATACGCATAGCGCAGAAGTCGGGACCACACATAGAGCAGAACTCTGGGTCTTTGTTATCGTGAGCCAGCATATCGCGGTGGAATCGACGTGCGCGCTCGGGGTCGTATGACAAATTGAACTGATCGCGCCAGTGGAAACGATATCGTGCGGTGCTCATCTTCAGGTCGCGCTCGTATGCTGCTGGGTGATCCTTTGCGAGGTCGGCAGCATGTGCTGCGATTTTGTATGTCACGACGCCCTCGCGAACATCATCCTTATTTGGAAGACTAAGATGCTCTTTTGTAGTAACATAGCAGAGCATCGCTGTTCCATACCAGCCAATCATCGCACCTCCGATAGCAGATGTTATGTGGTCATATCCTGCACCGACATCGCAAACGAGAGGTCCGAGGGTGTAGAACGGTGCTCCGTGACACCACTCCTCCTGACGCTCCATATTCTCCTTGATCTTGTGCATGGGGACGTGACCAGGACCCTCGATGATAACCTGCACATCGTGTTTCCAAGCTAGTTGTGTCAATTCACCCAACACCTTAAGCTCTCCGAACTGCGCCTCATCATTTGCGTCGGCAATAGATCCAGGGCGCAATCCATCACCCAGTGAGAATGCTACGTCATACTCCTTGAGTATCATACAGATATCCTCGAAGTGGGTATACAAGAAGTTCTCCTGCTTGTTGAGTGACATCCACTTCGCCATGATAGATCCTCCGCGCGATACGATACCCGTCACGCGACCCACAGCGTGTGGAACATGCTCCTGCAACAATCCTGCGTGGATGGTGAAGTAGTCGACACCCTGCTCGCACTGCTCGATGATTGTCTCACGGAATAGCTCCCAAGTAAGGTTTGAGACCTTGCCGCCAGCCTTTTCGAGGGTCTGATACAACGGCACAGTACCGATTGGAACGGGCGTGTTGCGCAAGATCGCCTCGCGTGTAGCGTGGATATTCTCACCTGTCGAGAGATCCATAACCGTGTCAGCACCCCAACGAATTGACCACAACGCCTTCTCAACCTCCTCCTCAATCGAAGATCCCAACGCTGAGTTACCGATGTTGGCGTTGATCTTGACGAAGAAGTCGCGACCGATAATCATCGGCTCACACTCTACGTGGCGGCGATTTGATGGGATGATGGCGCGACCCTCCGCCACCGCCTGACGTACAAACTCAGGGGTGATAGTGGTCTTAGCTCCTTGGCTCTCGCGAATTGCGACATACTCCATCTCGGGGGTGATGATGCCTTGGCGCGCATACCACAGCTGAGTGTGGAACTTGCCATCCTCGGGCTTCAACGCCCACTTATCGCGCACCTTGGTCACTCCGCGCTCAGCATCAAGCTGGTAGCCCTCCTCTGAGTATGCTCCCGTGGTGTCGTAGAGTAGGATCTTCTCGCCAGTCTGAAGATCCATCTCGCGCATTCCAACCTCTACATCGGGATATATCTCTCCTTTGATATAGACCTTACGGCTGCTCTCAGCCGCGAAGTCAAATAGTTTCTCTGTTGACATGTATATTAATAGGTATATATTATTTTCTTATCTTTAAACTCTCTCCTAGTCGCGAATGATATTCACCGACCCATCCTGCCCAAAGGCGATGAGCGATGATGGGCGTCGCGTAGGCTTACCCTCATATCGCTTAGCAACCACAAGGTCGACACCTGCGAAGATCTCCTTGTCGATCTCGTCATACTTCAGGGGTGTCATCTCGCCTGAGATGTTTGCCGATGTCGAGACCAAAGGTCTGCCCAACCTGCGCAACAACGCTTGGCAAAACTCATGGTCGGGGATGCGAACACCCAAAGTACCCTCCTCGGGGATGATGTTGGGCGCAACACCCACAGCACCCTCCAAGATCGCAGTGAGGGGTTTTGTCGACATCTCCATCACCTCAAAGGCTATCGCTGGTGCTTTGTTGACATAGCGCACCACCATGTCGGCATTGCCACACAACACCAACATCGACTGTTTGTTCTCGCTCCTCTTGAGAGCATATATCTTAGCCACCGCCTCGGCATTTGTCGCGTCACACCCAATGCCCCACACCGTGTCTGTTGGGTAGAGGATCACACCTCCGCGTTTGAGTATCGCCACGGCGTCCAAAACCGCCTGTTCCATATTCTTATCCATATATCTGTAAAATCTTTTTTTTCTTCTTTATGACTCTTTATTGTCTCTATTCGAAAAGAATCGCCTAAATATACCTGCGCCCTCCTCATTGTGGAGATCTTTAAGCTCCGCGAGTATGTTGTCGGCAGCATCCTGATCTATTGTTCCGCTCTCCAAGGCGGTCTCAATTGTCTTGCGCTCAAAATGGTAGAGCATTCGTCGGCTCTTAATTGTCGTCGCCTCGCTGTATGTCAATGGGTAGGACTCCTTCAACTCATCAATGTACCCCTGCGCGGTGCAAATTATCGACTCCACCTCCTCTTTTAAAAGCTTGATCCTCTCCATCTGCCTCTCATCCACCATCTGCCCCGATAGCAACAGATCTATATACTCCAATGCCGACTCCTGCGCAATGATGAGTGCGCTAGCGACATCATACCTCTCAATCAATGACCGCTTGAACGACATCGCCCACATCAGTCTCAGATATTTATTCCCCTTAAGCAGAGGGATGCGACTCCTCTCGTTGTCGATCTCCAAGGTCTCAAACCTCGCCTCTAGTGACCTCAGACCATCCCCATCGCTAAGGTGATCCAGAGCACCTGCAAGTTTTCGCTCGGCATCTATCGAAATCACCCCACCATTGAAGAGACTCCAATATATCTGCCTCTCGCGCGAGATAATCTGCAACCTTAGATCTGCAAGCAACTCCTTACTCTTTGGCGCGCCACTCGACATCTGAGCATCGCTTGGGAGTAGCTCCGCCACCTCGTCCCAATGTACGCTATCCATGCCGCGCTCACCCTTCAGACTCTCAATATATTGGCGACTGCGCTCCAAAAGCTGTGCGCGCATCTCCGACATGATAAATTTGCGCGAGGCACTCTCATTGATAAGCCCCAACTTGCTGAGCATCCACTTGATAGTCGTCGCGTTGACCACCAACGTCAAGGTGACAATTCCCGAGGTGAGGAACAACACCTGTCGACGTATCTCCTCGGGGATGGATGGCGTGTAGGAGACCATCAAAGCCAAGGTCAACCCCAAAGCTCCCCTCAGTGCACCCCAACACAATATCACCGACTCGCGCCTATTGAGCCCATATCCGCTCCTCTTCATGATGGGGTAGAAGAGGGTAATCATCGCCATGCGGATCACCGTAATGCCGACATATACCGCCAACAACACCGCGACATCCCTCCATCCAAAGCTAACCTTTTCGGCTATGATGACGCCTATAATTATGAAGATCAACGTATTGGCAATGTAAGATAACAGCTCCCAAAACTCCTTCATGAAGTCGTTGGTCTTTTCATCGACCGACGCCGAACCCGAGTAGGCGATCACAAGTCCAAACGCCACCAGAGCGATAACACCCGAGAGGTCAAAGATATCCTGCGCCAAGATAAAGGTGACATACGAGAGGAGGATCATCATGCTTGTCTGCAATAGCGAATCCCCCTTGACGCCCTTAAGTTTCACATACCACAGGTACGCCTGCGCAAAGATATATCCGATAAGCAACCCTCCAAAGACCACCACCAAAAACTCCCATACTGGGTGGGAATCTCCGCCCGAAACCACCGCGGTGAATGGCGCGAAGAACAACATAAAGAGGACGATACCCGTGCCATCATTCAACATCGACTCGCCATCTATGAGTGTCGAGAATCGCTTGCTCACCCCCAACTCCTTAAGCAGTGCAACCACCGCCACAGGATCTGTCGCGCTGATTAACGCTCCAAACATCAGGGCAAAAGTCCAGTTCCAACTGCTGTATGCAGGGGCAAAGTGAGCTATGCCCATCATCAACGCCGCAGACAACAACATCGCCACCACCATCCCTGGTACTGAAAGAATCACCGCATTTGTAAGCGTTCGTTTAAAGACGTGAGTATCAAGGTCGTAGGCTGCCGAGAATATCAAAATCGGCAGAAATAGATTTATAATTAACTCAGGGTCAATATTTTGGGCTGTGGATAACGCCTCCGCAACAATGCTCTGAGAGCTCCACAGACCAACATGGTTGAGATACCCCAAGAGAACGCCCAAGACAAAAAGCCCCACCGTGTAGGGTACATTTATCTTTTTGAGCAGAACCTTGAGAATCGCCCCCGCCATGAGCGAGCCCATAATAAAGATTATGGGTGCAAGTAACTTTATCTCCTCCATATTATTAACCTAAAGTTATTAGCCTAAAAATTCATCGGCAGGATCTCAATCCAGTAGTCATCGGGATCGTTGATGAAGTAGAGACCCATCTCCGTATTTTCGTAACAGACCCAGCCATTTGAGCGGTGAAATTCGCGCACCTTGTCGTAATCCTCCGCCACGCGGTAGCAGATGTGCGTCTCGTTGTCGCCTAGCTCATACGCCTCGGTGCGGTCGCGCAACCATGTCAACTCCAACACAACCGATGCCCTGCCATCACCCAAGTAGACAATCTCAAATGAGCCATCTTCGGGAGTGATGCGCCTAGTCTCCTTAAGTCCAAGAGCCTTGGCATAGAACTCCATAGAGCGGTTGAGGTCGAGAACATTGATGTTGATGTGGTCGAGTGTAGCTGTAATTTCCATCGCTTTAAAAAAAATTATTTAATTGATGCTACAAATATAGCAATATAATTGCTCCGAAACACTTTTTTTTCTACTTTTGTGTCAACTAAAAAAATTATAATAGAGATAATCAATAATGGGAAGAGCTTTTGAATACCGCAAGGCGCGTAAAATGAAACGTTGGGGCAATATGGCTCGCGTATTCACCAAACTAGGTAAGGAGATCGAGATCGCAGTTAAGGCTGGAGGTGGAGACCCTAGCTCTAATACTCGCCTCCGTCTGCTAATGCAGAACGCTAAGGCTGAGAATATGCCTAAGGAGAATGTGGAGCGTGCCATCAAGCGTGCGACATCTAAGGATACTGCCGACTATAAGGAGGTGACTTACGAGGGATATGGTCCTCACGGAATCGCAATCCTTGTGGAGACTGCCACCGATAACATCAACCGCACCGTAGCAAATGTGCGCATGCACTTCAACAAGTGTGGCGGTAACCTCGGAACAAATGGAAGTGTTGCCTTCATGTTTGAGCACAAGTGCGCCTTCAAGTTCAAGATCGCTGAGGGTGTTGATCCCGAGGAGTTGGAGTTGGAGATGATCGACACGGGTGTTGACGAGTTTGAGGTTATGGAGGATAACGTAATTGCTGTTGAGGCACCTTACGAATCTTTCGGAAGTGTTCAGCACTGGTTGGATGACAACGGCTACGAGATTGTTTCGGGCGAGAGCGTTCGTTTTGCAACTGATACTAAGGAGCTTACCGCTGAGCAGAGAGAGGATATTGAGAAGTTGGTTGACCGCCTTGAGGAGGATGAGGATGTCAACAACGTCTACACAACAATGGCGGAGAGCGACGACGAGGAGTAGACTTAAAGCAAGGTTTTTAATATAGTGAGCCGTGGACTTCGACGAAGTTCACGGCTCACTATATTAATTTACGGATCATCATAATGGCAGTGACTCCTTAACGCAGTCGCGCAGATGGTCGATATCTAGGTGGGTGTAGATC